>NZ_JAIETD010000027.1 GCF_019745455.1 Methylobacterium sp.
CGTCTCGATCGGATGCCGAACGCGATGAAGATCCGTCGCCAGACCGTGGAGCACCCGGTTGGGATCCTGAAGGCCTGGATGGGTGCCACCCACTTCCTGACCCGGACCTTTGCGATAGTCATGACCGAGATGAGTCGACAGGTTCCGGCCTACACCAAGAAGCGGATGATTCAGATCTCCGATCTCGGTCCGCTGGTGGCGGCCATGCCTGAGGCTCGGCACTTCGACCTACAAAGCTGCTCTGCCCGTACGCCTGAGGGTCTGCAAGACCTGCGTTCTCACACGGCCTCGGTCGGAAGCGGAACCTCCGCTTCCGGCAGCCCCATGCCCGGATGCGCCTCACTGAGATGGCTGGAAAGCGGAACCTCTACTTCTAACAGGTGAGTTGGCAAATCGGTCAGGTGGCGATTTGGTGGTGCCAGCCGCCATTGATCCGCCCTCCGATAGCTAGCTCGATTCAAATCGATAATCACCAATGCAATCCGATCCGACAGCCTATCTATCGAGTCAGAATAATCGGACAGTTTCGCGGTTGCATGCTAGAATGACGATTGCTGTCATTCGATTTGGTGCCTGGATGTAATTACCCTGCAGCGCGCGGAGGGCTCGTCATGAAATACGTCATGGTCGCTTTTGGTCTTTTCACTGGCCTGCTTGCATATGTCCCAACGGAAGCGAGTGCCGTGGTCTGTGCACGCGGTGTCTATCGAGCAGGCTGCGTAGGTCCTAGTGGTGCGGTTGCCGTTCGGCGCGGATATTACGGGCCACGTGCAGTCGGGGTGGTTCGGCGCGGTTACTACGGGCCACGTGCAGTCGGGGTGGTTCGGCGTGGATACTACGGGCCGCGCGTGGTCCGTGTTCGACGCTGGTAACTTCCAATAGGTCTTTTCCACCCTCAACTACGAGATTGGGCCACGATACAGGCTCGGCTCATGCAAGGCCCTGCTTGAGGATCGGTCTTGAAGATACCTCCATGGCAGCGAGGTCGTTGAGACGCTTCTCGATGGCCTCGCGCAAATCTCCGATCATCCGCTCGAAAAACTGAAATTGGTCACGCTCGATCTCACCGGCTGCAAGCCGCTCGAAAAGCCAGTCCGAAATTCCTTCCAGCTCCGTGTCGGCGGTGGCGAGCTGCGCTGCTGAACCCACCTTGGCCAGCCTGAACAGCTGAAGAACGCGAAGCAACTTCGTCTTTTCCTCGCGGCTGCGGCGCAGCCGACGCCTGGAGGCGATCCAGGCGGCGAGGGGCGCCAGTACGGCGAAGACCATGACGGCCAACCAGTAGAAGTTGATTGTCTGGTCCAGCAGACTCTCCTGTTCGCCGTTCAGATAGGCGAGTGTTCCGGGATGTACGGGAAGCAGCAAGGACCGCTCCGTCTCGGGCGCTTCCATCTGTGCTGCTGCTGGCAGTGTGGCGACGAGCTTCGCCTTCGTCGTCAACATGAGCCGTGTGATCTCGCCAGCAACACGGTCCGGCAGTGAGGCGCGCGAGACGAGCAGGGTGCGGACGGCGAAGGTGTGGATCGCCTCGTCGGGTTCGCTCGGCGTCCCCCCGTAAGTTCCCTGCTTGATCTCGATTGACTTGTAGGCAGGGTTCCGGGCGACGATGGCATCCGCTTCCGCGATGTCGAGGTAGGACGGCTTTGCCTTGAAGCTCTTCCGGATACCCGCGAAGGCGTCCGGTATCGGCCCCGGACCAAGCGGCCCGGTAAGGACTGCCGCTGCGACGCGACGTGCTTTCAGGACGGGTCCGAATTCCGTCGCGGGCATCTCGATGAGATTGGCCTCGCGCAGGCCATAGAACTGCAAGAAAGCCTTCAGCAGGCCGGGATCAGACCCTTTCGCTACGGCGAGCTTCTGGTCCGCGAGTTGGCTGACATTCTCGATCTTGGACTCCGGCGGCAGCAGAACCGAGACACCATCTTGCCGAAGGACGAAGATCGTCCGGCCAATCGCCGCCGCCTCTTGGTCGCTCCGCACGACGGCGAGATCGACGCGACCTTCCTTGAGCGCCTCTGCGCTCTCGGACAGGTTTTCCTTCGGCACCGGGACGAGCCGCACAAGGGGGTGTTCGGCAGACAGATCGCGGATGAAGGCGGCGAGTACTCTTTGCCCGTCGCTGCCGACTGGGCCTGTTGCAAGGGTCAGAGTGTATCTGGCCGATATCAGCGAGGGATGGCGTGTCAGGGTGTAGACGCCACCCGCGGTCCCGACGAAGAGGACCCCGACAACCGCGACGATCTTGAGGAATGGCATCATATCGGGCCGGTCCCGACGGGCGCGTCGCAGGTTGAACGGACGCGGCAGAAATCCAGAACTGAGACAGCCCGATCGGCAGACGCGAAGGCCCACGGCAAGTCGGTGAGCTGCTTGACGAAGGCCTTACCGGTACCGCTCGGCGACGGTGTCATCCTGAGCACCAGCAGAAAATAGAAGGTTGCAAAGGCAGTGAATATTACCGCTAACGTAGGAAGACTTTCGAAGACAGCTATTTCAATGTCCGCTAAGCACGAGAGTCTGGATCGGTAGCATCAGTGCCTGGATCCGCAGGATCATGGCGTGGACGATCCCAGTGGCATCGACAGCATGGAGGACCAAACTCCTCGTGGTACTGAGCGTGCCTGAGGCGATCAGATCGTGATTGCTGGTATAGGCGTTGGCGATGCAGCTACTGCCCGGCGTCACGCCTTCGAGTCCACCGGCGTAGAGCGGCTCAAGGAAGACGGTAATGGTCCCCGGTCGCACCACCTGCTGCGCATCGATGAGCTGCTCACCGCCTCGGAACTGCCCGGCGGCGATGAAGTCCTGCACGCTCGTCACCACCATCGGGATCACGGTCCAGGGTTTCGAGACGCAGGTGACCTCGGCCAGCATGCCGACCTTCATTACCTGAGCCTCGATTTGCCCGAAGCCCGCCGTGATGGCCTTTCGCCCGGCGCCGTCGGGGATCAGCACGCCGGCGGGTCGCAGGAAGGGGTTGACGATGTCGCCGACCCGCAGGGTGAATTGCTCCACCCGGCCCTTCACGCCGGCACGGATCGTGGTCTTGGCGATCTCAACCTCGGCCTGCGCCAATGCCGCCTGGGCGCTGGCCTTCTGGGCTGGAAGTAGGCTGCTCAACTGCGCTTCGGCGGTCTGCTTGGCGGCCGTCGCCGCAGCGACAGCCCCCTGCCGGCCGCTCACGACGTTCTGGAGCTTCTCGATCTCGCGAACGGCAACGATGCCGGCGCCGCGCCGGTTCAGTTCCTGCTTCGTCTCAAGTTCGTCGATGGCCTGTTGGAGGCCGCTACGAGCCTCTTGGGCCTTGCCTTCGGAGGCCACGATATCGGACCGTGCCGCCACCATCGCTGCTTCGACCTCGGCAATCTTGCGGCGGGCGGATTCCGCGGCGGCCTCCTGGGTCGCGCTGTCCAGGCGGAAGATTGGTTCGCCCTGCTTGACCTCGCCGCTGATACTATTGACGTAGATCTCGGCTACACGTCCGCTTACCTCCGAGACGATGGGAACGGTTCTGTAGTACAAGGTCGCGGTCTTTGTGGATGGGTGATAATAGAAAATCACCGTGATCAGCCCTACGGAGAGCATAAGGCACGAGACGATGCCCCATCGTAGCTCGAACCACACCGAGTAGAGCGTGATTTCCTTGCCGAACCGCTTGCCTTGACCGAAGCGTCGGAAAAGATAGTCCGGCAGGATCGTCAGCACCGAGCACAGTAAGATTTCGAGCATGGATCAGGTCCTCGTCGTACTGGCCGGAACGATCCTCGGGATGGGCCGCGGTGGGGGCGGAATCTCGTCATGGTGGCCATCGACGACACCGGTCTCGTCGTGAGCGTCGGCGGCTCCCTTGCCGGGGGCAATGCCCGCCATCCGTTCGAGGGATCCTGCGATCCGACTGAGCGTCCCTCCGAAGTTCGGAATATCGATCAGTGCAAGGAGGAGGCCCATCACCCAGAACAGATGGATGTGCGTGAAGAGGGCGAGCAGCCCCAGTACGGCGACGATCTCGAATTGCAGCTTGTGGCTCTTGTGGGCCATCCGTTCGGGCAAGGTGTGCAGGCGCAGGAACAGAAGCCCCGCCGCCATCACCACGACGACGAGAACCACCGCCATGACAGACATAAACACGTCTGTCCCGTCGGCCGGTGGAATGAATATCGGCAAATGATGCGGTGCAGCCGGATTGATGGTGTCGGTCATGCGAACCTCCGACAGAAGTGGCGACGCTATCAAGACACCAGTATGCGCCGCCTGCCGAGAGTAAATTTCCAAACCCTCTCCGCGCGAGACTCAAGCTACACTAGATTCGCACGCTCGTCTCGCCTGCCACGTCGAAAAAACATTATCGGTTACCTCCCACCCGTACAGGTTGACGGACTCATATTGTTCCGCGTCCGTCGGTCCTCCGGCTGGGATTGCCCAGATCCATGCGTTGGGGGAACGGCGGTCAATCACTGGACGGATCAACGACGAGGGTGGACTGCAACTTCACCCTTGAGTTCGAAGTAAGGTAACCGGGGCAATTGGCGAAAACCTTAGGCGATTATCCAATCGTGGCGCATAGTGAACACGACATAGGACGCCTCATGCCCATCATCGAAATCAAGAGTCTGCCACGATCAGCGGCAGCTATCGCAACCATCGTCGGAGCGACCCGTGCGCTGGAGAGGACGTTCCCGGTCATCATTGATGATGTCGTCCTCAACCGGCTCGAAAGGGCCATATCAGCCCTCTTCGAGGCCGAGGCCATCGCGGCGCGCCGAGACGTGCCGGAGGCAGCGTGACGGGCGCGGCGCGGATCGCAGAGACAGACGCCCGGACCGCAAAGCCGATCGGCTCAGAGAAGCCCTAAACCATTGGCTCGGGCTCGGGGATGGGCACATCGCCCATCCACAGCCCGGCGAATGTCAGCGTTGCCGAGTAGACGGTCAAGTTGGTCTCGTCGCGCACCGGGACCGTGAACGCCTGCTTGTCGCCATCTGTCGGGATCACATCCCTTGCGATCACAGGCAGCGCATTCATGGCCTCATCCTTGATGGCGTCCACGTTGGCACAATCGGTGCCCTCGCTGTCTCGGATGAACGACCGTCCATCGTAGATATCGAAAAAGTAGCGGGGCACTGTCGCCTCACTGATCAATGCCCCACCCTGAGGACAAAATCGCCGGTGTGACCGATTTGTTCTGTACGTCAGCATACGGAGCTTCGTGCGGGTGAAGGCACGAACGACATGATCTCCATTGGATGGAGGTTGCCAGGTTCTGCTTCGATCACCTTCGCCCGAGCGAGCTTAATTGCCCCGAATCGAGTTGCTCGAGTATCCGCGTCAATGCCGCAACGTTGTTCTTGTCTTCGGCATCTTCAAGGGCGTCTTGCAGCACCAGGCGGATGTCCTCTGCGTCGACCCTTTCCATGTCCCAGTCCGGATAGAGACGCTCTCGCTCCTCCTCGCTCTGACTCAGCGAGACGATATCGTAATGCCGCGGATCGCCATGCAGGCTTGCGATCAGCTTCTGTATTTCGGTGGCCGGCCCCTCGATCCACTGGAAGAAAACGCCGCTGCCGAAAACCAGCACCCCGGTGATGCCGCGCGCGAGATTGTTGCGCTGGGCCGATTCGACGATGCGACCGATTTCAGCCTCGTCGACGCCGTCGGCGGCACGGCTACAATAGACGAAATGATAAAGTGCCGGCAGCGCGACTTCGTCCAACTCAACGTCGCGTCGAAAACCGTGTTCGTCGAACATGGTCGGGCTCGCCTTTTCATGCCAGGCAGGTCAATCCGCCCAACGCATGAGCGGCAGGATAGCGCAACGAACCCGATATGACATTAAACATAGCCGACCAGAGCGTGGCGCGGGCGATCGCGGCCATCGTGGAGGACGATGAGCCTAGGTCGACAGGGCGTTGAGCGTATGAAAAAGCCCCCCCTCATCGTGAACCGAACGGAGTCGAATGGCGTGCATGGAGGGACATGTTCAGACAGTACCAACTGGTCGGTGTAAGACGACGTGCGGACGTTCCCGCCGAGACCAGGATGTCCCGATGAAGCTCATGATTTTGTCCATAATGGCACTCGGCCTCATCACTACGATCCCCGCCGGTGCGCAGAGCGTTCCGCCTGGTCTGGATGACCGACCTGCCAACAACCTGCCGCGTACGAGACAAGAGCAGGAGCTCGACTTGGAGGGCCAGCCGCCGGGACGGATCGAGCAGCCGTCGCCGGATGTGGATGAATTCGGAGCCCCGGAAGTCGATGATGACACCGACATCGTTCCCGGGGTGAGGCCGTCAAGTCCGCGCCGCTTCTGAGGCTCGCGAAAAGCGTTCGTGCAGGATGGGCTGCGAAGTCACGAGGCGACGCCCAACCCTCAGGGACTTGTCGTCTGAAGCGGAGAGACGTTCGATGACGCCTCAGCTACGCGTCGAGATCGTGAGCGAACGGATCACAGGTTTCGACAGTGCCGTGACATAGCTCGGCAGCACCCTGTGAGCCTGCTGTCCGATCCTTGCAATCTCACGCCCTCAGAACTGGCCCACCGGACGCCCCACTCCCGACGAAGCAGAATGGGAGGTCGGAGAGGAACGTAAACACCTATGAACGGCGCAACTGGCGTCTCACCACCACGGAGTCCTGGCGGGTGATCGCGTGAACCTGAACGATCCGATTGGCCAGATCGGGCTCGTTGGCGTGGAAAATGAACATGCTCGATGTCTCTGCGCCCGGACCGCTAACCCGGAAGGAAAACGACGCGTTGCAAGCCAATTGTTCCATAGCCCGAGAACCTGCACCGGCCTGGGACTATGGAGAGGGCCAAGCAAGGTTCGATTGTGCCCGAAATTGAAGACAGATCGTCCTATAGATCTGTGGCCGAGAGCACCTGAGGCTAGGAAGGCTGCTCCTCTCCGACATGTTCTTCCTCTTCGGTCAGTTCAGGCCCTTTATCGGCATCATCGCCGACAAGCTCATCAAGTTCGTCAATGAGGTCGTTCACCTGATTTTCGGTAGCGAGGATGCGGTAGATCTCTCCATCCACCGACTCAAAGGTCAATCGGTAGCTGCCCTCTGTTTTGTCCGTCAGCACGCGAGCAAGCTTTTTGGTCAACGTCATTCACATTCCCATCTAAGTTCATAAAATAAATGTCATATCCCTGCACTGTACGTGCAATGAGGATGAGATTTTATTGTCTAGCTTCTATTCAGATCAAATCCGAGAAGACGCGATCAGACCAGACCGGTGATACCGTCGGACGTGTTGGAGTATATTGCGGTTCAACTCGTGACGGCTTCGCGCCTCTCGGGCCAGGCGTAGTTTTCGCCTGGCGCTTCGGTTTTTCGGGACCGCCAACCGCATCGTGTTCGAAGAGCAAGCACGCTCCGTCCTCATCCAAGATCCAGCCCCTGTCAGCCCAGCCGATAAAGCGGCCATCGAGGGCGTAGATCCTGTCATCTTGAATGAAGGCTGCAGCTTTACCTTCCCAAAGATAGAGACTGTGCCCATCCTGGCAAAACGCCGCCTCATTGCCTGCCCTGTCGAAAAACTCGATCATGAGCGGCTCATATCCCGATATGACTGTTGTGCAATGAACGAAGGTCAACGTAGCTCACGGTCTCGCTGCTCCATGTCGGTCCATCACTATCGTGGAGCCGCTTGGCCAGCGGGGTGTGCTTGTCGCCTTGATAGAACCCCATGATGACGGTCTGGCCATCGGTATCATTTCGCTCGATCCTGTAAGCCGGCTGGATACCCGGGCCAAGTCGGCTGAGGCGAACGCACAGTGTCGGATTCTTCGCTTGATCTGGCACCATGTTGAGGTAGACGCCTTTCACGTAGGCGAGGCGGTCTGCTTTTCGCCCCGCAAGATCAATGATCGAGACGTTTTCGGCGAGCATGTCCGTTTTATTCATGATAAGATGCCTTCTTGAAATCAATGATTATTCGGCTGGAGGTCGAATACAGTTCTTTTTCTTCACAGCACGGCAGGTGCTTCCTCGGTCGTGACCAGGAATTTCGTGAGGGTATTTACCCCGAATGTCAGCGTTAGCGGCACATCAGCGGCGTCCCGCCCGTAAGCAATGAGGATGCGGCCGATGCGAGACGAGTTATTGCGCGGATCGAAAGTGTGCCACCGGCCATCGAGAAAGACTTCCATCCAGGCCGCGAAATCACCCGGCGCGTGCGGAAGCGGAAGTCCGATGTCGCTCACATAGCCATTGCAGTAACGGGCTGGAATGTTGATGCATCGGCAGAACGCGATGGCGAGGTGCGCATAGTCGCGGCAAACACCCTGCTGTTCCTCGAACACGTCGAACGCGGTGCGTGTGGGGCGGGCATGCTCATAGCCAAACGCAATCCGGTCATGGGCGTAGTCACAGATCGCCTGGACCCTGCTCCAGCCGGATGGAAGATGCCCAAACAGGTCCCAGGCGATCTGCGAAAGCCGGTCGGTCTCGCAGTAGCGGCTGCCTAGCAGGAACAGCAGGGTGTCTGTCGGGAGCTTCGCTACTGGCGTCTCTTTCGCGTCGAGCACGGAGTGGTCGCCTTTACCTTCGTCGCGCACGATGGTCTCGGTTCTCAGCGTGAACACGCCCGCCGGAGCGGTCATCCGTTGGCACCAGTTCCCAAAGCTGTCGCGATAACCCTCCAGGGGCACTGACGGACTCGTGACGAGGTAGTCCGGACGCTCCAGATCCGAGACCCGCGACGCATGGACGTTGAGCGTCGCTATGACCGGCGTGGGCTCGTGAAAGGTGTAGGTCATCTCGCAGCCGACAAGGATGCGCATGGGCTCTCTCCAAGGTAAGAACGCTCGGGCCGCGTGACCCATCGTCGACGTACGGAGGGCGACAGGGGTCGTGTAAGTGCAGGGTCGGCAGCGGTTCCTGGAACGCGCTTCTGCCGCCGCCTACCTCGGCCGCAACGGTGAATGCATGAAGCGCTTCGCCGCCGACGGCGAAGGAAAGGCTCCAAAGCTTTCACCAACCTGTCTGGTCGACGAATTTGAGGGTCAAGAGGTGCTGCCAGCCCGGAAGCGAAGAACTGCCATGGCCGCCGTGATGCCGTCTTGAATCGCCCGAAAGGGAAGGTCCGAGAATGCCTCGTCCGGCTTCTCGTTGATCATGAAGTGTCTTTCTCGAAAGGCGAATTCGCGACAGGGATCTAGAACTACCCCATCTTTAACGGCGGTTCGATATCCCTATCAGAGTTCTTGGTGAAACGATGCAAAAATCTCGAAAATCGACGTAAGATGCGCGCCCTGAGATTTTCGATCAGGGCAATTCTGTCGGCAAATAGAGAGGAAGTTCGTGCTTCCCGGTCGAGAAGAACTTGCCTTTTCAGCCCGCGAACGGCGCGATAGGCGGCACTGATGTCTCGATCCACTTTCCAGCTACCACCGCCGATAGGCTCCTGCGGCGAAGTTAGGTCGCAAGCGGGGTAGGCGAGTATCCACCGTTTAGGCAATCCCACGGGCGAGAACGCAAAACTGGTTCTGCCGAAGCAGGCCTGTTGTGGCGCTCCTTCGCAAACAGCTGGTATGCCTCCTCCATGCAAGCCACGGTCCGATGAGGCCGTTTGGATGGGGAGCAGGATTGGCCAAGGTATCGCTTCCAAGAGGCCGGGAGGGATGGCTTCCCCTTGGGCTCGCCATCTTGCTCGGCCTCGGCGTCATCGCTGCATTCTACCTGACGGGTCCCGCGACCCTGACCATCGCGGTCGCTCCGAGCGGGGGCACGGAGCCCACGCTGCTGCGGGCCTTCGCGAACGAACTTGCGCGAACGAAAGCCGGTATCCAGCTGAAGGTCTTGTCCCTTGATGGTGTTCGCGAAAGCGCAGAGGCGCTGAAGGCCGGTAAAGCCGACCTCGCCGTCGTCAGGCCCGACGTATCGATGCCGGGCAACGGTCTGACCCTGGCCGTGCTGCGAGAGCTCGCTGTCCTGGTCGTTGCGCCCACCGCGTCTGGCATCAAGGCAATTCCCGACCTTGCCGGCAAACGCCTGGGAATCTTGGCGGAGAGGACTGCCGACCGCACCTTGGTTCGCGACCTCCTCGCCCATTACGGGTTGGAGTTGTCATCCGATACGCCCGGCGGCGGCGTACCGCCAAGAGCCGTCGCGCTTGTGCCCGTCGAAGAGGCGGATCTTCTCACGGCCCTCGCGGACGCTCGCATCAATGCGATGGTACTGGTGACGACACCCACCTTCGCGGCCGCGCGACGGGTCGTCGGCAACATCGGACAAGCAGGCGAGAACAGCGGTGTCACGCTGTTCGGGGTACCGGACGCCGCGGCGGTCCTGACGCGCCATCCCCATCTCCAACCGGTCACGGTTCCGGCGGCGCTGTTCGGCGGCGATCCCCGGCTGCCGGAGGAGGACGTCGCGACCGTCGGCTCATCCTATCGCCTGATGGCGCGCGCCAGCCTTTCGCGCAGCCGCGCCGCGGAGGTGACGCAGCACCTGTTCGAGATGCGGGCCGCGATCGCCGAGACGGTCCCGGCGGCGAACGTCGTCGCCCATCCGGCCTATGAGCACACCGCCGATGCCACCAGCGCGCGCCTTCCCATCCATCCGGGCGCCATCGACTATTACGAGCGCGAGCAGGAGACCTTCATCGAGCGCTACGAGAGCTGGATCTACCTCGTCGCTATCTTCGGCGGCGGCCTGGGTTCCGTGTTCGCCTGGTTGCGTCAGCGCCTCGGCCGCATCCGTCGGGAGCGGATCGAAGTGGCGACATCGCGCCTGCTCGAGCTTCGTTCGGCCGCTCGCCGCGAGAGCGACCGCGAGCGCCTGGCTGCGATAGCCGGCGAAGTGGACGAGCTCGCTGCGAGCATCGCGCGCCAGGCCCTCAATCGCCCGACGGAACTCCGGATGCTCGGCGCCGCCCAGGTCGCCATCGACGCTGCGCGATCCACGGTCGGCCGCGCGATGGGGCAAAGGGATACGCCTGACTAAGGGACCAGTTGCAGATCCACGAAACGTTGGCATTGAGCGCGATTACGCGCCCTGAGGCGGCTCCCGCCCGGACCGGCACCACTCCCCTGCGCCGAGCCTTCAGCCAAGATGAACGATCGCTTTCGGGCGAGGCAAAAACCGACGTCCATTATGATGACGGGACGATATCAGTCCGTCCGCCTTGATGACGATCAACCGACGCGGAACACGTCCCTGAACCATACCGTCGCCAGAAGCGAGCCAGCCTCATCCATGATGTCGATCCGCTGCCCATCGAGGAGCTCGCCGATCTTCAGCTTCTCGGAGAGGACGGTGCGTGCGCCCTCAACGGCTTCGGCTTTCGCAGCATCGAGGTCGGGTAGGTCATAGCCCTCCTCATCCGGGATCGTCCGTTCGCCATCTCGAATATGCAGGTAGTAGCGCGGCATCGCTCAATAATCCGGGATCGTTCCTTGGTTCTCCGCCGGCCGACAGATCGTAACGTTTAGGCCGTGAGAGTCTCAACGGTCTCAAGGGCAGCGCGGGGCACGAGCCTCTAGAGCATCGCGGACCATATGCGCTCACTCTCAGGTTAGCTCAGGCGTCAGCGTTGGTTCGATCAAGCGGCGATACTCACGCTCTGGCAGGCCGTAGCTGCCGCTTGCAGCGGTGATCAGCTTTTGGCGGTCTAGGATCGTGATCCGGCCACGCTGGGCACGGATCATGTGCTCGCCTTCGAGAACCTGGACAGCCACCGTCACACCCGGCCGGCGGGCACCCAGCATGACCGAGAGGAACTCGTGGGTGATCGGGAACTCGTCTCCCTCAACCCGGTCGTGGCACATGAGCAGCCAGCGGGCGAGGCGCTGTTCCACGCCGAACTTGCCATTCGCCAAGGCGGTGTGAGCGACCTGCAAGTGGAAGCAATGCGCATAGCGGGTCAGAATGGGCCAGATCGCTAGATGCCGATCGACGATGGCTCTGACATCGGCGGCTTTCACCCGAAGCGCCTCACCGGCGACCTGAACGAAGTTCTTGTGGGGTGTGCGATCGACCGACAGGAGGAGGGAGGTGCCGATCAGCCCCTCCAAACCGGTGACACCGACCTCGACCTCTACGCCATCCATTGTCGTGGCGACTGACGAGACGATGCCGCTCTCGATGAAATAGGCATGCGTGGTCAAGGCATCTGCCTCGATCAGCACGTCTCTGACGTTGAGGGTGACGAGTTCCAGGCTGGGGTGCAACGCTTCGTAGTCAGCCTCCGAGAGCGAGGCGAGAAGTCGGTTGCGAACGTGGTTGTAAGTCGGCGCTTGCATATGCCCCTCGGCGCGGCAGAGCGAAGCAGAAGGCTCGCATCGCCCAATGAGGCCTCATGTATATCGTACTATCACCGAGTTTCATCGAGCATTTCTTTTGCGTACGATTTGTGCGTTTGATGTACCATACCGTACATTAACTGTATGCAATCCGCTTTCAAAACATAAACCAGATTGGTTTTATCCGAATCAGAAATCCAGGCTATCAATATGTGGTATCGACGGGAACTTTGTCAGCCCAATGCACGTATGGCTTCATCGCTGACCGATTTAAACGGGCGTTGGCGGCCGCAGATCCTTATGTTGCGCCTGATCCAACCACAGTTTGCTACATGCCTCGCTACTTCTTCGACGTTCACAATAGCGTCTCGTTCCCCGACAGCGTCGGGAGCGAGCACGAGGATCTCAACAGCGTCCGGACCGAGGCGCGGCGGTCCCTGATCGAGATCGCAGGAGGCAGCCTTGGCGACAAGGATGCGCTTCAGCTTCGGATGGATGTACGCGACGCGGTCGGCCAGCGCGTCCTCGCTGCAGCACTCCTGATGGTTGTGGAGGATGCGTCGTAGGGAGGCCGGCCCACCTTGCACGATTCTTAACGCAGCGAGAGCCGGCCTTCCTTGTCCTATCGCTACCCACCCGACAGCGAGCACACCGACTACAGCCTGCGGACCGCCGAGGTCTACGCGCGCCGAGCGTCATGGGAACGCGGGACCGCCGCCGGACCAGAGAGGGCAGGAACGGACCGAATTCGGGGGTATCCGGCCCCGAAGAAGCTGGACGCGGGACCCCCTTTCCCTCTACGGAAATGGGCGATGGGCCTGTAGCTCAATGGTTAGAGCCGACCGCTCATAACGGTCTGGTTGCAGGTTCGAGTCCTGCCGGGCCCACCAATTTTCCCTTCGTTTCGTGCTCGAATATGACTTGAAACGGTCATATCGCCCCCTCAGAACGGGGCCATGAACATCGACGGCAAGCCCTACCGCACCATCTTCCTCGCCGACGACGGCCTCTCGGTCGAGGTCATCGATCAGACCCGTCTGCCGTTCGCCTTCGAGCTCAGGCGCCTGGCGAGCATGCAGGAGGCTGCGGATGCCATCCGCACCATGGTGGTGCGCGGCGCGCCCCTGATCGGCGTCACGGCGGCCTACGGGCTGGCTCTGGCGATGCGGGAGGATGCCTCGGATGCCGGCATCGAGTCCGCCAGCGCCGTTCTGGGGGCGACGCGCCCGACGGCGATCAACCTACGCTGGGCGCTCGGCCGCGTCGCCGCCAAGCTTCGTGCCGTGCCGACGGGAGAACGCGCCGCCTTCGCTCTTGCCGAGGCGGCCCGGATCGCCGAGGAGGACGTAGAGAGTTGCCGCGCCATCGGCGAGCATGGCGGGCGCATCCTCGCCGAACTCCACCGCCGGAAGGGCCGGCCGATCAACGTGCTGACCCATTGCAACGCCGGCTGGCTCGCCACCGTCGATTGGGGCACGGCTCTGGCCCCGATCTACAACGCCCATGAGGCCGGTGTGCCCGTCCATGTCTTCGTCGACGAGACGCGGCCGCGCAACCAGGGCGCCGCGCTCACCGCCTTCGAGCTTAACGGTCACGGCGTCCCTCACACCGTCATCGCCGACAATGCCGGCGGTCACCTGATGCAGCACGGCGAGGTCGACATCTGCATCGTCGGCTCGGATCGGACCACGGCGACCGGCGACGTCTGCAACAAGATCGGAACATACCTGAAGGCGCTCGCGGCCCACGACAACGACATCCCGTTTTACGCCGCGCTGCCGTTCTCGACCATCGACTGGACCCTGTCCGACGGCGTCAAGGAGATCCCGATCGAGGAGCGCGACGGCCGCGAGGTCTCGCACCTGACCGGGCGCCGCGATGATGGCAGTTTCGCCACGATCCAGGTGGTCTCGCCCGGAAGCCCCGTCGCCAACCCGGCCTTCGACGTGACGCCGGCGCGGCTTGTAACGGGCATCATCACAGAGCGCGGTGTGGCGGCGGCGGATGCGGAGGGGCTGCTCTCTCTCTATCCGGAGCGGCGGAAGGCAGCCTGAATTTCGCCGCCAAATGGGTGTGTCCGATGGTGCAGACTGGTGAGGGCACTGTCGAAACGCTTCGGCGTTCTGCACGCGTCGTTTTGCTGTCGCCGACCGGCCACGTGCTGCTGATCCGGTTTTCGATAAAGCGAGCGGACGGGCTTTTCAATTCTGGGCGACGCGGGGTGGGACGGTCGAGGCCGGCGAGACGGATGCGGAAGCGGCGGCGCGCGAGCTGGCGGAAGAGCTTCGTCTCGATCTACCGCTTCGGGGGCCGATTCACACAGCCACCGACCGATTTGAGCATCACGGCAGCATCGTCACGAACACCGACATCTTCTTCGCCGGGTACTGCAACGTCGAAGATATCGTGTTGCATGGGATGAGCCCGGAAAAACGCACCGCCATGCAGGTGACCCGCTGGTGGTCCGCGGACGAGATAGAAGAAAGCCGCGAGACAGTCTTTCTGCCGGGCCTTGCAGAACTCGTGCGAAAGCAATCGCGGATGGCGCGTTCTCAAGGCCTCACGCCTCCCACTGCCAGAACACCGATCCCTTGAACTCGAACACCTTCTCCCCGCGCTGGTTCACGCCGGTATTGTGGTGGGTGGCCAGACCCCAGCCGGGGCGCGAGGCGGTGGCGCGGGCCTCGGTCAGCGTGCAGGTGAACCGGATGACGTCGCCGGCATAGACGGGTGCGAGCCAGCGCAGGTCTCGGAAACCCGGCGAGGGGCCGAGTTGCGGCACCGGGCCGTTGCGCTGGGTGAGGGCGATGTCGCGGCCGCGGGTGATGTGGAGGCGCTTCATCCAGGCGGCGGTGGTGTGCCAGCCCGAGGCGCAGAGCGCGCCGAAATGGGTCTCCCTCGCGCGTTCCGGATCGGTGTGGAAGACCTGCGGGTCGTAGGCGCGGCCGAAGGCGACGATGTCCTCAGCCGTGAAGAGATGTCGGCCGAGGTCGCGCGGCTGGCCAATGATCGACTCCTTGAGGAAGAGGAGCGGCGCGGCATCCTCTCCTTCGGCCGGCGGTTCGGGATCGTCGAGGGTGACCGAGCGGGGCGGCAGTGGCGGCGTCCCCCGACACGGAAACATCACCATGAAAGCCTGTGTCATCACGGTTTCGTCGCGGCCGTTGAGCACGCTCATCGCGAAGCGGACGAAGCCGCGGTCGGGCTTGGTATTCGAGGCCCGGCAATCCTCGACTTTGGCGACGATCCTGAGCGCATCGCCGGGCACGACCGGCCGCAACCACCGCAATTGCGTCACCCCCGGCGAGCCCATCGACGAGCCGCCGCGGAAGACGTGGCGCTGGAGGAGAAGCATGCCGAACCCGGCCGTCTGCCAGCCGGAGCCGATCAGGGTGCCGACGAACGTCGCCTCGGCCGCCGCCTCGTCGAGGTGGAAAGGCTGCGGATCGAACTCGGCCGCGAAGGCGACGATCGCGTCGCGGGTGACGGTGAGAGGTCCGCCCTCGATCACCTCGCCGGGCGTGAAATCCTCGAACGCGATGGCATTCATCGATGGGCCTCGCCAGATGGTAAGGACGCGGCTTCCGGGCGGGAGTTGAGGGTACCCAATGCCGCAAAACCGGGGGGCGTCTAGCACGTCGGTTGCGGTGCGTCTGCGTTGCGACAGTCGGTGCTGGGGCAGTGCCCACGCACCGTCCTCCTTGACTTCGGGGGCGATCGCGACTAGCCCCGCCGCTCACATCAGACGAGCATTCGTCACCGCACCACGCCGACCGGCCCTGTGAGACCGGAGGTCAACGCCCGACAGCGCGATGCGCCCTCGGGCGGGTTTTGCGTTGGCATATGGAGCGTCTCCGACCCTGACGACCTTGAACGAGCCGATGCACGCCGCCGCTTCCGAACTCAGCATCACCGATGCGGTCAACGAGACCTGCCCGTGGTCGGGCAAGCCGATCGCCGCTGATTCGCTGACCCTTTACAACGGAGCCGTGGTCGGCTTCTGCAATCCCGAATGCCGGGACAAATTCGCCAAGGCGATCCTGGCCTTCGAGGCCGGTCTCCAGGCACGCCGGGTCACCAACGCAGGCCTCGACCAGTGACGTCCGTCTGAGGGGAGCCAACGCATGTTCGAAGGCCTATCCGACCGGCTCTCCGGCATCCTGTCCGGGTTGACCCGCCGCGGCGCCCTCACCGAGGCCGACGTCACCGCAGCCCTGCGCGAGGTCCGCCGCGCCCTGCTCGAGGCCGACGTCGCCCTCGAAGTGGTGCGCGACTTCACCGAGAAGGTCCGTGAGAAGGCGGTGGGTGCCGTCGTCGTCAAATCGGTGACGCCGGGCCAGATGGTCGTGAAGATCGTCAACGACGAGCTCGTGGCGATGCTGGGCTCCGATGTCGGCCTCATCGACCTCAACGCGCCCGCGCCCGTCGCCATCCTGATGGTCGGCCTTCAGGGCTCGGGAAAGACCACGACCACCGCCAAGATCGCCCGCCGCCTCAACACTCGCGACAAGCGCCGGGTGCTGCTCGCCTCCCTCGACACCCGCCGCCCGGCGGCGATGGAGCAGCTCGCGATCCTCGCCAAGCAGGTCGAGGTCGAGAGCCTTCCGATCATCGCCGGCCAGTCCGCCGTGCAGATCGCCAGGCGTGCCATGGAGGCGGCCCGGCTCGGCGGCTTCGACGTGGTGATGCTCGACACCGCCGGCCGCACCACCCTCGACGAGACGCTGATGGCCGAGGCGGCCGAGGTGAAGGCCGCCACCAACCCGCACGAGGTTCTGCTCGTCGCCGACGCGCTTACCGGGCAGGACGCGGTCGTCACCGCCCGCGCCTTCGACCAGCGGCTCGGCGTCACCGGCATCGTCCTCACCCGGATGGACGGCGATTCCCGCGGCGGTGCGGCGCTCTCCATGCGCGCGGTCACCGGCAAGCCGATCAAGCTCGTCGGCACCGGCGAGAAGGTCGATGCGCTGGAGGAGTTCCATCCCTCTCGCGTCGCCAACCGCATCCTCGGCATGGGGGACATCGTCTCGCTCGTCGAGAAGGCTGCCGAGACCATCGACCACGAGCAGGCCCTGCGCACCGCTGAGAAGATGCGCAAGGGCAAGTTCGACCTCGACGACCTGTCGATGCAGCTTGCCCAGATGGAGAAGATGGGCGGTATCGGCGGCCTGATGGGCATGCTGCCCGGCATGGGTCAGATCAAGAAGCAGGTCGAGGGCGCAAACCTCGACGAGAACATGTTCAAGCGCCAGCGCGCCATCATCTCCTCGATGACCGCCCAGGAGCGCAAGAATCCCGACATCCTCAAGAACTCGCGCAAGAAGCGCATCGCCGCGGGCTCGGGGACGAAGGTCGAGGAGCTCAACAAGCTCCTCAAGATGCACCGGACCATGGCCGACATGATGAAGGCGATGGGCTCGGGCAAGCGCGGCATCGGCCAGGCGCTCGGCTCGATGTTCGGGCTCGGTGGCGGTGGCATGGGCGGAATGCCTGGTCTGCCTCCGGGCATGCCCGAGCCGACGCCGGAGATGATCGCCGACATGCAGAAGCAGATGGGCGGAAAGCTGCCTCCGATGCCCCCAGGCCTCGGGAGTGGCGCAAAGATGCCGGGCCTTTCGGGGCTCGGCGGTGGAAAAGGCGGCCTGCCAGGTCTCGGCGGATTCCCATTCGGGAAGAAGAAGTAGGGGCGAATAGGGAGTAGCGACTAGCGAATGGATTTCAGATTGGCTCTATTCGCTACTCACTACCCACTATTGGCCTAGAACAACCAAACATCACCATTCAGGAGAAACCGATGTCCCTCAAGATTCGCCTCACCCGTGGCGGCGCCAAGAAGCGCCCATACTATCGCATCGTCGTCGCCGACGCCCGCGCCCCGCGCGATGGGCGCTTCATCGACAAGGTCGGCGTCTACGATCCGATGAAGGCCAAGGACGATCCGGCCCGCATCGTGCTCGAGAACGAGAAGATCCAGGCCTGGCTCGCCAAGGGTGCCCAACCCACCGACCGTGTCCTGCGCTTCCTCGACGCGGCCGGCCTCGCCAAGCGCCCAGCCCGCAACAACCCGCAGAAGGCCGAGCCCGGCGAGAAGGCCAAGGAGCGCGCAGCCAAGCGCGCCGAGAAGGCCGCCGCCCCGGCCGAAGACGCTGCGGCGTAAGGGTTTTCCCCTCCCCCTCGTGGGGAGGGGTAAGGGGGGTGGGGGAGTTCCGCTGGCCTCGGGCTCGGGTCACCCAGCCGCTCTGACCCTCGATCCCTCCCAACTAGGGGAGGGAAGCGCGTCGAAACTGAACGACCTTGCGAGAGCAACCGCATGTCACGCCGTCCCGGCTCATCCTCCCGCGGCGGCCACCGAGCGGATCGGCCCAGCCGGCTCGATCCTGGCGCGGTCACGGCGCCGCGGCGCCCTGAGCCCGAGGCCGACGCGTCGCTGCCGCCAGCCGATCCGAGCCTCGTCCGGATGGGCGAGTTCGGCCGCGCCCAGGGGCTGAACGGCGAAGTCCGCCTGAAATCCTATACCGGCGATCCGGCCGCCATTGCCTCCTATGGTCCGTTGATCGGCGCCGACGGCCGCCGCATCGAGTTGACCAGCGTGCGTCCGGCCGCCGGGACTTCGCCGGATCTCCTAGTCGCCCGCGTCAAGGGCATCACCGACCGGAATGGAGCCGAAGCCCTCAACCGCCTCGCACTCTATCTTCCTCGCGAGCGCCTGGGCGAAGTGCAAGACGAGGACGAGGTCTTCACCGCCGACCTCGTCGGACTCGATGTCGTCGACGGCGAAGGCACGGTCGTCGGCACGATCACCGATGTGCCGAATTACGGCGGCGGCGATCTCCTGGAGATCAAACCGGCCGCCGGCGGCGTCACCGCCCTCCTGCCCTTCACCAAGGCCTTCGTGCCGGTGCTCGACGTCCCGAACAGGCGCGTCGTCATCGACCCGCCGGACGACCTGTTCACCCCGGCCGGGCCGAAGCCTCCGGACGAGCCCGCTTAGGCGTCAGCGGCCGACTATACGCGGCGCTACCGAGCTTGCCAGCCGCTCGGCATTCCCCGAGGCGACCGCCCGGTCGCTGGCGAGCGAGCGGATCGTCAGGAGGTCGCCGCCGTGCAGGATGATGGCGGTCGAGCCCGCGGTCGATGCGATCGCGTAGGTGGTGATCCAGCCCACTGCCGGCGCCACCGAAAGGGGAGAGAGGCGGCAATCCGGGCTCCTTGCCTGGCACAAGGCTTCGAGCCGCGCCATCGTCGTCTCTCCCGAACGCACACGGGCCTCGGTGCCGTCGTCCTGGCGGCCGAGCAGGATGTCGATGATCGGGGCGCCCTCGCAATCCGGGCAGGTCAGGGTCAGCCGCTTCGCCTCGGCGCGCAACGTGAAACGCCGGTCGAGCGCCGCGCTGATCTCGGATTTGATGGTCCTGAGATCCCGAACGGCGAACCCCTCGGCCTGGGCGGCGCCTCCCGCGAGACAGAGAACGCCGATGACGAGGATGCGCATGGGAAGGTCTCCTGAAAGAGCGTGAAGTTCAGGCCGTGCCGCGCGGATCGACATATTGCTTCAGCACCGCGATGTCGGTGTAGGGCGCCGGCCAAAGGACGATCCTGTAATGATCGTCTCCGTCCAGCCCATCCTCGCTGAGCGTCCCGAGCCCGCCGAAATAGGCCCTGACCCGGTACTGGCCTGCAGGCACGGACAGGATGTCGATCGAGCCACCGGTAGATTCGTGGATTTCCAGCCGGCCCGAGGGCAGGTCGAGGCTGGCCTCCGCCACGTGGTCCCATGCCTGCAGGTCCAGCTCCGGCGCCTGCTCGGCGAGTTCGAGCTCGACCGGCATCTCCATGTTGCGCTCGGGCTGAACCACGACGAGGAAAGGTTCCGCCTTGATCCGGCGCGCCACATCCTCGTCCGTATAATTCGTCGCCGCGTCAGGGCTCGTCCCGTGGTCCCATAGATAGAACTGATGGTAGTCGGCGAAGATCGCGTAGCGCTTGATCATGCCTTGGCTTCCTTGCTCCGCGGTTCTGCGCCAGGACGGCATTGATCGGCCCTCCTCCCCATCCGCTACCGAGCTTTGGCTCGCGTCGTCTCGTCCTTGCAGGGCTTGATCTTGGCGGGGTCCGGCCGGGCCGCCGCGGCCGGGGCCTCGAACACGGCGAGGTAGTGGCTCCCGCCTTCGAGCTTATGGAACCCGGTCTCGCGGTAGCCGGCGGCTGACAGCTCGCAGCGCAGAAGCGCGGGCGGGGTGCCGTGATTGGAGGGGATATCGTCGTCGTCCACGATACCGACCCGGCCGCCGGGCTTCATCGCTCCGGCGAGGTTGTGGAGCAGGCCGAAGGGCTGGCTGATCTCGTGGTACATGTGGACGAGCACGGCCGCGTCCACCGAGTTCGGCGGCAGGCGCGGATCGTGGGGCTCGCCGCGGACCACGGTGACGTTCGAAAGCTTCTCGCTCCGCACCCGCCGCGACAGGTCGTCGAGATACCGCGGGATCACGTCCTCGCCGAAGATCCGTCCGGCCGGGCCGACGATGCGGCTCAGCCGTGTCACGTAGTAGCCGCTGCCGGCGCCGATATCGGCTACCGTCTCGCCGGGTGCGATTGTCATCAGCCGCGCCACCTGACCGACCTCGTCGACCTTGTCCCGGTCGGCTTCGGCGGCCCAGAGCGGCGTGATGATCTCCGCCACCGGCCGGTCTGGTTTCGGAAAGGCGCTGGCCGGCAGTCCCGGCGGCCCGAGCGGCTCGGCGGCCTGTGCCGGGAGGGTGAGGAGGAAAGCGATGGCGAGGAGGCGTGTCATGATCTCCAAGAGGTAGTTCACGTCCCGTACCGGACCAGTCTCCACCGAATTTCGCGTCGGCGAGACGGCCATCGCGCGCCGGCATTTGTCCCCCGAATTCCCCGGTCATTTCAATTGATCGCCATGATGGGAAGCCTCATGCACGAACAGGATCTTTGATGCATCGCGGTGGTGTCGAGGGGCGCCGAGCGGACCGGGCGGAGGCCTGCCATCTGGGCTCTCCGAGTGTCGTCGGCGGGCTTTGGCAAGCAGGGGCGACGACATGAGGGTTTGGGTTCTGGCCTGCGCGATGCTCGCATCGCTGGCGTGGCCATCCTTGGCGAAGGATTTCGCCCTGCCGGCGGAGGGCCCCGCGGTCACGCTGAGCGTCCCAAATAATTGGGACATCACCGAGCTCGAGAACGAGATCGCGACGATCGCCCCTGACGGGTATCTCGTCGTCACCATCGGCTTCGGGAAGCGGTCCGAGCTCAACGAGCTGATCAAGGGGAGCAAGGACTACCTGAAGGAGAGCAAGGTCTCCTTGAGCGTCAAACCCGTCGAGCTGACGATGGATTTTGCCGGCATCCCGGCCTGGGTCCAGCGCTACGCAACGAAAGGCCAGAACGGGAAGACCATCGTCGACCTCATCACCGTCGAGGCGAGCCGCGACCGCGTGGTCCTCATCACCGTCATGGGATCGAACGAGGAGCGCAAGGACAACGAGGCGGCTTTGTCCGGCATCTTGAGCAGCCTCAGGTTCCCGGGCGAAGGCGGCAGCGCCGCCGTGCAGCCGGTCCCGCCGCAACCACCTAAGGTCGCGGCCGTCACGCCGGCGCCGGCAACGGCACCTCCCTTCGCCGTGCGCCGCGCCGTGTTCGTCAAGCGACGCCCGGACAGCTTCGGAGACGTCGACGTCCGTCCCAACGACGCGTTCACGCCGGGCGAGGCGCTGCTGACCTATATCGAACCCGTCGGGCAGGCGACGCTGCCCGCCGACGGTGGCAAGAAGCGGTTCGGCGTCATCGTAGACTTCGAGATCCGGACGCGGGACGGCAAGGTCCTGGGCGGTCAGAAGGCCATGCTCGACCGCGACCTGACCATGCCCGGCGATGCCAGCGACCCCAAGTTCTACATCGATGCCAAAGTCGACCTGACTGGCGCGGCGCCGGGCGCCTACGTGCTGACCTACATCCTGCGCGACAAGCTCAGCGACCGCGTCACCTCGATCGACCAGCCCTTCACCATCGTGACCGCTCCGGCTCCCGCAACTCGCCCTGCAGAGGCGCAGGCTGATGTCGGCTGCGCCAATCCGGTGGCCCGCGAGGGCATGATCGAGGCCGTCAACCAGAGACCGGCCTTCCGCGACGCGAAGAAGACCCTGAAGGCCTTGGCCGATCCCGAGCTCGTCAGGGATGCAAGACCGAAATCCCTGACTTGCCGCTACACGGCCATCATCGCCGAAACGAAGGCCTCCGGGCTGGTCGAGACCCGACAGAAGATCACGTTCGTGATGACAACCGACGACAAGGGCGAAGTCGACGCGGATTACACGATCGAATAACGGACGGAGCGCCCGACACATGGCATGGAGTGGCTCGGTTTTTCGCCTTGCCGCCGCCTCGCCTTCGGTCCAAGCCGTCGCCACGATGACCTCGTCGCCCTGGCACGCCACCCTCCTGTCCCTTTACCCCGAGATGTTTCCGGGGCCGCTCGGCGTCTCGTTATCTGGCGACGCCCTGAATCGCGGGACGTGGAGCCTCGAGGCGCGCCAGATTCGGGAGCACGGGCTCGGTCGGCATCGCGCGGTCGACGATACCCCCGCCGGGGGCGGGGCCGGAATGGTGCTGCGCTGCGACGTGCTGTCGGCTGCCATCGACGCTATCGGGGCTGACGAGCGCCCGCGCCTCCTCATGAGCCCGCGCGGCCGTCCGCTCACGCAGGGCCGCGTGCGGACCCTGAGCGGAGGCCCAGGTGTCATCATCGTGTGCGGCCGATTCGAGGGGGTGGACGAACGGGTCATCGAAGGGCGCCGCCTCGAAGAGGTATCGATCGGCGACTACGTCCTCTCCGGCGGCGAGATCGCCGCGATGGTCCTGCTCGATGCCTGCGTGAGGCTTCTGCCCGGCGTCATGGGCAAGGCAGAATCCGGCGTCGAGGAAAGCTTCGAAGCGAGACGGCTCGAATACCCTCACTACACGAGGCCGCGCGACTGGGAGGGTAGGGCGATCCCGGACGTCCTCACCGGCGGCAATCACGCCGCCATTGCCCGCTGGCGCGAGGCGGAGGCGCTTCGGATCACCCGCGAGCGCCGGCCGGACCTGCTGGAAGGTGAGGACGCCTGAGGCGAAGCCGGTGTTGAGGGCTCGACGCGCCAAGCTGCTTCATGATGAGGCAGCTTGCTTATTCGACGGCACAGGTTCATTGGCAGAGGCGGGCCACTCCTCCCCAACGAGGAGCTTTCATCTGGAAGGATGACCGCTATGAACCGTCCCACATCGCGTCCCCGCGTGCCTAATTTCTCGTCCGGCCCCTGCACGAAGCGTCCTGGCTGGACCCTCCAGGCCCTCGAAGGGGCTGCCCTCGGACGCTCGCACCGCTCCGCCCTCGGCAAGGCCAAGCTGAAGGAAGCGATCGACCTGACCCGCAAGGTCCTGCGCGTTCCTGCCGATTACCGCATCGGCATCGTGCCCGCCTCGGATACCGGCGCCGTCGAGATGGCGATGTGGTCCATGCTCGGCTCACGGACCGTCGAGGTCGCGGCCTGGGAGGCCTTCGGTGCCGAGTGGGTGACCGACGCGCTGCAGGAACTCAAGATCTCGCCTATCGTCCACCAGACGCCCTACGGCGTGGTGCCCGACCTGTCGAAAATCGACACGAAGAACAACGACGTCATCTTCACCTGGAACGGCACTGCCGCCGGGGCGAAGGTGCCGAACGGCGACTGGATCGCCGCCGACCGCGATGGCGTCACCATCTGCGACGCGACCTCGGCCGCCTTCGCGATGCCCCTCGACTGGGACAAGCTCGATGTCGTCACCTTCTCCTGGCAGAAGGTGATGGGCGGCGAGGCCGCGCACGGCATGATCATCCTCTCGCCCCACGCCGTAGCACGGATCGAATCGAACAGCCCGGCTTGGCCGATCCCGAAGGTCTTCCGCCTTGCCAAGGACGGCAAGCTGATCGAGGGCATCTTCAAGGGCGACACCATCAACACGCCCTCGATGCTCGCGGTTGAGGATTACCTCGACACCCTGCGCTGGGCCGAGTCGATCGGCGGCCTCGACGCGCTTCATGCCCGCGCCGATGTTAACGCCAAGGTCATTCACGACTGGGTCGCCCAGACCCCATGGATCGGGCATCTCGCCGCCGATCCGGCGACCTACACCAATACGGGTGTTTGCCTCGTCATCACGGATTCGGATGTCCTGGCTAAGGGCAACGCTGCCGTCGCCGCCGTCGCCAAGGGCATCGCCGAGACGCTCGAGGCTGAGGGCGTCGCCTTCGACATCGGCGCCTATCGCGATGCGCCTGCCGGGCTTCGGATCTGGTGCGGCGCTACCGTCGAGGCCTCAGACCTCACGGCGCTGACGCCGTGGCTCGACTGGGCCTTCGCGGCAGAAAAGGCGAAGCTGCTCGCTCAAGCGGCTTAAGGTCGTCGAGTCTCCATGCTTACGGCGTAAGCGCCCCTTTCCCCGCTCGCGGGGAGAGGGTTCCGAACCCCTAGCCGGGGTGGGAACGAGGCGGCAGCTGACGGTGAGGGGGCAATGTCGGAGGAGGCACTTCCGGATGCGCCCCCTCACCCTCGCTTCGGCTGCGCCTCCCGCTTGCCGCTGACCCGACAAGGGGTCAGCAGCCCTCTCCCCGCGCGGC
The DNA here is from genome assembly GCF_019745455.1 of Methylobacterium sp. Classification (GTDB taxonomy): domain Bacteria; phylum Pseudomonadota; class Alphaproteobacteria; order Rhizobiales; family Beijerinckiaceae; genus Methylobacterium. The sequence goes on from NZ_JAIETD010000027.1 coordinate 24,892, forward strand.
GGGGAGAGGGGAAAGCCGGCGCTTGCCGCAACAGAAACTGCGTCCCCAAACCAAATTCCCTTCTCAAGAGCCGGAGGCCACCATGCCCGCTCCCAAGGTTCTCATCTCGGATTCCCTCTCCCTGGCCGCCGTGCAGATCTTCCGGGATCGCGGCATCGACGTCGATTTCTTCCCCGATCTCGGCAAGGACAAGGACCGCTTCGCCGCGATCATCGGCGGCTATGACGGCCTCGCCATCCGCTCTGCCACCAAGGTCACCCAGAAGGCGCTGGCGCAGACCACGCGCCTCAGGGTGATCGGCCGCGCCGGGATCGGCGTCGACAACGTCGACGTGCCTGCCGCCACGGCTCGGGGCGTGATCGTGATGAACACGCCCTTCGGCAACTCGATCACCACGGCCGAGCACGCCATCGCCATGATGTTTGCGCTCGCCCGCCAGATTCCCCAGGCCGATGCCTCGACGCAAGCCGGCAAGTGGGAGAAGAACCGCTTCATGGGTGTCGAGCTTACGGGCAAGACGCTCGGCATCATCGGCTGCGGCAACATCGGCGCCATCGTAGCCGACCGCGCCATCGGCCTGAAGCTCAAGGTCGTCGCCTACGACCCCTATCTCTCGCCTGAGCGCGCCATCGAGATCGGCGTCGAGAAGGTCGAACTCGACGCGCTGCTCGCCCGCGCCGACATTATCACGCTGCACGTACCGATGACCGAGAAGACCCGCAACATCCTCTCGGCCGAGAACCTCGCAAGGACGAAGCCCGGCGTTCGCATCGTCAACTGCGCCCGCGGCGGCCTCGTCGACGAGGTCGCCCTGCGCGCCGCCCTCGAGAGCGGGCACGTCGCCGGCGCTGCCTTCGACGTCTTCATTGAGGAGCCGGCCACCGACAACCCGCTCTTCGGCCATCCCAACGTGATCTGCACGCCCCATCTCGGCGCGGCCACCAGTGAGGCTCAGGAGAACGTCGCCCTTCAGGTCGCCGAGCAGATGTCCGACTACCTTCTTCAGGGCGCAATTAGCAACGCGATCAACTTTCCGTCGATCTCGGCGGACGAAGCGCCTCGGCTCAAGCCGTTCGTGGCGCTCGCCGACAAGCTCGGCTCGTTCCTCGGCCAACTCACCGATGCGCCGATCAAGGGCATCCGCATCACCTACGAGGGTGCGGTCGCGGCCTTGAACACCCGCGCGCTGACCGCAGCGGCGGTAACGGGAGTGCTGCGGCCCTTCCTCGCCGACATCAACATGGTCTCGGCGCCGGCCGTGGCGCGCGAGCGCGGCATCGTCGTCGACGAGATCAAGCGGGAGGGTCCGCACGGCGACTTCGAGTCCGTCGTGCGGATCACGGTCGATGCCGAGGACATGCCGCGCGACGCCGCCGGCACCGTCTTCCACGACGGCAAGCCCAGGATGGTGGAGATCCGCGGCATCGCCATCGACGCCGCCATCGCGCCCCACATGCTCTACGTGCGAAATCACGACAAACCGGGTTTCATCGGCCGCCTCGGCACGGTGCTCGGCGAAGCCGGCGTCAACGTCGCGACCTTCAATCTCGGCCGCGAGACCGAGGGCGGCAACGCAATCTGCTTCTGTGCCGTGGACGCGCCCATCTCACCAGATATCGTCGCCGAAATCGCGGCAATTCCGCAGGTGAAGCGCGTGCGGGCGGTGAGTTTCTAGGGTATCGCCAGGAAACCCATCCTCGGCTGATCGCAGCTTCTTTCGAGAAGGTGCCGCAATGATCCGCGATGCCGCCATCGGCTGCTCCTGCGACGACGAAGCCAGAGTCTGGTTCGTCGAGGAAACGGACATTCCGGGTCTCGTGACGGAGGCACCGACCCTCGACGCTCTCCGTCTCAAGCTCCTTGCACTGATACAGGACCTGCTCGATCTCGACGCCCCGGCGGAGATCGAGATCGATCTCATTGCTCACGCCCACTCACGCGTCCGCGTCGAAGCTGCATCGCGCTGGCAAGGCAGTGGGATGGAGCACAAAACGCTTAAGTATACATCTACATTAACATTGCGCCGTTATGCTCGCACAAAAGACGATGAGTACGAGGTAACTGCGTGACGGATTTTACGCCGCCGTTGAAAAAATTCCTTCGCCAGAACGGATTCTCGTTCTGGGGGAATGACGAGACTGGTCGAATGGTCGTCGTCGATCACGCAATCAGATCTCGACATGCCGCAAACGGGTCCTGAAGCAGGCCGGGCTGTCGAAAGCATTCCGAGTTCGCAGACGACTTCGATGGCAGACACGTGGTGTTTTTGCCTCGCGTCGGTGAGCATCTTCCGCCGCAAGATCGCGCGTTTCTATTCATCCGGACATCGCGTCCCTTAACGGGAGAAATCCTTCACCTCGATGAACGGATGCACCGGGTCTTTACGCTTCGTTAAGCATGTTTGGATTGTATGTGGACGGAGAGCGAGGACAGACCGATGCCGGAAGCCGCCCGTCACCACCCAACCCAGGATGTCAGCACACGGCCTGCATCCGGCCCGCTGCGCGACTGGCTTGCCGCCATGAAGGCTGCCACGTCCCAGCCTGGCGAAACTCCGAGCGAGCCCGAAATCGAGCGCGCCGCCAAGACGTCCGGCCAACAGGCCGGCCAAGCCTGGTCACCGCGAGTCGTGGCGCCGCCGACCGCCTCGCAGGAGGACGCTCCCGAAGCCGAGGGTGACGTCGCCGACCTGATGGCCGAGAACATGATCCTGAAAGCGAAGCTCCGCATGGAGACGGACCGCTACAACGAACTCCAGGCCATCCTCGCTGCTGAGCTGCGCGACCTGCGTGCACATATCGACGAGGAAATGCGGGAGCTAGACGAAGTTCGCGCCGAGCGCGATCTCTGGATGGCCCGCGCCGAGGCCCTGGCCCAGCCGCTGTTCCAGAAGCGCTGAGGCCGTCAATCGAACCTGGAACGACGAAGGGCCGCCCGATCGCTCGGGCGGCCCTTCCATTGCCGAACCTACTCTCGAAGGCCGGCCGAACTTGATTTTGGCGCCCTGCCGATCAGACGATCGGAGCGGAGGCGACGGTCCAGGTCCGGTGAGCCGTAGAGAGCGGCTGATGACAATGAGACACTGGATCACCTCCTTTCGTTCGTTGCGATGATCGGAAGGTAGGTGGCCAGTTCGGGTTTGAAAAGGCCGTCGCCTGCGCCCTCTCGCCGCTGGTCGATGGCCCGCCGGTAGCTCCGATGATCGAGCGCGCGTAAGAGGAACCGTCCTATCGCGGATCGACCGGATTTCCCGAGCGCCATGCAATCGAACTCACCACGGCAGGCCCGAGACGGCGAGCGTTCGCCAGCGCCCGAGCCTGAGGCCGCTCTCGATCCCGATGCGATGCGACAGCCCCTGGCCAACGCATGGTACTGCGTCGGCCCCTCGGAGAGCTTCAGTTCGACCAAGCTCCGCGCGGTCGACTTGGACGGCGAGCAGATAGTGATCGGGCGGGAGGCGTCCGGCGATGTGTTCGCGTTGCGCGATCGATGCCCGCATCGCGGCATGGCCCTTTCGAAGGGCCGCTTCGACGAGAATGGCCTGACCTGCCCCTTTCATGGCTGGCGTTTCGGCACCGACGGACGCTGCCGCGACGTGCCGACCCTGTCTTCCTCGGACCAGGCGGATTTCTCGAGGATTGCAGTGCAGCGCTTCCCCATTCGCGAGAGCGCAGGCTTCGCCTGGGTCAATCCCCATCTCGGGCCGCCAACCGGGGGCGACCTTCCGGCCGTGCCCGATCTCGGGTTCAAGGCCGCTGGTCGGCTGGTACTGGAACTCGTCGTCGAGGCCTCGTTCGATCTCACCACCCTGAGCCTCGTCGATCCCGGCCACGTCGCTTTCGTCCATGATTCCTGGTGGTTCCGGCCATCCAAGACCTTGCGCGAGAAAGTGAAGACCTTTACGCCCACGCCGCACGGCTTCACCATGACGAGCCACGGCACGGCCACGAGTTCGCCTGTCTACAAGTTGCTCGGCGGCGCACCACAGGTCGAGATCGAGTTCCGGCTGCCGGGTGTGCGACTCGAGCGGATCGAGGCGGGCACGAGACGAGTCGCGAACTACACTTTCGCCACGCCGCTCGGCCGCAACCGGACGATGCTGACGAATGCCCTCTACTGGAACATGCCGGCCCTCAACCTGCTCAAGCCGCTCGCGCGCCCGCTGATGCGCCAGTTCCTGACGCAGGACCAGCAGGTGCTCCAGCACGCGCAAGCAGGGCTCGACCGCAAGCCGACGATGGTGCTGTTCGGGCAAGGAGACCTGCCCTCGCAATGGTACTTCCGCCTCAAGCGCGAAGCCCTGGCGGCCCAAGCCGAGGGACGAACTTTCCGCAATCCGCTTGTTCAGCAGCAATTGCGCTGGCGCTCCTGACCGCGTTTCGACCCCCGGCATCGACATCGCGCCTCCGCAGGCTTGACGGGACGAGCGGCGCTGCCATCTCGTAATGATGAAACGGCGAAGCCTGCTCGCGGCGGTCAGCGCCGCCACCGTCATGACCCTCGGAGGCGTCGGCTATGCCGCGCACCGTCGCGCCCGTAACCCCTATTACGATGGTCCGAGGAGCGACCATTTCGATGGAATACGCTTCCATTCGCCGGATCAGGCCACGGACAAGGATCTGGCCGAAGTCATTCGCTGGCAACTCGCCCGAGCCGGTGAGGCGTGGCCCTCGCACTTCCCGAGCCCTCATGTGGACACGCCGCCGGAGCGGGCGGGAGGCCTGCGCGTCGCCCTGATCGGGCATGCGAGCTACCTGTTCCAGGTCGCCGGCCGCAACATTCTGGTCGATCCGGTCTATGCCAAGCGCGCGAGTCCCCTTCGGTTCGCAGGACCCAAGCGGGTCAATCCGCCGGGCATCGCTTTCGACAAGCTACCGCCCATCGACGTGGTTCTCATCACTCACAATCATTACGACCACCTCGACGGACCCACCATGGCCCGGCTCTGGCAAGCCCATCAGCCGCTCATCGTCGCCCCGCTCGGGAACGACACCATCCTGCGCAGCTACGACGACACCATGCACGTGCTCGCCAAGGATTGGGGCGAGTCCGTCGACCTCGGTGGCGGCGTCACCGCACACCTCACTCCGGCCAACCATTGGTCGGCACGAGGCTTGAACGACCGGCGAATGGCGCTGTGGTGCTCCTACGTGCTGACAGGGCCAACCGGAACTCACTACCATTCCGGCGATACCGGTCTCGGCGACGGTGCAATCTTTCGCGATGCCCGTTCGCGGTTCGGCCCGGCCCGGCTCGCCACGCTTCCGATCGGGGCCTACGAGCCGCGCTGGTTCATGAAGGGGCAGCACATGAACCCGGCCGACGCCGTGGAGGCGGCGCTGCTGCTCGAGGCGAAGCAGGCGCTCGGCCACCACTGGGGTACCTTCCGCTTGACCGACGAGGGTGTCGAACGGCCGGTGGAGGCCCTGGCCGCGGCCTGCGCAGAGCGGGGAGGGGATTTATCGTTCCGTGCCCTCCACCCGGGCGAGGTTTGGTCCGCTTGAATCATACGAAAGCGTTTATCGTAAATGGAAAATTAGCCGCTTCGCCGCATGCTTGAGCCAACCGCCTGAACCGCCAGACGAAAAAGCAGATGGCTATGTTTCGCACTCTCACGGCAAAGCTCATCCTGCTGGCCGCTTCGGCAATGACGGTGATGGCAGCGATCATTCTGCTGGCAACGAGCTACGAAGTGCTCGGGCAACTTGAGGTTCGGCAACGCCAGGAGGGTGAACGACACCTGAGAACGCTCGCCCTGGTATTCGATTCCAAGGTCTCCGGCAGCCGGCTGAAGCTCGAAGGCGGCAGCGTGACGAAAGTCGAAGCCCCGGCCCTCGGCACTCTCGACGACCTCGCCATCGTCGACATGGCCGTCGCCTATGCGGGCGGCACGGCGACCGTCTTCACCTACGATGCCGGCCGGGACGCCTTCATCCGCCGGATCACGACCGTCAAGAAGGAGAACGGCGAACGCGCGGTCGGCACCGCTCTGTCGGCCGACCACCCTGCGCAATCGGTACTGCGTTCCGGTGCGACCTATCGCGGCCGCGCCACTCTCTTCGGGCGAGACTTCTTCACCGTCTACCAGCCGACCCTCGATAGTGGCGGCAAGGTCAATGGCGTGCTCTTCATCGGCCTGCCGCTCGAAGCCTACGATGCTCTCTATCGTTCGACGATGACGACGATGGGCGTCGCCGCCCTCGTCGTTGCCCTGGCGGCCTGCCTGCTCTTCGGCTTCGTCGCCCTGAAGCTGCTGAGCCCGCTTGGGGCCATCGCCCGGCGCACGACCGAACTTGCCGAAGGCGACATCGACAGTCCCATTGCTTTTGTGGAGAGGCGCGACGAGGTCGGCTCGATCGCACGCGCCCTCGACGGGCTTCTCGTCACCAGCCGGCAGGCCCAACTCCTGGAGAATGACCAGCGCAGCGCATCGGCGGATGAGACCGAGCGCCGTACCCGCCTCGACGCCGAGATCGCGCGCTTCCGCTCTGCTGCGTCCGACGCGGTGCGCTCCTTCGGCGACCGAATGACCATCATGCGGAGCCGGGCCACGGAGATGGCGGCCCTTTCCGCCAACGCCACGCGTGCGGCCCAGGGCGCCTCTGCCGGCTCCCGCGAGACATCGGCCCATGTCCAGACGGTGGCAAGCGCAGCCGAGCAGCTCTCGGCCTCCATCGGCGAGATCGGCGCACGGATCGCCGAAGCCAAGCGCGAGGTCGAGGGCGCTTTCGGAGAAGCGGCGGCAACCAACAGGCAGATCGGCGAGCTTGCCACCACTACCCAGCGCATCGGCGACGTGGTCGGCCTGATCCGCGCGATTGCCGAGCAGACCAACCTCCTGGCCCTCAACGCGACGATCGAGGCCGCTCGCGCCGGTGAGGCGGGCCGCGGCTTCGCCGTGGTCGCCTCGGAGGTCAAGCAGCTCGCGAGCCAGACAGCCAAGGCCACCGACGAGATCGCCAACCAGATCGCTTCCGTCCAGATGTCCACCGGCACCGCCGTCGAGGCAATCGGCCGTGTGACCGGCCGGATGGCGACGATCAGCACGACCACAGCGGATCTGGCCGATGCGGTCACCGCCCAGGGCGCGGCCACCGGAGAGATCTCGCGCAATGCCGGCGAAACAGCGGGAACTTCGGTCGCCATCGCCCGAGACCTCGACACGGTCACGGACGTCTCGCAGCGTACGGCCGCCATGGCGGCCAGCGTTCAGGAGACCGCGACCTCCGTCGAGACTGTGGCGGCAGGACTCGAAGCCGAAATCGAACGCTTCCTTCGTGCCGTGGCGGCGTAACAGGAACTCACGGCGAAGAGACGCAACGCGATCATCCATCCGGCTTAAGCCGTAACTTTGCTTTAAGGCAGGCCACCTATCCTCCGAGTTAACCTGCAAGCGAGATCCCACCTTGCCGCTAACGGCAGCATCGCTCGCTCGACGTCGCCCGCATGGGTTGTTCGAAGACATCAGGAGCGTCGATGCCCCGGCGGAGACCCTCAGCGGACATAGTTGCGGAGATCTGCGGACCCGGCCGCTCGATCCGGCCGGCGTTCCAGCCGATCATCGATGCCCGTAGCGGACGGGTCGCCGGCTTCGAGGCTTTGGCGAGACTCGTCGACGAGACCGGCTACGGCGCGACGGCCGATTTCCTCGCCGGCCTTCCCGACAGCGCACGCCTTCGGTTGTTCGAGACGATGCTCGATCAATCCCTCGCCGTGATGGCGGACCTGGGCGGACCGGAAGAGACGTTCTACGTCTCGATCAATGCCGAGCGTTTCCTGTTCCTCGACGACGCCTTCTTGGCCATCGTGACGCGTGGGCTGGGCAAGCACGGCTACCCGGCCTCCCGTCTCGTCCTTGAGGTCCTCGAGAATGGCCTCATCGAGAACGAGGCCGGCATGATCGAAAGCCTGGCTCGGATAAGGGGCCTCGGCATCCGCGTCGCCCTCGACGACATCGGCACTGCCCATGCCTCGCTCATCAATATCAAGACCCTGCCAGTCGACATTCTCAAGCTCGACCAGGGTTTCGCGCGCGGGCTCGCCAAGTCGCCGCACGACCTTCAGTTCGCATTGAGCCTGATCTCACTGGCGCGGGGCCTCGGCAAAACCCTCGTGGTCGAAGGGGTCGAGACCGCCGAGATCCTCGACGCCCTGATGATCCTCGGCGTCGAGTTCGCGCAGGGTTACGGCATCGCCAGGCCGATGCCTGCGAGCGACGTAAGGTCATGGCTCGACACCTACGAGGTTCCGGTGGCGACCCGTTCGCCTCAGTCGCTTCTCGGCACCTATGCCAGTCATCTCACCGTGGTCGAGACCTGCCGCATCCTGATGCACCAGCCGCTTCCCGTGGCCTGGAAGGAAGAAGCAGCGAATGCGGATGCCTGCGAGATCGGCCGCTACTTCAGTCGTTGCGGGCTGCACGATACGGCCTTCGGCAAGGCGCATCGCCAGTTTCATCGGGTCATGACCTGCTACGCGACGGATTACCCACTCTGGAAGACGGGAGCGGAGGCCTTCGCCCATACGCTGGCCACAGCGATCGCCGAAGGGCAAGAGGGCTGAAGGGCGGTCAGAGGATGAAGCGGCTGAGATCGGTATTGGCAGCGAGACTGGCGACGCGGTCGCGCACATAGGCCGCGTCGATCGGCACTGTCTCCCCCGAGCGGTCGGTGGCCGAGAACGAGATTTCGTCGATAACCCGTTCGAGCACGGTCTGCAGCCGGCGCGCACCGATATTCTCGACGGCGTTGTTCACGTCGACCGCGACCCTTGCCAGCGCGTCGATGGCGTCCTCGGAGAAGTCGAGCGTCACGCCCTCCGTCGCCATCAGCGCAACCGTCTGCTTGATCAGGCTCGCTTCGGTGGTCGTGAGGATCTGCTTGAAATCCTCGACGGTGAGGGGCTGAAGCTCGACCCTGATCGGCAGCCGACCCTGCAGTTCGGGCAGGAGATCGGAGGGCTTCGAAACGTGGAAGGCGCCGGACGCGATGAACAGGATGTGGTCGGTCTTCACCGGCCCGTGCTTCGTCGCCACCGTCGTTCCCTCGATCAGCGGCAGGAGATCCCGCTGTACGCCTTCGCGGGAGACATCGGCCGACGAGCGGCCTTCACCGGCACAGATCTTATCGATCTCGTCGAGGAAGACGATGCCGTTCTCCTCGACATCGCGGACGGCGTCCTGGGTCAAGGATTCGGCATCCACGAGCTTGTCGGATTCTTCAGCCAGCAACGGTGCATAGGCGTCGCGAACCGTCATCCGGCGCGGCTTGCCTTTGCCCCCGCCGAGGGCCTTGCCGAGCATGTCGCCGAGGTTGACGGCGCCCATGGAGGCGCCGGGCATTCCCGGAATTTCGAACATCGGCAGCCCGGAAGGCGACCCTCCCGACAGCTCGATCTCGACCTCCTTGTCGTCGAGTTCGCTTGCCCGCAGCTTCCGGCGAAAGGCGTCGCGGGTCGCCTGGCTCGCCGTCGGGCCGACGAGGGCATCGAGGATGCGGGACTCCGCCGCCGCCTCCGCCTTGGCCTGGACGCCGCGCCGCCGTTCCTCGCGCTTGAGGCCGATGCCGACCTCGACGAGGTCGCGCACGATCTGCTCGACGTCGCGGCCGACATAGCCGACCTCGGTGAACTTCGTCGCCTCGATCTTAAGGAAAGGAGCGCCGGCGAGCCTCGCGAGGCGACGAGCGATCTCGGTTTTCCCGCATCCGGTCGGCCCGATCATCAGGATGTTTTTCGGGGCGACCTCTTCGCGCAACGGGCCGGTGAGCTGCTGGCGGCGCCAGCGGTTGCGCAGGGCGATAGCGACGGCGCGCTTGGCATCGTTCTGGCCGACGATGAAGCGATCGAGCTCGGAGACGATCTCACGGGGAGAGAAGGTGGTCATCGGGTTCCGACGGGATGAGGCAGCCGTGCCGCAAGGCCGCGGGGGAGGGCGCGCAGGATCAGGCCGCGCAAGGGATGCCAGCCCGCGCTGAGGAGCAGCACGAAGGCGCCAAGGGCCAGCAGACTCAAGGGGAGCGAACGGTTGGCGTACCCTAAATCGCGGATCAGAGTGCCGAAGGCGATCACCGTGTAGGTCATCCCAGCCACCAGGATAGCGCGGCGGTCGGTGACCAGCGCGACCAGCGCCAGAACCAGGACGACGGCGAGGACGAGGCCCGCCGCAGCCGATCCGGTGAAACCACCGGAGCCCGCCGTCATGGCGGATAGGACAGGATGAACGATGAGCGGCGCGGCCAGCAGGTGGAGCCAGAACGCCGTGTCGGTCGCCCGCGATGTCCGCTCCGGGTCCGAGATGTCGTAGCGCATGGCGAAGGCGAAGATCGCGAGGCCGGCAACGATCAAGAGGCCGTTTTGGCTTCGCTCGGCGAAATCCGGCGCGAGCGCGAAGACGAGTGCGACAAGGGTCCCGGCAAGTGCCGCGGTGCCGGCCGCAATGGTGATAGGCACCTGGAAGCGGCGATAGTGGAGGGCGACGAGGCCAAGCGTGCCGAGAGCTGCGGCAGCCACCGGCAGCGGCGCGTCGAGGTTCGGTGCAACGATCCCGAACGGCGGGATGCCGACGGCCTTAGCCCCGGCGAAGAGGAAGACCACGGCCGAGAAACTCGCCGTCGCGAAGGCCACGAGCAGGACAATGCTCGGCAACGCCATGCGTCGGCGGCGAGTGAAGAATTCCGCGAGCCCCCAGGACATGGCTGCCACCAGCGCGCTGCCGAAGGCGTCGCCGATCGTCTCGGACGCGATGTAGGCGGAGGTGCCCAGGAACAGGAGCAGCCCGATCGTCACGAAGATGTCGGCGAAGCCGGAAACGAAGCGAAGCCGCTCGTCGTCGTTCGGTGGATCCGCCAACTTAAGCGCCGGTTCCTGGCCAAGATCGAGCAACGCCAGGGCCTGGCTCTCGGTGACGATCCCTCGTGCGACCGCTCGGTCGAGGAGCAGACGGTCTATCATAGCCGTTCCGCGCCGGCGGTAGGGCCGGGGAACGATCCGGCAGGAGGCTGAATGGTAATAGGGTCGCTGGGCACGATCACGATCTAAGCATCATTCCGCGGAGTACCACAGGGCACGCCGCAAAAACGATGTCTCGGCCCGCACACAACGCCGTAGGCGGGATGAGCCCGGAGGCCAGCCCGCCGTATCCGGACGTCAGGCAGCGCGTACGCCGCCGACGAAGCTGTCCACCTCGACGGCCATGGCCTTCGACTGCCGGACGAGGCCGCCGGCCGCACCGAGGACCTGGGCTGCGCGGGCGCCGGCCTGGATCGCGGCCTCCTGGACCTGGCCCATCGTCTCGGTCACCGCCTGGGTGCCGCGAGCGGCGTCGCTGACGCTGCGGGCGATCTCCTGGGTGGCGACCTGCTGCTCCTCCACCGCTGCAGCGACGCCGACCGCGATATTGTGGACCGATCCGATGGTCGTACCGATCTCCGCGATGGCGCCGACCGTCTCGCGCGTCGCGTTCTGGATCGCCGCGATCTGAGTGGTGATCTCGTCGGTGGCCCTGGCGGTCTGGGACGCGAGTTCCTTGACCTCGGAGGCGACGACGGCGAAGCCCCGGCCCGCCTCTCCAGCCCGCGCGGCCTCGATCGTCGCATTGAGAGCGAGGAGGTTGGTCTGCCCGGCAATGCTGGAGATCAGGGCGACGACGTCGCCGATCCGCGAGGCACTTTCTGCCAGGGCCTGGACGCGGTCATTGGTGCGCCTGGTGCTCTCCACCGCGCTCGCGGCGGCGGCCGACGTCTGGGCGACCTGCATGCCGATCTCGTTGGCGGTGGCGGCGAGTTCTTCGGTGGCGGCGGCGACGGACTGGACGTTCATCGCCGTCTCGTTGGCGGCGTTCATGACGGCGCTGGAATGCCGGTTTGTTTGATCGGCATCGGCAGCCATGGCTTGGGCTGTACGCTCCATCTCGGAGGCTGAGCCCGACAGGGTCTCGACGAGGGCGCCGACGCTGCCCTGGAAGCCGTCCGCGAGGCCCCGCATTTCGGCGCGGCGGCGCTCCTGAGCGGCGACCGTCTCGTTGGCGAGGCTGGCGCGAGAGGCGGCACTCTCCTTCATGGCGTTTGCGAAGACAGTCATGCTCGCCCAGATCGCGCCGATCTCATCGCGCCGCGGCTGGACGTGAGGCAGATCGTGGTCACCCGAAGCGAGACGACGGATGCTGTCCGACACAATTGCGAGAGGACGGGCGATCATCCGGTCTCCGACGAGGCCGCCGACCACAACGCAGCAGATTGCGCCACCAATCGCGAGGCCGATGAGGAGCATAAGACGCGAGTCGTAGAGTGTATCTGTGTGCTTATCGATCGCTTCGACCTGTGCCAGGCCGCTGGCGGAAAGAGCGTCGATGCTATCCTGGAAGGCTTGGCGGTTGGCGCGATTGAGCTCGTTGAACCCCTGATCGGCCGCAGCCTTCGGCGACACCTCGGTTCCGAGCCGCGCCGTTTCCTTGCGCAGGATCGTGAAATCGGCAGCGCCCTTGATCACCTTGTCGAACAGCGGGCGCTCGATCTCCGGGACGACGCCGCCCCATTGCGCCAGGAGTGCGTTCATCGCATCGAGGTTCTTGATGAGGCGCTCGGCGTATTTCTTTGCGTCCGCGACATCCTTGGCGGCGTAGATGCCTCGGGCTTCGACGACGACACTGGTGACCAGGCGATTGAGGTTGGCCGCGTTGAGGGATCGCTGGGAGGCTTCCTTCGTCTCGGTGATCGCCTCGTTGAACGTCCTGAGCGTCATCGCGCTGATGCCCGCAACTAACAGCGTGACTAGGCTGCAGAGGGTGACGAAGGCCAGAATCTTCGATCGTATGCTCATGACAACTCGCCGCTAATCGTCTCTCAGACGATGGGCTTAAACCATTCAGCTTGCCTATCAGTTAACCCCATTTGGCCTAGCCAGCCGCTTCCAGTGTTTCGACGACGAGATTGCCATTCGTGTAGACGCAGATCTCCGCAGCAATACGCATCGCCTTCCGAACGACGACTTCTGCGTCGTCAGGGCCGTCCTCGAGTGCCCGGGCTGCGGCCAGGGCAAAGTTTCCGCCCGAGCCAATCGCCATGACGCCCGTCTCCGGCTCCAGCACATCACCGGCTCCCGAGAGCAGAAGGCTGACGTCCTTGTCGGCGACCAGCATCATCGCCTCCAGGCGGCGCAGGTAGCGGTCGGTGCGCCAGTCCTTGGTCAGCTCGACACAGGCGCGGGTGAGCTGGCCGGGATATTGGTCGAGCTTGGCCTCCAGCCGCTCGAACAGCGTGAAGGCGTCGGCCGTGGCCCCGGCGAAGCCGCCGATGACCGCGCCCTTGGCGAGGCGCCGGACCTTGCGGGCATTGCCCTTCACGATGGTCTGCCCAAGGCTGACCTGCCCGTCGCCGCCGATCACCACCCGGCCGCCCTTGCGGACCATGAGGATCGTTGTGGCATGCATCTGGGGCAAGGTGGATTCGTTGTGTGGCAAAGGGAACTCCGGGCCGAACCGCGTCGGTCTCGAAATCAGGTATGGCGTCGGTCAGGCAATTGCCACCGCGCGTCTCACACGACCACGGTCAGAGACCGCGCCGCCCGCGTCAGGCCGGTATAGAGCCAGCGCGCCCTGTGCTCGCGGAACGCGTAGGATTCGTCGAAGAGCACGACGTCGTCCCATTGCGAGCCCTGCGCCTTGTGAACGGTGAGAGCGTAGCCGTAGGTGAACTCGTCGGTCTCGCGGCGCTGATAGGCCGGGATCTCGGCCTCCGAGCCCTCGATCACCGCGCGCAGGACCTTGATGTCGACGGCGCGCCGCCGCAGGGCCGGGTCGTCCTCGGGCACCACGTCGAGGCGGATCGTGTCGGGGCGCGGCGAGGCGCGCAGGGCCTGCACCGTCCAGGTCGAGCCGTTGAGCAGGCCCTTGGTACGGTCGTTCCTGAGACAGACCAGCTTCTCGCCCACAGCCGGCATCGTATCGGTATGTCCGGCGAGTTCGCGCAGGCGGTTGTTGTAGAGCCGGCGCGTCTTGTTGAGGCCGACGAGAACCTGATCGGCCTCCAGAACCAAGCTCGGGTCGACGTCGCGCCGCGAGACCACGCGGCTCTCGCCGTAGGTGCCGACAGAGAGGCGCCCGCCCTCGCGCACCGTCATCGCCATGCGGACGATCGGGTCGTCGGCGGCCTGGCGATGGACATCGGTGAGCATCACGTCGGGCTCGGCCTCCGTGAAGAAGCCGCCGCCGCGCACCGGCGGCAACTGGGCCGGGTCGCCGAGCACCAGCACCGGCTTGTCGAAGGAAAGGAGATCGTTGCCGAGATCCGAATCCACCATCGAGCACTCGTCGATGACGATCAGTTCGGCCTTGGCGGCAGGGCCGGAGCGGTTGAGGGTGAAGGCCGGGCCACCGTCCTCGGTCTCCTTGGTGCGGTAGATCAGGCTGTGGATCGTCGCGGCGTCATGGCAGCCCTTCTGGCGCATCACCGAGGCCGCCTTTCCGGTGAAGGCGCCGAACACCACGGCGCCATCGACATCGTCGGCGATCCTGCGGGCCAGGGTGGTCTTGCCGGTGCCGGCATAGCCGAACAGGCGGAACACCTGCGCTCCGCCGCCCTTGCGCCAGGCGGAGATGGTCTTCAGCGCCGCCTCCTGCTGGGGAGCGAAGCGGGTGGGAAGGTTCTCGGCCGGCTCTGCGTCGCGGCTCACGGCCAGCGCACGGTGGGCGGCAGCGAGGACAGGATCGAGGCGACGTTGCCGCCGGTCTTGAGGCCGAAGATCGTGCCTCGGTCGTGGAGCAGGTTGAACTCGACGTAGCGGCCGCGCCGAACCTGCTGCTCGTAGCGGTCGGCCTCGGTCCAGGGAGTGGAGACATTGGCTCGGACGATGGCCGGATAGGCTTCGAGCAGGGCGCCGCCGACGTCGCGGGTAAAGGCGAGGTCGGCCTCAGGCTCGCCGGTCCAATGATAGTCGTAGAAGATTCCGCCGATGCCGCGGGGCTCGCTGCGGTGTTTCACGTGGAAATATTCCTCGCACCACGCCTTGTAGCGCGCGTAATCCGCGGCCGGATGGGCGTCGCAGGCGGCCTTCATGGCGGCGTGGAAGGCCAGGGTGTCGGGGTCTTCCTGGGTTCGCCGCCGGTCGAGCACGGGGGTGAGGTCGGCGCCCCCGCCGAACCAGGCCTTCGTCGTCACGACGAAGCGGGTATTCATGTGCACGGTCGGAACGTTCGGGTTCCACGGATGCGCGATCAGCGAGATGCCGGTGGCGAAGAAGTGCGGATCCTCGGCGGCGCCCGGCATCTGGGCGCGGAACTCGGGGGCGAACTCGCCATAGACCGTCGAGACGTGGACGCCCGCCTTCTCGAACACCCGGCCCTTGATCATCGCCATGGTGCCGCCGCCGCCATGACTGCCGGTATGGTCGGTCCGCGTCCACGGCGTCTTCTCGAACCGTCCCGGCTCGACGGGAGCTTCCGGGAAGAACGGCCCCGCCGCCTCGGATTCGAGCGTCTCAAGGGCGCCGACGATGCGGTCGCGAAGGGTGGCGAACCACGTCTCCGCCTGGCCCTTCAGCGCGGCGAGGTCGGCCTCCGAGGGAAGCGGATGCGTGGTGTTCGGCATGGTCATGGGCCTTGGCTTAGCCATCGGGCGCAACCGGCGTCAATTCGGAAAGCCACCGTCATCAGGGGTCGGGCGATCGAGGACTTTGCACCGAGAACCAGCGGCGATGCCCAAGGACGATGCGCGATGTCCAAAACTCCGGCGCCGAGCAGCGCATCGGACGGCAGCGAGACTGTTTGCAACAGTTTGAAATGCCTCTAGCCTGACGATTCGTCGGTGGATTCGATCGCGTGACGACTGGTCGTCGCGATCCTGGTTTCTGGAGGCTTTCGATGTCAGGTCCGAGCGAGCAGACGATCGTCCGCGGCGTATGCCCCCACGACTGTCCCGATACCTGCGCGTTCCTGTATCACGTCGAGGACGGCAAGCTCGTCGACGTTACCGGAGACCGCGATCACCCGATGACCCGCGGCGGTCTGTGCGTGAAGCTCAACGACTTCGCCGACCACCACTACAACCCTGACCGCATCCTCTATCCGATGAAGCGGGTCGGTCCGAAGGGGAGCGGTGCCTTCGCCCGCATCTCCTGGGACGAGGCGCTCACCGAGATCAAGACGCGCTGGACCGACATCATCGGCACCTACGGCGCCGAGGCGATCATGCCGCACGCCTATCTCGGGCATCAGGGCACCCTCAACGGACTGACGGCGGGCGACGCCTTCTTCAACCGGCTCGGCGCCTCGGTCGCCGAGAAGACCTATTGCGAATCCGGCTCGTCCACGGCCTGGCACATGACGGTGGGCGGCACCGGCGGCCTCGACATCGAGAGCTTCGCCTATGCGAAGTACATCATCGTCTGGGGCATGAACATGATCAGCACCAACCTGCATGGTTGGCCGTTCCTCCTCGAAGCCCAGAAGAAGGGCGCCAAGATCGTCGTGATCGATCCGGTGAAGTCGCGCACGGCGAAGGCGGCGGATTGGCACATCGCGATCAAGCCCGGCACCGACGGCGCCCTGGCGCTCGGCATGATGAACGTCATCATCGCCGAGGGGCTCGTCGACCAAGATTACGTCGACCGCTACACGATCGGCTACGAGGAACTGAAGGGCCGCGCCGCGGAGTACCCGCCCGAGCGCGTCTCTGAGATCACCGGCATTCCGGCCGAGGACATCCGCACGCTCGCCCGCGAATACGCCACGGCCCGGCCCTCGGCGATCCGCCAGGGGGTGGCGCTCGAGCGCAGCCATGGCGGCGGCCAGGCGATCCGGGCGATCACCTGCCTGCCGGCACTCGTCGGCGCCTGGCGCCATGTCGGCGGCGGCACGATGGAGATGCCGATCTGGGAATTCCCGACCCGGTTCGATCGCATCTGTCGCCCCGACTGGATCAAGCCGGGCACCCGCGTCATCAACGAGCTCGACCTCGGCGCGGCGCTCACCGGGGAGCTCGCCCTCGATCCTCCGGTCCAGTCGCTCTTCGTCTACAATTCCAATCCAGTTTCGCAGGCGCCGGCCCAGGCCAAGATCGTCGAGGGCCTCAAGCGGGAGGACCTGTTCACGGTAGTGAGCGAATTGTTCGTCACCGATACGGCGAAATACGCCGACATTCTGTTGCCGGCGACGATGCAGGGCGAGCAGCTCGACATCATGGTGACCTGGGGACACCTCTACCTGATGCTCAACCAGCCCGCGATCGCGGCGCCGGGCGAATGCGTCCCCAATGTCGAGATGTTCCGGCGGCTCGCCAGGACCATGGGCTTCACCGACGATTACTGGGACCGGACCGAGGAGGAGATGCTCCTCGACTTCTACGATTGGGACGCACCCCAGCTCCAGGGCATCACCTATGACCTCCTAAAGGAGAAGGGCTGGGCGCGGCTCAATGTCGGGCTGCCGGGCGAGCGCGCCCCCCATGCGGAGGGCAACTTCAAGACCGCATCCGGCAAATGCGAGTTCAAGTCGAGCATGGCTGAGGGCGGCAACTTCGTCATCCCGGTCTGGCGCTCGATGTACGAGGCGATGCAGCCGGGCGAATATGTCGATCCGCTGCCGGATTACGTGCCGCCCTACGAATCGGCCGCATCGAACCCGGATCAGGCGCTGCGCTATCCGCTCAGCATCGTCTCGCCCAAGCCCCACGCCTTCCTCAATTCGCAATACGCCAACGAGGAGCACAAGAAGGCGCGGCAGGGCGCGTTGCGGGTGATGATCAACCCCGCCGACGCCGCGGCGCGCGGGATCCTGCCGGGCGAGCAGGTGCGGGTCTTCAACGATCGCGGCTCGTTCGAGGGACCGGCCGAACTCAGCGAGGACGTGGTACCGGGACTCGTCATGGCCAATGTCGGGCATTGGACGAGCGCGGCCTCCTCGGGCGCCTCGGTCAACGCGATCAGCTCGGACAAGCATTGCGGTCTGGGACGAGCCGGCACCTTCTCGGACAATCTCGTCGAGGTCGAGAAGGCCGCGGCGCCGATGCTCGTGGCGGCGGAGTAGCGCTGCCGGGCAGGCCAGCCCGTCAGCCTGGCGACGACTCTCCCGCGCTGAGGCGGCGAGCGAGGGCAGGACCGAGACCGATGCTGTCGACCGCCGGGAAGGCCACCCTCCCGGCGGAGCGGGCCCGTGCCGCCGCCAGGACGGCCCGCGTACCGGTGGCGACGGAACAGAGGACCGGCACAGGCACGTCCGGCTGAATGCGCTCGGCAAGGCCGGCGAGGGCGGCACCGCCGAGGATCACTACCTCGGCGCCATCCTCCAATGCGCATTGCCGGCACGCGGCGGCGAGCTCTGCAAGAGCCGCGTCGGGGTCGCTGGCGATGCGGTCGCCGGTCGGCGCGATGGTCCTGACGGCGGCGAGCCGGTCGGCGAGTCCGAGGGACGCGACGAACTCCGTCAGCATCGGTCCCCAAAGGATACCACCGGTGACGATGGCGAAGCGCCGGCGCCCTTCCGCCGCCACCCGGCATGAGGCCTCGGCCATGCCGATGACGGGCACCGGCGAGATCTCTTTCAGCGCCGCCAGTCCGGGATCGCCGAAACAGGCGAGATAGACGGCATCGCAGCCCTCGCCATGCTCGGCGAGGGCATCGAGGGCGGCATGTGCGGCGATCGCCGAGGCGGCCCGGCTCGCGATGTAGCGCGCACCGAAGCGGCCGGTGACGGGCACGAACTCCGCGGCGTTGCCGGCAACCCGCCGGACATGGTCCGTCACGAGCTCCGTGACGGACGACAGGGTATTCGGATTGACCAGAAGGATACGCATGTCCCGTCCTCAGGCAGTCGGCATGCCAGTGGAGGACGATTGCCACGCCCCGCCCTGGCGCATCGCCTCGCCGAGGATCATCCCGGCCGCGACCGCGACGTTGAGCGAACGCAGGCCCGGACGGATCGGCACCAACACTCGCGCATCGGCTGCCGCGTGGACGCCATCCGGAACGCCGGCCGATTCACGGCCCATCAGAAGGCAATCGCCGGGCGCGAAGGCGAAGTCGGCATAGGTGGTCGCCCCCTTCGTGGTGGCGAGGACGAGGCGGATGCCCACTTCCTCGCGCCATTCCGAGAAGGCGTCCCACGACCGGTGCCGCGTGATCGCGACGTGGTCGAGATAATCGAGGCCCGAGCGGCGCAGATGACGGTCCGAGACATCGAAGCCGGCCGGCTCGATGATCTCGACGGCAAGCCCGAGGCAGGCGGCGAGCCGCAGCATGGTGCCGGTATTCTGCGGGATGTCGGGCTGGTAGAGGGCGAGGCGGAACATGGTTGCAGCTGGCTCGGGTTGTCGTCTGCGGCATCGCCCCCCGGTTGGCCCTGCGTCAAGTCGGCCTACATCCGGGTCAGTCAATCCCGCGGTGCGATCGCCGCCATCCGAAAGTTCTGCATGTTCCTCGATTGGCTCGAGCGCCGCATCGATCCCTTCGCGCCCTTCGACGACGAGCGCATGCCGCCCAAGAGCGTTACGGGCTTTGCCGGCTTCTACCTGAAGCCGATGCGCGGCGCGCTCGCGCTGCTGTTCGTCATCGCCCTCATCGCCGGCACGGTGGAGGCCTCGCTCTACCTCCTGATGGGATGGTTCGTGGACCTTCTCAATACCGCCAACAAGGCGACGCTGCTCGCCGACCATGGCTGGCAGCTCGCCCTGGCCGCCGCGATGGTCCTGGTGGTGCGCCCGATCTCGATTTGGCTGCACGAGCTTCTCTCGAACCAGCTGCTCGTGCCGCAGGCGACGAACCAGATCCGCTGGCGCACCCATATCTATACGCTCGGCCACTCGCTCTCCTATTTCCAGGCCGATTTCGCGGGCCGCCTCGCCAACCGGGTCGTGCAGGTCGGGCCGGCGGTGCGCGAGCTCGCCGTCGTGTTCATCGACACGCTGCTCTACGTCGCGATCTACGCCGTAACGGCGGTGGGCCTGTTCGGCTCGATCTCGCTCTGGCTCGCATTGCCGGTGGTCGTCTGGGTGATGGCCTATGCGGCGCTTACCCGTTGGTTCGTCCCGCGCGCCCGCTCGCGCTCCCTCGCCACCGCCGACACCCGCTCGGCGCTGATCGGGCGCGTCGTCGACAGCTACACCAACATCCTCACCGTGAAGCTCTTCGCCCGCACCAGGGAGGAGCGCGCAGCCGTGCGCGAAGCGGTGGACGTCCACACCAAGGCGTACCTGCACCAGTTCCGCCTCGTGACCTCGACGACGACGCTGCTCGGCATCCTCAACAGCACGCTCATCGTCGCCACCGCCACGATGTGCCTCGTGCTGTGGCAGCGTGGAGGGTTGACGACGGGGGAGGGCGCCGCCGGCCTCGCCCTGGTCCTGCGCCTCATCGCGATGTCCGGCTGGGTAATGCAGACTGTGCGCGGCATCTTCGAGAATGTCGGCGTGATCCAGGAGAGCATGCAGACCATCTCGCGGCCGCACGCCATCACGGATCGGCCCGCCGCCGCGACGCTCGCGGTACCCGGCGGCGAGATCCGGTTCGATCATGTCGGTTTCCATTACGGCCGCGGCGACGCGCGCATCATCGACGACCTCTCGTTCCGTATCGCGCCCGGCGAGAAGGTCGGGCTCGTCGGTGTCAGCGGCGCGGGCAAGACCACGATCACCGCATTGCTCCTGCGCCTGCACGAGGTGGAGTCGGGCCGCATCCTGGTCGACGGCCAGGATATCGCCAATGTGACCCAGGATTCCCTGCGCGGCGCCATCGCGATGGTCACGCAGGACACGTCGCTCCTGCACCGCTCGATCCGGGACAACATCGCCTATGGCCGGCCCGACGCGACCCAAGCCGAGATCGAGCGCGCCGCACGCCTTGCCCAGGCCGACGGGTTCATCGCAGAGCTCGTCGACCACAAGGGGCGCAAAGGCTACGACGCACAGGTCGGCGAGCGCGGCGTCAAGCTTTCCGGCGGCCAGCGCCAGCGCATCGCCATCGCCCGCGTCATCCTCAAGGATGCGCCGATCCTGATCCTCGACGAGGCGACCTCGGCGCTCGACAGCCAGGTCGAGGCCGCGATCCAGGAGAGCCTCGACACGCTGATGGCGGGCAAGACCGTGCTGGCCATCGCCCACCGGCTCTCGACGATCGCAGCCCTCGACCGCCTCATCGTGATCGACCGGGGCCGGATCGTCGAGGAGGGCCGGCATGTGGAGCTCGTCGCCGCAGGCGGTCTCTATGCGCGGTTGTGGCAGCGCCAATCAGGTGGATTTCTCGGCGATGTCGAGACGTCGCTCAGCGCAGCAGCTGAGTAGGCGAACTTTTTACAACACCCGCCAGATCAGGATGACCGAAATATTAACGGTCTAAGTCGACGCGCGAACGGCTATACGCCGCCAGCAGAATTTAACATTTGTTGAGACGTATATTTGTATACATTAAACTGTCTTGTCTTTATCGTTGGCAATGAGCACTGTGCAGTTTTTACAGAGCACAGTGCATAGAAACGGAAAAGTTACCAATTTCCGGGAAAATAGGGCTTAAGCCATAAGAATGAAAGCCGACACTCATGCTCCGTTCGCCTTTGACCCGCTTCCGCGAGCAGCGCGCCTGGCTTAGTGCGATCGACAGATCTCTCGGCACGATCGAGTTCGCCCTAGACGGGACGATCATTGACGCGAACGACAACTTCCTCAGCGTCGTCGGCTACGGGATCGACGAGGTGCGCGG
Organism: Methylobacterium sp.; assembly: GCF_019745455.1. Taxonomy (GTDB): domain Bacteria; phylum Pseudomonadota; class Alphaproteobacteria; order Rhizobiales; family Beijerinckiaceae; genus Methylobacterium. The sequence goes on from NZ_JAIETD010000027.1 coordinate 46,570, forward strand.
CAAACATCACCGCATGTTCGTATTGCCTGAGCACGCCGCGAGCCGCGAATACCAAGGTTTCTGGGACTCACTCCGCGTGGGCAAGTACCAATCGGCCGAGTATGAGCGCATCGGCAAGAGCGGCAACCGGATCTGGCTTCAGGCAACCTACAACCCGATCCTCGACGGGCGCGGACGGACCGTACGAATCGTCAAGTTCGCCACCGACATCACCGCTCAGAAGCGGCTGAGCGCCGAGTTTCGCGGCGAGACACAGGCAATCGGGACGTCGCAGGCCGTCATCCACTTCAATCTCGACGGCACCATCATCGACGCGAACGACAACTTCCTCCAAGCGGTGGGCTACACGATCGAGGAAATCCGCGGCAAGCACCACAGGATGTTCGTCAATCCGGAAGAGGCGGCCAGTGCGGAATACCAGCGGTTCTGGACACGGCTCGCGGCCGGCGAGTTCCAGGCCGCAGAGTATAAGCGGTTCGGCAAGGGCGGCCGCGAGATCTGGCTCCAGGCGACCTACAACCCGATCCGCGACATCGACGGCAAGCCGTTCAAGGTGGTGAAATACGCAACCGACATCACCCGGGAGAAGATCGGCAATGCCGATGCCATGGGTCAGCTCGCTGCGATCACTCGGGCACTGGCCGTGATCCAGTTCGACGTCGATGGCAGAATCCTCGAGGTCAACGACAATTTCCTCGCCGCGGTCGGCTATCGGCGCGACGAGGTTATCGGCAAGCTCCACAGCATGTTCGTGGCACCGGACTACGCCAGGAGCGAGCAGTACAAGGCGTTCTGGCAGAAACTGCGCAACGGCGACTTCGTCTCGGGCATGTTCCAGCGCTTTGGCAAGGGCGGCAAATCGGTCTGGATTCAGGCAAGCTACAACCCGATCTTCGATCCCGACGGGAGGCCCCTCAAGATCGTCAAGTATGCCACCGACGTCTCCAGCAGCATGGAAGCGCGCAAGATCGCGGTCGATGCAGCGGAGAGGACCCTCGACAACGTCCAGGCCGTCACGGATGCGGCCGAGACCATGAACACCGCGGCGGTCTCGATATCCGAGACCATGGCGCGTTCGAGGGCAGCGGTCGATGACATCCACGGCATGACGCACGAGGCCGATGCCTCCACCGCCAGACTGCGCGATGCGGCCCAGTCCATGGGCAGCGTGGTGCAGTTGATTACCGATATCGCGCAGCAGATCAATCTCCTCGCTCTCAACGCCACGATCGAAGCGGCGCGGGCGGGAGCGGCGGGTCGCGGCTTCGCCGTGGTCGCCACCGAGGTGAAGGAACTGGCGAGCCAGACCACCGCGGCCACGGCCAAGATCGCCTCCGAGATCGCCGACATGCAGGGCGTCTCGGACGCCGTGGTATCGCAGCTAGCCTCGATCACGGAAGCGATCGGAGCGATCCGCCAGTATGTTGCCGGCGTTGCCGATTCCACCGATTCCCAGAGCAAGGCGACCGGCGAGATCCTGATCAGCATGCGTCAGGCTTCGGGCGGCGTCTCAAGCATCAGCATGAGTCTCGACGACTGGACCGTCGGCGTCGAGGAGCGCCGCGCCGATCGCCGCAGCCGCGTTCTCCTTCCGGCCCTCATCCATACCGCAAGTGGCCAGATACCCTGCACGATCCGCAATCTGTCGAGCAAGGGCGCCAAGCTGCACACGCGCCGCTGCGGCGACGTTCCGGAGCGTTTCGACCTCGTCGTTGAGGATGACGGGCGGCGCATGAGTTGCACGGTACGTCGCCGCGACGGCGACGAGATCGGCGTCCAATTCGCTTGATCGCCGATAGCCGGCTCGTCGAGACACGGCTTGGCGTCGGCGATCGCTTGGCGTGAAAGAGCCCGATAGCTCTGCCGGTCACGGTGGCCGAAGCGCCAGCGCGCTGGTGCTTTTCCGTCGAACGCCCGGCTGATGTCCTCGGGCGGTGTTGCCCAGCACTTGCGCAGCCGTCCCCCCGGCCTGCGCCGCAGACAAATTCAAAGCGCCCCGCATCGTTCACGCGCCCTTGACTTCTGGTGACGCGCGGTCGCATTGCACAACGCGGCGGGATGATGCTTTCCTTATTCAAAGTCGCATCTCTCGCGGCTCGCCGAAGAGCCGTTCACGGCTTCAGCCGTTCGGTCGAGCTGGCACCCTCCGCAGATTTGGAGTTTACCTTGGCCATTACCGAATCCGGCGCCGCAAAACCGGACGGCTCGCGTCGCGACTTCCTGTTTTTGGCGACTGGCGCCGCTCTCGCTGTTGGAACGGGCGCAGCGGCCTGGCCCTTCGTCGCCTCGATGGCGCCCGACGCGGCAACGGTGGCAGCCGGCGCACCGCTCGACGTGGATCTCGCCCCGATCCAGGAAGGCCAGATCATCAACGTGTTCTGGCGAGGCAAGCTCATCTTCGTGCGCAATCGCTCGGAGAAGGAGATCAAAGAGTCGCAGGACGTCAAGCTGACTGAGCTGATCGATCCGCAGCCGGACTCCGCCCGCGTGAAGGAAGGCCATGCCAAGTGGCTCGTGGTCTACGGCAATTGCACCCATCTCGGTTGCGTGCCGATCGGCCATCAGGGGCCCTATCAGGGCTGGTCCTGCCCCTGCCACGGTTCGCTGTTCGATGCCGCTGGGCGCGTTCGCCGCGGGCCGGCGCCGAGCAACCTTCCGATTCCGCCCTACGTGTTCGAAGGCGACACCAAGATCCGGATCGGCGAAGAGGGCGGCAAGGCCGTCGCCTGACGACAGTTCACAGGATTTGAATCGGATAGCCTCATGAGCGCACACGGCACTGCCTACGTCCCTAAAAGCGGCCTCGCCAAGTGGTTCGAATCCCGGCTTCCGCTTGTCGGGCTGGTCCATTCATCGTTCGTGTCGTTCCCGGTACCGCGGAACCTGAACTACTTTTGGACCTTCGGCGCGATCCTCATCATGATGCTCGGCGTCCAGATCGCCACCGGCATCTGGCTCGCCATGCACTACGATCCCTCGGCCAACGCGGCCTTCAACTCCGTCGAGCACATCATGCGCGACGTGAATTACGGCTGGCTGCTGCGCTACATGCACGCCAACGGCGCCTCGATGTTTTTCGTGGCCGTCTACATCCACATCTTCCGCGGGCTGTATTACGGCTCCTACAAGGCGCCACGCGAGGTGCTCTACATCCTCGGTGTCATCATCTACCTCCTGATGATGGCCACAGCCTTCCTCGGCTACACCCTGCCGTGGGGCCAGATGAGCTACTGGGGCGCCACCGTCATCACCAACATTCTCGCGGCGATCCCGATCGTCGGCGACACCATCCAGAGCCTGCTCTGGGGCGGCTACTCGGTCGGCAGCCCGACACTGAACCGGTTCTTCTCGCTCCACTACCTCCTGCCGTTCATGATCGTCGGCGTCGTCGTGCTCCACGTCTGGGCGCTTCACGTCACGGGTCAGAACAACCCGACCGGCATCCCGATCAAGTCCGGTAAGGACGTGGTGGCGTTCACGCCCTACGCAACGATCAAGGACGTGTTCGCGGCAGCCGTGTTCATGATCTTCTTCGCCTATTGGATCTTCTACCAGCCGAACTATCTCGGCCACGCCGACAACTACGTGCCCGCCAACCCCGGCGTCACGCCCAAGCACATCGTGCCCGAGTGGTATTTCCTTCCGTTCTACGCGATTCTGCGCGCGGTGCCGGACAAGCTCGGCGGCGTGATCTTGATGTTCGGTGCGGTGCTGATCCTCGCCTTCGCACCCTGGCTCGACACGTCGCGGGTGCGCTCGTCGAACTATCGGCCGATCTACCGGCAGTTCTTCTGGCTGTTCGTGATCGTCTGTATCATTCTCGGCTGGCTCGGCGCCAAGCCGCCGGAAGGTGGCTACGTCATCGCCTCGCAGATCTGCACGGCTTATTATTTCGCCCACTTCCTCCTCGTCATGCCGCTCGTCGGCCTCTTCGAGACACCTAACCGCCTGCCCGGCTCGATCCTCGAGAGCGTGACCGGACCAGGCAAGCAGGTGGATAGCGGCTCGGGAATGCCGGTCGGCGCAGCCGCCGCACCGCCGTCGAAGGGCTGAGGGCAGGGATTCGCATCGATCATGAAAACGACACGTGTCCTCGCCGCCTCGCTCATGGCACTCGGGCTGTCGCTTACGGCGGCAAAGGCCGCCGACGGCCACAGCCCAAATCCGCCGCGTGAGAACTGGAGCTTTGCCGGGGTCTTCGGCAAATTCGACAAGGCTCAGCTCCAACGTGGCTTTCAGGTCTACCGCGAGGTCTGCGCGAACTGCCACAGCATGACGCTCGTCCGGTTCCGCAATCTCGCGGAACCCGGCGGGCCCGGCTTCACCGCGGCCCAGGTCAAAGCCCTTGCGGCGGAGTACAAGGTCAGCGAGCTGAACGATAACGGCGAGCAGGTCGAGCGGCCCGCAAGGCCGGCCGATGCCTGGCCGTCGCCGTTCCCGAACGAGAAGGCCGCCGCGGCGGCCAATGGTGGCAAGGCGCCGCCGGACTTCTCGGTGCTCGCCAAGGCACGGACCTACGAGCGCGGCTTCCCGCTCTTCGTCGTCGATGCGATGCCCTTCGTGGGGTATTCCGAGCAGGGCGTGGACTACATCCACGCGCTCCTGAACGGCTACGAGGACCCGCCCGCGGGGACCGAGGTGCCGGCGGGCGCGAACTACAACAAGTACTACGACGGCCACCTGATCGCGATGGCAAAGCCCCTGAGCGACGGCCAGGTCACCTATGCCAAGGGTGAGAACGGCGAGCCGGTGGTTCCGGAGACGGTCGACCAGTACTCGCGCGACGTCTCGGCCTTCATGGCCTGGGCCGCCGAGCCGCATCTCGAAGCCCGCAAGGCCCTCGGCTTCCGGGTGATCCTGTTCCTCATCGTCCTGTCGGGCCTGCTCTACTATGTGAAGAAGAAGGTCTGGGCCGATGTCGGCGGCGAGGTTCATGGACTTCAGCCGGAACTGCACAAGGCCGGCTAGACCGTTCGCGAAGCGAAGCGAACACGGTTGCACGGGCTCGCTTCGGCGGGCCCGTTTTGTTGCCGGGGATATTTATCGGCGGCAGGTCCCGCTTCACACCGGGCCAAGGAAGGAACGATCGACATGACGAAGGCCGTGCTCGGCGTGATCGGCGGATCCGGAGTCTACGACCTGCCAGGGCTGGAGGAGATCCGCGAGAAGGTGGTCGAGAGCCCCTGGGGCGAGCCCTCGGACGCCCTGCGCATCGGGCGGATTGGCCAGACCGAGGTCGTGTTCCTGGCCCGTCACGGGCGTGGCCATCGGCTGTCTCCCTCGGGGATAAACTACCGCGCCAATATCGACGCACTGAAGCGCGTCGGCGTGACGGATCTGGTCTCGATCTCGGCCTGTGGCTCGTTCCGTTCAGAGCTGCATCCCGGCCTCTTCGTCCTCGTCGATCAGTTCGTCGACCGGACCGTCGGACGTGAATCCTCGTTCTTCGGCAATGGCTGCGTCGCCCACGTGCCGCTGGCCCATCCGGTCGGCCCCGCCCTTCAGGCCCGCATCGCGGCTGCCGCGGCGGCGGAGGACCTGCCGGTGCACAAGGGCGGCACCTATGTCTGCATGGAAGGGCCACAATTCTCCACCTATGCGGAATCGCTGACCTACAAGGGCCTCGGCTACGACGTCATCGGCATGACCAACATGCCCGAGGCCAAGCTCGCCCGGGAAGCCGAGATCACCTTCGCGACGATCGCCATGGTCACAGACTTCGATTGCTGGCATCCGAATCATGACGACGTCGACGTGGCCTCGGTCGTCGCGGTCGCGCGCGCCAACGCTTCGAAGGCGGCGCGCCTCGTCGCTCGCCTTGCCCGCGACTTCCCCGCCGAACGCGAGGATTGCCCGGCTGGCTCTCATCGCGCCCTCGACGGAGCCATCATGACAGCGCCGTCCCATCGCGATCCGAACCTCGTGAGGAAGCTCGATGCCGTCGCCGGCCGGGTGCTCGGAAGCTGACGGCGACGTCGAACGTTGAGGCGGATGCAGGGTTTCAGCCGCTTCACGCCTTTCCAAGTCACGAGAATTCGCACTAGAAGGCGCGTTCGTTTCGTAATCCGTCCCTAGAGCGAGCCCGAGTATTCATGCGCGCCGCGAGCATCAGCCGCCGCACGGCCGAAACCGATGTCAGCGTGTCGCTCACGCTCGACGGCACAGGCCGCTGCGCCATCGCGACCGGCATCGGATTCCTTGACCATATGCTGGAGCTCTTCGCCCGGCACGGATTGTTCGACCTCGACGTCAAGGTGACTGGCGATCTCCATGTCGACCAGCACCACAGCGCCGAAGATACGGGCATCGCTTTGGGACAGGCCTTTGCAGTGGCCATCGGCGACAAGCGCGGCATTTCACGCTACGCCGACCTGCACCTGCCCATGGACGAGGCGCTGACTCGCGTCGCCGTCGATATTTCCGGGCGTCCGTTCCTGGTTTTCCGCACCTCCTTCCGTGTCGAGAAGATTGGGCAGTTCGATACCGAACTCGTCCGTGAGTGGTTCCAGGCCTTCGCGATGAATGCCGGGATCACGCTGCACGTGGAGACGCTCTATGGCGACAACGCCCACCATGTCGCGGAGAGCTGCTTCAAGGGTCTGGCCCGCGCCTTGCGCGAGGCCGTGAGCGTTGACCCGCGCGAGGAGGGCCGCGTGCCCTCGACCAAGGGCTCGCTCTGAGCCCCTCCGGTATTCGGCCAGGGAGATGAACGGGATGCGCACCTATACGCTCCACCTGCCCGATGCGAGCCTTGCCGGCGAGACGCAGGCGATCGAGCGCGCGCATGTCGTGCCGGACGGCTTCTCCTGGACCGCCTTCGCCTATGGACCGTTCTGGTTCCTCTACCACCGGCTCTGGATTGCCGCGATCCTCGTCGGCCTGCTCGTTGCCGCCACGATCGTCGTCGGCAAGCTGATCAATCTGACACCGCCGGCTGGGTTCGGGGTGGCGCTTCTGGTCCAGGCCCTGATCGGCCTAGAAGCCTCGAGCCTGCGGCGCTGGACCTATGCCCGGGGCGGACGGCCAGTCCGCGACGCCTTCGTTGCAGGCAGCGCCGCCGAAGCCGAAATCAAGGCAGTGAGTCGCTGGCTCGATCCTGCACGCGCGCCGCGCCCTCCGGCCTCCCCCTTTCCCGCCGGCGCCTCGCGCAGTTCCGAAGGCGTGATCGGAATGTTCCCGTTCAGCGAGGACCGGCGGTGAGCACGCAGACCGTCGCGATCATCGATTACGGCTCCGGCAACCTCCACTCGGCGGCCAAGGCCTTCGAGCGTGCCGCGCACGAGGCCGGCCTCGACGGGACGCGGATCGCTCTGACGTCCGATCCAGACATAGTCGCCTCGGCCGACCGTGTCGTTCTTCCGGGCGTCGGCGCCTATGCCGATTGCCGGCGCGGGCTCGACGCAGTTCCAGGCATGGTCGAAGCGATGACGCATGCCGCCAAGGAGCGCGGCCGGCCTTTCCTCGGCATCTGTGTCGGCATGCAGCTCCTCGCTACGCGCGGCCTCGAATACGAGGTCACACCCGGCCTTGGCTGGATTCCCGGCGACGTGGCACCGATCCGGCCCTCGGACCCCGACCTGAAGGTACCGCATATGGGTTGGAACACCCTTCAGGCCGATCGCGACCAAGCTCTGCTCGACGGCATTCCCACCGGCGAGAACGGCCTTCACGCCTATTTCGTGCACAGCTATGCCCTTAACGCCGAAGATCCCGTCGATGTCGTCGCGCGTTCCTCCTATGGCGGTCCGGTGACAGCGCTGGTGGCCCGGGACAATGTCGCCGGCACGCAGTTCCATCCCGAGAAAAGCCAGCGTCTCGGCCTCGCCCTCATTGCCAATTTCCTGCGCTGGAAGCCCTGATGGGCGGCCTGTTCCCCAAGACCCTGATGCGAGTTCACGCGTGATCCTGTTTCCGGCCATCGATCTGAAGGAAGGGCGCTGCGTACGCCTCGTGCAGGGCGATATGGCCCAGGCCATCGTCTTCAGCGACGACCCGGCCGCACAGGCTTCAGTCTTCGAAGAGCAGGGCTTCTCCTGGCTCCACGTCGTAGACCTCGACGGCGCCTTTGCGGGCGCGCCGATGAACGCTTCGGCGGTGGACGCGATTCTCGCGCGAGTGAAGCTGCCGGTGCAGCTCGGCGGCGGCATCCGCGAGATGCGCACCCTCGAATCCTGGCTCGCCAAGGGCGTCAGCCGGATCATCATCGGCACCGCCGCGGTGCGCGATCCGGCCTTCGTCCAGGAGGCAGCGAGGCTTTATCCCGGCAAGATCGCAGTCGGGATCGACGCAAAGGACGGCCGGGTCGCGGTGGAGGGTTGGGCCAAGACTTCCAGCATGACGGCGGAAGAGCTCGGCCGCCGTTTCGAGGACGCTGGCGTCGCCGCCCTCATCTACACCGACATTTCCCGCGACGGCATCCTGAAGGGGCTCAATATCGAGATGACCCTTGCGCTCGCCCGCGCGGTGACGATCCCCGTCATCGCGTCCGGCGGCCTCGCTTCGATCGCCGACGTTCACCGGATCCTGGAGCCGGACTGCGCGGTGCTTGCCGGCGCCATCACGGGCCGCGCGCTCTATGACGGCCGCATCGACCCGAGGGAGGCATTGGCCGCGATACGCCGAGCGAAGGGCGGGGTATCGTGATAGGTTACCCGCCGACGTTGTCGACACACTCGACGAGGTGCTGACGCGCCCTTTGCCATCGATCCCGACGAGACTTCCTGACATCGTGCTCAAGACCCGAATCATCCCCTGCCTCGACGTAAAGGACGGCCGCGTCGTCAAGGGCGTTCAGTTCCTTGAGCTGCGCGACGCCGGCGATCCCGTTGAGGCGGCCAAGGCCTACGATGCAGCTGGAGCCGACGAGCTCTGCTTCCTCGACATCACCGCGAGCCACGAGGATCGCGGAACGCTGCTCGACGTCGTCAGCCGCACGGCGGAGGCCTGCTTCATGCCGCTCACCGTCGGCGGCGGCATCCGCACGCTCGCCGACATCCGGACCTTGCTGCTCGCCGGGGCCGACAAGGTCTCGATCAACACCGCTGCCGTGAAGGACCCCGACTTCGTCGCAGCCGGCGCCGTCAAATTCGGCAGCCAGTGCATCGTTGTTGCGATCGACGCCAAGCGCACATCCGCTCCCGGCGAGCCCGCGTCCTGGCAGATCTTCACCCATGGCGGCCGCACGCCCACCGGCATCGATGCGATCGAGTTCGCCCGCAAGATGGCAGCGCTCGGAGCCGGGGAGTTGCTCGTCACCTCGATGGACCGGGACGGGATGCGCTCGGGCTACGATCTCGCGCTTACCCGTGCCATCGCCGACGCGGTCTCGATCCCCGTCATCGCCTCGGGCGGTGTCGGCGGGCTCGACGATCTCGTGGCAGGCGTGCGCGAAGGCGGCGCCAGTGCGGTGCTCGCCGCCTCGATCTTCCATTTCGGCCAGCACACGGTGCGGGAGGCGAAGCTCCATATGGCGGCCGCCGGCCTGTCAATGCGCCTCGACGAAATGGAGGCGCGGCGGTGACCGATTTCACCCTCCATGAACTCGAAGACATCGTGTCCGAGCGGGCTAAGGCTCCGCCCGCTGAATCCCATACTGCGAAACTCCTGGCCGGGGGTCCCGCCAAGGCGGCCAAGAAACTCGGCGAGGAGGCTGTCGAGGCGGCGATCGCGGCGGTTCAGGGCGACAGGGCCGGCCTCGTCTCGGAATCGGCGGATGTGCTCTACCACCTTCTCGTGGTGCTCAACGGCGCCGGGATCGGCCTCGATGAGGTGCTCGCCGAACTCCAGAGTCGCACCGCCACGAGCGGCATCGCCGAGAAGGCGTCGCGGGTGCCATCGTGAACGACATGGCCCCATCCGGGCTGCCCGCCGGGCAGGACCCGGTGACGGGGGAGGGGCCGGAGCGGCTCTCCCCCTACCGGATCTTCCCGCGCGAGGAATGGGCGCGCCTGCGCGCCGACACGCCGCTCACCCTGACAGCCGAGGACGTCACGCGCCTGCAATCCCTCAACGACCCGATCTCGCTGGAAGAGGTCGTGGCGATCTACCTGCCGCTGTCGCGCCTGCTCTCGCTCTACGTCGCGGCGACTCAAGGATTGTTCAAGGCGACGCAGCGATTCCTGCTCGCCGAGCAGGACGCGAAAGTACCCTACATCATCGGTGTCGCGGGTTCGGTGGCGGTGGGCAAGTCGACCATGGCTCGCGTTCTGAAAGCGCTGCTGGCGCGCTGGCCGAACACCCCCAAGGTCGACCTCGTCACCACGGACGGATTCCTGCTGCCCAACGCCACGTTGCAGCGGATGGGGGCGATGGACCGCAAGGGCTTCCCGGAAAGCTACGATACTGCCGCGTTGCTGCGCTTCCTCACTGACATCAAGGCCGGCAAGAAGCGGGTGGCGGCACCGCTCTATTCGCATCTCGTCTACGACGTGGTGCCCGGCGAGGAGCGCGTCGTTGAATCCCCCGACATCCTGATCGTCGAGGGCCTCAACGTTCTGCAGCCGGCCCGCCTGCCGCGCGACGGAACCGCGATTCCGTTCGTGTCCGACTTCTTCGATTTCTCGATCTATCTCGACGGCCACGAGGACGACCTGCACCGCTGGTACCTCAACCGGTTTCTCCGCCTGCGGCTGACGGCCTTCCGCGATCCGCTCTCCTACTTCCGCAAATATGCGGAGGTTTCGGAGGCCGAGGCCCTTGAGATCGCCGATAAGCTCTGGACCACGATCAACCTGCCGAACCTGCGCGACAACATTCTGCCGACCCGCCAGCGGGCAAGCCTCATCCTGGCCAAAGGCGCGAGCCATCGCATCGAGAGCGTGGCTCTGCGGCGTCTCTGAGCAAGCGGCGGCTATTCGAGGGGATAGGCCGCCTCAACGACATAAGGGCCGCCGCCGCGGGACTCCCTGGCCGAGAACAGCACGACGCGTGTCGCCGTGAAGGAAAAAGCCGGGAAGAGGCCGGCCTCGATGAGGTAGGCCGCCACGTCTTGCGAACTCGCCTCCCGGCGAAGGCGTGCCAGCGTGACGTGCGGCGTGAACTTGCGACGATCTGGTTCCGCGCCGGCCTGTCGGCAGATGCGCTCGTGCTCCGATTGGAGGTCGTCGAGGTCTGGGTTCGAAGCGACGGCCGCGATGACCGCCCTTGGTTTAGCCCCGCCGAAGCAGTCGAGACCCGACAACGTGACCGCAAGCGGAGGCCTTCGACGTGCCGCGACGAGTTCGTCGTGGAGAGCGTCGGCGAGCGGGATCTCGACATCGCCGAGGAAGCGGAGCGTGATATGGAAATCCGATGGCTCGATCCAGCGCGCACCGCGCAAGCCAGCCTGGTAGCGGGTCAGCGCCTCGGCGATATCGGGCGGAATTTCGAGGCCGGTGAAGAGGCGGGGCATCGGTTTGGCCGCAACTCAGCGCGTGGCTGAGCTCTGAATTCGGTCGAGGAAGGTCTCTACGGTCGGCAGGATGCCGTCGACGATCGCCTCCACGCCCTTGGTATTGGGATGGAGACCATCCTCGAGATTGTAGACCCGGTCGCCCATGACGCCCTGGAGGAAGAACGGGTAGAGCACGAGCCCGTGCTCTCGCGCGAGGTCGGGATAGATCGCGTCGAATCTTGCGACGTAGTCGGGCCCGAGGTTGCGCGAAGCGTGCATTCCGGCCAGCAGAACCGGGATCTTCCGTGCCTTGAGACGGGTGATGATCGTGTCGAGGGCCTTTCGCGTCACTCCAGGATCCGTGCCACGAAGCATGTCGTTCGCGCCGAGTTCGAGGATGACGCCGTCGGTATCGTCGGGGACAGACCAGTCGAGCCGGTCGAGGCCGCCGGTGGAGGTGTCGCCCGAGACACCGGCGTTGGCCACCGACACGGACCGACCCTTCGCTCGTAGCGCCCGTTCGAGGACTGCAGGAAAGGCCGCCGATGCGGGAAGGCGATAACCGGCGCTGAGGCTGTCGCCGAAGGCGACGAGCTTCACTGGCCGACCGGATGGCGCGGCCAAGGCCGAACCGGGGAGGGCGAGTGCGGCAAAGAGTGACATCAGCACAGCGCGACGGGCAGGTTCATGGTGGGAGGGCGTCCGGCGATCCATATGGTGGAGGGCCGGACGCGAGGGCCCGAGACGTGACGCAGAGCACAGACCCATTCCCGAACGACCCCGATTCTGACACCACGTCGGTGTCCCCTCGCCGAGATCGGTGTTCGTTCGATGTCTCGCAAGTCCCGATGGACGGCGAGGCGGAAGACCCTGCCGAACGCCCCAGGTGCTGAGAACAATTCGCTGATGACCATTTTGCCATCGCCCGTCGCCTCCGTCGGCCTCGATACCCGCCGGCCCACGATCTCGCTGTCTGACATCGACCTGAGCCTCGGACGTGGACCGGCGCGGGTACACGTACTTCGCGGCATCTCCCTAAATGTCGCGGCTGGAGAGGCGGTGGGCCTCGTCGGGCCCTCGGGCTCGGGCAAATCGACCCTGCTGATGGTGATGGCCGGGCTCGAACGGCCCGATAGCGGACGGATCGCCGTGGAGGGCACCGACCTCGGGGCCCTGAGCGAGGACGAGCTCGCGCGTTTTCGCGGACGGCGCATCGGCATCGTGTTCCAGGCCTTCCACCTCGTGCCGACGATGACGGCGATCGAGAACGTGGCCCTGCCTCTCGAACTCGCCGGAAAGCCCGACGCCCATGTCCGTGCTGCCGACGAACTCGCGGCCGTCGGCCTCGGACACCGGCTGCATCATTACCCGGCGCAGCTCTCGGGCGGCGAGCAGCAGCGCGTCGCCATCGCCCGGGCGATCGCGCCGGACCCGGCGATCCTGGTCGCCGACGAGCCTACCGGCAACCTCGACGAGGTCACCGGTCGCCAGATCGTCGAGATGCTGTTCGCACTCAAGCGCGACCGCGGAGCGACCCTCGTCCTCGTCACCCATGATCCGGGCCTCGCCGCCCTCTGCGATAGAACCGTGCGACTGCGCTCGGGTCGCGTCGACACGGCGGTGGCAGCGTGAGCGAGGCTGAATCGATGCACGGCACACTTCCCCGGGCTTTACCGGCCAATCTGCCGGCCCGGGCGAGCCGCCTGCCGCTCACCCTGCGTCTCGCGCTGCGCGAGCTGCGTGGCGGCCTTTCGGGCTTTGCCGTCTTCCTCGCCTGCATTGCCCTTGGCGTCGCCGCCATCGCCGGCGTCGCCTCGATCGCGGGCTCGCTCACGGACGGGCTCGGGCGCGAGGGCCGTCGCATCCTCGGTGGCGACCTCACCTACAGCCTCATCAACCGATCGGCGACGCCGTCCGAACGCGCCGCGCTCGATGCCCAGGGTCGCGTCTCGGTGGTCACCACCCTGCGTGCAATGGCGCTGGCAGGCGACAACGGTGCTGCCCTGGTCGAGCTCAAGGCGGTCGGCGCCGATTACCCGGCCGTGGGAGACCTTATCACCGATCCGGCGGGGCCTCTGTCCGAATGGCTTGAGAAGAAAGACGACGCCTACGGCGCCGTAGTCGATCCGCTCCTTCTGACCCGCCTCGACCTCAAGATCGGCGACAGGATCACCATCGCGGGTCAGGCCATCGCGATCCGCGGGACGCTGGTGTCGGAGCCCGACAAGATCGCCAACGGCATCGGCTTCGGTCCGCGGGTGATGATCTCGCAGGCCGCCCTCGATGCGACAGGGTTGATCCAGCCGGGCAGCCTCAACCGTTTCAGCTACCGCCTCCAGCTTCCCGCCGCGAGCGACGCGGAGGTGCTGCGCGCTGCCGAGACGATCGGAAAAGTCGCCCCCGATGCCGGCTGGGAGATGCGCTCTCGCGCCAATGCCGATCCGCGCTTTGCCAAGAGCATCGAACGGTTCACCCAGTTCCTGACCCTCGTCGGCCTCACCGCCCTGATCGTCGGCGGCGTCGGCGTCGCCAATGCCGTTCATGCCTTCGTCGAACGCAAGCGCGGCTCGATCGCAACGCTGAAGAGCGTCGGCGCGCCCGGGGCGCAGGTCGTCTCGTTGTATTTGACCCAGGTGATGCTGATCGCCGCGATCGGGACCGGGATCGGCCTCGTCATCGGCGCCGGGCTGCCCTTCCTCCTCGACGCCCTGTTTCGCAACGACCTGCCGCTGCCGCTCAATCCGACGCTGTCGCCAGGCGAGCTCGGGCTCGCCGCTGCCTACGGGCTCCTCACCGCCCTGGCTTTCGCGATCGTACCCCTTGGGCGGGCACACGACGTTCCGGTGTCTGGCCTGTTCCGTGACGTGGTCGACCCGAACGGCGCTGGAACCCGGCTGCGCTACCGCCTGATCCTCGCCGGTGCGATCGGTGCCCTCGTGGTCCTGTCGGTGGCCACGGCCTTCGACAGGCGTGTAGCACTCATCTTCATTGCGGCGGCGGGCCTCGCCTTCGGACTGCTTCGTCTCGTCGCGATCGGCGTGATGGCGGGAGCCAGACGCCTGCCGCGCCCGCGCCTCGCAGCGCCCAGGATGGCGCTCGCCAACCTGCACCGGCCCGGCGCCCTGACCCCTGCGATCGTGCTCTCCCTCGGGCTCGGCGTGACCCTGCTGGTGACCTTGAGCCTCATCGACGTGAGCGTGCGCCGGACGCTGACGAGTTCCCTTCCGGCGCGAGCACCGAACCTGTTCTTCCTCGATATTCCCGCCACCGAGGCCGATGCCTTTCACGATGCGCTCGGCAAGCTGGCGCCCGGCGCCAAGATCGAGCGCGTGCCGATGATGCGCGGCCGGATCACGGCTTTGAACGGCGTGCCGGCTGGCGAGATCAAGGCACCAGAGGACGCAACCTGGGTTCTCGATGGGGATCGCGGCATCACCTACGCGGCCGACCTGCCCGAGGGATCCAGTCTGGTCGCCGGCAAGTGGTGGGACGAGGAGACGGGCAAAACGCCTCTCGTCTCCTTCGACGCCGAACTTGCCGGCCGCCTCAAGCTGTCCATCGGCGACACGGTGACGGTCAACGTGCTCGGCCGGAACCTCACCACCACCATCGCGAACTTCCGCAAGGTCGAGTGGCGCAACCTCGGCATCAACTTCGTCATGGTATTCTCGCCCGGCACGTTCCGCGGCGCGCCCCATTCCGACCTCGCGACGTTGACGCTGTCAGGTGGGCCCGACGCGAAGGCGGAGGCGATGATCCTCCGGGACGTCGCCCGCGGCTTCCCGTCGGTGACGAGCGTGCGCGTCAAGGATGCACTCGACGCCGTCAATGATATCGTCGGCAAGCTCGTGTTGGCGATCCGCGGCGCCAGTGCGGTCGCGGTGATCGCGAGCCTGTTCGTGCTGGCGGGTGCCATCGCGGCCGGGCACCGGGCGAGGCTCTACGATGCCGTCGTGCTGAAGACGCTCGGCGCGACCCGCTGGCGGCTGCTGCTTGCCTATGCCCTCGAATACGGCGCGGTCGGCCTCGTCACAGCCCTGTTCGGGCTCCTGGCGGGCTCCCTGGCGAGTTGGGTGATCGTCACGCAGGTCATGCGGCTCGAATTCGCCCTCGACCTCTCAGGGGCGCTAGTCGCGGCCGGGCTGGCGGTGGTCTTCGCCGTGGTCCTCGGGCTCGCCGGCACTTGGCGCATCCTCGGCCAGAAGCCGGCAGCCTATCTCCGGCAGTTCTGAGGCGCAGGAAGCCCTCTGGGCTATTCGGCGGCCTGGAGGACCGGGGCCGCCGACACCAGGACCGGATTCTTGCCGCCGTTCTGCCCCGATCGTTGCGGCGCGGTGGCGACGCAGTTCCGGCCAGCCTGCTTCGCCTTGTACAGGGCGGCGTCGGCAGCGCGCACCAGATCGATGCTGCCGTTGGAGGTGGTCGGGCTGCAGGCGACGCCGAACGAGGCCGAGACGGCCGCGCCGTGCTGACCCGACAGGGCCTCGATCCGCTGCCGGATGGCCTCGGCCTTCTCGGCTCCCTTGTCGAGGTCGCAATCGGGCAGGAGGACGATCATCTCCTCGCCGCCGTATCGGCAGGCGACATCTGTCTCTCTGAGCGCCCCGACCACCGCGGCGGCGGCTTCCCGCAGAACGGCATCGCCCGTTGCATGACCATGCTCGTCGTTCAGCCGCTTGAAGTGATCGAGGTCGATCATGATCACCGAGAACTTGCGGTTCTCACGCTCGGCGAGACGGACGAAGCGCTCGAGGCTGTCCTCCATGTAGCGGCGATTGTAGAGCCCGGTGAGCGGGTCGCGCAGGGCCTGGCTGCGGAGCTTCTCGCGCAGGGCGATGTTGGCGAGGGCCAGCGACATCCCGTCGGCCAGCGCCGATCCGAGCGGCAGGATGCCGTCGAGGCGTGCCTCCGGGGCTAGGCCGGTGGCGAAGATCTGCAGAAGCCCGAGGATCTCGCCCCTTGCGATCATCGGGATTTCAAGGACGGCGCTGCCGGAAACGTGATGCTCGCAGCACAGACCCTTGGCGTCGGCGCGGTTGGTATGCGGTTTCCCGCGCTTGAGCGCCCAGCATTGGGTCGGCGCGATGAGTTCGGGCAGTGCCCGGCCGTCGGGAACTTCCCAGGAGGTCGACAGGGTCAGGCGGTCGCGTGAGTTGTTGAAGACGTAGAGGGCGCCGCCGAACCCGGGGATCAGTTCGTCGGCGGTGGCTTTGAGGACGGCGTTGGCGTCGAGAATGTCGGCCGCGCTCTGGAGCATGTCGGTCATCTCGAACAGCCGGGTGACCTGGCGGCGCGAGGCGGTCGCCTCGGTCATTGCGAGGGCACGGCCTTTGGCGTCCGCCGCGGCCGACCAGAAAGCGAACAGCATCACGCCGCCGAACAGCACGACCAGGAGCGGCACCACCGCCTTCCCGATCTCGACGCGATGCTCGTAAATCGGAAACTGCGCGTTCCAACTGACCAAGTAGGCATCGATCGCTTGGCGCAGCCGTTCGACCGTGGGGCCGGTCTCCCGCGCAGCGAGCAGGGCGACGGCTTCGGATCGCTTGCCGCCATGGGCGAGAGCGATCGCCTGGTTCCAGGCGTCATGCAGCGAGGACAGGATCTTTCCGGCATCCGTCTCTCGCAACGCATCCGCGCGCAGGAACGGAGTGAGTTTGGCGATCTGGCTCTCGCGGCGGCTCTCCAGATTGTCGATCGACCGAGAGAAGGCACCGGAATCTCCGTACTGGTCGAGGACCACACGGTTGAGCACGAAGGCTTCGGCCTCCATCAGGTTGTCGAGCGTGATCCGCATCTGGCGGCCGCCTTCGCGCAGATCGATCAGTGTCTGCTGCTGGGCGCTTGTGAAGAAGAAACCCGCGAGCACCATCGCCATCATCAGGAGGACGAGACCGCCCTGAAGGATCAAGCTCCGCTGCAGCTTGACGCCGCGACTCGTCGCAGCGGCTTGCGTTGCAACCTCGATCATCCCGTTCATGGTCGCGCACCACCAAGTCTCTGAAACGAAGAGACCAGGCGAAAATCATCTCGAAACTCTTAAGCCCTATGCTTAATGGAGGGAGAATAGTTCGACAAAGCAACGCGAAGATCAAGCACCGGGACAGGCCGAGCGTTTCCTGGTCGATTGTCTTGCCTTGAACCTCGAACGCGCAGTGCCCGAGACAACGTCTCAAACTTCGCGCGCGCTGTTTTTAATCCCGCCCGGACCGAATAAAAATTGCGACAATCGGCGCTGCAATTACTTGGCAGGAATCGCGCAGGCCTCTTGTGCCGCGCCGCATCACGGAACATATCTAGCGGCGAGGCGCTCCGTGGCGCCAGAGGCGGTGTGCGTGAGCCTCGGTTCGAAAATCACACGCTGAGAGAGTTTCCAAAGGAATCTCCCATGGCATTCGACAACAGCCCCTTCCGGTACGGAAGCCAGCAGGCTGGTTATGCCGGCACCCAGGTCGATGTCGACCAGGGCCTGCGCGCCTTCATGCTCGGCGTCTACAACAACATGGTCGTCGGCCTCGGCATCTCCGGTCTGGTCGCGCTGGGCCTCAACATGGCCGCGACGGCTCAGACGACGACGGGTAAGATCGCCCTGACCCCGTTTGGCCAGATGCTCTACACCAGCCCGCTGAAGTGGGTGCTGATGCTGGCCCCGCTCGCCTTCATCTTCTTCTTCACCTTCCGGATGGAGAGGATGTCGGCGGCCTCGGCGCGGACGATGTTTTTCGTCTTCGCGGCGGTGATGGGCGCATCCATGTCCACCCTGCTGCTCGTCTTCACGGGCGCCAGCGTGGTGCGGGTGTTCTTCATCACGGCGGCGACGTTCGGCGGCCTGAGCCTCTACGGCTACACGACGAAGCGTAGCCTGTCGGGCATGGGCTCGTTCCTGGTCATGGGTTTGATCGGTCTGATCATTGCCTCGCTGGTGAACATCTTTCTGGCTTCTAGCGCACTTCAGTTCGCGATCTCGGTGATCGGCGTCCTGATTTTCGCAGGTCTCACGGCCTACGACACGCAGAAGCTGAAGGAGATGTTCCTCTACAGCGGCGCCGATGCGGAAGGCGCGGCCAAGCTCTCGGTGAACGGTGCTCTGACGCTCTATCTGGACTTCATCAACATGTTCCAGATGCTGCTCTCGCTGCTCGGCGACCGCCGCTAAGCGCTGGCTACAGTATCGACGAAGAGGCCCCGGCGGAAACGCCGGGGCCTTTTTTTGTTCTCCAGGTCTGTCCGAGCTAACGGTCACACCGTGCGCAGAGGCTTTTCCAGCACGACCAGCACCCGCGCGAGGTCGTGCCCTCGTTTCATCACCAGGCCGGTGGCGGCGATCACCGCGTAGGCGCCCTGGCGGCGGGCGAGCTTGGGGTCCTTTTCGATACGATAGAGCGGCATCTCGGAGCTGCGCCGATAGATCGAGAACACAGCCTTGTCGCGACGGAAATCGATGGCGTAATCGCGCCATTCGCCGTCGGCCACCTGGCGTCCATAGAGGTTGAAGATCGCCCTGAGCTCCTGGCGGTCGAAGGTGACCTGCGGCGCGGTTGAGGCGACGGGAAAGGGCACTACGATCCCGGCGCTTTCCGCGGGTCGATGCTCGGCGCCGGACCTCTCGCTCATCGTCACTCCATCGTCACGGACGCCATTGCGTCCTCGTTCACCGCGTGGCCGAACATGATGGGCTCGCGCCGAGTACCCCGCAAGGGTGACGCGCGGGAAACATCCGACCACGTTTTCGCCGCCTTCGCGCCCTCGACAGGCCTTCATGAGACGTCACATGTGTTGCGAAACCTCGTCGGTTCCGACGGCCGGATCGCGCCCCGATCTCTATGGTCCCCCAGCCTTTCGGGGAGCGCCCGGCCATTCGGCCCCGACATTCCAGAGGTTTCGAGACCCAAGGACTTCAGGCCGCCTCTTCGGAGTGCGGCCCTTTTTTCGTGATGAACCTCGCGCAGCGATGTCGAACGCCATTGTTTTTCGGCTATGGAGGACGTCGGGAAGGAAATGCGCGGAACGATCGTGAGCAGCTTCGATGCCGGTTTCCGCGCGCGTTTGGGTGAGCTGTTCGCCTGGCGCCGCGACGTGCGCCGTTTCCGGCCGGATCCAGTGGCCGAGGACGTCTTGCGCGCCTGCCTTGCCCTTGCGACGCTGAGCCCGTCGGTCGGCAACAGCCAGCCTTGGCGGTTCGTCCGTGTTGCCGATCCCGACCGTCGGGCTGCTGTCGTCGCGAGCTTCGAGCGCTGCAACGCCGAAGCCGCAGCGAACTACGCCGACGTGGAGCGCCGTCACGCCTACGAGCGCCTCAAGCTCGCGGGCCTGCGCGAAGCTCCGATCCATCTCGCGGTGTTCTGCGATACCGCGACGGAAGCCGGCCACGGGCTCGGCCGGGCGACGATGCCGGAGATGCTGCGCTACTCCGTCGTCTCAGCGGTTCAGACCTTCTGGCTCGCCGCGCGCGCCAACGGCCTCGGCGTCGGCTGGGTCTCGATCCTCGAACCGGAAGCGGTATGCACCTGCCTCGACCTGCCACCCACCTGGGAGCTCGTGGCCTATCTCTGCGTCGGCTATCCGCAGGAGGAGCATCTGGACCCCGAGCTGATCCGTCATGGCTGGCAGGATCGGAGCGAGGTGGCCATGCGGCTGTTCGAACGCTGACCACCTGATGGTGAGGAGAGGCTTACGGCAATCCCATGCCTTCTTCGGATCGCCACGGGGCCGCCTTTACCGCATCGCGCAAAAGCCTGCAGCGACACCATCCCAGTAGCCGGAACGTCAAGCCGAAGCTCGCCATTATCACTGCACTTGCGGTCACGCTTGTTGAGTGGAGTGATAGTGATGGTCGGGCGCTCGGGATTTGGTGCTGTGGTAGCGGGAGCTTTGCTTTCCGGAACGCTCGTCTCGGCGCCGGTCCGGGCGCGTGAGGTCGTGATGTTCCCGGAGGCGGCCTCGGCGGGAACCGTCATCGTGAGGACCAGCGAGCGCCGGCTTTATCTGGTCAACGGTGACGGCACTGCCATTCGCTATCCGGTTGCCGTGGGCAGGCCCGGCAAGCAGTGGACCGGGGCCACGCGGATCGACGGAAAATATGTCGAGCCGGCCTGGTCGCCGCCGCGCGAGGTCAAGCGCGACAACCCCCGACTGCCCAACGTCATTGCTGGCGGCTCGCCCAGCAACCCGATGGGCGCGGCGGCGATGACCCTGGCCGGCGGCGAATACGCCATTCACGGCACGAACCGGCCGAATTCGGTCGGGACATACGCCTCCTATGGCTGCATCCGCATGTACAATCAGGACGTCGTCGACCTGTTCGCCCGGGTCGACGTCGGAACGCAGGTCTACGTCACGCGCTGAGCGCTGGCGGGTTCAGAAATCGACGGCGATGCCCTTCACCTCCCAGTCCGTGTAGCGGACCGGCTCGAGGCCGCCGCGGCCCTGTTTCTCACGGGCCGACGCGATCTCGGCGGCGCGAGCGTCGATCTCGGCCCGGCGAGCAGACGCCTCCGCGAGAGCGCGCGCGGCGGCTGGCGTGAGCTTTCGCGGCTCGATCGTCGGCCGATCGTCGGGATTTGCGTCTTGCGTCATGGGGAACCTGTGTGGGAGGGCGTCGTGATCGGTGCCCGCCGCAATGCGGGCGTCTCTGATCCAAGGTGGCATTCATGGCGGCTCGCCGCAACGCGCCAGGCTCCGGCCCGGCGCTCGATATCAGCGTGGCGGGGCTCGCCGCGCGTCAGGTAGCCCATACGGCAGTGTCCGATCTCCTGGGCAAGGACCGCGCCTTCGCCCTCGACGATGCCCTGGCGCAGGCCGACCGCGACGGCCGCCTCGACCCGGCGGATGCGGGCCTCGCCCGCGCCATCGCCACCGCGACCTTCCGGCGCCTCGGTTTTCTCCGCTGCGCCCTGCACGAACGCATGGCGCAGGGACTTCCGGAGGACCAGCCGCGGCTCGTGGCACTCCTCGCCACCGGCGCCGCCCAGATTCTCGATCTCAACGTGCCGGACCACGCCGCCGTCGACCTCGCGGTGAGGATCGCCAAAGGCGACCCTCAGCTCCAGCATCTTGCCGGCCTCGTGAACGCGGTGATGCGGCGTGTGGTGCGCGAGCGGGACGCGATCTTCGCGGCCAGCACCGATCCCCTCGGCGACAATACTCCGGACTGGATCGGCGCCCGTTGGGAGAGCCGCTACGGCGCGACGACGGCGCGCGCTATCGCCGTCGCCCATCTGCGGGGCGCTCCCCTCGATGTCACCGTGAAGGACGCACCGGAGACCTGGGCGGCGCGCCTCGGCGGCGTGCTTCTGCCGACCGGTAGTATCCGGCTTCACGACGTCCATTCCGCCGTCTCGGAACTGCCTGGCTATGACGAGGGCGCTTGGTGGGTCCAGGACGCGGCCGCGGCGCTTCCGGCGAGACTTCTTGCGGTCGAACCGGGCGAGCGCGTCGTCGATCTCTGTGCGGCGCCCGGCGGCAAGACCGCGCAGCTTGCCGCAGCAGGCGCCGTAGTGACGGCCGTCGACCGCTCGGCTCCGCGCATGGAGCGCCTGTCCGAGAACCTGGCACGCCTCAGGCTCGAGGCCGAGATCCGCGTCGGCGACGCATTGGCGCTCGGCAACGACGAGACCTTCGACGCCGTCCTCCTCGATGCGCCGTGCTCGGCCACGGGCACGATCCGGCGTCACCCCGAGGTCGCCTGGATCAAGACGGAGGCCGATCTCGGTCGCCTCGCGGGACTTCAGTCCCGACTCATCGACCGGGCCGCCACCCTGGTGAAGCCCGGCGGCCGCCTCGTCTATTGTACCTGCTCCCTGGAACCGGAAGAAGGCGAGGTACAGATGGAGCGATTCCTCGCCCGCAATTCAGGTTTCGCACGCGTTTCGGTCCGTCCCGAGGAGATAGGGGGGCTGAGCGAGGCGATCGATCCGAACGGCGACCTGCGCACTCTGCCGTCGCAGCTCGACGGCGAGACTTCATCGACCCAAGGCGGACTCGACGGCTTCTTCGCGGCGCGGCTCAGACGGGAGCGATAAGCCGGCGAATTTTGTATGCTTAACCGTTGGTTAAGCCGAGGAACCCTACCCTCGGACGGGACCATGCTGCAGCGCCCATCGGCGATGCGTCGCCGGACGAGGAGACCACGTGGGCTGGGGGGCTGAGCGATGGCGCCTGTATCGGCTGATCGGGAGTGAGGCCCTGCGTGCGGTGCGCGGCGGCCTCGCCCGGGTCGGCGCACGGCCGGACATCCTCGCGCGCGCCCGCGTCACCGGGCTCGTCATCGCGCCACAGGACCTTCGCACAAGCGACGCTACCTTCGCCGACGATATCTATGCCGGGCTCTTCGTCTTCGCTGGGCGCTCGCTGTCGGTGAATGGGCGTTCGCCCTTCGATTATGCGCCGCCTTCGCCTGAATGGGCCGGCGAACTCTACGGCTTCGGATGGCTGCGGCATCTGCGTGCCGCGGATACGGCGCTGGCACGAGCAAACGCCCGCGCGTTCGTCGCCGATTTCATCGCGGGACGCGGCGAGGATGCCTTCGCCCGTCCGACCCCTGTGGCAGCGCGACGGCTGATTTCCTTCCTCTGCCAATCGCCGTTGCTCCTGGAAGGGGCCGACCACGCTTTCTACGAGACCTTCCTCAAGTCGCTCGGTCGCGCCGCACGGGACCTCGAGCGCGACCTGCGCCGCACCGGCGTGCCGCAAACGCGGCTGATCGCGGCCATGGCACTGACCTATGCCGGCCTTTGCTGCGAGGGCATCGAGGCGATCCTCAAGCGCTCAACGCGCGTCCTCTCGCGAGAACTCGACCGCCAGATCCTGGCCGACGGCGGCCATCTCAGCCGTGACCCGCGCTTCGCCATGGAGCTTCTCCTTGACTTGCTCCCGCTGCGGCAGAGCTTCCTCAGCCGCGGCGTCGACCCTCCCGAGGCGCTCCTGCGCGCCATCGACCGGATGCTGCCTCTGCTGCGACTGCTCCGGCACGGCGATGCCTCATTGAGCCATTTCAACGGCATGGGCGCCACCGCTGCCGATCACCTCGCGACCCTGCTCATCTACGATGGCGCGCAGGGCAAGCCGATGATGCATGCGCCGCGTTCGGGCTATGAGCGACTGGAGGCGGGCCGGATCGTCCTGATCGCCGATGTCGGCGCACCGCCGCCGATGGTCGCCTCTGCGCAGGCCGGGGCCGGCTGCCTGTCCTTCGAGATGTCGAGCGGACCTCAGCGGATCGTCGTCAATTGCGGGCTTCCGGCGAGCGGACCGGAGCTGCGCCGGGTCGCACGGAGCACGGCGGCGCATTCGACCGCGGGCGTCGCCGACACATCGTCGTGCCATTTCCTCGCGGGCGGGGCCTGGTGGGGCGAAGCGCGCGCCATCGACTGGCTCGCGCAGCGCATCGGCCCGGTCATTCTGTCGGGACCGCGCAACGTCCGCTCGGAGCGCACCCGCGGCGCCGACGCAGAGGTGCTCGCCGCACGGCATGACGGCTACGTGAGCGGCTTCGGGCTCGTCCACGAGCGGCGCTGGCGGCTCCTCACCGACGGGCAAACCCTCCAAGGCGAGGATGCGTTCGTTCGCGAGGGACGCAAGGAGAAAGGGCGCCAGCGTGAGCATGAGGTCGCGGTCAGGTTCCACCTCCACCCAGGCATCGCCGTACGGGGGCGTTCCGGCGATGGGCTCGAACTCGCGACGCCGCAGGGCGAAGTCTGGCAGTTCGGCGTCGAATCCGACGACAATGCCGTCGACGTCGCGATCGAGGAGAGCGTTTATTTCGCCGGGCTGACGGGAGCGCGGCGTACCGACCAGATCGTGGTCTATCTTACGGTCGGAAGCGGGGCCCGGCTGCGCTGGCGCTTCGAACGGGTCGAAGCCACGCCTCACTGATCGCGCTGCCGGCTGGTCCGGTGGGCAGGATTCATGCTACCGGCCCGCTACTTAATTCCTGGCGAGAACGGGTTTTCGATGCCGTCCGATCCTGTGCGGGTGACCCGCGCACTCCTTTCCGTATCCGATAAGACCGGCCTTGTGGATTTCGCACGCGCACTCGTCACGCACGGCGTCGAACTCGTCTCGACCGGCGGTACCCATCGGGCCCTGAGAGAGGCGGGCCTTCCGGTGATGGAGGTCGCCGACGTCACCGGATCGCCCGAAATGATGGATGGACGGGTCAAGACCCTGCACCCGGCGATCCATGGCGGGTTGCTGGCGATCCGCTGCAACCCCGAGCATCAGGCAGCCCTCGCTGCTCATGGAATCCGCCCAATCGACCTCCTCGTGGTCAACCTCTATCCGTTCGAGGCCGCTATCGCGAAGAATTGCCCGGACGACGACGCCATCGAGAACATCGATGTCGGCGGCCCGGCGATGATTCGCGCAGCTGCCAAGAATCACACGGACGTCGCTGTGGTGACGGATGTGGGGGATTACGCTGCGCTCGTCGAGGAGCTGAACGCGCGTTCCGGCGTCTTGAGCCTGGCCACGAGGCGGCGCCTCGCTGCCCGCGCCTTCGCCCGTACCGCTGCCTACGATGCAGCCATCGCAAACTGGCTGGCCGAGCGGGCCGAAGGCTCGGGTCCGTCGCCCTTCCGCGCCTTCGGCGGCAGCCTCGCCCAGGCCCTGCGCTACGGCGAGAACCCGCATCAGGCGGCCTCCTTCTACCGTGGCCCGGGCAAGGTGCGGGCGGGTGTCGCGACGGCACGGCAGCTCCAGGGCAAGGAGCTCTCCTACAACAATTTCAACGACACCGACGCGGCCTATGAATGCGTCGCCGAATTCGATCCGCCCACGGCGGCTGCGGTGGCCATCATCAAGCACGCCAACCCGTGCGGCGTCGCAACGGGCGTGAGCCTCGCGGAGGCCTACGAGCGGGCGTTAGCCTGCGACCCGACCTCGGCTTTTGGCGGCATCGTCGCGCTCAATCGCTCCCTCGATGCCGAGGCGGCGCGTCGGATCGTCGATATCTTCACGGAGGTCATCATCGCTCCGGACGCTTCCGAGGAGGCGATCGCCATCGTGGCCGCCAAGAAGAACCTGCGCCTGCTTCTCGCCGGCACCGTACCGGACCCGAGGGCGCCGGGAGAGACCGTGAAGACGCTCTCGGGCGGTCTCCTGGTGCAGGGCCGAGACAACGCCGTCGTCGACGACATGGCGCTGCGGGTCGTCACCAAGCGGGCTCCGAGCGAGCGCGAACTCGCCGACATGATCTTCGCGTTCCGCGTGGCGAAGCACGTGAAATCGAATGCCATCGTCTATGCCAGGGATGGTGCCACGGTCGGAATCGGCGCCGGGCAGATGTCCCGGGTTGATTCCTCGCGAATCGCCGCCTGGAAGGCTGCCGAGGCCGCCGCACGGACCGGCGCCGCCGATAGCCTCGCCAAGGGCGCAGTCGTCGCCTCGGACGCCTTCTTCCCCTTCGCCGACGGATTGATGGCCGCAGCCGAGGCGGGCGCTACGGCAGTGATCCAGCCCGGCGGCTCCATGCGCGATGCCGAGATCATCGAGGCTGCCAATGCGGCCGGCCTCGCCATGGTCTTCACCGGGCACCGACACTTCCGGCACTGATGCGCAACCCGAAACACCTTCGCGGATTTCCTGGGCTCGGCTGCTTGGCGGTTCGGCCAACGACTTCCATCATCCGATTGCCGAAGCGGGCGTTCCCCTTCGCCAGTCTCTAGATCGATCCGGTACTCCGGCGGAGGTCCATTCCATGAGCGATGCGTCGGCTCACCGGAAGCGCGCAATACGCGAATCCGAAGGCGAAGCTCTCCGCAAGGTGATCTCGCGCCAAGACCATGCCGACTGGCAACCGGCGCCGGGACGGGATCCCCTTGCGATCCTGGCCGAGAGCGACGCCGGCCGTTTGCCCGACCTGGTGCCGAGGCGCTATAAGAAGATGCGCAAGAACTCCTTCACCTTCCTGCGCGGCGCGGCTGCCGTGATGGCCGCCGATCTGATCGGACGGCCTATGGCCGGCATTCCGGTCCAAGCCTGCGGCGATTGTCACATCGGCAATTTCGGCGTCTTTCCGAGCCCGGAAGGCCGGGCGGTATTCGACATCAACGACTTCGACGAGACGATGCCGGATGTCGATTTCACCGTGGACATCAAGCGCCTGGCTGCCAGCGTCGCCGTGGAAGCCCTTGCCGAAGCCGAGTTCGATGCCGAGACCGCCCGGGAGGCGGCCCGCGCGAGCGTCCGCGCCTATCGCGAGCACATGCATCGGCTCGCACAGATGGAGCCACTGGCCTGTTGGCGCTCCAGCATCGACCTCGACCACGAGATCTCCCATATCGACGACGACCCCTCTCGCCACGAGGTCAGGGCCGGGCTCGAGGCGGGTTTGAGCGACGCGCTTCAGAGTGCCGACGTGCCGGGTCTCGCCCCCGAGACGAAGGACGGCCCGCCCGCGACGTGGCGGATCGCCGACGACGGCAAGAAGGTCTTCCATGCCTTGGCTGATGGAGACGACACGCCGGTTCGCGACGCTCGGATTGGCCTTCTGGCTTATCCGAATAGCCTGTCGCCTGAGCGGCGAGCGCTCGTCGCGCGCTACGGCTTGCGGGACGTCGCCTTCAAGGTCGTGGGTATCGGCTCCGTCGGCCGGGTCTGCGCCGTCGGCCTCTACACTGATGCGGACGGAGCGCCGCTCTTCCTCCAGATCAAG
Organism: Methylobacterium sp.; assembly: GCF_019745455.1. Taxonomy (GTDB): domain Bacteria; phylum Pseudomonadota; class Alphaproteobacteria; order Rhizobiales; family Beijerinckiaceae; genus Methylobacterium. The sequence continues at coordinate 73,593 of NZ_JAIETD010000027.1, forward strand.
GAGGCGCGGCCATCGGTGCTCGCACCCCTGGTGCTCGGTCAGCTGCCGTCCTCGATCGACGACGGCCAGCGGATCGTCCAGGGACAACGAATCATGCAGGCCGCCAGCGACCTCTTCCTGGGCACCGCACGGTCCCCTACGAGCGGCCGTTCCTACTACGTACGGCAATTGAAGAACCACAAGCTGTCCGACGTGGCCGGCCTGATGTCGAAGGACGAGCCGAGGCGCTACGCCCGCCTGTGCGGACGCACCCTTGCCCGGGCCCATGCCCGCTCCGGCGACGCGGCCACGATCGCCGGTTACCTGGGAGAAGACGACGTCTTCGACGAGGCGATCGCCTGCTTCGCCTGGAGATATGCGACGCAAACCCAGGACGACCACGCTGCCCTCGTGGCGCGCGACGACTGACCGAAGGGTCCTCAGCGAACTTCCTCGCAAAGGTCAGAGCTCAAACAAAAAAGGCCCCGTCTCAAGACGGGGCCTTTCTCACTTTAACTGGCCGTTCCGCTTAGCGGGTGGGCGCCTCGTCGTAGGTGAAGATGTCGCGATCCTTGGTCTCCGGGATGAACAGAGCACCGATGATCGCGGTCGCGACGGCGATGACGATCGGGTACCAGAGCCCGTAGTAGATGTCGCCGGTCTGAGCCACCATCGCGAAGGCGGTGGCGGGCAGCAGTCCGCCGAACCAGCCGTTGCCGATATGGTATGGCAGCGACATCGAGGTGTAGCGGATGCGGGTCGGGAAGAGCTCTACCAGCGCCGCCGCGATCGGCCCGTACACCATCGTCACGTAGAGGACGAGGATCGTCAGGATGCCGATGATGGTCAGCTTCTGTGCCGAGAAGATGTCGATCACCTTGGCGAAGTTGGAGAGGCCGTCCTTCGGGTCGATGGCGATCTTGACGATGCCCGGGTTGTTCGCAGCGGGATAGCCGGCAGCAGTGAGCGCCGCACCGACGTCCTTGGCGAAGGCTGGATCGGAAGCGGCGAACTCCTTGCCGGCGATCGTCACGGTGGCCTTGGTGCCCGGAGCGACCGACTCGGTGCTGTAGTTCACCGCGGAGCGGGCGAGCAGCGCCTTGGCGATGTCGCACGAGTTGGTGAACTTGGCAGTTCCCACCGGATTGAACTGGAAGGAGCAATCCGCCGGGTCGGCCTTGACCACAACCTGCGTGTTCTGCTGGGCCGCGTGCAGTGCCGGATTGGCAGCCGCGGTCAGTGCCTTGAACAGCGGGAAGAATGTCAGCGCCGCAATGACGCATCCGCCGAGGATGATCGGCTTGCGGCCGATCTTGTCGGACAGCGAGCCGAAGAACAGGAACCCGCCGGTGCCGAGGATGAGCGACCAGGCGATGAGGACGTTCGCCGTGAACTGGTCGACCTTCAGGATCGTCTGGAGGAAGAACAGCGCGTAGAACTGACCAGTGTACCACACGACGGCCTGGCCGGCGGTGAGGCCGAGCAGGGCGAGGAGCGCCCACTTGGCATTGCGCCACTGGCCGAACGCCTCAGAGAGAGGGGCTTTCGAGCCGGTGCCCTCTTCCTTCATCTTCTTGAAGGCCGGGCTTTCCTGCATCTGCAGCCGGATCCAGACCGAGATGCCGAGCAGCACGATCGAGACCAGGAACGGAATGCGCCAGCCCCAAGCGGCGAAGGGCGTGATCGTGCCGGCGGAGCCGTCGGCAAGCGTCGTCGGTACCGGAGCATAGTTCGCGTTCACGTAGATCTGCGTGAACAGGATCACCATGAGCGAGAGCAGCAAGCCGAGGGTTGCCGTCGTCTGGATGAAGGCGGTGTAGAAGCCGCGACGGCCACGGGGAGCGTGCTCGGCCACGTAGACCGCCGCGCCGCCGTACTCGCCGCCGAGGGCCAGACCCTGGAGCATGCGGAGGGCGAGGAGCGCCACCGGTGCGACCCAGCCGACGCCGTACTCATTCATCGTCGCGTAGGAGGGGAGCAAGCCGACCACGAAGGTCGAGATACCCATGATCAGGATGGTGATGAGGAAGGTGTACTTGCGACCGACCAGATCGCCGAGGCGGCCGAACACCAGCGCGCCGAAGGGTCGGACGAGGAAGCCGGCGGCGAAGGCGAGAAGGGCGAAGACGTTGCGGGTGGCTTCAGGGTAGGCGGAGAAGAACTGAGCGCCGATGATCGCAGCGAGCGATCCGTAAAGATAAAAATCGTACCATTCGAAGACGGTCCCCAGCGACGAGGCCAGGATAACCTTCTTTTCCCCGGCGCTCATCGGTCGCGCCGCCTCCTCCGCAACAGGTACAGCAGTTGCCCCAGCCATCGTCCCATTCCTCCAATGATCTTTTGTTGTCTTTAGTTATGCCGCGCCTTGACCGGCGTGGTTTGTCAACCGCGAAACCTGCGAGCCTCGAAGACCCGAGCCAGCTGGACCCATAGCCGGTTCATCAACACGAACTCGCGAGCGACACGATACTGCAGGCCATGAATTGGCCCAACAGGTAAAGAGAAATTTGTAGGCGACACAAAACAATTTGTAACAGTTTTGCACCGCGGAGACGGGCCGGCAGCGTATCCGAGCCGTCTCCGCACGCCGTCGGGTCTATCGGGACCGGTTCTGTCGGTTTTCGATTAAGTCGTCGACCACCGCCGGTTCGGCAAGCGTCGAGGTGTCGCCAAGCGATGAGAACTCATCCTCGGCGATCTTGCGCAGGATACGACGCATGATCTTGCCCGAGCGGGTCTTCGGCAGCCCGGGCGCGAACTGGATCAGATCGGGCGAGGCGATCGGGCCGATATCCTTGCGCACCCAGGTCGCGAGCTCCTTGCGCAGTTCGTCCGAGCCCTCTTCGCCCTCCATCAAGGTGACGTAGGCGTAGATGCCCTGGCCCTTGAGGTTGTGCGGATAGCCGACAACCGCTGCTTCCGAGACCTTGGGGTGGGCCACGAGAGAGGACTCGACTTCCGCCGTACCCATGCGGTGGCCCGACACGTTGATGACGTCGTCGACGCGCCCGGTGATCCAGTAATAGCCGTCGGCGTCGCGCCGGCAGCCGTCGCCGGTGAAGTAGAGGTTCGAGTAGGTCGAGAAGTAGGTCTGCTCGAAGCGCTCGTGGTCGCCGTAGACCGTGCGCATCTGGCCCGGCCAGCTGTCCTTGATGCAGAGGTTCCCCTCGCAGGGCCCCTCCAGCGTCTTGCCCTCGGCATCGACGATCAGGGGCTGGACGCCGAAGAACGGTCGCGTCGCCGAGCCGGGCTTGAGCTTCGTCGCGCCCGGCAGCGGTGTGATCAGGATGCCGCCGGTCTCGGTCTGCCACCATGTGTCGACGATCGGGCAGCGGCTGTCTCCGACCACGCGATAGTACCAGTCCCAGGCTTCAGGGTTGATCGGCTCGCCGACCGAGCCGAGCACGCGCAGGCTGGCGCGGGATGTCTTCTTCACCGGGCCCTCGCCGCCGCCCATCAGCGAGCGGATCGCGGTCGGCGCGGTGTAGAAGATGTTGACCTTGTGCTTGTCGACGACATCCCAGAACCGGGAATTCGACGGGTAGGTCGGGATGCCCTCGAACATCAGCGTCGTGGCGCCGTTCGCGAGCGGCCCGTAGACGATGTAGCTGTGACCCGTGACCCAGCCGACATCGGCCGTGCACCAATAGACCTCGCCCTCGCGGTAATCGAAGACGTATTGGTGCGTCATCGCGGCGTAGACGAGGTAGCCACCGGTGGTGTGGACCACGCCCTTAGGCTGGCCGGTCGAGCCGGACGTATAGAGAATGAAGAGCGGGTGCTCGGCCTCGACGGGCTCGGCCGGGCATTCGTCCGTGACCAGCGCAGCGGCCTCGTCGTAATAGACGTCGCGGCCGGCCTCCATCGGCACGCTCGTGCCGGTGCGGCGTACGACGACAACGTGGTCGACGGCGTCCGGCCCGAGTCGGGCGAGCGCTGCGTCGACATTGGTCTTGAGCGGCACCTTGCGGCCACCGCGCAATCCTTCGTCGGCGGTGATGACGAGCCTGGAGGCGCAGCCCTCGATGCGGCCAGCGAGGGAATCGGGAGAGAACCCGCCGAAGACGATCGAATGGATCGCGCCGAGACGTGCGCAAGCGAGCATCGCGTAGGCGGCTTCCGGGATCATCGGAAGGTAGAGGGTGACGCGATCACCCTTGCCGACGCCGCGGTTGCGCAGGACGTTCGCCATCCGGCAGACTTCCGCATGAAGCTGCCGATAGGTGATGTGCTTGGATTCGTTCGGGTCGTCGCCTTCCCAGATGATCGCGACCTGATCGCCACGAGTCGCGAGATGGCGGTCGATGCAGTTCAGGGCGACATTGGTGCGCCCATCCTCGAACCACTTGATCGAGACATTTCCGGGAGCGAAACTGGTGTTCTTGACGGTCGAATACGGTGTCGACCAGTCGATGCGCTTGCCCTGCTCGCCCCAGAACGCCTCGGGGTCCTTCACCGAGGCCTCGTACATCGCCAGATACTTGGCGTTGTCGACATGCGCGCCATCGCTCCATGCCGAGCTGACGTCCACGACCTTCTCGTCCATTGGCGTCGTTTCCTATCCTTGGTGCCCGATCGTATCGCGATCCCGCGCAGCCGGGCTTCATCGGTCGTTCTAGGCGTGGTCGCCGCGTGCCGGCAAGCGGGAATGATCAATGAATGCAGGCATAAGCCTGACTCCCTAGGCCTACCTATTTTCGCACCGATCAGGCGCTCAGAGCCTCGGTGGTGGGAAACAGCATCTCGACGAGGGTGCCCTCGTGCTTTCGGCTCATGATGCGCAAACGGCCGCGATTGGCCTCGACGAGGGCCTTCGTAAGGGGAAGCCCGAGGCCGGTTCCACCCTTGGCCGGGTTCATCGCCGAGATGCTGTATGGCTTGAGCGCGACTTCGACTTCGTCCGGCGTCATGCCACTGCCGGTATCGCGCACCCTCAGGGCGATCTCGCCGCGATCGGCCATGGTGGTGGAAACGATGACCTGGCCGCCGGCTTCGGTGAAGCGCAGGGCGTTGGTGATCACGTTGAGGGCGGCCTGACGCACCGAGCGTTCGTCGGCCACGAGCCGGGTGAGGTTGTCCGAGAAGCTCGTCCGGATCACGATGCGATCGCGGGAGGCCTGCGGCTGCAACATCGCGACGCAGTTCGAGACGATCTCGTTGAGCGGAACCTCGGTGAAGGCGAGGTCGCGTCGCCCAGCCTCGATCCCGGCGATCTCGACGAGGTCGTCGATGACGCCGAGGACGTGTTCCCCGGAAGCCCGGATATCGTGCAGGCACTCGCGATATCGTTCGTTCTCAAACGGTCCGAACTGCTCCGAGAGCATCGCGTCGGTGAAGCCGAGGATGCCGTTCAGAGGCGTGCGGAGCTCGTGGCTGATCTTACCCAGCACCTCGGAGCGGAGCGCGCTCGCGGCCATGGCGGTTTTGAGAATGTCGGCGCCGCCAATCTCGCCGGCGTTCCGCACCTCGCGAAGGACCAGAACCGCGCCGTCCCCGTCGCCGTGGTCGAGCGGATTCAGGCGCATCGTGAGGACGGGCGAACGTTGGGCACCCCTGAGATGGACCACCTGCTGTCGGCTGCCTGACGAGAGGGGCGCCGATAGCGCCGCGAGGATGGTCTCCGCGCTCTCGGGCGCGAACAGGGCAGTGACCCCGCAGCCGACGACTTCTCGCGGATCGAGGGCGAAAAGGCTGGCCGCGCGACGGTTCAGACTAAGGACCCGTCCACCCGCATCGAGGGTGACGACGGCGTCGTCCAGGCTGTCGAGGATCGCGACGGTTGCGGCGGCTCGTCTGACGGCAAAATCATGGGCAAAACCCGCAGCGGCGACGCTGCCGTCCGCAAGTTCGGCCGAAGCGTCGTTCACAAGCAGTAGCTCCGCCGGCGATCCCTCCCATTCGATTTCGGCCCTCGTGACGGAGACCGGAAGGCTGCCGCCTTGGCCCCTGGAGAGGAGTACCGGCCGATCGGAACGGCTGAGCTCGGTGGAAGCGAGGCCGTGGAACAGACGCGAGAACCCGCCCGCTGCGGCTATTTCGCCCGCATCGTCATATCGGGCCACGGCAAGGAAGTGCGGGTTGGCGAAGAGGACCACCCCATCGCGCACGATCACAACGCCGGCGGGCAACAGTTCGAGGAGGGCCATGGCTTGGCCGTACGGCCATGTCGGCTCAATGGATGCCGCCGTCGCGGTTTCCGGCGGCCTCGCGATCGGCCCGGGAAACGGCATGACGTCGCCGCCGGGCCCTGCACGCGTCTTATCTTCCCTTGCCGCGACGTCGCCGGCGAATCGTACGCCCAAGGCTCTCGCGATCTCGCGAAAGGCATCGTGCTCGTCGCCGGTCAGATCGCTGTCGGCCGCATCCTGAGAGGGTGGATGGACCGACGGGAGGGGGCGATCGACGTCGGCGATCGACACAAGGGCGGAAGGCTCGGCAACAAGAGTATCCTCGGCGGGCACGAGGTCGTAGCCCGGATCGCCCGCCTCCATCCTGCGCACCAGCCCGAATCCGCCATATCCGGAGAACGTCTGTCCGGCTCGCCCGAGGGGTGCGCCGGACAATTCGAGTTCGAGGGGCACCGTCGATCCCGGTCTGCGCAGAACCAGGGAGATGGCCCTGAAAGTTCGCCGGTTGGATAGCGCCGCAAGCATTCCTTCCGCGTCTGTAAGGACGCGCGTTTCGGCGAGGGCCTGCCACGATTGTCCCGTCATGACCGAGCGCACGATGCCGCCGGCAGGACCCGCGATACTCTCGATCTGGTCATCCGCGCCACTCCGCCAAGTGAACCGAAGTGGCCGGTCGGCATCGGCCGGGAACTCTGCGTCCTGATCAACCTGCGGCAGGGCAGGGGGCGCCTGAAACGGTCCGGGAGACAGCGGTGCGGCATCGAGGGACGGTAGGCTTTCGACGAAGGGACGCAGGCGAGGGGCGAGACTCGTCAGAAAAAGCGCGATCACCGCCTCGCCGTCGCACATCGCCCGGGCGACGAGACATGTCACCGGTGCCTGGACTCGCCGCCGATCGAACTGGATCCGCGTAAGGGAAGCCTGCTCCGAACCTAAAGCGGCATGACGAAGAGAAGTCCCTATCGAGAGCGCAGGGTCGATACTTCCGTCACGTGAAGCAATGGCTGCGCGAAGCGCGGCTGCCGCGGGAGATGCGTAAAGCAATGTTGCCGCGGCGTTGTCCAGAATGAGCAACTGGGCGTCGACAGCCTGTAGCAGACGGCCGACACGAGCATCGCTCGACCATCGCCGAAGGACCGCCGCGAAGGCGCTATCCCGTTCGTCCGAGCCTTGATCAAACTCCCGATTGGACATTCAAACCTGTTTCGCGTCACACCGATGCGGTCTGCGAACTCTAATAGGGCATCGCCGGGGGGGATGTGGACACCAAAAGGCGCCGACACACGTTTACGAGATATCAACCTTAATGCGTCCGACCCTGGTGTCATAGGCTGACGGGCGTGTTATTGTGCAGCGCACAACGATGCATCAACAAGCAAGTCTGAGGAGACGAACATGAGCAACATTCCATCCTACGAAGTCCCTGCCGAGATGCGCGATTTCGCGGAGAAGAGCGTCGATCAGGCTCGCAAGGCGTTCGATTCGTTCATTGGCGCCGCCCGCAAGACCGCCGAGACTGTTCATGGCTCGGCCGAGACTGCGCGGACCAGTGCCCAGGACATGTCGGCCCGCGGCTTCGAATTCGCCGAGCAGAACGTGAATGCCGCCTTCGATCTCGCGCAGAAGCTCGTCCGCTCGCGCGACGTCCAGGAGGCGATGCAGCATCAGGCCGAATTCGTACGCAATCAATTCGCCGCGATCCAGGCTCAGGCCAAGGAGTTTGGAGGCCTTGCTCAGTCGGTGATGCAGCAGAGCGCCGAGAAGGCGAAGTCTGCGATGCAGCAGGGCGCCGACCAGGCCCGTCAGGCGATGGAGCAGGGCACCGAGGCGGCACGTCAGGCCGGCGACAACGCCCAGCAGGCCGCCCACAACGCCACCAACTGAACTTCCGAGAGAGCCATCTGACACGGCCCGCTCTCGTGGCGGGCCGTTTTCTTTTGCACGGCGATGTCTGCGCGCTCGGCTGCCTTGTTTCCGGCACGAGCACGTCCTACCGCCGCCGACGGCCACGCGCATGGTGCGCGGTCCGGCCAGGATGTCCCGAGGGCGAAAAGAGCCATGCGCCTTGCCTACCGAATCGGCCTCAGCGCCCTGATCCTCGCCGGTGCGATGGGATCACACGGCGCCAGCGCGCAGTATTATGGCGGCTACGACCGTCCGCCGCCAAGCTACTACGACGATTACGATGATCGGCCGCCGCCGCGCCGTCCTTACGCGGACGACCGCGTCCGACGCGGCCCGCCGCCCGGACGATCCACCGGGTTGAACTGCGACGCCGTGCAATCGGGGATCAGCGGCCTGCAGCCGTTCTCCTGCCCCTTGCCCGGTCCGCGTCCACTCGGTGCCCGCTGCTTCTGCGACATGCCGATCGCATCGTTCAGCCGCCCGCAGACCGCTGTCGGCCGGGTCGTCCCCTGAGGTCTGGCAGACTGACAACGCAGGAAGGCCGCACCATCGACGGATGGTGCGGCCTTCTCCGTCCGGACCTTCAATCGATCAGTTCAGGACGACGACCTTGGCGCCGACTCGCACGCGCTCATAGAGGTCCGTGACATCCTCGTTCGTCATGCGGATACAGCCCGATGAGACAGCCTGGCCGATCGTGTCAGGCTCGTTCGAGCCGTGGATACGATACTCGGTAGTGCCGATATACATCGCGCGCGCTCCGAGCGGATTCTCGACACCACCAGCCATGTAGCGGGGCAGATCGGGACGGCGCGCGAGCATCGCTGCCGGAGGCGTCCAAGACGGCCACTCTTTCTTCGCCGTCACGGTCTTCGTGCCCGACCACGTGAAGCCGGGACGGCCGACGCCGACGCCGTAGCGGATCGCTTCCCCGCCCGGCAGCACGAAATAGAGACGCCGCTCAGCCGTCGAGACGACGATGGTGCCAGGCTTGTAGCCCGCATTGAATGACACGATCTCGCGCGGGATCGGAGCAACCTGGGCCTGCGGAGCACCCTGGGCCTGAACGCCGTAACCTTGCGTCGAGTAACCCTGTCCGCCGTAACCCTGCTCCCGGCGAGGGGCACCGTACGGATCGTAAGCCGGTTCGGAATAATATTCCTCGCCGGCACTGGTCTCGAAGGGATCGTAGGGGGCAGCCGCAACAGGGCCGGCCGCAAAAACACAGACACCGAGAACGCCCGCAAGGGCCGTAGCCAACGTCTTCATGATGGAACCCTTATCTGTGCAGTAACCTTTGCCTTACAAGCGTGGGCATAGGCCTCTGGTTCCATCCTCTGTTGTGTTTCCTCACACTTCTACAGAGATCGACGCCGACCCTGGTTTTCCAGGGTCAGCGATGCCACCGAGCCTCGTTATGTCACCTCATCGGTATGCACCTCAAAGCGGGCGAGATGGGCGTAGCCGAAATTGGTCGTGATCGCGACATCGGTGGCATCTCGTCCTCGCCCCATCAGGATGCGGCCGACGCGCGGCACGTTGTGCCGGGCATCAAAGGTATACCATCCGCCCTCGAGATAGACTTCGAACCAAGCCGAGAAATCCATGGGATCGGGTACCTTAGGGACGCCGATATCCCCGAGATAGCCTGTGCAATAGCGCGCCGGTATATTCATGCACCGGCAGAACGCGACGGCGAGGTGGGCGAAGTCGCGGCACACACCCTGCCGCTGCATGAAGCCGTCCCACGCAGTGCGCGTGGCGTCCGCGCAGAGATAGTCGAAGCGGATGCGGTCGTGGACATAATCGACGATCGCTTGCACCCGTGCCCAACCCAACGGCGTACCGCCGAACAGCGACCACGCCGTTTCGGACAGCTTGTCGGTATCGCAGTAGCGGCTGCCGAGCAGATAGACGAGAACGTCCTGCGGCAGGTCCTGAACCTCGAATTGCCTCGCATTCGGCGCGTGGGCATCTGGAAGTCCCGAATCCTGGACCGTGAAATCCGCCGATATCGTCAAGAGGCCCGGGGGCGTGACGATGCGGGTGCAAATGTTGTCGTAGACGTCACGGTATTCCTGCCATGGGATCGGGGGGTCGAACCTGATCTCGTGTGGCGTCAGCACATCGGGCATCCGGCTCGGATGCACGCTGAGTTCGAGGATCATCGGCGTCGGCTGAACCGACTCGAAGGCAATGTCGAACCCCGTCCTGATCTTCATCGCTTTCACCTGCATCCTGAATTCAACAGCATAGGCCGGACTAGGCGGGAACCGGCCGCACTCATCGCGACACCATAGGATCCGGTCCGCGCATCTCGGCACCGGGTGCATCGATTTCGACGACGTCGACCTCCACGGTCATGCCGAGGTCGTCGGCCGGGAACCCGAAGAACGAACCATGGAGTGGCACCGCTTGTCGCGGGTCGCGGGCGACGGCGACCCGGATCAGGTCGCGGTTGCCGACGATGCCGTTGGTCGGATCGAACTCGACCCAGCCGGCGCCGGGCAGGTAGACCTGGACCCATGCATGGGTCGAGCCGCCGCCGACATGGCGCTCGCGGTCGCCGCGAGGATTATAAAGGTAGCCCGAGACGAAACGGGCAGCCATGCCGAGGGCCCGAACGGCCTCCATCATCAGCACCGCGAAGTCGCGGCAGCTCCCACGCTTCAGGCGGAGAGTCGTCACAGGGTCCTGTACGCCTTTCTCGGAGCGGGCGAGATAGGCGAAGTTGCGCCGCACGAAGCGGGTCATGTCGGCAAGAAGATCCTGCGTGGATATCCGTCCCTCGGGCGGTACGAAGCTGCGCGCCCAGGCATCGACCTCGTTACGCGGATCGGGATGCTGGCGCTCGATCGAACGTATCAGGTCCGGCATGTCGTCGGCCCCGTAGCCGAACGGATAGAAGACGGCGTGGGGCGCCATCGCGAAATCGGGCACCAATTCGGGAGTGTGGTCGAGGGTGATCGCGCATTCGAAGCGGAGCGATGACGCGCGTCCGGAAAAGTTCGCTACGGCGACGCAGTTGCCGAAGACGTCGTGCAGCCAACGCAGGCCCTGGGGTTCCGGCGTGATCGAAAGAGTGGCAGCGATCAGGCGCTGGTCATAGCTGTCGCGAGGCCGAAACATGATGCGGTGCTCGCCGAAACCAACTGGCTGGCGGTAGCGGTAAGTGGTGATGTGACGGACGGACAGGATGGGCACGGATGAGGCTCCGCCGCGGCTATCCGCGGCCTCTTGGGTTCTCAGTGAATGCAAGAGGTGAGCCCGGACGCATCCGACATGCCCCTGCTCGATCGTAGGAGATCGAGGTCACGCCCTGCAAACGGCCAAGCCGTTGGCCTGTTCCAGCACTCGGAAAGGGCTCGACCGACCTCGAAGGAACGAATGCGTGCCCGGTGGACGACGGCAACCCGACCCCAGCAGGCGTCAGGGAAGGATAGGCTTGGGCTCGACGGCCCGCTCCGCCTCCACCAGGAGTTCGTGCGGGCTCCAGGGCTTTGGAATGAAGACGGCTTCGGACGGGAGATCGCCGGGGCGGGCGATCGCCCGACCGGAAGTCACCACCATCCTGCACCGCGGCCACAGGGTCGAAACCGCTTTGGCGAGTTGCAGGCCGTCCATGGCACCGGCAAGCCGCACGTCTGCGAAGACGAGAGCCACGTCGGCGCCGCGTTCGCGGAGAATGTCGAGAGCGGCCTCCGCACTGTCGCAGCCGACGGCATCGAGATCAGTCGGCTCGAAGAGAGATTCGGCTAAGGCCCGCGTTGCGGCCTCGTCCTCGACGATGAGGGCGAGACGCCCGGATTTGTGCAAGCCAGCGGTGCCCGGTGGCACCTCGAGCGTGTGGGCATCTGATGCCGAGGGCTTCACCTGACGGACCAGTGCTGCCAGGTGCTCCGGCACGCCCTCCGCGACGAGATCGTCGTAGAAGGCTGCCAGAGCCTGCCCGATACGGTCCAGTGAAAGGCCTGGGTTCAGGCTGTTGTCGACGCCGAGGCCTCGTGGTGGGGAAGGAAGACTGGTCGCGTCCTTCCGCGCATGGACGATGGTCGGGGACGCTTCACGATCGGCCGAGAGGAGGCTACGTCCGAACGAGGTAGGACCCGACGTTATGTCTTTTGGATCAACCAAGTCGTCATTCCCCTCGACGCGGTAAGCCACTCCATCGCTGCCCCGGATCATCGGCCAATGACGTCGGACAGGTCCGGCGCTTACGGACGATGCTCCTGAGTCGCCCTCTTCGAAAAGTGGAAGCCACTGTCCGGACAGACGATCTAGCGCAGTCCCACGTTAAAGCTCTGAGCCCTCATCGGTTGCGAAAATTCTAGGTGCAGCCGTTCACAACAGTGAGGATCATTCGGCCTCGGCATAGGCCAAGACGCCAGCAACAGTGCGCACGTCACGGTAGCGCGCTCCGCGAGTGCTCATCATGGTCTCGAACTTCTCGTGGACCTGGGCCACCGACAAGCTGACCGCCTTCTTGCGTCCGCGCTGTGCAGCGAAGAAGATCGAGCGGTTCGCACGCGCAGGTCCCGGCAGCATCTGAGCCGCGGCGGCCTTGGGCTTGTCGACGACCTTGGCCAAGAACTCCTCGGCGTCGTCGGGCCCCAGGAAGTGGGCGAGATAGACCTCGCCGAGGGAGAGTTCGCGCCCGATCCGAAGCGCGATCCTGGCGGCGTCGCGCTTCAGCATCTCGCCGGCCATCAGGGCTGACAGGTAGGGATCCCGGCGCAATTCGAGGATACGGCTGCGCTCGGCTGGGTCGGCGACGCTTGGCCGACCGTTGTCGCCGGAGAGGATGAGGGCGGCGTCCTGCGCGAGGCCGTACTTTGCCCCGAAGTCGCGGACAACGCCGAGCCACGTGCGTTCGATGAATTGGTACAGCCCAGTCGCCGAAGAGGTCTTGGCCTGAACCTCGGTGATGAAGCTCGATTCTTTGTCGGCCACGGCCATCAGCAGAACCGGATCGGTCTGTACTTCCTTGGCTGCGCGGACGATCTTCTGGACGAGGTGGCGCCGGATCTTCATCGGGCCGAATTCGAGGATGTCGTTGGGATCGCCGATCGCGCTCTCGGTGAGAAGATAGTCGTAGGAGACGCGATCGACGGCATTGGAGCCGACCTCCGTGTCGAGGTCGTGAACCGGGGCGAAGGCGGTGGCAGCCGTAAGGATGGCGGGCGCGGCAGCGAGAACCGCCGGGCTGGCGATTTGGACGCGAGGTTTGGGCATCGGCAGCGGTGCGCTCACCGAGGAAGAGGCCACGGCAGGCCCGATCCCCACGGCGGAGAGGTCGCCACCACGGACCACGAGGGCGCCGAGGCCAGCGGCCAGCAGGGACATCGCGATGAGTGACCTTGCCAGGGCAGGTCGGCTGCCATGCTCGCGACCGACCCGGTTCGACACCGTGATGGCGTCGCGGCATCGCTCGGCGGAGCCGGCGATGCCAGCAGGATGACGGCTGGAAGAGTACGTCCGTAGCGATCCGACTGTGCGACCCTGCATCTGCGACTCGAAGCTCCCCGATTCCGTGGCGGCGCCTTGCGTTGAGGAGACATGCGTCGACACTTGTGGCGACAACACGGCTGCGGTTGTGGCAATGGCGTGGCATCGCCGAACGACTTGCCGGTTGCGGATCTCCGCGTGTTGAGCACAGTTGAGCGGCGAGGATCGCGAGGATCGCCATGGACGTCACGGTGGAACGACTGATCGCAGGGTCGACCGCGATCGGTGAGCCAAGGGTCCCGCAGGGGCTTGAAGCTTCGACGGCCGCCCGCTCGTTGCTGGCGATTGGCGTGATCGCGGGAGCCGGCGTCGCTGCCGTTCTTCCGGCGGCCTCTGTCGGCGAGATCGACCCGGATCTGGTCCGGCTTATCCGGTTCATGGCCGCCCTGAAGGGCGGGCTACTCATCGCGGCACTGTGGGCGGGTGCCTGGAGGCTGGGACGGTCTGCCCCGATCTGGCGGACCACCGTCTACGTTTGCGCGCCGGCACTGATGGCGTTCGGAACGCTCGCCCTGTGGCGAGTTCAGGTCCCGGGCCTGGCGGCGGCCGCGCTGCATCTCGGCCTCGTGGCCTTTCTCGCAACCAGCCTGACGGACAGAGATTTCATCCCCTCGCGCCGTACGACGTGAGCGCAGGTCGCCCCAGATATTCGAGAGTGATGATGGTACCACCGCCCCGGCTCGAACGGGGGACCCCCAGATCCACAATCTGGTGCTCTAACCAACTGAGCTACGGCGGCACTGAAGGCGCGATGTATCCTGGCCTCGCCGGCATTTCAAGCGGGGGCCGCGTCATCGCCGTGCATGCGCTCGACGGGAGGGCTGCGGTTCCTCGCTGCCTCAGACTGCCTTGCCCGGTACATAACGGCTTGCCAGCCCCTTTGGTTGGATGAAACGTCCCGTGCCGCCTCCCCGCCCTTCCATCATCGGTCTCGTGCAGGTGCCGGCGCGCCTTCGCGCGCTTGTCCGTGGGGGTGAGATCGGCCTCGTCATGCTCGCAGGCCTCGTTGGCTGCGGCGCCGGGGCAGCGGTGGCGGGGATGAGCGTCGCGGCTCAGATGCTGAGGGAGATGCTCTTTCACCTGCCGTCAGGCACAAGGCTGAGCGCGACGACTGGCCTCGATCCGTTCCACATCGTCCTTGGGCCTGCCTTCGGCGGTGCCGTCGTCGGGTTGCTGCTGCTCTGGCTCGGCCGACGCAGTACCCGTCCGCGTCGTCCGATGATCGATCCGATCGAGGCCAACGCTCTCCATGGTGGAAGGATGTCGATACGCGACTCGACCGTGGTCGCGCTGCAGAACGTCCTATCCAACGGAAGCGGCGCCTCCGTCGGCCTGGAGGCCGGCTATACCCAACTCTGCGCCGGCTTCGCCTCGCGGCTCGGCCTCGCCTTCGAGCTGAGACGATCCGACCTGCGCACCCTCGTCGGCTGCGGCTCGGCCGCCGCCATCGCGGCCGCCTTCGGCGCCCCCCTGACGGGAGCCTTCTACGCCTTCGAGCTCATCGTCGGGACCTATTCGATCGCCCTGCTCACGCCCGTGGTCGTCGCGGCCCTGTGCGGCAGCCTCGTCGCCAAATCGCTTGCGGCTCAGCCGGCGCTCGTCGCCGCAGCCCAGCCGGAAGCCTTCGCCAGCGGCGCTATCACGGCAATCGACACACTGCCGAGCCTCGCCCTCGGCCTGGTCTGCGCCGGTCTTGGCATCGCGATCATGCGCGGCGTCACCCTGGTGGAGGCTGGCGTCCGGGCGAGCCGGGTGCATCCGGCCCTCGCACCGATGATAGGCGGCTTCTGCGTCG
This sequence comes from Methylobacterium sp., assembly GCF_019745455.1. Classification (GTDB taxonomy): domain Bacteria; phylum Pseudomonadota; class Alphaproteobacteria; order Rhizobiales; family Beijerinckiaceae; genus Methylobacterium. The sequence goes on from NZ_JAIETD010000027.1 coordinate 88,905, forward strand.
GGGGTCTCGCGCTGGCGGTGACGCCGCAGATCCTCTCGGGGGGTCATGGCGCCCTGCATCTGCAGTTCGAGCCGGACACGCCGGCCATGGGGATCCTTGCCCTGGCCGTCTTGTTCGCCGGCAAGGCCACCGCCTCGGCGATCTCGATCGGCTGCGGCTTTCGCGGCGGCCTGTTCTTCGCGTCGTTGTTCCTCGGAGCCCTGGCGGGCAAGATCTTCGCCGCCGCCATCCCCGACGCCTTGCCAGGCCTGACCGCCTTCGGACTGACGCCGCTCGCCTATGGCGTCGTGGGGATGAGCGCACTCGCCGTGGCGGTGATCGGCGGCCCGCTCACCATGACGTTCCTGGCGCTCGAACTGACCGGGAGCTTCCCGATCACCGGCCTCGTCCTCGTGGCGGTGATCGCCTCGTCGCTGACGGTCCGGAAGACCTTCGGCTACTCATTCGCCACCTGGCGCTTCCACCTGCGAGGGGAGAGCATCCGCAGCGCCCACGACATCGGCTGGATTCGCAATCTCACCGTCGCGGCGCTGATGCGGCGTGACGTCGGCACGGTCGGCATCGCGACGCCGATGCCCGAGTTCCTCGCCGCCCACCCGCTCGGCTCGCCGTCGCGGGTGGTCATCGTCGATGGGGAAGGGCGCTATGCCGGCATCGTTCTGGTTCCCGAAGCCCATGCAGCTGCCCGGGCCGACCCCGATCAAACGCCGGATCTCGCCGAGGTGATCCGCTACCCCGATGCCTTCCTGATCCCCGAGATGAACGCCAAGGCGGCGGCAGCCGCGTTCGACCGCCACGAGAGCGAGGCGCTCGCCGTCGTCGATTCGCGCGACACCCGCCGGGTGGTCGGCCTCCTGACCGAGAGACACACGCTCAAGCGCTACAGCGAGGAACTCGACAGGCAGCGGCGGGCGATGGTGGGCGAGGCGGTTTAGTGCCGCTTCGTCTTGAACGGCAGGGTTGATTGACCTCGCCGGCTCATCGCCTCAGATCCTCTCACCAAGGAAAATCCTCGAAGGACATCGCCATGAACCAAGCCTCGCGCCGACATCGCATCGCAGTCATTCCCGGCGACGGGATCGGCAAGGAAGTGATGCCGGAGGGGATTCGGGTGCTGCAACGGGCAGCCGAAATCTACGGCTTCAGCCTCGACCTCGACGAGTTCGATTTCGCCTCCTGCGACTACTATGCCGCCCACGGCCGGATGATGCCGGAGGATTGGAAGGAGCGGATCGGCGGCCACGACGCGATCTTCTTCGGCGCCGTCGGCATGCCCGACCAGGTGCCCGACCACATCTCGCTATGGGGCTCGCTGATTCAGTTCCGGCGCGAGTTCGATCAATACGTCAACCTGCGTCCGGTCCGGCTGATGCCCGGCGTGCCCTGTCCCCTGGCCGGCCGGAAGCCGGGCGACATCGATTTCTGGGTGGTTCGCGAGAATACCGAGGGCGAGTATTCCAATGCCGGCGGCCGGATGTTTCCGGGCACCGACCGCGAGTTCGCCGTCCAGGAATCGATCTTCACGCGGTACGGCACCGACCGGGTGCTGCGCTTCGCCTTCGACCTCGCGCAGAGCCGACCTAAGCGTCACCTGACCTCGGCCACGAAGTCGAACGGCATCTCGATCACCATGCCGTACTGGGACGAGCGAGTGAAGGCGGTCTCGCAAGCCTATCCCGAGGTGCGCTGGGACCAGTACCACATCGATATCCTGACCGCGCAGTTCGTCCTGAATCCCGACCGCTTCGACGTGGTGGTGGCCTCCAACCTGTTCGGAGACATCCTGTCCGATCTCGGCCCGGCCTGCACCGGCACCATCGGCATCGCGCCCTCCGGCAACATCAACCCGGAGCGACGCTTTCCTTCCCTGTTCGAGCCCGTCCATGGCTCGGCCCCGGACATCGCCGGCAAGGGCATCGCCAACCCCATCGGCCAGATCTGGTCAGGGGCGATGATGCTGGAACACCTGGGAGAGACCGAGGCGGCCGCAGCGATCGTCAGGGCGATCGAACGGGTGCTCGTGGACGAAGCCACGCGAACCGGTGACCTCGGCGGCCGAGCCGACACTGTCACCTGCGGACGGGCGGTCCACGCGGCACTGGGGTGAGCCGACCCTGCCGAGATGACCGGTGAGCGGCCCGCGACGGGATGCGCCTGCACCGATCCGCCCACCTCGATCTCATCGCCGTCGCCGAACCAAGACCTTAGCCGTTCAAGCTTCCACCATGATGATCCCGCCGTCATAAACGTCTTCGCAAAGATGAAGGGCAGCCGGACGGAACGGTTTTGCCGTCGATCTCGTTTCGGCAGCGCGTCGGCGCCCTTGGGCGTCGTCGATCAACATTTGCAGTGGATCTGGCGACATGAATAAGCTCTTGCGAAGCACGATGGCGGCTGCCCTTCTCGTCGCGGGCGTCTCAATGGCGGTCGCCCAGGGCGGACCAGGCGGTGGTGGTGCAGGCGGCGGAGGCGGCGGTGCCGGTGGAGCAGCAGGCGGTGGAGCGGCCGGTGGTGGCGCGGCAGGCGCCGCGGGCAGTGGAGGCGGAGGAGCCGGCATGCGCGGCGGTGGCGGCGAGGCCGGCGGTGGCGCTGCGGGCGGTGCGGGCATGCGGGGCGGCGCGCGTGGACGACCTGGTGCAGGCCATGGGGCTGTCGGGCATCTCGAAGTCCTCCGTGTCGAAGCTGTGCAAGGACATCGATGAGCGGGTGAACGCCTTCCTCAAGCGCCCGCTGTCCGGCGCGGTGGTTGCTACGCTCGCCATATCCGACGTCGACAATACCTATGCGGCCACCGACGTCGCTTTGAGCGGC
>NZ_JAIETD010000102.1 GCF_019745455.1 Methylobacterium sp.
TCACCCTGAATCCGGGTCCAGCGCGGCAACGGCTGTAAATGCAAGGGCTTACGGGCTATGATCTCGGCTTCAGGCGATCTGCCTTCAGCAGCCCAGTCTCGGTCGAGGGTGCGGGCGGAGGCGGCGCGAATCATGTCGCCAGCATAGCCCATGACGGCGCTTATGACCCCCATGACGGGCTGAAGCGCCGTGCTTGTCGACAGCTTTTGACGTCCGATAACGTTCTCTTATCGGACGCACTCGGCTAGGCTCCGGAACCATGGCCGATTCGGAGCTCCTCCCCAGCAAAACCGCCCCTCCCGCGCCCGCCGAGACGCTGCCGGCCGTGCTGCCAACCTCAGAAAAGGTGTCGGGGTGGCCCGAGTCGCAGGACGGAACGGCCCCCCTCCCCTCCTCGCTGCGGGACCTGGCGCGCGCCGCCCGCGCCTACGCGGCCCGGAAGGACAGCGCCAATACGCGACGGGCTTATGACTCCGACTGGCGGCAGTTCGCGCGCTGGTGCCGGCGCCAAGGCTTCGCCCCCGACGTGCCGGACCCGCAGACGCTCGGGCTCTACCTCACCGCGGCCGCCGACGGACACGGCCTGGCGAAGGCGGCCGTGTCGACGCTCGAGCGCCGGCTCTCGGCCATCACGACCCGCTACCGCTCGGCCGGCACGCCGTTCGACCGCGGCGATCGCCACATCGTCGACGTCATGGCCGGCATCCGCCGCACCCACGGCCGCCCGCCGCGGCAGAAGGAGGCGGTGCTCGGCGACGACGTCCTCGCCATGGTCGCGACCCTCTCGAACGACCTCAGGGGCTGGCGCGACCGGGCCATCCTGTTGCTTGGCTTCGCCGGCGGCCTCCGCCGCTCCGAGATCGTTGGCCTCGACTGCGGGCCAGGCCAGACCGAGGATAGCGGCGGCTGGGCCGAGATCTTGGACGCGGGCGCCTTGCTAACGATCCGCGGCAAGACCGGCTGGCGGACGGTCGAGGTGGCCCGGGGCTCGTCCGAGCGGACCTGCCCCGTTGCCGCGCTCGAAACGTGGCTCAAGCTCGCCCGCATCGCCCACGGCCCGATCTTCCGGCGCATGCACGAGCGGAACGGCGCCGTTGCGGCCGAGCGCCTGTCCGACAAGCACGTGGCACGCCTCGTGAAGCGGACGGCCCTCGCCGCCGGGATACGTGGCGACCTGGCCGAGGGCGAACGCCGCCTCGCCTTCGCGGGGCACTCGTTGCGTGCGGGCCTCGCCACCGCGGCCGACGTGGAGGAGGCGCTCGTGCAGCGCCAGCTCGGCCATGCCTCCGCCGACACCACGCGCGGCTACAAGCGGCGGCGGGAACGGTTCCGGGTCAACCTGACCAAGGCGTCCGGGCTGTGAGGAAAAAGGCGAAGAACGTCAGAAAGTTGGGGCCGGTTGCGTTGAAATCGGCAGGTGAAAGGACGGCTCAGGGCTGGCCTTAAGCACTTCAAATTGAAATCGGGAAGTGAAAGCGACAGACGCGGAGACGTGCTCGTCGTGGCGCGGCTCGATCGCTTGGCGCGGTCGCTCTCTCATCTCCTCGCCGTGATCGAGGACCTGACCGGGCGCGGCGCGGGCTTCCGGTCGCTCGCGGACACGATCGACACCACAAGCCCGCATGGCATGCTCACCCTGCAGATCCTTGGCGCCGTCGCGGAGTTCGAGCGCCAGCTCATCCGGGAACGCACCATGGTCGGGATCGAGGTGGCGCGCGCGAAGGGCAAGAAGCCCGGAAACCCCCAGCTGCGCGCCGGCAACCCGGACGCGAAGCGGAAGATCGCCAAGGCCCGGGAGCAGGCCTACTTCGACAAGCTGAACGCCACCGCGAGCACCTGGCTCCCGATCGTCCGCCAGATGCGGCCGCACCAGCGCTGGGAGGACGTCGTGAGCGTGCTCAACGCTCGAGCCGCGGACGGCGACAGGTGGACCGTGGAGCGGCTTCGTCGTGCCGTCGATCGCTTCATCGCCGACGGGCTCGCCGAGCCGGAGCTGCTCGGCAAGGCCCCTCCCCGGTCGGCGGACGATCGCCTGATGACCCTTGTCGCCGGAATGACCCGGGCCAATCCGGATATGACGCTCGCCGGCATCGGAGCGCAGCTCGAGGCTATGTACGAACGTACGCCCTCTGGCGGCCGCCGGTGGGCTCCGGGTTCAGTGAAGAGCTTGCTCGACCGGGCTCGGAAACATGGGTTGATCCCAGCCTCGCCCGACCGGGCGTGACCTCATTCGGTTCGCGCCACGCTCCTGTGCTTGACCTCGCGCAGCACGGCCGGTCGGAACACCGCAGCAACTGATCGGCTGCGTTCTGCGCGGGCGTCTGCTATCGCCTCGACCTTCCAGTCTGCGCCTTGGTCGCACCAGGCGATGACGGCTCGCTGTCCGCCAATCCCCCGTCGAACGACCTCTCAGGCGTGTCCGTACACGATAACCCGACCAGCCGGGTGCAGCTGGTTCAAGAGGTCGAAATCGCCCGCGTTGCGGGTGAGGACGGGCACGCCCGCCTTCGCGGCGGAGAGATAGATGAGCGCATCGGCCAGCAACTCCTTGCGCTGATGCGACTGATAACCTTGCGTGCGGGTCAGCGATCCTGTGAGTATCCCCGCTCGGATCCAGACCTCGTCGTCCGGCGTCAACACTCGGTTCGCCGGAATGCGCCGCACGAGTTCCACATAGTGGCCTCGCATCGCACGATAGCGGGTCGCCTTCGGATCATGCAGGCTGAGCCCTTGCGCAAGCTCGCTCAGGCACACGACGCTGTGCAGCTGAGTCGCCTCACGGACCAGTTCGAATGCGGCCGAGGGCATCCGACCGGCGGCCATATCGACGTAAACCGTCGTATCGGGCAACAGCACCAATGGGCCTGGCCTCAGTTGCTCCGCGTGCAGCAGCTCCCTTGAGGTGCGATGCCGGAGCGCGCCGATCCGTTTCTCGGGCTTGGTCTGGCGGAGCAGCGCCTCGAGATCAAACGTCAAGCTGGTGGTCCGGTCCGAGCGTGCCGTAGGTCTCGATCATGTAGCGGCTCACCGGGTCCGGAAGGGCAAGCGTTGCCAGCGCAAGCTCGACGAGTTCTGTCGTGGACTCGATGCCGGTGCGTTCCTTGGCGGCCGCGATGAGAGCGCCCGTCGTCCGGATGCTGACATGGGCTGTCTTGTCTCCCGCGAGCAGGCCGGAGCTCTTGGCCTCTTCGAGTAGGCGGGTGTGGGGCAGCTGGGCGGACATGGCTTTCTCCGGATTGTGTGTAGAATAGGCGATCTTGTCACACAGAGCAAGGACGACATGGGCGCCTCCCTGCAGGACCGCGCTCTACTCGCGGCTACAGCCGCTCCCAGAGCCCGCAAGCGGTCTCCGCCCTCTGGGGTGACGATCGCTGGCGGGGTAGCGCGAGGGGCGAATCGCTCCTCCAACCCTTCCACCTCACCTGTGCCGCCTGGGAATGTGCTGACGACCGCTCGGCCTGAGGTCCCAGCACCTCCGTGCCACTCGGGCCCATGGCCGCTGCGCTGTTTCGGCTCTGCCACTGGGGCGTAAGCTTCGGCCGGGACTGGAGCGGACAGGGCTTGAGCTGGCGGGCGGCTCTTCTCGGTTCTGGGCGGCCCTCGTGCCGAGTGGTGGCAGCAATTTGGCCGTGGGGACCGGTGGGCCTCTCGCCGGGGTCATGGAGCCAGTGCGAGGCGGGTTCGGGCCTACCCGAGCGGGGTCCGCTGCGTTTTTTCTCCGGGGTTGCCGCCGGGGTCACTGCGTCTCTCCTGGGAGCGGTTCAGGGGTCGGCACGCCCCTGTCGCGGGCCTTGATTGGTGGGATCTGGCCGAGGTCCGGCTTCGCCTCGACCACCTCCGCAACGGCGTCGTCGACTATTTTCCCCTGCCAGACCACCCCACGCGACAGGTCGCGCGAGGGCCCCGGATCGGGCATTCCCCGCGGAGCAAAATAGCCGCCTTGGCCGTCCTCCGCTCTGCTGCGGCCCTTCGGGTGCGGGTCGCTCGCCCCCGGCCTCTTCGATCCCATCAAGGCCGCGACGGGCGCGGCCGAGATGAACCTCACGGAGAGACAGTCATGGCGATCATCGGCACCTTCACCCAGAACGGCAACGGCCTCACCGGCTCGGTCAAGACCCTCACCCTCAACGCCAAGGTGCGCTTCGTCCCGGTCGAGAAGGACAACGACAAGAGCCCCGACTTCCGCATCATCGCCGGCACCACCAACGTCGAGCTCGGCGCCGCCTGGAAGAAGACCTCGAAGGAGGGCCGACCCTACACCTCGGTCAAGCTGGACGATCCGAGCTTCCCAGCCCCGATCTACGCCTCCCTGGTCGAGGGCGAGGACGGCGCCAGCAACCTGATCTGGTCCCGCTGAACCGGACGGGGGGCGCCAAGCCCCCCTCCCCTCCCCTCTCATGCGCTCGGAGCCGGTCTCCCATCGCGACGTTCGCGGATCACAGCCGCTCGCTGACGGCGGCTCCGCGGCGGGGACCGTCAAAATACCAGCCCGGGGGTAAGCGGCACCAGTCACGCTCCAGCTATCCGAGACTCCTTCGCGAGTCCGATCGTCGCTTACTATGACGGCGCGCGGCTTTGTTTGGCTAAAGACACTCGCGTACTCCGACCACCTCGATGGACGAATCGATTTGCCTTCCCCGAATCCCGTTCCCACCGACCATTGCCGGGTTTCAGCCCCCCAGTCCCTCGCTCACAAATGCTCGGCAGGTCTCCCGGGCCGTTGAGAGCGACTCCGAATGGCTCCCAGGTCAAAAGACGAGACGCACCAATGAGATCCCAAGTTGACAGCTGTCAACTTGGGCCGATGACCACCGGGGTCTCGCGACATGGGAGAACGGCTCGCCACTGCGCAAGGTGCACCGTTTCACAGCCTTCCTTGACTCTCATCCCAAGACTCACGGATACCATTTACGCCGAAGGACGCGAATCGCTGAGGAGACCGTGAATGGGGAGATCGTCCGTCGAGACCGCTCGGCGCTTGGCGGCCGAAGCCCCGGCCGCGATGGACCAGCTCATCGCAAATGATGCTCGTGCCCTCAGTACCCAACTCCAGGCACTCCGCGCAAAGCTTTTTCCACCGGAGGCCCGCAAGCGGCTCCGGCGATTTACAAGTGGCGAGGCTGCTAAACTGATCGGCGTCACAGACAGCTACCTCCGGCACCTGTCGCTTGGTGGGGACGGCCCGGAGCCGGAGAAGACTTCGGCCGGGCGCCGCCTTTATAGCCTAGAACAGATTCATGAGCTTCGTCTGCTCCTTGCGAAGGCGAAGGCATCCTATGTGCCCGCACGGACTGGCACCGAGCATCTGCAAATCATTGCCGTCACGAACTTCAAAGGCGGATCAGGCAAGACGACCACCGCAGCCCACCTTGCCCAGTTTTTCGCCCTGCACGGATATCGCGTTCTCGCAGTCGACCTCGACCCGCAAGCCTCGCTGTCAGCTCTCTTCGGATATCAACCCGAGTTTGACGTTGGCGAGGGCGAGACGCTCTATGGCGCGATCCGATACGATGGCAACCAGCGCCCGCTCGCGGACATTGTCCGGCCAACTTACTTCGCCGGCTTGGATCTCGTGCCAGGTAATCTCGAGCTCCAGGAGTTCGAGCACGACACGCCGAAGATGCTAGCTGACCGGCGGCACGACAGCGAGGGCATGTTCTTCGCACGGGTCGAATCCGCCCTCGCCACAGTTAACGCGAGCTACGACGTCGCGGTGATCGATTGCCCGCCTCAACTCGGCTTCTTGACTATGAGTGCACTCTGCGCGGCGACCTCCGTGCTGATCACCGTTCATCCGCAGATGCTCGATGTCGCCTCAATGAACCAGTTCCTCGCCATGACGGCCGATATGCTCGCGGTCGTCCGAAAAGCAGGCGGAAACTTGCAGTACGACTGGCTCCGTTATCTCGTAACCCGTTACGAGCCAAATGACGGCCCACAGACCCAAATCGTCGCGTTTCTACGCTCGCTCTTCGATGAGCGGGTGCTCACCAACATGATGGTCAAGAGCACCGCGGTGTCAGACGCCGGCCTCTCCAAACAGACGATCTACGAAGCGGGCCGCGAGACGATGAACCGGCAGACCTACGATCGGGCGGTCGAGTCAATGGATGCCGTAAACCGCGAAATTGAAAGTCTAATCAAGAAAGCCTGGGGGAGGGTAACCGCATGAAGGGACGTGACGCTCTTCGGGAGATGGTCGCTGGCGGCAAGCCCCGCCAGGAGGTCGCCTCAGAGCAGACGCCCAATCGGGTGGTCTCCGGTCCCGTGCGGGCGATGAACCTCGGGCTGCAGCGCCTCTCCGAAGATGCCGGGGAGGCGCGTGCATTGCGTGCCCAGCTTGAGAGCGGCGACCGCGTCGTCGAACTCGACCCAAATCTGCTCGATGGTTCCTTCATCGCCGACCGCATCAGCGGTGCCGGGGACCCCGACTTTGAAGCGCTGAAGGAGGGCATAGCAGCTCACGGGCAGCAGGTTCCGATACTGGCGCGTCCGCATCCCGACGCGCCCGGCCGCTATCAGGTCGCCTACGGCCATCGGCGACTGCGGGCCGCATCGGAACTCGGACGGACGGTCAAGGCGATTGTCCGCAATCTTTCCGATGCCGAACTCGTAATTGCGCAAGGAAAGGAAAACAACGAGAGACGCGACCTCAGCTTCATCGAGCGCGCCTTGTTCGCTGCGCACCTCGTCGAGCGGAAGTTCGATCGCCCGACAATCATGGCGGCCCTGGGCGTGGAGAAGGGGGAGCTCTCACGATTGATTACCGTGGCCACAACGATTTCAGCCGAGGTCATCTTGGCCGTCGGTCCCGCGCCGAAGATCGGCCGTCCGCGATGGATGCAACTTGCGGAGCTAATCGGCGAACCGGCCGGTGTGCGCAAGGTCAGAGCAACACTGGCATCCGAAGAGTTCAAGGCGGCGGATACCGATCGCCGGTTCGAGTTCTTGTTCGCCGCACTCCAACCGAAGCGGATCCGATCAGGGAACGTGACGCTTCTCAAGCTCGGAACGGGCCGTACGGTTGCGCGCCTCCAGCACTCTCCCAAGGGGCTGCGCGTGTCTGCAGAAGAGCCCGCCTTCAGTGCCTTCCTCGAGGCCCGCCTACCTCAGCTCATAAGGGAGTTTGAGGACGGGTCCCGGGGCAATCACTAGCATTCAACAAAGGAGGCGCCGCTACAGAACCACAAGAAGCTTAACGTCCACAGCCTTCCCCGGTTGACAGCTGTCAACTCGGCCAGGCTTGGCCAGTCCTGAAACCAGCAGCGAGGCGGCGCGCTCACGCTTTGGGCGCGAACGGTGAGCTGTACCCCGAAGCTGAGGAGCTATGAATGGCAAAGTAAATGAGCCGGTTTCCGACCGGCATCGGCGATAGGGACGAGCCCCAACACGACACCAATAGAAACCGGCTCGATAGGTCTGAACAGCCAAACCCTACTCGCCTCCGAATCACCCGTCAAGAGTTTCGGCGTCAGGTCGGCGAACGGCTCTCCTTTGCCCGAAGGAGAGATCATGGATCACATTGCAACGACGCCCTTTGGGCGGCGGCCGCTGTCGCTTGCCATGGTGGCAAGCCAGGTGGCGGCCAAGGCGCGCCCACCGAACACGACAGTCCACAAGTGGCAGATCTTCCGCGCCATCTGCGAAGGGAAAGCTGCGATCGGCGTCTCCGATCGGAGCCTTGCGGTGCTGAACGCCTTGCTCACCTTCCACCCCGAGACCGCCCTGACGAGCGATGACGACCTCATCGTCTTCCCGTCGAACGCCCAGCTCGCCCTACGGGCTCACGGCATGCCACCAACGACGCTGCGGCGACATCTGGCGGCGCTCGTGGACTGCGGCCTAGTGATCCGCCGCGACAGCCCGAACGGCAAGCGCTACGCCCGGAAAGGGCAGGGGGGCGCCATCGAGACGGCCTTCGGTTTCGATCTCACGCCGCTTGTGGCGCGGGCGGCCGAGTTCGAGCGCCTGGCCGAGGAGGTGCAGGCCGAACGACGAGCGCTCGCCCTCGCTCGGGAGCGGATCACGCTCTACCGCCGCGATGTCGCCAAGATGATCGCGGTCGGGCTCGAGGAGGACGTGCCGGCGGATTGGCGGGGCTATCACGCCGCCTACCTGGGGCTCGTAAGCCGCATTCCGCGCACTGCCACGCGTCTTGAGCTGGAGCCCTTGGCCGAGAAGCTCGGCTGCCTTGTCGACGAAATCCGTAAGGTGCTAGAAAACCACGTGGAAACACAGAATCCGGACGCCAATGAGTCCCAAAGTGGATGCCACATACAAAATTCAAATCCAAACCCCCTAGAATCTGAACCAGGCTTCCCAGGAAGCCAGGGGGCGGCCGTTGAGCCACAACCGGAAACGCCGAGGACGCCGCAACGATCGTTCCCGTTGGGGATGGTTCTCGAGGCCTGCCCGGACATCGTCGATTATGCGCGCCATGGCATCAGCTCGTGGCGGGACTTCATGGCGACAGCGGGGTTAGTCCGCTCGGCACTCGGGATCAGTCCCAGCGCGTGGGACGATGCTCGAAGTGTTCTGGGGGAGGAAGACGCCGCGGTGATGGTCGCCGCGATCCTGCAGCGAGGGGAGGCGATCAAGAGCCCGGGCGGCTACCTGCGAAGCTTAACCGAGAAGGCAAGGGGAGGGGCGTTTTCCCTTGGGCCGGTGCTCATGGCGCTCCTACGGTCGAAACTCGGTTCCGAACGGAAACGAGCGTAGCGGTGGCTGACGGTCATCCTCTGGTCACGCGCCTGGCCCAGACGGTCTGCCGTGAACAGGGACAATGATCATGGTCGAGGGCGAGCCTTCGCTCGACGAGCTCGTTGCGGAGCCGATCGTGCGCATGATGATGGCGAGCGACGGCGTCGACATTGCTGCGTTCAAGCGGTTGCTGGAGGACGTGCGGCGGGTGCTGGAGTCGCGGCGGCGCGCTCTGCTGGATCCGCTAGACGGGGACGCTTCTTGCCAGCACGCCGACCAGGAGCATATTCGTCACGGTGACCAGGGGAGTGGTGCATGACCACGCCGGAATCTCACACCCGCAAAAAGGGCCGGGACCCATCTGAGGGGTGCTTGTGCGCCTTCAAGATGCGAAAGCTTTGTTCAGCGAGGTCGTGAACCGTGCGCGTGATGACGGCCCGCAGCTCGTGGTGCTGCCCGGCGAGGACGCTGTCGTGATCGTGTCGGCCGAAGCTTTCGACCGGGACCGAGAACGCCACACTGGCCGTCGCCTGGTCGAGGCTCTGGCGATCTCGCCATTGCGCGACCTCGAGCTCGAGCGCCCGCTCGTGATCGGCCGGGTCCGGGACGTGGATTTGTAGAGGGTTACTCCTCGACACCCAACGTGCTCTCAGAGCTTCGCAAAAGAGAGCTTTTAAGAGCCCCGGCGGCTACCTCAGCAGCCTGACCGGAGGCGAGGGGAGGGGAGTTTTCGTTCGGGCGGATCGAACCGGACCAAGCTCCGCAATCGAATGCGCGCATGACGGGGTTCAAGCAGGGTGTCGAAACCTCGGGCTCAAGGGTCGTCCGACGCTCACGCCTTCCATGGGTCGACGATCTCGATTCCAAGATCATCGAAATGCCGCAGGTTCCGTGTCGCGATCGTGGCGTGGCGAGCCAAAGCGATGCCACCGATCATACTGTCGCGTAGGTCGCGCGGCTCGCCCCGGCGTTGACGCGCCCCCATCAACACGGCCGTCTCCTGTGCGGCAGCCGCATCGAAAGGTGCAACGCGACGCTCGAGCTTCTCGGCGATGAGGCTATCGAACGCCTCGCGGCGCGCGAGCAGGCGTCGTCCGTCCGGCATGATCTCGAGCCCGAACCTGACCTCGAGCACTGTGATTGCTGTGGTCCATACCGAGGCCCGCGGCTGCTCGTCGAGCCAGCGCAGCACCGCGGTATCGGGCGCATGGTGCATAAGGGCGGAGATGATATTGGTGTCGAGGATGATCATTCCTCGAACGGACTCTTGACGGTATAGCCACGCAGCTCGGGGATCTCCTCCCCTTCCTGTAGGCCAATGCCGCTGAACAGCGCCGCGATCTCAGTTCCGAGCCCGCCGCCGGGACGTTCCTCTTCCTTGACGACGTCGCGAAGGATGTCGCGGACCTCGGCCTCCATACTGCGGCCATGCCGGGCTGCGCGCCGTTGCAGACGCTTCTTAACGTCATCTTCGATGTCGCGAACTAGGATCTGGGCCATCTTCCGTTCCTTTGTGCTATCATGATAGCATGTCTTTCCAGCGAGGGAAAGAGGGCGACCTCCGAGCGGAGGCCGAACCAGACGGCTTGGCGAGGTCGCCAGGGTTGAGCCCTGACGGCCTACTAATCGGCCTTGCTCTCATGCATGGAATATAGAGCACATCTGATGCACGGAGCCGATCGCGCTGAGCGCGCAGCCGGTAAAGCGCCAAAGCCGCCAGGCGGCAACGCCGATATATCGAGGAGGAACCCGATCGGGACGACGGCGAGCGCGGCCGCGATGACGGCGCCGTAGACACGCCCGAACAGGCTATTGGTCGCTCCTCGGATCACGACAGGGCGCCTCCCGGCGTCCGCTCGGCCAGCACCAGCTCGCGCCAGTGACGGTGCTGGGCGGCGGGGTTGGGGTCTGGCACAAACCCGGCGCTCCGGGCGAGCGCGAGGGCTGCGTCATGCGTGGCCTCGACCATGGCGCCGATCGGGCCTGCATAGCCCAACCGCCGCGCCTCTTGGACGAGAAGCGCGATCGTCTCCCGGGCGATGCCGCGGCGGCGGTGGGCCGGGTGGGTGATCACGTTGAGGAAGCAGCCCTGGCCGGTATCGCGGTTAATGACTCCGAAGCCGAGGACTGCCTGGGTGGCGGCGTCACACGCGACGTAGGGATCGTGCCCGGCCCGGGCTTGAGCGTAGCTGGACGTGTCGAGCCGTCGCGCGGTCTCGGGGTCGAGCCGGAACCAGGGCCGCGATGAGCGGGCGGTGGTGGGCGCCGAAGCGCTCGAGAATGAGGGGCGGTGTCGTCATTCGGATCCCTTCGATTGGACCGGTCGGAGTGTGAAGTGGGAGGTCACGACGGGATCGCTCATTCGGCAGCCGCCTGCGCACCGCCGCTGCCCACGTAAAATCGGGACGGGTCAAGGAGCGCGAGAGCGCGGCCGCCTTCCGCTTCCCACTTGGCGACCTAGTCCTTGTCGGCAACGCTCGCCCAAGGACAGCAGCGCCCCCTAGAGCGCCTTCGGTTCGAGCGCGAGAAGCCCGGCTTTTTCGACAGGCAGCCTGCCTCGATCAGGCGGCGGGTTTGGGTCTTGCGTTCCGCCTCGCGAACACGCCTCAGTGGCGAGCAATGTCCTTGATGACCTCCGAGCGGGCTTCCTCCACCTCTCGACCGACCAACCCGACAACGTCGGCGACATGGCGCTCCATGATCGCGATGCGCTCGGCCTGTGGGTGATCGGGCGGGTAGTCGTACAGCTCGAGCTTGATGGAAACGAGGGTATAGCCGAGAAACGCGGCTTCCTGACCGTTGGCGCGAAGCGTGGCTCCGAAATCGGCGAGCATAGCGGCGACGGCGGCTCGCGAAAGGCCACCCGGCGCCTCCGACAGCAGAGCATGCTGCATGCCGAAGCCGCGCTCGAACCCCGCGATGAGCTCGGCCCGCAAAGCTGGATCGTGCGCCGCCCGGCGCACGGCATCTTCGATGCCGTTCAGGAGCGACTCAGTCGTGTCGAGTGGGTCTTCGTCGGCGGGTAGATCCGAGATCTGCACTTGCTTACGTCGCGGTTTTCATTTGCGACCTCGGTATCGCCGAAATGTGCAGGCACTATGGCCGGTGGTGCCGTTTGGCCTGCAGTGGACGGCCACCGGCGGGGCTGGGCTCTGCAACGAGACGAGCCTTAGCAAGGAAATTCGGGATTGGATCGAAGTGGAGATAATCCAGGTCGTGAGCAACTGGCGCAGGGAGGAGCTGGACGCTGGCGCCACTGGCGCATGCTCAGCCCGCGCTGGTCACATCGGCCGCTGAGCGGGGAGAGGGCGGCCAGGCGTGGCGGCCGTTGGAACGCACCTGGGATCTCCGCCCTCTACATGTCGGAAGCGTTCGCGACGGCCGTTGCCCAGTATGAACAGGACCTCGGCATTCGACTAGGCACCTTGTGCGCCTACGATGTCGACGCGGACGGCATCGCGGATTTGAACGACCTCGTGACCGTGCGCGCTATCGGCGTCGAACCGGCCGACTTGGAATGTCCATGGAAGCAGATCGCGCTCGTCGACAAGAAGTGACCGCGGACCTGGTATTTGGCAGATCGCCTCATCGCGGATGGCGCCCCCGGGGTCCGGGTTCCGTCCGCCCGCGGACGCGGGATCAATCTCGTCCTCTGGCAGTGGAAGGTCGGTCCGGCTTCACCGCGAGTCGTGGCCCTTGATCCGCTGGCCGACTTGCCGCGAGACCAAAGTTCCTGGTCGACCTGTCGAGGCCGCAGAGCCGGCCTCGAGGGCCATCCGGCCGCAGCCTATGTAGCGATCGGGCGGACGTGAGACCCGTCGCGCGGGTCGGTGGGCCCGCGCTCCTTTCACTTTCCTAGCAGGGAGGCGACTTTTCCACCCGCCGGGCGGAGCGGGACGCGGAGCAGCCGGAGGCCGAACGCGCTGACCAGAGAGCGCCGTAGAGAGGCCGGAGGGTGTGGTAAAGTCGCTCATGCGGGCATTCGCCCGCACACCGCATCGACCTTTCAACCGGACCGGTTCTCTGCGACCAAACTTGACGCGTTCCTGCCCCGCATAGGATAGCCGGGCCGGCTGGTGGGCGGAGAGGAGAGGCTTGCCGTGACGTGGATACGCTTGGAGTCGGAACGCCGCCCTCCGCCCGCGCTGGCCGAGCACGATCGTCCAATCATCGACGCCGAATACACTGTGGTCATCGAACCGCCGGAGTCCCGGTGCCAGCGCCAGCGCGCGTCAGAGCCAAACCCCGCGTCGATGCTCGAGCCCCTTTGGGCTTTCCGCGTGATCCTGCGCGTCCTGCTCTGGCCGATCCGCTACCTGGTGCGGATGGCGGTCGTGACGCTGGCGTTGGTCATGATCCTTGTGCGCCCGTTCATCCTGTTCTTCTACGCAGCGTCGTTCGTCGCGTTCTGCGGCATGGGCATCAAGCTCTATGCGGGCCAGTTCGAGCTCGCCGGCAAGCTCGCTTTCTGGTCGGTCGCGCTCGGGGCAATCCCGGCGATCTGGGACTACATCCTCGAGATCGTGGCACCCGACATGGAGTGGAAGCGCCTTCAGATGTAACGCGGCGTGCGGCGGCTCTCAGCCTGCCGTGCGCTCCGGTCCTTCCGGATCGTGCCGCTACTCGGCCGGTCCAGGAGCTGGCGCGAGGCCGGCGCCACTCGGGCCTGAGCCGGCCTGAGACAGAGCGGCCTTGCTCTGAAACCGGCTCTCCCCGACGAGCCCTTTCATGTCCTCCCGACGGAAGAAGATGGCGCGCCCGCAGCGAATTGGGGGTGCGTTCTGGATGAACACGATCTGCTCGTCGGCCCGCATGGTCTGGGTGACTTCCTGCGGCAGGATCAGCCGTCGTTCGCCCAAGGTCCGTGTCCGCGACCCGCGCCCATTCGAGGCAACAGTTCGGGCCGTCGTCTCTACGGTGTAGGTGCCGCAATTCGTGGAGATGAATTCGGCCGTGTCGGGATGACCGACCGCGGCGAAGGAGACCCAGGACACGTTGTCGAGCCACTTGGAACGGGCGTGCCTGCCCCAAATCTCATCGAGCTGACCGAGTGACTGATAGACCAGCACCAGGGTGATCTCGTATTTGCGGAACGCGTCGCGGATCACCTCGAGCTGGCTCATCGTGCCGAGCATCCGCGCCTCGTCGATCATGAACAGCACGCGATCGGGGGTCGCGGCATAGCCGTTGGCGGCCGTGTTCAGAAGTGCGCCGATAGTAACGCGGCCGAGCGCCGGATGGGCCTTGAGGGTGGCGAGGTCGATGGAGATGAACACGTCGATCTCGCCCGAGACCAATAGCTTCGGGTCGAAGGTGTTGCCGGACACCAGGGCGGCGTACCGATCATAGGCCAGCCACTCGATCTCCGAACTCGCGCCCTTCAGGACGCCCGAAAAGGTCGCCTCTGTGAGGTTGATGAAGGGCCCGAGCGCGTCCTGGACGAACTTTTTGGGAGACTGCTGATGGATTTGGGCCAGGCGCTCACGGAACGATTTCTCCGGCTGCGCCATGAACTCGTGGAGCGCCTTAAGGGTCCGGCGGCCGCGGTATTCGTCCGAGAAGACGATGTGGGCGAGAACGCCGGTGAGGAGGTGCCGCGCCGAGACCTCGAAGAACCGCGTGTTGCCGGACGAATCCACGCTCTCGGTCATGAGCCAGGTGACGACGGTGGCTACATCCTCTTCGGCCGAGGTTTCGCCCGTTCCGATCCAGTCGAGGACATTGAACCCCACCTTCGGTCTGCGGGGGTCGAGGATACGAACCTTCCGCTTGGAGGTGCTGCGAACACGGTACACCATGTCGCCCACCTCGCCCGTCGGGTCCAAACAAACGATCGGGCCCCTCCACCGCAGGCAGGTCGGAACGACCACTGACGAGGTTTTGTAGCCGCCTGAGCCCGCGAACACCAACCCGTGTGTCGACCCGAACGAGCAGTCGAAGGCCAGCAAAGGAGCCTTGCCGCCTTTGCCCCAGGTGTCAGGATCGCGGGGGTCGAAGCGAAGGTCGGCAACGGCATCCTGGTCCACACGGTAGCGCTCGCCGATCACGATCCCGCCAGTTTCCGGGAGGAGCTCGGCGGCTTCCCTCATCGGCATCCAGTCCGCATTGCCATACAGCGTCGACGACGAACGCCGCGGCGATCGGAGCCGCCTGCGGATCGTCAGGCCGGCTCCAAAACCCATCAACCCGGCGAAGGCGGCGCCGTACCAGACGAACTTGTCGGACTGCCGGAGAGCCTCGCCGATGGCGATGTCGCCGCGCAGACGATCAACCCGTTGATACTCGAGCAAGATGGCCAGCGTCGCGCACGCGAAGGAGGCGAGAGCGACCGCGAGGGCAACCTGCCGCCGCCTATGGAGGGCGATGAAGGGCAGGCAGAGAACGCCCACGAGCGCGGGAACGGCACAGCGCAGCGCGTACCAGGAACGCTCCACGGTGAGCTGATGCTGAGCCGGGAACAGGTCGACCAAAAAGGGCCAAGCGAGATAGAGGACCGATACGCTCGCCGCCATCGCCAGCAGGCAGACCCCGACGAGAATGCTCGTCGGGGTCTCAGCTATCGGCTGACTGGCTGAACTCGGCATCACCCCTCGCCTTCAATTTCTTG
This sequence comes from Methylobacterium sp., assembly GCF_019745455.1. Lineage (GTDB taxonomy): Bacteria > Pseudomonadota > Alphaproteobacteria > Rhizobiales > Beijerinckiaceae > Methylobacterium. Next base: position 15,308 of record NZ_JAIETD010000102.1, read on the forward strand.
TATCGTTCGCTGGCCGGATCGAGCGCGGCGAGCTCCAGCAGCGCCCCGAGGAGCACGGCCTTATCCGCCGTCCTCAAGCCTGCCTTCACCACGAGGCCACCGAGCTGGATCTTCTCGCGGGCATCGACCTTACGCGCGCGCGCCGTCATCGAGCTGCGATCCCTTTGAACCCGCACCAGCCTCTGACGCAGCCGCCGGAGGGTCGACCACGGCCGGCGCTTTGTGGCGGCCCTTGCGAAATCGCGCGGCCAGCTCGGTCAGGGCCTTTGTGAGATCCTCGTCGCTGATTTCGAGATCGAGCAGGCCTGCCTTGTTGGCGATCTTTCCGATTCGTCGCTCCTCTCGCTCCTCGCTCTCGGCCAACTGTTTCTTGAGATCCTCGATCTCGGCGAGGATGTCCGCCCGGTTCCTGCGGCGTGCCATGCCGTCCTCATCAAGAGTTGTTCGTTCTGACGGTGATGGGCCTAAGCGACCCGGATATACGGGTCAAGCTGGAGTTCTTCGACGTTCAGCTTTCCCTTGCGCGGTAGCGCACGAAGAAGGCTCGCGGAGCGAGTCCGTATGAGGTCCCGAAACCGGAGCGGGCCTTGGGGCCCGCGTGTTGAGGGCGCACCATATAGGTTTTCCGGCGAAAACCGATCTGCTACGCTTTGCGGCGGTGCTGCTTCGCTCCGGTCCTGCTCTTGGCGATCTTCAATTTCACGGTCCAGAGGATTTCCCGCGGGGACGGCCGCGGCGCCGTCGCTGCGGCGTCCTATCGCCACCGGGAGCGAATGCGCGAGGAGGAGACGGGGCGAACCTGCCGCTACACCAACCACCGGGACGAGAAGGTCCACGCCGAGCTGGCGCTGCCCGACCAGACCCCGGAGTGGTTGCGCAACCTGGTCGACGGCCGCACCCCGGCCCAGGCAAGCGAAGCCCTCTGGAACCGGGTCGAGCGGGAGGCGACCCGTGCGAACGCCGTCCTCGCCCGGGAGATCAACATGGCGCTCCCCAAAGAGCTGTCGCGTAAGGAGCATATCGCCCTCATGCGCGACTTCGTGCGGGAGGCCTTCACGAGCCGCGGGGTGGTGGCGGACTGGGTGATTCACGAAAAGCCGGGCAACCCGCACGCCCACGTCATGCTCACCGCCCAGCCGCTGTCCGAGACCGGCTTCGGCAAGAGCTACAGCCGCATCCTCGACCCGGCGGGCGATCCCGTGCGGGTGAATGGAAAGGTCCAATACAAGGTTTGGGAGGACGGACGCGACACCATCCGGGACTGGCGCCGGGCGTGGGAGAACGTCACCAACCGGCACCTCGAGCGCGCCGGGATCGAGGCCCGCATCGACGGCCGATCGCTCAACGAGCGTGGATCGTCGCTCACCCCCAATGTTCATCTCGGGCCCGAGAACAGGTCGGATCGGAACGGCAGGATCGAGGGCAGCCTTGAGCGGAGGCAGGCCGCCATCCAGCGCGAGAATGCCGAGCGCATCCGCGCGAACCCGAGCGAGCTGGTCCGGCTCGCGGCATCGCAGGCGGCGGTGTTCACGCGCCGCGACGTCGAGCGCGTGGCGAACCGCTACCTGAAAGAGGCCGAGCCGGACGAAGTCAGAAGGCTTGTCGACCAGGCGCTCGCGTCACCGGACATCGCCGCCACCCCGTCGAGTGCGCTGGACCCCTTCACGGGCCGGATAGTCGAGGCGATGGTGTACGCCACGCGCGACATGATCGCCCTCGAACAGCGCATGATGGAGCAGGCCCGGGCACTGCGCCTCGACCCGTCGCACGGGGTCGACAGCGCCCATGTTGAAGCGGCGCTGAAGGCTCAGGACGACGCGATCAGGACCGCGACCAATGGTCGAGCCGGGCTGTCGGAGGAGCAGCGTGAGGCTGTGCGCTACGTCACCGACGCGCGCGGGATCACCGCGGTGGTGGGGTTCGCCGGATCCGGCAAATCCACCATGCTCCAGGCGGCGAAGGAGGCCTGGATCGCCTCCGGTCGGCGGGTGTTCGGCGCGGCGCTCGCCGGCAAGGCGGCAGAAGGTTTGAAAGACAGCTCCGGGATCGAAAGCCGCACGCTCGCGTCGTGGGAATACGCTTGGTCGCAGGGGCGCGACGCTCTCCAGAAAGGGGACGTGTTCGTGATCGACGAGGCCGGAATGGTCTCCTCCGGCCAGCTCGCGCGGGTGATCGACACGATCCACACTGCCGGTGCCAAGGCCGTTCTGGTCGGCGATGCGACGCAGCTTCAGCCCATCCAGGCGGGGGCGGCTTTCCGCGCGATCTCGGAGCGGATCGGCTTTGTCGAGCTGGAGGGCATCCGCCGCCAGCGCGCGCACGAGTGGCAGCGCGAGGCGTCGCTCGACCTCGCCCGTGGGCGCACGTTCGAGGCGTTGCAGGCTTACCGGTCACACGGCTCGGTGCGCTTCCACGATACGGCGGAGGCTGCGCGAGAGCAGATCGTGGCGGACTGGAGCGAGGCCAACCGGCAGGGGTCGGTGCTGGTCGTCGCGCACGCCAACAAGGACGTGGACGCGCTGAACTGCGGGGTCCGGGACGCCCGCAAGGCCAGCGGCGAACTGTCCGGCACGGAGGTTCAGTTCGAGACCTCGCGCGGTCTGAAGGGCTTCGCCATCGGGGACCGGGTGTTGTTCCTGAAGAATGAAGCGGAGGTGAAGAACGGGATGCTGGGCACGGTCGAGCGCCTGGGCCTCGACACGCTCACCGTCCGCACGGACGGGGGCAACACCGTCACGCTGAAGCCGTCCGAATACGAGCACTTCAGCCACGGCTACGCGGCGACCGTCCACAAGGCGCAAGGCGCCACGGTCGACCGAACGCTGGTCTATGCGTCCGAGACGATGGACCGGCATCTCGCCTATGTGGCGATGACGCGGCACCGCGACGACGCCGTCATATACGCATCGTCGGAGACGTTCGGCAGCCTCGCCGACCTGGCGCAGAAGCTCGGGCGTGACGGTGCGGCCACGACGACCCTGGACCATGACTTCATGCGCCGGCGCGCAAATGTGAGCGACTTGCCGGAGGCCGTTCCCGACCGCGGGCTCACATGGGACGTCAGCGCACAGCCGGCCGAGGCAAGAATCAACGAGCGCGCCCCGGCGGCTGAGAACCCCTCTGCGCTCGCCACCGCCGACCAGGTGTTAGAGCGGACCGGCACGGCGCCAACCGACGAGGTCGACGCCGGCCCGATTGCGAACAAAGCCCCAGCCGCGATCGTCCAGCCGAGAACCGAACCGGCGACCCATTCCGCGCGCGGCGCGAAGGTCATGGTGGCGGCCGTGCGAAGCGCGGCAGGCACCGACAAGGCGGCGATCGAGGCCAGGGTCGCGGCGGCGGCCGCGTGCCATCGAGCCCGCGAGGCTGCACGCTTCGCGGTCGAGGCGGTGTGGAAGAACGCCGATCCGATCGTCGAGCGGATCGACGCCGCCATCTGCGGCGAGGCAGACATGGCCGTGCTTGCCGCGCTCATGCGCGAGCGCCCCGAGCAACTCGGCGAGATGCACGGCCGGGAGGAACGGCGGGGGCTGCTTGCCCGCTTGCTGCCGGAGTCCGAGGCCGCGAGGGCGGGCCGGACGGAGCGGGCGGCGGCGCACGAGGATGCGAGCTTCGCGGCCGACCAGGCGATGCGCGCGGCCTTTATCTGGCGGGACAGGCTGGCGCAGGAAACCGCCGCGGCGGCGGTGCGGGCGGAGCGGATGGGGCACGCGGTCCCGTATCTCTCCGATCGCGCCAGCGGATTGCTGCGGGCGTTCGTGGAGGCCCGGGAGGCCGGGCCGGAGGCCGAGCGGCTCGCGGCCGCCCGAGCCCGCGACCGCGAGGACCTGACGGCCGAACTCGTCGCTTATGACGCGGCGCTGACGCGCCGCTTCGGGGCGGACGCCTTCACGGAGTGGGCAACCGAGCGGTTCGAGGATGCCTTGGGCCGCGATCGCTGGGCGGCGGGGATGCTCAGGACGCTCGGACCCAAGGTGCGCGACTTTGCGGCCGCGCAGCGCGAGGTGGACGCGCGCTTGGCGCGGGCGGCGCAGGATCGGGCGACGCGACCTGAGCCCCTGTTCGCCGCGGTCACGTCGTTCGACCGCACGCCCGAGGAGGTCGCGCGGGACAGCGTGGCGGCCGACGGCTCGATCACGGCCGAGGTGAAGGCGCTCGAGGCGGCGGCGCGCGTCGTCTACCGCGATCCCGACGCGGCCGTGCGGGCGATCGTCGAGGCGCTGCCCAACCGGGAGCGTTACAGTGGCTTCGTGGATCGCCTGTTCGACAGGCCCGAAGAGATCGGGGCGCTGGCCGGAGCCAAGGGCCTGTTCGTGGGGCGTGCCGAGAAGCAGGCGCGCGCCGTGGCCGAGGAGACGGCCAAGGACTTCGCGCTCCGGGCCCGGGAGCTCGGGGACAACTATGCCGGCTCGGTCCGCCTCGCCGCCGAGCAGGAGCGGGAGGGCCGCGCCGCGGCGGCGATCGAAGTGCCGGGCCTCTCGGCGGCGGCCCAGGCCGTCGTCGACCGGCTGCAAGGCCTCGCCTCGGACCAGGCGGGGGAGCAGTATCGCGCCTTGTCGGCAAGCCCTGAGGTGCGCCGCGAGGTTGAGGCATTCGGGGAGGCGGTGCTGCGCAAGTTCGGGCACAGCCTCAAGGTGGAGCGGGTCTCGCCCCGGCCGACCGCCGAGCAGCGTGCCCAGTTCGCGCGCGAGCTGCCGCGCCTGGAGGCGGCGCGCGCGCTCGCGCGGGGGCTGCGGCTCGAGCGCGACCGGCAGAGGGAGCTCGTCCGGGACCTGCAGCAGCGCAACGAGCGCGGCCGTTAGGGGCGGTCGTGGGCCAGGGCGCGAGCAGCCTGATAGGGGGTCCGCCTCTCTGTTGCCGGGCCAAAGCTAGGGTGAGGCCGGAGGATGGCTTGGATGTTATGAAGGGAGAGAGCGTCGACGCGGGTTTCGGGCAGCGCTTACGAAAGAGCGCTCGATCGCGGCGGCCGGGCGAACAGCTCTATGGAGGCAACCCATGACCATGACCACCGCCGATGCCCTCGACGCCCGCGCCCGTGAGACGGAGGCGGGCCCTTCCGTCGCGGAGCAAATCCGCGAGCTCGCCCGCGCGCACGGCGTCGTGTACGAGCGCAGCCCGCTCGACGACTACGCCGAAACGATCTCCCGGCTCTCGGACGCCGAGGTCACGCCCGACGAGACCGAGTGTCTCTTGCGCGCGCTGACCGACGCGGGCGTGATCACCCCCGAGCAGCGGTTTTGTCTGCACGCTGCCTACCTGCGCCAGAGCCGGGCATGACCTTCGATCCGTTCGGCGATTTCGAGAGCCGGGGGTATCTGCGGAACAACGAAGGGATCAAAGATCCGGCCGAGGTGAAGCGCCTTGAGCACGAGGTCTTCCGCGATCATGTGGGAGGAGCCATCGCGGCGCTGCGGACCGGAAAGGCGCTCGGCTACGAGGACGTGCTCGAGACGCACCGGCGGCTGTTCCAGACCATGTATCCGTGGGCAGGCCAGGATCGGACCGAGAACGCCCCCGACATCGCCATCGTCAAGGGCGGCCGGTCCGACCTGTTCGCCTACCCGGACGAGATCCATCGCGCCGCGGCGCACGCTCTCACGCGCGGCCAGAAGGTCGAGATCATGCGCGAGCGGCCGGGCGAGGTCATGGGCCTCCTCGCCTACGCCCACCCGTTTCTGGAGGGGAACGGGCGCACGATCATGGTCCTGCATGGCGAGATGTGCCGACGGGCCGGCCTCCACATCGCCTGGCAGGCCATCCCGAAGAAGGACTACCTCGAGGCCCTCACGAAGGAGCTGGACCAGCCCGGACGCCATCTCGATCGCTTCCTGGCGCCCCACGTTCGCCTGGAGGGGCTCGGCCGTGAGCAAGAGGCCACGATCCTGCGTTCGCTGCCGGGGTTAGGGCCCGCGCGGGAAACGGATCGCCCGCTGCACGAGTCGACCGCCGCTCAATCGACAGCCAAGGTCGAAACCTGCTGCTCGGCGCACTCTGCGCCGCGGCCCCCAGCGTCATCCAGTCTTGAGGCGAACCAGGGGGAGACACGGCCTCGCGAGAAGCAAAGTCTCCTTCTGCCGGCCAACGCCGTTGATCGAACCCTGCCTTTGTCGGAAGTCTCGGCGCGTGTGGAGGCCGACCCACACATAGCGCCCTACGTCGCTGCTCTGAAATCAGCCGCCGAAGTCACGTTCAAGGAGCCGGCGGCGGTCGTGGCCTCGCTCACCACGCAGGCAATCGAAATGCCTGAAGCCGAGCCGGCGATCAGAATGCAGCTTTACGAACGTCCAGAAGTATTTGGCGATTTGAGGGGCGGAACGACTCGCCTCGGCCGGGAGGACGCGGAACGTCAGGGGGCGCGCAGCGCAGGTGGATTGGTGGCCAACGCCTTCAGCGAGTTGGCGGACGTCGCCCGCTCCATCAAAGCCGAAATCCTCTCGGATTGGTCCGAGTACGTTCAGCGGGAGCTGATCGCCATTCCGGCGCCGAGCGAGGAATTGCAAGCGGTGTTGGGGCAAGGCGACATGACGGCGACCTCAATTGCCGAGGTCGCCCGCAACACGGGCCTTGTGAACGAGATCAACGCCTTTCTCGAAGCTGCTCAACAGCGCTTCGGATGGGCTGGCATGGCAGCCATCCGAGGCGACCGAATGGCCGAGCTGCGGGATCGCATGTCAGGCATCAAAGAGCACGATCTCGAACTGGCTGCTCGCCTGACGCAGGACGTGGCGAAGCTGCATGGTCGGGTCCAGGCTCAGCACGAGCGTCAAGAGCGCAAGGCGGAGCACGACCTGAAGCTCACGCATCGGTCAGCGGAGATTGAGCCCTGAACGGATACCGACTCATCGGGATCGGGGCCTTCATGGCGGCCGCAGTGGTCCTTGGGGCCTTCGAGGTGTTCGGGCTGACAGTCAACACGACGCCCTCTTACCCGCGCGGCCTCTGGCGGCGCGTGGAAGCCGTCGAACCACCGTTGACGCGCGGGCGCATGGCGCTGGCCTGCCCCCCGAGCTCGCCAGCTTTCGACGAGGCGCTCGGGCGCGGCTACATGGGCGGGCCGGGTTGGTGCCACAACGGCTACCGGCCGATCATGAAGAAGATCGTGGCCGTCGCCGGCGATATCGTGACCTTCGACGGCACCGGCGGCGCCATGCGGGTCAACGGGCAGGAGATCCCGAATTCGGCCCGCCAGGCCCGCGATGCGGCCGGGCGTCCGATGAGGTCGTGGGCCGGCGGAGCGATCCCGCCGCACCAGGCGCTTCTGGTGTCGGACTACGATCCCTACTCCTTCGATGGCCGCTACTACGGGCCGCTGCCCGAGACCTCGGTCTACGCCTACACGGAGCCGGTCCTGACCGTCCCCTGACGTACCTCAAACGCGAACCCACGAAGCGCCTCGCGGCGCCTGTGGGTTGCAAGAAGACGCGGATCACCTACTGCGACGCTGGGGGGCCTGGTCTCAGCGGGCCTCGCGGAACCGGCTGAGGTCAATGGTCATGGGCGCGGACGTGACCTCGAACATGGTTGGCGGCACAGGCGGGGCGCTCGCCCCCCGAGGGGACTTGGGGGAAACGTCAGCGGTTTCCCGGCCGGAGGACGCATAGGCCTCCGCGACCCGGCGCGGTTCACGATCGCCAGAGCCAGCTATCTCCCTCCGCTCGAACTCGCGCGGCGGGGGCTTGGCGACCACGACCGGAACCGAGGGGGTCAAGCCCGAGATCGGAGCCCCATTGTAGGTGCCCGCCACGTAGGCCCGCACCGTCTCGAGGGGCAGATCGCGCGGATTTCGCACCGACGCGGAGACCATCTCGCGGGCGCGCTGGTAGACGAGCGACCCAATGCGGATGTTCGTACAAGGTTCAATCGCTTGCGCGACCGAGACCTTCAGCTCGGGGAGGAGACGGGCCGGAACGAGCAACAGCCCGAACCGCACGTCGGCTCCGGCGCTGAGGTAGCTCGTGACGGCCTGGACCATCGCTGCATTGGTGGTGGGCTGGCGAACGACCACGGCCTTGCGGCCGTCCTTGGTCACAACCTTCAGCGCCAGCTCGTTGTAGCCCGAGGTCTCGTTGATGAGTTCCTCGATTGCGGCCGGTTCAATGCCCGGAGCCATGCACTGCTTGATGTAGTTGGCATCGAAATCCATGGCATTCATCCGTCAGGGGAGGGGACAGCTCGCACGATCAGGTGTCAGGTTGTCGATCATCGGACTGCGCTCGTCATTGGGCGTAGGGCGGGAACACGATGTCTTTCTCGACGATCACATTGAAGCGATAGCCGGGACGCACTTCGATGGTCGGCTGAATGTTGAGGTTCTTCTGGAACGACTGGCGCACTACGCTGCCGAAAGTCGAGGCGGTGTTCTCGATGCCAGCCTGCCCGAGCGAGATCGAAACACCGCCGGCACCGGGATTGCGCGCGGTCGCGATCGCGTACTCGCTGCCGGCGCCGACAAGGCTCAGGAGAAGCGCGGAGCCGTAGGTCCGCAGCTCGTGATTGTCGACCCGATCGGCGAAGCCGCCGTAACCTGCCCCGTCAGTGCCGGCCATGCTGCCGAGGTGCAGCGTCGAGCCGTCCGGGAAGGTCAGGTCGGTCCAGACCACCAGCACCCGCTCCTGGCCGTACGTGACGCCGGAGTCGTACCGGCCGAACAGGCGCGAGCCTTGCGGGATCAGAAGGTAACGGCCGGTCGCGCTGTCATAGACGTTCTGGTTCACCTGCGCGATCATCCGTCCCGGCAGGTCGGAGTTGACGCCAGTAATCATCGTTGCCGGGATCACAGAGCCCTTCTTCAGCTCGTAGGGCGACAAGGGCTGCTGGACGAGGTGAGCCAGATAACCTTGGGCATCCGTCTGTTGGGTCAGGAAGCCCAGCTTGCCGGACTGGCCGTTCGGGTCCTGCTGGACAAACTGCGCCTGTTGCAGCGCGCCGAGATAGGCGGGCGAGAGACCGCCGCCGATGCTGCCGCCATATCCTCCACCAAAGGCCCCGCCGTATCCTCCACCATAGCCGGCGCCGTAGCGGCCGTAGCCCGTCGAGGCAGTGGAACCGGGGAACTCGCCGCCGCCCGATGCACCGGCAATGCCGGACCCGCCGACCCCCGAGAACCCCTGTCCCGAGATGAGGGCCATGCCGCCGCCGCTTCCACTCGCCCAAGCCGTGCGAACGGTGGGCGGCGGAGGCGCTACGCTGACGCTGGTCGGAGCCGTACGGGGAACCGGAGCCGCCGCGACCACGCCACTCCTCACAACCGAACCGCCGGGCACCATCCCGTTGCGGACACGATCGGCGGTGCGGGCATAGCTGCCGCGCGCCATGTCGATCAGGGTCGGCGAGCCGAGCGCCTCCTCGTGGCCCTGGATCGTCGCCAGCTCGATCCGCTGGCGCTCCTGCTCCAGCCGCTCGGCTCGCTGGAGCGCCATGCGCTTCTTCATCTCCTCCATGGGATCAGTCGCGGTCGAAGCCGTCGCCGCCTGCCTGGTGATCGGGGGCTGAACGGTGCCTTCAGGAGTCACGATCGTCTGCGGTGCTGGAGAAGGTGGGGCCGCAGCCTGACGGGCCCCGATCGTCCCATCTGGCCGCCCGGCAGTGAGGCTACGGCTGATGGCCTCCGTGCTCTGGCCGCCCATGGCCTTGGGAGCCTCGACCGTTCGCCGGTTCGAGCGGTCGATCGCCACGCTGACCGCGGCCGCCGTCACCGCGGTGCCCAGGCCAACCGTGATGAGAAGCGGGATGCGATTAAGACGCCGCACGGGCGCCTTTGCGCGGGCGTGCGAAGCCGCTCCCTGGATGACGGTCGGATTGGCTGTGGCGCTCATGGTTGACCTCGTGTTGGAGACGCCCGCCGCGCTCAAGCCCGGCCCGAAATGGCGTCCAGTGAGACTGGGGTTAGTTGAAGATCCGCGTGAAGAAGGCGGCCACCGGGTCCTGCTCGCCGCGGGTGATCGTCACCCGCTCCTGGCTCCACCCGACGCCTGACACCAGGATCGCCCGGTCAAAGACTTGGTCGACGATGTAGCGATCGTCCTGGAGGCGGTAGTTCACGACCTGCTGCTCGCCCGCGCTGTTGATGACGTGCAGGACCGGAGCCTCGCGGCTGCGCATGTAGAGCGGCATGTCGAGGAAGGTGCGGACGCCATCGTTGTAGATGCGAACCGGCTTAAAGGCGGCGTTGCCGCTGGCGACATAGCGATCGTCATAGACCCCGCCGGCCGCGACGGGGCGTCCGATCGGGCCGGTCCCACGGGCCTGCGTCACGGTCTTGTCCGGAGGGTATTCGAACCCCACCCGATCCATGTAGGGGCCGCGCACGGACTTGAGGCGGATCGAATAGGTACGTCGGTTCGTGGTGACGATCATGGTGGTGTTCAGGCCGGCGCCGTTCGGCTTGACCACGAGGTGGGCAATCTCACCCGGCCCGGCGCCGCCCGAGGTCGCAGGCGCGATCTTCCAGCGCACGGTGTCGCCCAGGTTCACGTCCTTGACGATCTCGCCGGCCTCGAACTCGATGTCGCATACCTGCAAAGGGGCGCACACGACCGTTGGCTGGGAGTGGCCGAAGGCGAACAGGACCTTGCCATCAGGGCCGGTCCGCAGCACCGCCTTCTTGGTCCGCCATTGGTTGGCGCGCGCCACGGCTGCCTGCTCGGACGCGGTGAGTTCAACGGTCGGCGCGACCACGACGCCATCCTGCTCGACGGGTTCGGCAGCATAATCGGCACCCCAGGCCGCGCTGGTCGACGCGACCGCCACGATGGCGAGCGCAGAAACAATAGCCTTCATGGTTGGAGTGCCCCGCACCTATGTTCTTGTTGGTCTTGGCTCTTCGCGCTGCTCAGAGCTGCTGCACCCAGTCGAAGTCCTTGATGTAGAGACCGATTGGGTTGGCCCGGATCACCGCCTCGGATTGAGGGGGGATCATCTGCACCTGCGCTACGCCCTTCATGGCGATCCGGCTCCTCTCGTCGCCGTTCGGCTTGCGGACGATCTCGATCCAGTCGACCTGGTAGCTCGTCTCGGAGAGCGGCACGACCGAACGGACCTGGACGGAAACCGTTTCGGTGAGCGCCCGAACGAAGGGGTCCTGGCCCTCCGTCCGGAAGTAGCTCGTGATCTTGTTGGTCGCCGGATCGCCGGTGATGAGGAAGCCGTAGAGGCGCTCGACGTTGCGCTTGAGGACGGTCCCGTCGGTCGTGACCGAGCGAAAGTTGGTCACGAAGTCGCCGAGGAGGTTCTGAACGACACGGCGATCGGCATACTCGATCCGCTCGGGGAAGCCGGCGAATACCGGCATGCCGATCTTATCGACCGCAATGACGAAGGGCTGGTAGGTGGTGTTCTGCCTGATCCAGAGCGCGTAGCCCGTGCTCATGGTGGCGAGCCCCAGGCAGAGGAAGGCCATGATCTGCCACATCCGGGCCTGCCGGATGTAGGAGCCGTAACGCTCGTTCCACTCGCGCCTCGCCGCCACATAGGGGTTCTCGGCTGTGGCGTTGGAATAAGACTCGGGCAAGGACGTCGGCGACATAGAAGCCCCTTGGGATCAAAATCGCGCTACGAACGCGGCGTTGTGGTCTTGGTGGATGTGAAGGCGAGCGGACGCGACTTCGGCGGCGGCACGCTGCTCACGTAGGTCGCCGACGGCACTCGCTCCGACGGCAGTGCGGTCGTGGTCGTGGGGGCTCCCCCGGCCGGAGCACCTGAACGAAGCGACGGATTGAGGACGGCCTCGCTGCCCGCCTGGACGGGGGGTCGCGCGGGCGCATCCGAAGATAAGGTCTCGGTCATGGCAGGCGGTGCGCCCGTCGAGACGGCCGCTGCGACGTCCCGGAGAGTGTTGCTACCCGCCTCTGCGGCTGCGAGTGATGAGCCGCCGAACGCCTCGCTGGGCGCAGGCGCAGCCCCGCCGCCCGCCTGCGGCAGGCTGAGCGCAGCAGCCAGGGCCTGCCCGGGCGAGAACCCGGGAGGAGCGGTTGGCGCCCTCGGCGCGGCCGGAGCCTGGGAGACGACCACAGGAGCAGTGGCGCCGGCGACGGTGCGGGCAGCCGTGGACGAGGACTGGCCGGGCGGCGCCGCGGAGTTGGCCTCGGCTTTGCCGGTTCCGGCCGGCGCCGCGGCTGGCCCTGCAAAACCGGCCGGGCTGCTCGTCCCACGCGACCCGCCGCCGAAACCGGAGTTGTCACTCGTCCCTCGCCCTGCCCCGCCACCGGTAGGCGACGAGGGCGGACGGCCGCCCCCGCTCCCCGACGTCAGCATCGGCTGCGACGCGCGGGCAGCGCGTGCGCCGGACGAGCCTCCCGGGGCTGCGAGGCGGGCCGCCTGCTGATTGCCCAGACGGAGCTTCGAGGCCGCGTTGCCCATCACGGAGCCCATCCGGGAGCCCGGAACGCTTGCCGCGCGGTCGAAAGCCGCTCCGGCGACCGCGCCGATCGCCCGGCCCGCCATCTGCCCGATGCTCCCGCCGCCCCGAGCGGCGGCAACGCCCACGGCCGCAGGGCCTGCCACCGCGCCCATCGCAGCGCCAGCGGCGCCGGCGGCCACGCCCAGGAGCGTGGTGTTGCTGCCGACGGACGAGCCCACCACGACCGATTGAAGCATCGAGGGCAGGGCTTTCGTGACGGCGAGCAGCACGATGGCTACACCCACGACGGTGTAGATTTCGGTGTTGCTGGTGTTGCTGAAGTTCCTCACCGTCTCCGAGATGATCGACTGACCGATCGAGACGACGAGCCCCATGACCATGAGCTTCAAGCCAACGGATATGGCGTAGGTCAGGTACTTGATCGCATAGTCTTTGGTGAAGCCGCTGCCCCCGAAACCAAGCAGGATGATCCCTGCATAGGTCACGATCCACATCTCCACCGTGGTCACGATGACGATCGCGGCAATGAGCGCGAAGCACACAACGACCACGAGCGCCGCGATCAGCAGGGCGACCGACTTGCCGCTGTCCGTCCAGAACGAAACATTGTCGGCGAGCTTCTGAGCGACCTGCACGCCGGCGTTGAAGATGTCGGACGGCTTGAACCCGACGCCGCCCGCGTTCTGGGCGATCTGCCGGAAGCTCTTGATGACCGCATCGACGACCGCGGGGCCCTGGTCGAGGATGAAGTAGAAGATGCCGACGACCAGGATACGTTTGACGACCTCCGAGGCGAAGTTCTGAATCCCCGACCCGGAGAGCGCGAGGAAAATCGCGCTGACGGCGAACTCGATCGCCGCCAAGATCCAGAAGAGGCTGATGGCCGCCGACTTGATGGCGCTTTCCCACCTGGAGGTCGCCGCCTGGAATCTGTCGACGAGCGAGTCGAGGACCTGGCCCGCCTGCGCCTGCGCATCGGCAGGCATGGCGACGACGAACATGGCCACTGCCAGGAGGCCGAGAACCGCCGGAAGGGCCGGGTTCGCACGCCGTCTCATCGAAGTCCTCGTCTTGCTCGCTGGGTGCGAGGTCGTCAGTATTCTTTCCCGCAATCGAGGCAGGCCGGCCGGTCGTTCCGGAAGTAGGCCGCCTCGGCGCTCGCGGTTTTCGCCTGCATGAAGGCCCAAAAGCCCGCAGCGCCGAGACCTGCTACGACGATCAGCGCGATAACGACGATCTTGAGGTTCATCAGTATTCCTTTCCCCCTTCGATGCTGACCGGAGCCGTGCTCTGGAAATATCGGCGATCGGCCGCCTGCTGCTGCTCCTCGATGGCCTGCCGCCGGCCGAACACCTGGCCGAACATCACCGTCTGCTGCGCGATGAGTGCGCGCAGCTTGAGCATCTGATCGACCTGGAGGCTCGCCAGGGAATGCCCGACCTGGAGCGCCCGCATCTGGCCGTCAGCTGTCTCGGACTGGCCCTGGAGCCTCTTGAGGAGGTCCGCGTCCAGCGTGAGCTGGTCGCCCGTGAGGTTCGCAGTCTTAAGCGTGCTGGCGATCGTGTCGCGCTGCGTGGTCGACCACGAGGAGTAGGCTTGGGAAAACGAACCGCCCGTGAGGTTCTGGCCCAGGAACGTGTCGTAGCTGCTGAAGCGCTGCCGAAACACGCCGTCGATGTTCCCCATGCTGAAGGCGAGCCCCTGCCCCTGCTGGGTCAGTTGAGCCAAGCGGCCAATGTCGCTCTGAGCTTGATCCCAGATGCGCTGCGGCAACGCCGCCGTGTTTTGCAGCATGGTCTGGTACATTCGCAGCTGGTTCTGGATTTGCTGGATCTGGTTCGTGATCTGCTGAGCGAATTGGGCCGATTGCCTGATCTGCTCGCCCCCCATCTGCACCAGTTGCGCGTTGTTCATGATCTGCGTCCATTCGGTCGCAAACTGCGCCTGCTGGACGAGACTCGGGGGCGCGAGACCGAGCGGCGCGACACCGAGGCCCGGCGCAGCAACGGCGAGGGCCGGGGCAAGGGTCGCAGCCGCCAGCATGGCCGCCTTCAGCTGATGGTTCGGCATGTCACAGCCCCCTTTCGTTGAGCCAGCGGGCCGGCCAATCGGACCCGAACCGGGCTTCGAGCTCGCACACGCGGCGGAGGTCGTCCTTGCCGGTCGCGCCGACGAAGCTAAGCCCCACCGGGCCCAGCGCGAGGTCGAACAAGCGCCGGCCGTCGGGCTGGACGAGGTAGTAGTGTTGCTTCGGCGTGGCGCTCGCAACGATCTCGATCTGACGCTCGTTGAGGCCGAAATCTCTGTAGAAATCGACCGTCCCGGCCTCCTTCGCGGCATGGTTCGGAAGGAAAATCTTGGTCGGGCAGCTTTCTTTGATGACGTCGACGATGCCTGAGTTCGCGGCGTCGCTGAGAGACTGCGTCGCCAGAACGACCGCGCAGTTCGCCTTGCGCAGCACCTTCAGCCACTCGCGGACCTTGTCGCGGAAGGTCGGGTGCCCGAGCGCGATCCAGGCCTCGTCGATGATGAAGAGGCTCGGCTGGCCCTCGAGCCGGCTTTCCATGCGATGGAACAGGTAAAGCAGGACCGGAATGACGATCCGGTCGCCCATTGCCATCAGCTCCTCGATCTCGAAGGTCTGGAATGCCTCGAAGTCGAGCGTGTCGGCCTCGCTGTCGAGGAGCGACCCCAACGGACCCTCCATCGTGTAGGGCTCGATCGCCTCCCGGAGCTCCTTGGACTGCAAGGTGGTGTGGAAGTCGGAGAGCGTCTTGGCCGTCCGCGACTGGCGCGTGATGGTGAGGGCGCGCTGGATCTCGTTGCGGAGCTCCGGCGTGAGCGTGACGTTCTGCAACTCCACGAGCGTCGAGACCCACTCGGCCGCCCATGCCTGATCGGCGTCGGTTGCAATGCTGCCGAGCGGGCAGAAGGCGAGCGTCCCGTCCGAGCCGCCGATATCGTAGTGCTTGCCCCCGACGGCCAGCGTCAGCGGCAACATGGAGCGGCCCTTGTCGACCGCGAAGACCTGCGCCTCGGGATAGCGCCGAAACTGCGCCGCGATGAGGCCGAGCAGCGTCGACTTGCCCGAGCCGGTCGGGCCGAAGATCGCCGTGTGGCCCAGGTCGCCCGAGTGCAGGTTGAGGCGCATGGGAGTCGAGCCCGTCGTGGCCACCTGCATGAGCGGGGGAGAGTCCGGCGGATAGAACGGGCACGGATTGACGGCGTGCCCCGCCCAGACGGCGTTGATCGGCAGCATGTCGGCCAGGTTGAGGGTGTGGATCATCGGCCGGCGGATGTTCTGAACACCATGGCCGGGGAGGGAGCCGAGATAGGCTTCGGTCGCGTTGATGGTTTCGATGCGGGCCGAAAAGCCGATGCGCTGAAGCTCCTTGCGAACGGCCTGCGCATCCTGTTCCGCCTGATGCAGGTCCGCGCCGTGAATGACGATGTTGGGCGTGTAGTAGCCGTAGGTGACGAGGTTGGAGGCCGCCTCGGACATCGCCGACTCGACCTCGCCGACCATCGCCACCGCGTCCTGATCGACGACCCCACCGTGCGGATTGAAAACCTGGTTCAGGAAGGAGCGGGTCTTCTGCGCCCACTTTCGGCGGTGCTTGGCGAGGTGTTTCTGGACGTCAATGGCGTCGAGGCCAATGAAGCGGGTCGACCAGCGATAGGGGATCGCCAGCTGGTCGAGCACGTTCAGGATGCCGGAATGCGAGTCGCTCGGGAACCCGTCGATCGCCACCACGACGATATACTTGTCGCCGATCATGGGCGTGATCGCCGACACGAACTCGTCGCCCAAAAGAGCATCGAGATACATGGGGATCGGCGGCAGGGCGATCGGATGATCGTTGCCGGTAACGCAGAAGTTAAGATGCTGCAAAAGGCGGTCGAAGACCCGTGTGTGGCCCTGATCGTCCATCACCTCTACGGCGCCGAGCGGCTCGACGCGGAAGACGTTGTCGAGGGCCTTCTCGATCTCCTCGCAGGTGCGCTTGAACGTGCGGAGCATCACGTCGGCGTAGCTCTCGCGGCGCCCGCCCGTCTCGGTATACATCATGCTCGCCACCTTCGAGGCGCGCATGTCGGGCGGGTTGTAGGTGAGCACGAACACGTGCCGGCTCTCGAAGAATGAACCCGCGGCCTGGAAGCGCGCGCGGCGCTCCTCGTCGATGGCGCGAGACACCCAGTCCGGGAAGGCGGACCGGGAGGGGTCCGGATAGCTGACCGCCGGCGTGCGGATCGCGTCGACATGGAGCATATAGCCCGTGCCGAGGCGAGCCAGGATCGCGTTGAGCTGGGCGCTCAAATGGTCGCGCTCGAGCGCCGTGGCGCTCTCCGTGTCCGGCCCGTCATACTGCCAGGCCGTCATCAGAGAGCCGTCCTTGTTGAGGACGATGCCGTCCTCGACCACGGCCGCGTAGTTCAAGAGGTCCGAGAACCCGCGCTTGTGCGGACGGTATTGCTTGAGCGCCAGCATGGATCAGGTCCTCACGAAAGGCCCGGATTTCGCGTCGTAATGCTGCGAGTACTTGATGTGCCGCAGGTAGAGGTTCCGCATGAGGGGGTCCGCTTTCGCCATCCAGCGTAGGCCCCACATTCCGAAGAACCAGACGACGATCCCGATCACGACCGTGTACCAGGAGGCCAGAAGCACGATCAGGAAGGCGGTCGAGAGGATCGTCACGAGGACGAGTTCCCGATCACCCCCCATCAGCAGGTTCGGCCGGTTCAGGGCGCGGTAGATCGGGATCTGCCGCAGCTCAGCCATGCGCGGCGCCCACCAGCGTCGAGACCGGCGCGCCGATCGATGAGGACGTCGAGCCGTAGAGGGTGGTGAGCAGGTTCGAGCCGCCGAGGAGGAAGCCGCAGGCCAGAACGACGAGGGCGGCCCGACGGGCGAAGTCCGTCATCTCGCCGCCGAACACCAGCATGGCGCCACCGGCGAAGAACGCGATCACGCCCACCGCGAGCGCCACCGGGCCCGAGAGCGAGTCCTTGACCTTGTTGAGCGGGGTTTCCCAGGGCAGGCCGCCGCCCGAGGAAGCGAAGGCCGGGTCGGTGACGAGCGTGACGGCCAGGACGGCCACCAGCGCGAAAAGAACGAGGTTCACGGTCTTAGGCGACATCACGAAGCTCCTGATGGGTAAGGTCCTTGAAGACGTACTCGCCGGCTCGCACGCCCTTGACGGCGACCAGTTCTTCGATCCGGCGCGAGGTGTCGGTGCGCTGAATCGACACCACGATATTGATTGCCTCGGCGAGCAGGTGCGGCATGGGCCGCTCGCTCGCCTCGCCGATCAACTGCTCCATCCGGGTGAGAGCCGCGCGCGCGTCGTTTGCGTGAATGGTCGCGAGGCCGCCCGGATGGCCGGTGTTCCAGGATTTCAGA
The DNA here is from genome assembly GCF_019745455.1 of Methylobacterium sp. Classification (GTDB taxonomy): domain Bacteria; phylum Pseudomonadota; class Alphaproteobacteria; order Rhizobiales; family Beijerinckiaceae; genus Methylobacterium. Next base: position 33,067 of record NZ_JAIETD010000102.1, read on the forward strand.
AGGGTGAGCGCGGCCCCATCGCGGACCTCGCCCACGATGATGCGGTCGGGTCGCAGGCGCATCGACGCCTTCAGGAGCATGTTCATGCTCACCGTGTCGGAGGTGCGCAGAAACTGACGGTTCGCCGCCGCACACTGGATCTCGGCCGTGTCCTCGATGATGACGAGGCGGTGATCGGGCGTCAGCCGCTCGACCTCCCGGAGCAGGGCGTTGGTGAGCGTGGTCTTGCCCGTGCCGGTGCCACCCACAACCAGGATGTTGCGCCGATCGCGCACGGCCGCGCGAAGGACGTCGGCCTGGTGCGGGGTCATGATCCCGCCGGCGACATACGCCTCGAGCGGAAACACGGCCGACGCCTTCTTGCGAATGGCGAAGCTCGGCCGCGCCACCACCGGCGGCAGCATCCCCTGGAAGCGCGCGCCCAGGATCGGCATTTCGCCGGAGAGGATCGGGTTCTCGCGCGTGCAGGTGGTCGCGAGCGACGACGCGATCGTGCCGATGATGGCCTCGGCACGCTTGGCATCGAAGCTGTCCTCGACCTTCGCCATCGGCTCGCCGAGGCGCTCAACGAACAGCGCGCCATCATCGTTCAGGAGGACCTCGACGACCTTGGGATCGTCCAAGGCGTCGCAGATCCGCTCTCCCAGCTCTTCGCGCAGCTTGCGCGTCAGCCGCCGCCGCGTTTCGTCAGTCGACATTTCCCCGTCCGTCTTCGGCCCTTGCAGCGATCCCGTTCAGCGGGCATTGGCCCGACGCCGGCTGTCGTCGGCTTGAGCCGACGCGGATCCTCGCTCATGAGCCGCGCCGCTGCCGCCACATGCGGGCAGGGCTCGAAGGCATCGCTGGCGGCCGATACTCATCGCGGTAGCGAGTGCGATCGCCACAGGCTTGGAAGTTGCCTGAACCCGGAGCGACTCTCCGCGCTGGACGGTGGCTATGCGGAGCGGCTCGTACGCGCTCGCCGGGCGCACAACGGCAGAGGGCTGCACCGGAGCACCCGGTGCGCAGCGCTCGATAAGCGCGTTGAAGCGGCTCATCATCGGACCCGCTCGAAGCATCTGTCGCATAGGAGCCCCCGTGCCTTGGTTGGCCGCCTTCAGGCGTGTGCTGGCACGAGGGGTAGCCGAAGGTTCCCGTCAGGGTCCCTGAATTTTGAGCCCCAAAGGGTCACGAATCCTGACGGCGGGAGTTCTCGGGGTCACCGAAAGTGAAATCTTGCCCTCGCCACCACGAGAGTTTTGGGGCGTTGCTCGAGCGACACGATTCGCTTTGGCGTGATCCGGGTGGGCTAACTTGCCGCCGAGAACGGGATCGCAAGGCCGCGCTTTGACCATCGCAGCACCACGTGGGTTCTGATGTTCTTCAGTTGCGGGAAGTCGGCCTGCAAGCGGCGGAGCGCCGCCTCGTATTCATCCAGAGTGCGGCTCATCACCAGAAGGACGACGTCGACCTCGCCCGTCACCACCCACGCATTGGTGATCTCGGCCCTGGGCAGCACGGATTCCATGAACTGGTCGACTGTGGATGGACCATCCGGGTCGAACGAGCACCAGACCAGCGCACTCACGAAGGGGCCAATAGCCTTCAGATCGAGCACCGCAACGGTGCCTTCGATGAGGCCGCTCCTGTGCAACTTCTTCAACCGCTTCACGACGCCCGTCGGCGACATGTTGACCTCGCGCCCGATTTGCTCCCGCGTGAGCGAGTTATTCTTCTGAATGATAGCGAGGATCTTTTCGTCCTTGTCGTCGAGTTTCATGGAAGTGGCTCATCTCAAAAAGTGCTATGCTGCATCCTTGATGTAGTTTTTCGGTATTCGCGCGGCGGGTCGGACTCTCGTGCCGAGATATAAACATCCAAGTTCACGCCTTCACCTGATGGACAGGCATTACATGGCATGTTCTTTAGCAGCAGAGATTACTGGGCCAGCCGTTTATGGCTGAGGCCCTGTGCCGCCTTTCGCCCGTTGCCCAACGAGGCATCCGGCGCGCGGCCTGGGACGAGAGGAGGTGGCCGGCCCGGAGTCGCTGGTGGGCAACGGGAGGCGGAGCCGCCCGGCGCGATGCGTTTCTAGGCTGCTTTGGGCGGTCGATCGAGGCGGTAGCGCTCGGCTGAAGGGGGCGGGCTCTGTCCCACCCACGCGGGGACGACCCGGTCGGCACGGGCGGTCACGGCAACCGGTCCGACCGGCAGAATTCCTAGGGCGCAACACAGCATGCAGGACGAGACCATCGCTGGATGCGGTTGCAGTGCGCCATTCGGCTCACGCGGTTCCCGATTTAAGATCATGTGCGCTTGATGCTCAACCGTGCGAGCACCTAAAGGCAAGTCAGCCCTTCGGCAGAAGCCCGCGCCGAGCAACTGAGAAAGGACGAAAAAGACCAGTACAAACCGAAGCCCGTGGCTCGGAAATTCTGCCATGCGGTGGGAGACTTTGCTCGGCGAGACAGGGGTCGGCCAGCAGGACCGCGCACGCCATTCGGGAAACAGCGATGCATCGCCTCGAGCCGAGGCACTCCTGCGGAGGCAATCTGCGGCTGTCACGGCGTCGGTGACCTCCCGCGAACATTCTATGACACCTCCGTCAATTCTGCTCCCCAATCAGTGCATAGCTGGCACGCGGCGCAACTGGGATCGGAGATTGAGGGATCGGCGCATCCGGATGACGTGGACGCGCTGAGCGCAGCGCCAATGCGGGCGCGCCGCGTCGGAACATATCTCGCGACGAGCAGACATCGCGAGGAATCCGGCCACACCGCTCCAGCCGTTCCGAGACTGCCGCAGGCCCCGTCCTCTCGGAAGCCTCTTACAAGCCTTCATCTGATACCGCCCCCCGCCAGGATCAAGGCTGCAGCCGTCCGGCCGTTCGGGACCTCGCGCCAGTGCTGCCGGGCCGCTACTGATCGGTTCGGGTGCGACCACGAGCGAGGCCGAGGAGATCGCCAAGGCCCATGTTCCCGCGGAGTAAGATCCCCTCTCAACGCTCCTTGTCGACGACACCCGGTCGCTATCGCTGGCCCGAACACCAGCTTGTCCCGAGCGCTCACGCTGGTGCCTCGCCAACTACGCCGTCTCGGAAACGCGAATCTCGACGGCCAGGCCGGCCTGAGCCGCGACGTTGACCAGGGCATCCAGCGAGAACTTGCTGATCTTTCCCGCGAGGAGATCGCTGATCCGGGGGCGCGTGATCCCGAGCCGCTTGGCGGCAGCTTCTTGCGTCAGCCCCCAACTCCCGATCGCCCGTTGCAAGGCGATCAGTAGATCGGACCGGGCCGTCATATTGGCCGCCTCGGTCGGCGTATCGGTGAGCGCATCCCACACGTTGTCGAAGGATTGAACTTCCATCGCTGCTACTCCTTCATCTCTCGAAGTCGCTTGGCGGCGAGCTCGATATCCCGTTGCGACGTTTGCTGCGTCTTCTTCTGAAAGGCGTGCAACACGGCGATCCGATCCGGGAGCGTGGCCAGGTAGACCACGCGAAACGTCCCCGAGGCCTCCCGCACCCGAAGCTCACGAACTCCTCGACCAACCTCCTTCAGCGGCTTCCAGTCGGCCGGATCCTCGCCCTCCTGAGCCCGTCGCAGCTGAAAACCCACTTCCGATCGGCGCCTCTGCAGGAAACTCCCGAATACGGGCAAGGGTGTCTCCCAAAAAGTCGACCCGCTTCATCCACCTCAATGTATCAAAACCGATACGGCCCGTTCGCAGCCGGCCGCGGCCAGCCTGCCCCGAGGGGCTCGACGCGTTCCACGATCCGATCGCGGCGGGGCGCACGCGCCACCTCGAGCGATGGTATCGGCGCCAGACCTCGGGCAAGAGTGCGACCTACCTCGTCGTGGCGGAATACGGCGTCGGGGTCGTGCACATCTGAGCGGTGCATCTCGGCGAGGGCGCCGTGCCGCTAAACTTTGCCGCGGAGTTCGCGACCGAGGTCTACGGACTCCAGCTGGCGCCGAGCCGCGCGGGAGCACGTTCGTGGTGGAAGCGTCTCTTGGGCCAGGGCGGGCGGTATCGACCCAATCAGGTGCGCTTCTACAGCTACGTTCCTTGGCATCTGCATCCGCTTGGGCACGAGCAGCTCTGGGAGCATCGGCTCCTTTGGCGCCGAGGCGGCTTCGTCGAGGAGGATCGGCGTGCAGGACTCGGACGGCGATTCGAAACCGTGCCGCCCGCGCTGGTCGATCTTGATCCCATCCCGTCCGCAAAGAGCGGCGTATTTCTCAGGTGGATAGGGCAGATGGATTGAACGGTCCTGCTCGGCCGTGCTTGCCCCCTTCGGACCCTGCGGAGGCCCGAGCCGCCCATTCCGGATCAGCATCGAGCTCAAGCTCTTTGAGGCGTTTATCCGGCGTTGACCACCTTGCGCGGGCGGCCGCCTGCAGTGGCCGGAAAGTAGATCGTGCATCTCCGACCGCCATCGTGGGACTGTGCCTCGTAGCCGCCGCCAAGTTGCCGGGCCATCGATTGGATCAGGCGCTGACCAAGACCCGTGCTCCCTGGCGCAGAGGCTGATTGACCCACCCCGTCATCAACGACCGTCAAGCAGAATCCTTGCCCCGAGCGAGTGAAATCGACCGTGATCGTGCCGGGGCGACCGTCGGGAAAGGCGTATTTGACGGCATTCGTCACCAGCTCGTTGACGATCAGGCCGATGGTGATCGCCTGAGCAAACGGGAACTGGCCGGCCTCGACCTCGGCCTGCAGGGCGATTGGCCGTGAGCCGATCATGCCGATCCGAAGGTCTTCGCACAGGTCCGTAAGGAATTCCCGCATATCTACCATGGAGCCTTGCCCAAACCGGGCAAGGCGCTGATGCACCCGGCCCATGACGTGGACCCGTTCGGACGCAGCAATCAGCTCCGTGCGGGCGGACGGATCCGCCACATCGCGCGCCTGAAGACGCAGGATTGCGGTCAAGTTCGCAAGGTCGTTCTTGAAGCGGTGCGTGAGGTCGTGAAGCAGGATCTCCTTCTCGCGCTCTGAGGCGGCGATCCGGTCGTAGGCGGCCGTAAGCTTGGAGTTCGCGTCAGCAAGCTGAAAGAAGGCCTTGTGCAACGCTTCACCGGAAAGCGCGGTGACCAGGCCAGTGCCCAAAAAGAGCACCAGCGTCCAAAAGTCTTCGCCACGGGCGAATTCGAGCGTGAAGACCGGGGCGAGAAGAAAGGCCTTGATGACGGCTGTACTCAGGAGCACCGCCCAGATCCCGCTTCCCTGCGCGAGGAAGAGGCTGGAGAGGATGACCGGGGGAACGAAGAAGATAAAGTGGTACCCTGGCGCGTCGTGCACGACGGTGTAGCGCATCAGAAAAGTGACGATGAGCACAAGGAGCGTCGCAATGGCGTAGCGCGCCCAGGTCGGCAGGTTATGCAGCCTGCGGGCGATCGCAAACCAAGCGGGCATAGGCGACCGCCTGCCGCGGCCTTCTTGGCTTCCCGGTCCATTTGTGGTCGCGTTGGCCGTGAGCATGGCTGTGCTCGTCGACATTTCCCTTCCCCACCCTTCGTCTCGCAGTTTGCCTTGACCTCACCGCAGGCTTGACTCTCGCGGCTTGTTCAAGCTCGGGATCCCCAATCATCATTGTCTACTCAATATGGCCGCCACTTCGCCTTGGCGACAAAGCTCTGCACGGAGCATCCGTTTTGCGTTAGCGGAGCTCGCGCCGTGTGCATGAGAGGCATACAGCACCCTCCTCGCATGACCTACCCGCGGCTAGCGGTGGCAGCCTTCAAGAAATGGCGAGTTCTGCTTAGAAGGCGAAAAGCAAGCGTCAGTTCTCAACAGCTCATGCCCGCTTTTACACAAGGCCAAACGCCGAATGGGAGTAAACCGATGTGGTCTCCGACGTTCGAGGCCGACACAACATCGCGCGTACACCGTATGGCTACCCTGCGCCTGATGCATAACGCAGGTTGACCTAAGTTATTGCACCTAGATGCGCCAGTGAACGAAATGCGGCGTTGGACCCGCACGCTGGCCGAACACTGGCGCGCTTGTGGGCATCGGACTGGGCGGAACAGGAGCGGTCCGATATATCGGAACCGGTCTCATCCGCCGGAACGCGGCAGCCGACCGGCCCGCTTGTCAACCCGCCCGGGAGGAGGCCCAAAAGGCCAGGGGCGAACCCGATCTTCGAGGAAAGATGGTCTCTCGCCGACGAACGTGGGATCTGCCAGTGCGGTGTAGATCGCTCCTCGTCGTACGCTCTCTTGTCCTCCTCGCCCTCCTCAGCCTCGCAGCCATTCTCCTGGGTGACAGCATCGCTGAGGCGCATGGCGCACCACCGGCCGCGAGCGTGGAGGCAGTCGGCTTTATCCATGTCGTGAGCTCCGAAACCGTTTCAGTTGCCGTGGCTTTGCGCAGCGACCGGATCGGCCTCTGTCCGAACGAAGATTCAGACGGAGGCTGTTGCGCGGGGGGCGCCTGCCACGCTGTGGGCAGCCTCGTCGTCTGGGCACCCAACTCAGTCGCAAAGGCGCCCAGCGACGTTCCGGAGCACCGCCCGTTCCCGGAGTGGTCCCTGATCCACGGCATGTTGCGCCCACCAAGACCCTAAGCACGGAGTTGGGGCCGGGTTGCCGGCCCGGGCGCGCTTCGTCGCGCCGTCATGCGTTCGGTCTTCCGAAGCAGGATTCCTGCCACCGCGGCACGCTCGCGCTTCGCTGCTTTGCCTGTCGTCGGGGAGCCATTCAGCCGAGTTCCGTCCGCTCGAACGCCTACGTTCGCGGTTGACGGACATCGACGGCAGTGTCGGACCGCAACGCTCCAACGACAACCCGATGGTCACCGCCCCTTTCCGGGCAGGAGCCTCTCGTCAGCGTGCTTCCCTCCCATGTCCTACCACAGTGTGTCCGTACGAGGGTCTCGCGAGAGCCCTCGCCACGTTCCGCGAGCAACCGCAACCCGCCCCGAATCCAAGCCGGCTGATGATCTCCAGGAGGAGGTCAGGGCAGCCCTGGTCCGGAACCGTGCATCTTTCCTGCGCTACCTGCGCCGGCGCCTTCGGACCGCACAAGCAGCGGAGGACGCTCTCCAGGACTTTTGCGTGAGGGCACTCCAGTCGAGCGATCAGCTGGCGGATTGCGCGCGCGTCGATGCCTGGCTTCGCTGCATCCTGAGGAGCACCCTCATCGACCTCGCATTTGGCCACGCTCAAGCCGGAATTCGCGGACCTGCTGCGGCGCGCCGATCTCCTCGGACAGTCGCACGCTGTGATCGCCTGTGATCTCGGGTTGAGCACCGGCAACGTCGCCGTACGGCTGCATCGCGCGCGCAAGGCGCTGCGTGAGGCGCTTCTCAGCCATGCGGAGATGTGCCCAACCGGCTGCTGTCTTCAACGCGGCCGCCATGCCCGGAGCCGGCGCTCAGCGGCGAACGGCAACGGCGGGTCGCCGTGAGGAGGAGCCGTCGGGTCGCGTCGGCTCGAGCCTTCCCGAGAGGCTGATCCATGCGTCGCACCCTGCGGCTTCCGCAGAGTGGACGACGGGTGGCGGCCTCGCATGAGGACTGCGGGATGATCGTACACGCGGCGGCGCAGCGGGTGTTGGCCTTTGTGATGCGTCAGGGAGCGCGCCCGGTCTTCCCTCTTCTCCTCGGCGGGTTCGCCTTTGTCGCAACGATCACACAGACGGTTCCGGTCGAATGGCTCGTCGTGGTCGGCGCCTTAACGAGCGGGCGGCGCTGGATGAGCGTCGCGTTCTGCGCCGCGACGGGAAGCGCCCTGGCCGCCCTCGGCCTCTACCTCGCTTTCCATCACTTCGGCTGGAGCGTGCTGGCCGAGCGCTATCCCGAGCTCACCACCTCGCGGGCTTGGGTGCAGGGGACAGACTGGCTGTCCCAGTACGGTTCCGTGACGCTGTTCGGGCTCATGGCCCTGCCGCTGCCGATCCCGAAGCTGCCCACCCTCGCGATGGCGGGAATCTATCGTCTGCCGATCCCGGAGGTGGCGCTCGCCATCTGGCTCGGCAAGATCGTGAAGTACTTCGCTTACGCGTACGTCGCGACGCGGTTCCCGAACGCCCTCCGGCGGCCGGTGCCGGCAACCAGGCTGAATTCATGAGACCCGTTCCTGAGGGCTCTGTAAATCGATCATCATCAGGCGCACATGCAAATTGAGAGAAGGAATTTGGGTATGATCGCATCCGCTGGCGTCCTGGCGTCCGGGCCTCAGCCATCCCAGGCTGCGTTGGCGCGAGTCAATCTGGTCCCGACCCTCGTTGCGACGGCCCTCCTCGTCACGGGTGCCGCCGTGCTTGCGGACACGGTGGACCACCGTCAGGCGGCTCTCTACGTGCTCGGGGCAGCCCTTGGCCTCGTTTTGTATCACGCCGCCTTCGGCTTCACGTCGGCTTGGCGGGTGTTTATCGCCGATCGCCGCGGCGCCGGGTTGCGCGCCCAGATGCTGATGCTGGCCATCGCCACCGCGCTCTTCTTTCCGGCCCTCGCCGCCGGCTCTCTGTTCGGTCAGCCGGTTTCCGGCTTCGTGTCGCCGCTTGGTCCATCGGTCGTGGTGGGCGCGTTCCTCTTCGGAATCGGCATGCAACTCGGCGGAGGGTGTGCGTCTGGGACCCTGTATACGGCTGGCGGCGGTTCGACGCGCATGCTGATCACGCTCGCCGCCTTCATCGCAGGCTCCGCGATCGGAGCGGCCCATTTCCACTGGTGGGTTGCCCTCCCGTCCCTGCCGCCCGTCTCACTTGTCAAGCTCTGGGGCCCTTGGACGGCGCTCGCCGCCCATCTTGTTGTGTTCGCGGCCATTGCCGTGCTCACGATCGTGCTCGAGCGACGGCGCCACGGGCGCCTGATCGCCGCGGACGAGCCGCCGCGGCGAGGCCTCGCACGTTTTCTGCGCGGACCCTGGCCATTGGTCGCCGGCGCGACCGCGCTCGCCATCCTCAACTTCATCACGCTGGCGCTGGCCGGGCGCCCTTGGGGGATCACGTCGGCGTTCGCGCTCTGGGGCTCGAAGATCGCGTGGACTCTGGGCTTCGACGTCGCAAGTTGGCCTTACTGGTCATCTCCCGCCAACAAAGCTGCGTTGGAGTCGAACGTACTCGCGGATGTCACCACGGTCACGGATATCGGCATTATAACGGGCGCTCTCCTCGCGGCCGGTCTCGCAGGCCGGTTTGCTCCAGTCTGGCGGGTTCCGCTGCGCTCCGCGCTGGCCGCCGTGGTCGGGGGCCTGCTTCTCGGATACGGCGCGAGGCTGGCCTACGGCTGCAACATCGGCGCGTACTTCAGCGGCATCGCATCCTCGAGCCTGCATGGATGGCTTTGGCTCGTGGCGGCCTTCGCCGGCAATATCCTCGGTACGCGGCTGCGCCCATTGTTCGACCTTGCCGTCGAACGAACGCCGAAGCTCGCCGGCTGCTGAGGACCTCACCAACCTTGGTTGGTGAGGAGGCGACGTTGCCCCCGTGTTGCCAGCGTGGTTGCCCGACCTGACGATCATGGACCTGCAGCTCGGCGGTAAGATAGTCGATGGTCGCGTCTGTCGGGGAAGCTGACGAACCCATCACGAAGCGTTTGCGCGAGCGGCCGACTGTAATCGAATGGGCGTGCCCGCGTCTCTCCATCTTGACGGGCAGCGCACAGCGGTCACCAAGATCCAGAAGGCGAAACTCCCTCGCCCTGGCGGCCGCCGCACGAACCGGTCGCCCCCTCGCCGGTGCGGTGGTCTCCTGGCGGGGCCGCCGCGGGACATCCCCTTCCGCACGGCCCCGCCTTCGGCAATGAGGTGCTGCGCTCCTTTTGTCATGGCGCTGATGGAAGCAGGCTTATGAACCGCTCGTCTTGGCTGGTCCTCTCGGCCGCGCTCCTCGGCGGCCTTGCCGTCATGTGGGCGCTCTCGCCTCGGACGCCGCAAGCACCGGCGCAGGTCAGCCGGCCAGCCACGCTGTCGGCGGATGCTTTGCAAGGCAAGAGGGCGTATGAGACCCATTGTGCCCGTTGTCACGGCGCGATAGGCGCCGGAACCGAGCAGGGGCCTCCGCTGGCCCACCGGATCTACGAGCCGGGGCACCACGCCGATGCCGCCTTTCACGTGGCCGTACGGGCTGGGGTGCGTCAGCACCACTGGAGGTTCGGCAACATGCCGCCGCAGCCCGAGGTGAGCGAGGCCGAGCTTCGTACGATCATCCGTTATGTTCGGGAGGTGCAGCGGGCGAACGGCATTGGGGACGGAGCACACGGGAGTTGAGGGCTCAACCTGTTGCTCTTTGGAGTCACCCAAAGGAAATGTCAAGCATCCCGGTCAATGGTGGCCATGGAAGCTGGGCGACGGAAAAACACGGCCGAATACCTGGCCAGCCTGAGCGGACGAACCTGCCGTCTCATGTCTGCCGATCCCGAACGCGCTTCAGCTCGCGGCGCTCGCCCCCTGGCCTGTCCGACCCTCGGCCGGACTGATCACCCGGACCACCTCGTCATAGCGGGCGCGGGCGTCCGACCAAGCCTGCATGAACTCGAACAGCGCCCGCAGCGACGGGTTGATCTCCCTATAGGCGGCAAGCGCCGCCACCAGCGCTCCGATCGACAGCCGCTCCTGGATGACGAGATATCCCCCGATCGTGAAGAAGAAGAAGGGCGTGAGGTTGGACGTGAAGTTGTAGAGGCTCTTGAGCCTCGCCTTCAGTTCGTTGATCCTCAGACGGATGTGCTCGAGCTCCTTCACCCGCCGCAACCGATCGCGGCTGAGCGAGGCGGACGATGGCGACGACGGCTCTGACGAGTGTGATAGAGCGCTGCTCAGGCTCCTGGTCGCATGAACGCGTTTGCGTACGGCGGCGTTGATGCGAGCCTGCAGGCGGGGCAGGACGGCAATCTGAACCGGCAGCATCACGGCGGCGGCAAGCGCCATCGCGACATCCTGCATGAGGAGAAAAACGAGACTTGTCAAAAGCGTGCCGCCCTGCAGAACAGGCACGCTCAGGATGTTGCCGCCGAAATAGCCGATGGGCTCGCACTCGCTGATTGCAACCGAGATCAGCGCGGCGCTGTCCGCCTTTGCTTGCTGACGCGCCCGCGTCCGCACCACGGCGATGCGAAGGCGCCTGACGATCCGTTCGGTGATCCGGCCTTGAGCGACGTTGGCGTAGTATTTGACGGTGCCATTCAGCGTAATGGCAGCGAGGTAACCGGCGCAGAGCACGAGCAGCAAAGTCATCCGATCCAGTGTGAGCCCGAGAAGGTCCATCTTCGGCCCGCCGGATGCGAGTGCATGATTGACGATATGTTTGGGCAGCTCGAGCGTGAGGTATGTCGTCGGGATGACGAGCAAAGAGATCGCGAGCAGCTTGATCTGGGGCCGCAGCGTCCAGCGTAGTACCGCGCGCTCGAGGGGCGGGTAACGCGAGGCTTCGCGAGCCATGGACCGGGCGCGGCTGCCCGCCTGACGTGAGCGAGATCGGGACCGAAGGAACGAGACGGTCCAGCGCGCCAGGCGAAAGCCGTGCCACGCCATCCAGCTCGGCATAATGACAAAGATCAGAAGAGAGATGACGGTTACCCACCAGTGGCCGTGCGGGTAATCGATCCCGAGCAACCGGTGAACGAGGTCATGGAGGGATTCGAGCAGCGCGCCGGTCCTTAGGTCGCTCACGTCGTATCCCTTGCGGGTAAGACGTTTGAAGCCGGTTGTCCGGTGCCAGTTACCTGTAGCGGTTCAGCTCTACGCAATCTCTTTACAGCACGCGAGGGCAAGCTTCAGGACCCAAGCGGCCCAAGCGCCCGAGGCCGCACGCGATGAACCTGCTCCAGATCTCCTCCGGTTTGCCAACCGGAACAGGTTGGGCTCGGGGCGCCCCGATGATCGCATTCACCTGAAGAGCCTCCAGCTGATCACCGGTCACCAGCTGCTCTCGCGAAGAGTCGATCGGGATCGCCGGAGTCTTCCCAGTCTTTAATCCCCGGCTTCGGCCGACGTCTTGTAGGGCCAACTCCAGTCCTGGATCTCGGGCAGGTCCTCGCCGTGGCGGCGCGTGTAGTCCTTGTGCTCCACGAGCTTGTCGCGGAAGCGCTGCTTGACGTGCGCCGCCCGCGAGCCGAGGCGGGGCACGCGCTCGATCACGCTCATCGCCAAATGGAACCGGTCGAGCTCGTTCAGCACGACCATGTCGAAGGGTGTCGTCGTCGTGCCTTCCTCCTGGAAGCCGCGGACGTGGATGTTGACGTGGTTGGTGCGGCGGTAGGTCAGGCGGTGGATCAGGTAGGGGTAGCCGTGATAGGCGAAGATCACCGGCTTGTCGGTCGTGAACAGCCCGTCGAACTCGCGATCGCTGAGCCCGTGGGGGTGCTCCTCCTTCGGGCGGAGGGTCATGAGGTCGACGACGTTGACGACCCGGATTTTCAAGTCGGGCAGCCCCTCCCGCAGCAGGCCGACGGCTGCGATGGTCTCGAGCGTCGGCACGTCGCCGGCGCAGGCCATCACCACGTCGGGCTCGGCGTCCTGGTCGTTCGAGGCCCAGTCCCAGATGCCGATCCCGGCCGTGCAGTGCGTCACGGCCTGGTCCATTGTCAGCCATTGCGGGGCGGGCTGCTTGCCGGCAACGATCACGTTGATCCGGTCGTAGGTGCGCAGGCAATGGTCCGTGACCCACAACAGGCAGTTGGCGTCGGGCGGGAGGTAGACGCGCACGACGTCGGGCTTTTTGTTCATGACGAGGTCGATGAAGCCCGGGTCCTGGTGGCTGAACCCGTTGTGGTCCTGGCGCCAGACATGGGAGGTGAGCAGGTAGTTCAGCGAGGCGATCGGGCGCCGCCAAGCCAGCTCGCGCGAGACCTTCAGCCACTTGGCGTGCTGATTGAACATCGAGTCGACGATGTGGATGAAGGCCTCGTAGCAAGAGAAGAAGCCGTGCCGGCCGGTGAGCAGGTAGCCTTCAAGCCACCCCTGGCAGAGGTGCTCGCTCAAGACCTCCATGACGCGGCCCTCGGGAGCGAGGTGCACGTCCTCGGGGAGGACGGGTCCGACCCATGCCCGGTCGGTGACCTCGAACACGGCGTCGAGCCGGTTGGAGGAGGTCTCATCCGGCCCCATGAGGCGGAAGTTCCGCGTGGCGGCGTTCAAGCGCAGGACATCGCGCAGATAGGCGCCCATCACGCGCGTCGCCTCGCCGTGCGATCCTCCGGGCTTGGGCACGTCGACCGCGTGGTCGCGGGTGTCCGGCAGCGTGAGCCGGCGCATCAGGATGCCGCCGTTGGCGTGCGGGGTCGCGCCCATGCGGCGCTCGCCCTCGGGCGCGAGGGCGCGGAGCTCGGGGCGGAGCCCGCCGTCCTCGCCGAACAGCTCGTCGGGCCTGTAGCTGCGCATCCACTCTTCCAGGAGGCGCAGGTGGTCCGGGTTGTCGCGCGCCCGGTCGATGGGCACCTGGTGCGAGCGCCAGAAGCCCTCGACCTTCTTGCCGTCCACCTCCTTCGGGCCGGTCCAGCCCTTGGGGCTGCGCAGCACGATCAGCGGCCAGCGGGGAAGCTCCGTGGAGCCGCCCCGGCGCGCCCGGTCCTGAATGGCCTCGATCCGGTCGAGCGCGTCGTCGAGCGCCGCCGCCATGAGCCGGTGCATCGGCTCGGGCTCGGAGCCCTCCACGAACAGGGGCTCGTAGCCGTAGCCGCTGAGGAGGCTGTGCAGCTCGTCCCCACCCATTCGCCCGAGAATGGTCGGATTGGCGATCTTGTAGCCGTTGAGATGGAGGATCGGCAGGACGGCCCCGTCGGAGGCCGGGTTCAGGAATTTATTGGAGTGCCACGAGGCGGCGAGCGGGCCGGTCTCAGCCTCCCCGTCTCCGACGACGCAGGCCACGATCAGGTCCGGATTGTCGAACGCCGCGCCGAACGCGTGCATGAGCGCATAACCGAGTTCGCCGCCCTCGTGGATCGAGCCTGGGGTCTCCGGCGCCGCGTGGCTCGGAATGCCGCCCGGAAAAGAGAACTGCCGGAACAGCCGGCGCATTCCGTCCGCATCCTGCGTGACCTCGGGATAGATCTCGCTATAGGTGCCTTCCAGGTAGGTGCTGGCGACCATGGCGGGCCCGCCGTGACCGGGGCCGCACACGTACATCATCGACAGATCGCGGGCTTTGATGACGCGGTTGAGGTGGGCGTAAATGAAGTTGAGCCCGGGCGTGGTGCCCCAGTGCCCGAGCAGGCGCGGCTTGACGTGCTCGGGCCTGAGGGGCTCGCGCAGGAGCGGGTTGTCAAGCAGATAGATCTGTCCGACCGACAGGTAGTTCGCCGCGCGCCAATAGGCATCGAGGCGCCCGGCTTCCTCCGCGCTCAAGGCGGGTCGCGTATCGGACGGCTGCGCTGGCCGCGTGGCGTTCTCTTTCATCGTCAGGAATCTCTCTGAAGGATGAAGCGTTCGACGGCGGCCGCAAAACCGTCCTCATCATTCGAAAGCGTGACGGCTTGAGCTTGGCGCTTGACCTGTTCGGTCGCATTGCCCATGGCGATGCTGTATCCGCCTCTGCGGAACATCGGGAGGTCGTTCTCCATGTCGCCGACCGTTGCGATGTTCTCTAGGGGGATCTGCAACTGGCGAGATAGACTATCGACGGCCGTGCCCTTATCGACGTCAGGCGGCGTGATGTCGAGGTAGTACAGCTGAGAGCGTGCGATCGAAGCGCTTGCGCCCAGGGCGGCCTGCGCCGCCGCTTCACATTCCTCCAGGCGGTCGTGATCGGAGCTCACCCCCACGATCTTGGCGGCACGGCTGAGGTAAGGCCCAAAGGTCGTGACCACGTCGGGCTCCGCTTGAATCGTCCGGCGCTCTCGTTCGACGTAGTCGCCGACCGGATCGGTCACGAGCCAGCAACCGGCCGGGAACACCCAGATGCCGACGCCGAAGGACGACAGGACCTCAATGGCCTGACGAGCCGCTTCAGGCGGAATGAAGCGCTCCTCGATCGGCTCGAGATCAGGCCTCACGATTGCGGCGCCGTTGAACGCGACCATCGGCAGCTGGAGTCCGAGCGGCGCGACCAGCATGCGCAGGCCGATCGGGGGACGGCTGCTCGTGATCGTGAAGGCAATCCCGTGTTCGGATAGGCGCCGCACCGCCCGCCGGCTCGCCTCGGTGAGGCGCTTGTCGGAGGTCACGAGCGTCCCATCGACATCCGACACCAGGAGTGAAATCTTGCTCATCCCTGATCGCGTCCTGGTCGAGGCGGGCGGGCAGAGCTCTCAGCGGTGTGAGCCACAGCGTCAGAATCCGGGTTGCCGCCCAGCTCCCTCACGATCACGTCGACGATCTCTCGGGGGCGGGCATCGATCGACACGACGATCGGGTTCTCGTCGGGGCCGGGCTCTTCCAGCGTCTCGAACTGGCTGTCCAAGAGCCCCGGCGGCATGAAGTGCCCGCTGCGAGCGGCCATCCGTCTTGCGATCAGCTCCCGCCCGCCTGTCAGGTAGACGATCCTCACGTCGCTGCGGCCGCCGACGAGAATGTCGCGGTAGGAGCGCTTGAGCGCCGAGCAGGCGAGGACGCCGTGCTGCCCGGCCGCGCGCGTCTCGTCGATCCAGGCGGCGATGGCCCGGAGCCACGGCCAGCGGTCCTCGTCGGTGAGCGGGACGCCGCTCTGCATCTTCTCGACATTGGCGGGCGGGTGGAACCAGTCGGCGTCCTCGAACGGCCAATCGAGCCGGTGCGCCAGCATCGAGGCGATGGTGCTCTTCCCGGAGCCGGAGACGCCCATAACGACGATCACCGACGGCAACTCGGCTTGCTGGACCTTGGGCGGGGATGATGCTCCGCTCACCGGCCGTCCTCCGGCGCGGCCGCACGATCGACCAGCCAGCGCAGCCGGCCCAATGGCCGCAGGCGCGCGGCGGGAAGGTCCTCGCCCGCCAGCACGCGGGCGAGCGCCTTGCGCTTGGCCGCTCCGCTCACCAGAAACAGCACCTCGCGTGCCGACTCCAACGCCGGGAACGTCAGGGTCACGCGGGGAACGAACGGCGCCTGGCCGGCTTCCTCGACCGAGGTCACCCAGCGTTCGCGCTCGTCGAGCGCCGGAGAGCCGGGAAAGAGCGAGGCGGTATGCCCGTCCTCGCCAAGGCCGAGCAGCACGAGATCGAACAAGGGGCGGGCGGGATCAAGTTGGCGCGCCCCGTAGAACTCCTTGAGTTCTTCCTCATACAGCTCGGCGCTATGTGCGGCGCTGTTCGAGGTCAGCGGGACGACATGAACGGTCTCGAGCGGCTCGGGCGCATGGGCCAGGAACGCGCCCCAGGCCATGCCGGCGTTGCTGCGCTCATCCCGCATGGGCACAAAGCGCTCGTCGCCCCAGAACCAGTGAACACGATCCCAGGGAATGCGCTTGCCATTGCCCTGCTCGAGGAGAAGCTTGTAGAGCCGCTTCGGGGTCGAGCCGCCGGACAGGCACACGGCGATCCGGTCGCCGGGAGAACTCGCGATGATCTCCCGGAAGGCGGCGGCCGCGGCCTGCGCGACGGCCTCCCCGTTGTCGAAGACGTGGACGTTCGCCGGCAGGGCGGCCATCATGCGCTCCCGCCCGAATTCGAATGCCCGTCATCGTCGAGCAAGTAGCGTTCGACGGCCTTGGCGAAGCCGTCGTCGGTGTAGGAGGCCGTCACCGCGTCCGCCTGCGACTGGACCTCCGCGCTCGCGTTGCCCATGGCAATCGAGAAGCCGCTCTTCCTGAACATCAGGACGTCGTTCGGCATGTCGCCGATCGTGGCGATCTCGTCCGCCGGGATGCCGAGCTCGCGCGAGAGATATTCGACGACAAAACCCTTGTTGGCCTCGGGGTGGGTCACGTCGACGTAATAGGGCTGCGACCGAGCGGCGGAGGCCTGCGCGCCCAGCCTCTCCTGGAGCGCCGCCTCGCAGGCCGCGACGCGGTCGTAGTCGTCGCTGACACCGACGACCTTAGCGGCGCGGTCGAACCCGCGCGCGAGGTCGTCCGTGACGGTCGGCTCGAACTTGACCGTCCAGGCCTCGCGCGCCACGTGGGCGGCGTCCTTCTTTCGGATCAGCCAGTCGTTGCCGGCGTAGACCCAGGCGTCCAGGCCGTGATCGAGGATGGTGCGGACCGCCTCTTCGGCGGCCGTGCGGGACAGGGTCTTCTCGGCGATGATCGAGAGGTCCGGCCGGACGAAGACGCCCCCGTTGAAGCCGGCGATAACGGTGTGGAGCGCAAGCGGCTCGATCAGCATGGCCATGCCGCGGGGCGGCCGGCCGCTGGTGACGGCGAAGCGGGCGCCCTTCCGCCGAAGGGCCCGCACGGCCGCGGCGGCGCGCTCGGTCAGGATCTTGTTCTCGTCGACGAGCGTGCCGTCCACGTCGGCAAGGAGGAGGGACAGACGTTGCGGCTTCGGGCGCGGGGACATGGCAACTCTTTCGTTGGAGCCGGACCAGCGGGGTTCACAGCGGGCGCCAGGCGCGGCCGTCGCGGGCGAGGAGATCGTCCGCCTCCTTCGGGCCTGCGCTGCCGGCCGGGTAGGCCGCCATCGGGGCGCGCCCGTCCGACCAGGCGTCGAGCACGGGCTGCACAGCGCGCCAGCCGGCCTCAATGTTGTCGGCGCGCTGGAAGAGGGTCGCGTCGCCGATCATGGCGTCGTAGATGAGCGTCTCGTAGCCGGTGCTCGGCTGGATCTGGAAATAGTCCTTGTAGAGGAAGTCCATGTTGACGGCGCCGAGCCGCACCTCGGTGCCCGGCACCTTGGCGCCGAACTGCAGCGAGATGCCCTCGTCCGGCTGGATCTGCAGCACGAGCCAGTTCGGGATGCAGGCCTCGACGGCGGTGCCGCGGAACAGCGCCAGCGGCGCCTGCTTGAACTGGATGGCGATCTCCGTGTCGCGCCTGGTCATGGCCTTGCCCGTGCGCAGGTAGAACGGCACGCCGGCCCAGCGCCAGTTGTCGATCGTCAGGCGCAGCGCGACGTAGGTCTCGGTCTGCGAGCCCGGGTCCACGTCCGGCTCGTCGCGGTAGCTGCGCACCGGTTGGCCCCGCACGGTTCCGGCGGCGTATTGCGCGCGCACCGCCTGATGCGCGGCCGCGTCCTCGGAGAGCTGGTGCACGGCCATGAGCACCTCCTCCTTCTTGTCGCGCACGGCATCCGCTTCGAAGGAGATCGGCGGCTCCATGGCCGTCATCGTGAAGAGCTGGAAGAGGTGGTTCGGGACCATGTCGCGCATGGCGCCGGTCGCGTCGTAGAACGAGCCGCGCTTCTCGACCCCGACCGTCTCGGCGACCGTGATCTGGACGTGGTCGATGCGGTCGCGGTTCCACAACGGCTCGAATAGGCCGTTGCCGAACCGGAAGGCCATGATGTTCTGGACGGTCTCCTTGCCGAGGAAGTGGTCGATCCGGAAGACCTGGTCCTCCCTCAGCACCGCGAGGACGTCCCGGTTCAGCGCCCTCGCCGAGGGCAGGTCGTGGCCGAAGGGTTTCTCGATGATCACCCGCCGCCAGGCGCCCTCCCCTTCTCGGGTGAGCCCCGCTTCGCCGAGCCACTTGACCACCGGGCCGAAGAAGCGGGCCGCGACCGCGAGATAGAACAGCACGTTGCCGCCGGCAGCCTGGGCCTCCCGCGAAGCCCCGATGCGCCGCGACAGCTCTTGATACGTCGCCGGGTCCTCGACATCGCCGGCGAGGTAGTCCAGCCGGCCGACGACCCTGGCCCAGGCCTCCCGGTCGAGGCTGTCGGCCGAGAACTCGCCGCCCTTGTCCGTGACGAAGCCCTCCATGGTCCTGGTAAGGTCGTCGCGCAGGTCGTCGGCGCCCATCTCGCTGCGGCCGACGCCGACGATGGCGAAGCGCTCAGGTAGGAGGTTCCAGCGCGCGAGATTGTAGAGCGCCGGCATCAGGAGCCGATGCGTCAGGTCTCCAGTGACGCCGAAGATGACGAGCGTGCAGTCCGGCGCCGGTTTCGCGGCGCTCGCTCTCGGAGGGGTGTCGTGATGG
Organism: Methylobacterium sp.; assembly: GCF_019745455.1. Lineage (GTDB taxonomy): Bacteria > Pseudomonadota > Alphaproteobacteria > Rhizobiales > Beijerinckiaceae > Methylobacterium. Next base: position 51,984 of record NZ_JAIETD010000102.1, read on the forward strand.
ATCATGCGCGGCTCCCGCGTGGCGAACGTCACGCTTCAGATCTTCGTCGGCTCCTGGTGGCCACCGAACCCCTTGCGCATGGCCGAGAGCATCTTGTCGGCGAAGCTGTGCTCCTGGCGCGAGCGGAAGCGCGCATAGAGCGCCGCCGACAGAACCGTCGCAGGCACCGCCTCCTCGATGGCTGCGTTGATGGTCCAGCGGCCCTCGCCCGAATCCTGCACGTAACCTTCGAAGCTTTCGAGCTTGGGATCGCGCGCCAGCGCCATCGCGGTCAGGTCGAGCAGCCAGGACGAGATCACGCTGCCCCGCCGCCAGACCTCGGCCACGTCCGCGAGGTCGAGGTCGAACCGCTGCTCCGGCGGCAGCTCGGCCGCGTTCGCGTGTTTCAGAATCTCGAAGCCCTCGGCGTAAGCCTGCATGAGGCCGTACTCGATGCCGTTGTGGACCATCTTGACGAAGTGGCCGGCGCCGCTCGGGCCGGCATGGATGTACCCCCGTTCGGCCCTCCCATCCCGACCGTCCCGGGCGGGTGTCCGGGGGATGTCGCCGAGGCCCGGCGCCAGAGCCGCGAAGATCGGATCGAGGCGGTCCACGACCGCCTTGTCGCCGCCGATCATCATGCAATAGCCGCGCTCCAGGCCCCACACGCCGCCGCTGGTACCGATGTCGACATAGTGAAGCCCCTTGGCCGAAAGCTCGCGCGCGCGGCGGATGTCGTCCTTGTAGAAAGAGTTGCCGCCGTCGATGAGGACGTCATCGGCATCCAGCATTTCGGACAGCTCGCGAAGCGTGGTCTCCGTGACTTGGCCGGCGGGCAGCATCACCCAGATGTGTCGCGGCCGCTCCATTGCCGCCACCACGTCCCGAAGCTCGGCTGCGGCGAACGCCCCCTCTGCAGCAAGCTGCCGGCCCGGTTCCGGATCACGGTCGTAGACTACACAGGCGTGCCCACTCCGGAGGAGGCGGCGCACGATGTTCGCGCCCATGCGCCCGAGGCCGACCATTCCAAGCTGCATCACTGCTCCCCTCCTATGCCAGGGCCCGCCGGATCGCCGCATCGAGGGACGCGAGCCCGGCCGCGACATCGCCGCCCTTGAGATGAACGCGCAGGGCCCGCCGGCCGCGCTCCGCCAACACCTCGAAGTCGCCCCTGGCCTGCGCGGCCTTGACGGTGCCGAACCCGAAGGCGTGGCCTGGGATGGCGAGGTCCTCCGCGTCGTCCGCCGTGACCTGGAGGAACACGCCCGAGTTCGGCCCGCCCTTGTAGGCCTGGCCGGTGGAGTGCAGGAAGCGCGGTCCGAACCCGAGGCAGGTCGCGACCCGCCTGGCATCGCGTACGGCGAGGCGCGCGCTCTGCAGCGCCGCCGTGTGCTCCGGATTGCGGGCGATGTAAGCAAGGAGCGCGAAGTAGTCGCGCGGCTTGAGGCGCCTCAGGTGCGCCCGGAGCCAGCCTTCGAGGTGGTCGTCCCGGACAAGCTCGCGCAGCGCGTCGGCGTTGCGCGGGTCGGCGTAGATTTCGACCCCTTCGCCCGAGAACAGCGGCATCTCGAGCGGAAGCTCCCCGCTCTTCTCGTAGGCGGCCGTGAGCTCGCGCGTCCTCACCTTGCTGGCCTCGACGTCCGGCTGGTCGAACGGGTTGATGCCGATTACCGCGCCAGCGACCGCGGTGGCGAACTCCCAGCGGAAGAACTCCTGGCCGAGGGTCTCGGGGGCGGCGACCGCGATCCTCACCACCGGGTGCCCGGCCCCCTCGAGCGCGGCGAGCGCCGCGTCCTGATCCGCATCGGCCTCCCGGTCGAGCCGGAGATGGACGAAGAGGCGGTCGCTTCCGTAAGCCTCGGGGGGCCCCAAGGGCTCGGCGGCGACCGGGATCAGGCCCTTGCCGTCCTTGCCGGTCGACTCGGCCAGAAGCTGCTCGGCCCAGGCGCTGAAATCGGCGATTCGGGGCGAGGCCGCGATCGTAACCTTGTCGCGGCCTTGGCGCACCGCGAGGCCCATGGCGAGGCCGAGCAGCACGCCGGGGTTCGACGCCGGCGGCACGTCGGGACCGCAGGAGCGCGCCATGAGGCGGGCGGATTCGAGAAACCGCCCGATGTCGAGCCCGGCGGCCGCCGCCGGGACAAGGCCGAAGGCCGAGAGCACCGAATAGCGCCCGCCGATGCCGGGATCGCCGTGGAAGATGCGCCGGAACCCGGCGCCCTGCGCGGCCCGCTCCATCGAGGAGCCGGGGTCCGTCACGGCGACGAAGCGCTGTCCCGCGCGATCACGCCCGACGACGCCCGCCACGCGTTCGAAGAAGTAGTCCTTGAAGATGTTGGGCTCGAGGGTCGAGCCCGACTTCGACGAGACGATGAAGAGCGTCGTCTGGAGGTCGATCGCCTCTTCCGTCGCGCGCACCTGGGCCGGGTCGGTCGAATCGAGGATGCGAAGGCGCGGAAAGTCTGGCGCCGTGCCGAAGGTCTCGGCCAGGACCTCGGGCCCGAGGCTCGATCCGCCCATGCCGAGGAGGACCGCGTCGGAAAATCCCTCGCGCCGCACCTCCTCGGCGAAGGCGCGATAGGCGTCGACGCGGCCGAGCTCGCGATCGACGATCTCGAGCCAGCCGAGCCAGCGGTCCTCGTCGGCGCCGGTCCACAGGCTCTTGTCCTTGCGCCACAGCCGCCGCCCGGCGCCGCTTGCCCGCCACTCCTCGGCCGTGGCCCCGACCTCGCGATCGAGGTCGGGGCCGAGCGCGAGGGTCTGGCCGTTGAGGCGCGCGCCGAGGATCGCGGCCCGCTTGCCGGCCACGGCACCGAGGAGCTTATCGGCCGCGTCCACGAAGAGTTGCACGCCCTCCTCGACCAGGCCGGCCGTGACCTCGTCGAGCGAGATCCCGGTCTGGGCGAGCGCCACGAGGACGCGCTGCGCCTCTCCGACATCCTCCTCCAGGCTCGGGCGCACCCGCCCGTGGTCGCGAAAGGCGTCCAGGGTGGCGGGCGGCATGGTGTTGACCGTGTCCGGCCCGATCAGTTCCTCGACATAGAGGACGTCGCGGTAGGCCTTGTTCTTGGTGCCGGTCGACGCCCACAAGAGGCGCTGCGGGCGGGCGCCCCTCACGGCCAATCCGTTCCAACGCGGGGTGGCGAAGAGGCGCTTATAGCGCTGATAGGCGAGCTTGGCGTTGGCGATCGCGACCTTGCCCTTGAGCCGTGCGAGCGCCGCCTTCTCGTCCGGATCGTTGGCCTCCCGGATCGTCTGATCGAGCCGCCCGTCGACGGCGCTGTCGATGCGGCTGACGAAGAAGCTCGCGACGCTCGCCACCCGGCTCACGTCGCTCTTGGCGGCAAGCGCCTCGAGCCCCTCGATGTAGGCGTTCGCCACGGCCTCGTAGACGTCCTGCGCGAACAGCAGGGTCACGTTGACGTTGATCCCCTCCGCGATCAGGGCGCGGATGGCCGGCAAGCCGGCTTCAGTGGCCGGCACCTTGATCATCAGGTTCTCGCGGCCGACCTCGCGCCAAAGCCGCCTCGCCTCGTCGAGGGTGTCCTGCGTCTCAAGGGCGAGGTAGGGCGACACCTCGAGGCTGACGAAGCCGTCGGCTCCGTCAGTCGCGTCGTAGACCGGCCGCAGCACGTCGGCCGCGTTGCGGATGTCCTCGATCGCGAGCCGCTCGAACAGAGTCATGACCGGGAGATCGGCCTGACTCTCGGCAGTGCGAAGAGAGCTGTCGTACTCGTCGGTGTGCGCGATCGCCTTCTCGAAGATGGCCGGGTTCGAGGTCACGCCCCTCAGGCCGTCTTGCTCCACGAGCCGCTTGAGGTGCCCATCTGAGATGAAGCCGCGCGCGACGAAGTCGAGCCAGACGGCCTGACCTTGGTCCTGGAGGGCCTTGAGCGGGTTCATCACGCAGCTCCGCTTCCGATCTGGGCTTTGGCGGCCTCGTAGACTTTCTCGGGCGTGAACCCGAACTTGCTCAGGAGATCCTTCAGCGGCGCGGACGAGCCGAAGGTGTGCATGCCGATGACCGCGCCCGTGCTGCCGACGTAGCGGTCCCAGCCGATGACCGAGCCCTGCTCGACGGCGACCCGAGCCGTGACGGCGGGCGGCAGCACGCTGTCGCGATAGCCGCCGTCCTGCTGCTCGAACAGCTCCCAGGAGGGCATGCTGATCACGCGGGCGGCGACGCCCTCGCCGGTGAGGCGCTCGTAAGCCGCGATGCAGAGCCGGACCTCGCTGCCCGTGCCGATGAGGATGACCTCCGGCCGCCCGTTCTCGGCGTCGGCTATCACGTAGGCGCCGCGGGCAAGGCCGGACGCGGGCGCGTAGCGGGCGCGGTCGAAGACCGGCAGCGCCTGGCGGCTCAGGACGAGGCAGGCCGGCTGACGCCTCGACCGCATGACGACCCGGTAGGCCTCCGCGACCTCGTTGGCGTCGGCCGGCCGCAGGACGATCAGCCCGGGGATGGCCCTGAGGCCGACGAGCTGCTCGACCGGCTGGTGGGTCGGCCCGTCCTCGCCGACGCCGATCGAGTCGTGGGTCAGCACGTGGAACACCGGCAATTCCATCAGCGCCGCAAGGCGGATCGGGGGCCGCATGTAGTCGCTGAAGATGAGGAAGGTGGAGCCGAACGGGCGCAGGCCCGACAGAGCGAGGCCGTTGACGATGGAGCCCATGGCGTGCTCGCGCACCCCGAAGTGGAGGTTGCGTCCGCCCGGCTGTTCCGGCCCCAGGTCGCCGGCGCCGTCGAAGGTAAGCTTCGTCTTGGTCGAGGGCGCGAGGTCGGCGGAGCCGCCGATGAGCCAGGGCACCCTTGCCGCAACGGCGTTCAGAACCTTGCCGGACGCATCCCGCGTTGCGGTCCCTTTCTCGCCGGCGGGGAAGCTCGGAAGCTCCCCGTCCCAGCCGTCCGGGAGCTCGCGGCCGAGCAGGCGCTCGACCTCGTCGGCGAGATCGGGATGGCGCTCGCGGCAGGTGCGCAGCGCCGCGTCCCACGCCTCGTGCAGCTCCCGGCCGCGCCGCCCGACGCCCTCCCGGAAGCGCTCGTAAACGCCGTCCGGCACCAGGAACTGGGCGTCCTCGGGCCAGCCGTAGAACCGTTTGGCGAGGCGCACCTCCTCCTCACCGAGCGGGTCGCTGTGCGCGGCCGCCGTGTTCTGCTTGTGCGGGGCGCCGTAGCCGATGACGCTGTTGACGACGATCAGCGTCGGAGCGTTGTCAGTCTGGCGGAAGGACCGCAGCGCGTTCTCGATTTGCGCGGTGTCGTTGGCATCCGCGACCTTGAGCACGTTCCAGCCGTAGCCAAGGAAACGCACGGCCACGTTCTCGCTGAAGGCGAGCGGCGTGTGGCCTTCGATGGTGACCGTGTTGTTGTCGTAGATCCAGCAGAGGTTCGCGAGCTTGAGGTGGCCAGCGAGCGAGGCGGCCTCGCTGGCCACCCCCTCCATCAGGTCGCCGTCGCTGCACAGGACATAGACGTCGAAGTCGAACAGCGTGAGCCCGGGCCGGTTGTAGCGCTCGCCGAGCCAGCGTCCGGCCATCGCCATGCCGACGCTGTTGCCGCAGCCCTGGCCGAGGGGGCCGGTGGTCGTCTCGACGCCGGGGGTGAACCCGAACTCCGGATGCCCGGGCGTGCGGCTGTCGAGCTGGCGGAAGCGCTTGAGGTCGTCGAGCGTCAGGCTCGGCCGGTCCGAGCCGGGCCCCGACTGCACTTGAGCAAGATGCAGGACCGCGTAGAGCAGCATCGAAGCATGCCCGGCCGAGAGCACGAACCGGTCCCGGTTGGGCCAGGTCGGATCGGCCGGGTCGTAGCGCAGGAACCGCTGCCAGAGCGTGTAGGCGACCGGCGCCATCGCCATCGGCGCGCCGGCATGGCCGGACCTGGCCCTCTGCACCGCGTCGATGGCGAGCGTGCGGATCGTGTTGATGCAGAGCTCGTCGTTTGCCGCACCGGCTGTCATCGCCTCGCCCCTCACTCGACCCGCGGACGCTGTCCGGGCGCACGGCCGCGCAGGACAGGGTTCTCGAGGATAGACGCGGTCGGTTCCGCTAGATTACTGGGAGCGGCGCCCTTATTGCGGGACTGAGGCATGCAGAAGCCGCAATGCTGACGGAAACGTCGAAGGACGGTCGTTCCGCGCCGTCGACCCGCGCGCCGGCAAGAGCATCTGGATGCCGGCAATGCGAAAGGGTCTTCCATGCCGCTCGGAGGTGCTGACGGGCATGAGAGCCGGCGACGCGTCCGCCTCGAGGCGGCGCGGCGGAAAGGCGTGACGGTGCCTGGATCACCCGGATGGGTAGGTGATCGGCAACCTCATTCAGCCGCCGCTTCGACCTGTAATGAGACCGGGAGTCGCTCGTCCATAAGTGACGAGGCGCCTGAACCGATCGCGCCCGCTCGCATTGACCATGTCCACCGAGGGACAGTCCTCACCAGAAGGAGACTCGAATGCGGAAGGCAACACTCCTGGCAACCGCCCTGATCTTCGCCGGCGCTCAGTTTGCCGTCGCGATGCCGGCGTCCCTTGGCGCAGGCCAGAGCCTGACCCAAAGCTCGGACGGCATGGTGACGCTTGTCGCCAGCGACAAGAAAAAGGGCAAGAAGGCGAAGAAAAGCTCGAAGTCCAGCGGCGGCATGAACATGCAAAACATGCCTCCTGGGCACAAGATGTAGCCCGTCAATTTTCATCGGGAGCGGGGCGCGCGCATGCGGGCCCCGCTTCCTGCCTGCAAGGCATCTCACCTCTCCGCGGTCGGAAACGACGGGGGGCCTCGCTTCAGCGCTGGCCCTTGGGTTGCGAGTCGTGCCGAGGTTCGCAGATCTGGTGGAAGACACGGGAGAGAGGCGAAGCGATGCCGCCCATCCATCCGGCCATCGTGCATTTCCCGATCGCCCTCGTGGTCTTCTCGGTGGCAGCCGACCTGATCGGCTCATGGCTGCATAGCGCATCTTTACGCGCGGCGGGCTTCTGGGCGCTGATGGCGGCCGCGCTCGCCGGGACCGCGGCCGTGGCCGCAGGCTATTACGACATGAACCGGGCCACGCTCGGCCCCGAACTCGACGGCTATATCCATCTGCATCTGCGGCTTGGATGGACGGTCCTCGTCGCGATCATCCTTCTGGCGCTCTGGCGCTGGCGCATCGGCCTCTGGGCTACGCGCTGGCAGCACATTCTCTATGGAACCGCGGCTCTTGTCGTGGTTGGGCTCACTGCTTTCCAGGGCTGGTACGGGGGCGAGATGGTCTACGGACACGGCGCTTCCGTCGCCGTTACCGGCCAGGGCGTCGAGCCGGCCGAAACGGCGAAACAGCGCCTGCAGGCGGTCTACGAAGCATTCGGCGCCCCGGGCGGCCAGGGACATGGGTCGGCTGGGGAAAGCCCCGATAGGGCGCATCCGCCTGACCGGCCCGCTCACGCGAACTAACGCGTCAGCGGATCCGCTGCATGAACGCGCAACGCAGCGCCCGAGGGAGTGGATCGTATTTGCGGAATGCCTGTCACGGAGGTTCAAGTGATGCAGCCCATTAGCGTTCTCCCGCGTGATCTTGGGCGTTTCCGTCCTTACGGGACCAATGCCGCTTTCGGGTCGATGAGCGGAGTCGAGACCAGCCCCATGATGCCCGGTCGTCGGGGGCCACAATGAGCATTGCGCTTGAGGCTGTAAGCTTTGGAACCAACGCGCGTCCAATGTTGAAAAGTCAGACCTAAGTACGGTGCTTTCGCACAAGATCGATTGAGGGGGCCGTCCACCCGGCGCTGGTGCAACGCTCCGACGCCGCCCGAAGCGAGAGACAGGCAGACGCATGGAACAACGTAGTTCGGGCCGAGGACTGAGCTTGCCGCCGGCGGATGCTGAGACCGCCGTCCAGGTCATGAGAGCGCGTCCGCGTCTGGCCGATCACCTGGAGCCGGATGCAAGGTCCGATGCACCGGGCGCGCCCGGAATCCCGCCTACCTGGACGAGCAGCGCCAAGGATGTGGTCGGATGCTCGCTGGGGACGGCGCGCCTCTGGTTCACGCTCGGCTACGGCATCGTCAACGAGGTCTATTGGCCGCGGGTCGACCTCCCCCAGATCCGGGACCTCGGCTTCATCGTCGCCGACGGCAAGGGCTTTTGGGCCGAGGTCAAGCGCGGCAGCGACTACAGCTTGCGCTCGCTCGGCCCCGGCGTCCCGGCCTACGAGATCGTTCATGGCCATGCGCGCTACACGTTGCGCCTGAGGGTCTCGCCCGATCCGCGCCGGGACGTCCTGGCGCTTGAGTGCTCCCTCGAGAGCGGCGAGCCGGATCTGCGCCTTTACGTCCTGCTGGCGCCTCACCTCGGTGCGACGGGATACGGCAATCGCGCCACGGTCGCGCAGCATCGCGGCCGGCGTGTTCTGTGGGCAGAGCGCTCGCCCTTCGCTCTGGCGCTGGCCGCCGTCGACGACCATCAGCAGGACGCGATCGGACGGGCGAGCGCCGGCTACGTCGGCGCGAGCGACGGCTGGCAGGATTTCGCGCGCAACGGGGCGATGACCTGGGAGCACCTCGCCGCGGGTCCGGGGAACATCGCCCTCATGGCGGAACTGCCGAACCGCTGTGTGCTCGCCCTCGGCTTCGGGAGCAGCCGCGAGGCCGCCACCACCCTCGCGGTCTCGTCGCTGATGCAGCCCTTCGACAATCTCCTCCAGGCCCAACTGTCCGACTGGGAAGCCTGGCACCGGCGCTGCGGCGAATGCTGCGCGTCTCCTGTGGACGTCCCCGATGAGTTGCGGGAGCAGTTCGTCACCTCCACGACGGTGCTACGCACCCACCTCGACAAAACCTATCCCGGCGCCATGGTGGCGAGCCTCAGCGTGCCGTGGGGCGACAGCGGCAACGAGCGGGGCGGGTACCACCTCGTCTGGCCGCGCGACCTCGTCGAATGCGCCGGCGCGCTGCTCGCCTTCGGCGGCGAGGCCGAAGCCCGCGACACGCTGCGCTACCTGATCGCGACCCAGAGCACGGAAGGGCACTGGCACCAGAACCAGTGGCTCGGCGGCGAGCCCTACTGGCGCGGCATCCAGCTCGACGAGACCGCATTTCCGGTCCTGCTCGCGGCGGCGCTCGCCGAGCGCGGTGCGCTCGGAGGCATCGAGCCCGCCGACATGGTCCGGCGAGCGCTCGGCTGCATCGCCCGCCGGGGTCCCTCGACCGACCAGGACCGCTGGGAAGAAAACGCCGGGCTCAACGCGTTCACGCTCGCGACCTGCATCGCGGCCTTCGTGACGGGAAGCGCCTTTCTGGATAGGGCCGCCGGCCGCTGGGCGCTCGCTCTCGCCGATTTCTGGAACGCCAACATCGAGAACTGGACCGTCGCGAAGGGCACGGATCTGGCCCGCGAGGCGGGCGTGAGCGGCTACTATGTCCGCACCGCTCCTCCATCGGTCCTGGAGAACGGACCCGGTGCGCTCGACGAGTTCATCCCCATCCGCAACCGCGCCGACGGCGCGATCCTCAAGGCGAGCGACCAGGTCAGCACGGATTTCCTGCAACTGGTCCGCTTCGGCCTGCGCAGCCCGAGCGACCCGCTCGTCCGCGACAGCCTCCAGGTGGTCGACTGCCTGCTCAAGGTCGACACGCCGTCCGGGCCGGTCTGGCGCCGCTACAACGGCGACGGCTACGGCGAGCATGAGGACGGCCGGCCCTATGACGGCACGGGCATCGGCCGGCCCTGGCCGCTGCTCGCGGGCGAGCGCGGCCACTACGACGTCGTTGCGGGCCAGGACCCCTTGCCGATCCTGCAAACCATGGCGGCGACCGCTAGCCCGGGCGGCATGATCCCCGAGCAGGTGTGGGACGCAGGCCCGATTCCACAAAGGCGGCTCCAGCCGGGGCGGCCGACCGGGTCGGCGATGCCGCTCGTCTGGGCCCATGCCGAGTTCGTCAAGCTCGTCGTGTCGCGCGGCTTGGGTCATCCGCTTGACCGGCCCCGAGCCGTCTGGGAGCGCTACAAGGGCCAGCCGCGAAAGGCCGACTGCGCGTTCTGGTGCCCGCACGCGCAGATACGGTCCGCTCCGGCCGGGAGCCGCATCGTGGTCGCCCTGCCCCGGCCGGGCGTGGTCCGCTGGGGCCGGGACGGCTGGCAGGCGGTGACGGAGACCGCCGCGGAAGACACCGGCCTCGGCTTTTATGCTGTGCCCCTGGACACGGCCGGGCTGCGCGGCGGCCAATACGTCGAGTTCGCGATCCGCTGGGAGCAGGGCGATTGGATCGGGGTCGACTACCGGATCGAGGTGATGGGCGATGTGAATGCGGGGAGCAGGTCCGGATAGGCCGCGAGCTTAGGTCCAAGAGGCCGGCGAACCGCTGTTTTCCTGGCTGTTCCGTGGTCCCGCGTGAGCAGTCGTCCTGAACCTTCAGCCCGCAAAAAGGGTTAGGGGTGTGCTGTCCTACCAAAGGAGATGATTATGACACGAGCTTTTACCCTCACGTCGGTCGCGCTGGCCGCCGCCCTTGCTGCTGTCCTCCCGGCCGCGGCCCAGCAGATGCAGGGCGGCGAGCGTGGCGGCGGCATGCAAGGCATGCAGCACAACATGCAAGGCGGCTCCATGCAAGGTGGTAGCTCAATGGGAGGAATGCAGAGCATGAACATGGCCAACATGAACGCGGCTCAGAAAGAATATCAACAGGCCATGGAGAAGATGAACAAGGACATGATGCAGGGTATGATGGACCCCGATCCAGGCAAGTCGTGGATGAAGCAGATGATCGCCCACCATCAGGGCGCGGTGGACATGTCCGAGGTCGCGCTCAAGCACAGCAAAGACGATGACGTTCGAAAGGAGGCGCGCAAGACCAAGGAGCAGAACGAGAAAGACATGAAGGAGCTCCAAGCCGAACTCCGTAAAAAGGAACGCTGAGGCGTTCCTCGGCAATCAGAGCGAAGGGATTGGGGCGATCGGATGGTCGCCCCTGCCCGACCAACCTGCTCGGGCGAAAGGAGCGGGTCCGCGGTAAATGAGCGCTTTCCTGGCCTCACCCGAGCGTCACATCATGGGTCGAACGGTCTTCGCTCTTCTTGAGACAGAATGGAGCGCGATCCATCCCCTAGTCGGCTCCGAGCCTTCGATCGGTCTCAGCGCACGGTCTCGGGCATCACGGACGAGTGGTGGTGGACGATGACCCATTGTCCGTGCCGGTACTCGTAGACGAAGCTGTAGCGCGCCGGGACCTGCTCGGTCGTGCCCGGTTCCTTGCCCTTCAGCGTGAAGGTGTAGGTGCCGACATCGAAGGCCGTGTTGCAGCCGATCCGAACCGTCCGGCTGTCGATGCGGCCTTGCGGGTCCTTCTGCAGGAACTCGACGAAGTACGCGCGGATCTCCGCGCTGTTCGAGCGTGGCCTGTTGGATACCGTCGGCAGGAGGACGGCGTCCGGGGCGTAGATCCGGGTCACCGCATCGGGATCCTTTGTCTTGAGCGCCGCGTTCCAGCGCTCGAACAGTTGCGCGACCTCGGGCTCCCCGATCGTCGCGCAAGCCATTGTCGCCGGCGCTTGGGCCTCGGCGGTCCCGGAGCCCACTCCCAGCAAGACGCTGGCGAGCGTGGCCAGCACGCCGATGCGCAGGTCAGAGCCCATGGGCAGGCGGGCCCATCGAACCTGCCGAAGGCCTGGCAATTCCGGGAGCGGCATGGAACGCTTGAAGATGCGATGCATGGTCCGCTCCTCTCTTCAGACGGTCTTGTACTGACCCATCTGGCCGCCTTCCTCGTGTTCGAGGATGTGGCAATGGTAGACGAACGGAGCATTCACGGCCGGCCAGTCGAACCTGACGAGGAGCTCGACACGCTCCTGCACCAGAACCGTGTCTTTCATGCCTTGATCGGCAATCGTGGGCGGAGATCCCGCCCGGCTCAGCACCTCGAAGTGCACGCCGTGGATATGAAAGGGATGGGGCATCGCATCGCCCGACACTTCCCAGATTTCCGTGTCGCCAAAGCGAACCGTCAGGTCGATCCGTTCCAGCTCGAACGGCCGGCCGTTGATGCCGAACATGCCGCGCATCCCCATCCCGCGGCCCATCATGCCGCCGCCCGGTGGACCCATGCCGCGCCCCATCATTCCCGGTTCCATTCCACCACGCGCCATCCCGTGCTCCATGCCGCCGCCCTCCATGCCGCAGCAGCCCATGGTAAGACGGAGTTGGCGCCGCCGCACGGCCTTCGCCGGGTTGACGCGCTCGAGCTCGACGAGACGGTCGGGGACCCGTACCGGCGGGGCGTTGCGATATCGAGGCCGCGGCTCAAGGGCCAGAATGGAGGCGGCGGCGTCGAGCGGCTCGGCCCTGCCGCCCATCCCCATCATTCCCATCTCGCCCATCATCCCCCGTGCGAGGGTCGGGTCCGGTCCCGTGCGCAGCGCGGTGGCACGCCCGTCGGAGAAATCGACCAGCAGCTCGGCGCGCTCGCCGGGCGCGAGCCACAGCGAGCGCCGCTCGACCGGTCGCTCCAGAAGACCGGCATCGCTCGCGATCCAGTGGAAGGTGCGACCGTCCGAGAATGAGAGATCGAACACGCGCGCGTTGGCCCCGTTGAGGAGGCGCAGGCGAACGAGACCGGCCGGGACGCGCGCGACGGGGTTCGCGGCGCCGTTGACAAGGACCGTGGCGCCCCGCACCCCTTGCATCATGAACAGCGGATGCACGGGATAGACGAGGCGACCGTCCTCGAACAGCTTGTCCTGCAAGACGAGGGGAATATCGTCGACGCCGTATTCGGACGGCAGGCCCAGATCCCGCTCCTTCGCCTCGTCGGCGAGGAGGAGCATTCCGGCCAGTCCTTCATACACTTGCCGCGCGGTGTCGCCATGGACGTGGGCATGGTACCACAATGTCGCGCCCGGCTGGTCCACCCTGATACGAGGCCGCCATGTCGACCCTGGCTCCACCGGCTGATGCGGACCGCCGTCGCTCTCCGCCGGCACCAGGAGCCCGTGCCAGTGCACGGCGGTCGCATCGGGCATGGCGTTCGTCACGGCCAGCTCGACCTCGTCGCCCTGATGGATGCGGAGCGTCGGTCCGAGATAGCTTCCGTTGAAGCCGCGCGTCGCGGATGCACGCCCTGGGAAGAACGCGGTCCGGCCGGTTTCGGCCCTGAGCGCAAGGGCGTTGCCTTGCCGGCGCGCGTCGATGAGTTCGGGAATGGGGAGCGGCCGCGGCTCGACAGCCTGCGCCCAAAGTCGCGACGGGCAAACGCCCGCCGCGACCGCGGTGGCGAGCGTGCCCTTCAGGAGCGAGCGGCGCGTGATTGCAGTCATCGTGAACTTCCTGGCAGGGCGTCAGGTCATGGATGCCCGGCAAATGCCTCATCCAGCGTAGTGAAACCTGGGTGCCGGCGAAGATGCGCACGCCTCGACCAGCATCGGCCTCTGGATCAAATGACGCTGGAGCCTTCCTCTTCTTACGCCGAGCAGAGGCTTCGAGGTGAGATCGCTCTGGCGGGGGCGTGGCGCGAGGCGAACGACGGTTCATTCGCTCCGGCGCTTCGCGGAACGTTCCTGGGAGTGCGAGTGGGTGACATCGCCATGCCGACGTTTCCACTTGACGCGACGGCTACCTGCCCTTCAGCTGTTCTGATCGTCCAGCGGCTTTGCACCTCACCACTGAAGGCGGAGGCCGGCGAGGAAGAACACCCTCGAAACCGGCTCGTCCTCTCGCTTGGCAATGGCCGCGGTTCCGCCGAGCTTGCGCTCCCAGGAGACGCCGATATTAGGGCGCGAACTCGCGCGAGAACTCGTAGCGCAGGCGCGCGCTCAGCTCCATCTCCGAGAACCCGGCCCCAACCGACAGCTCCGGGATGTCCTGGGCATACGCGTTGATGTCGAAGCGCGGCTGAAGGATGAGGCGGTTCGTGATCAGGAGGTCGTAGAACGCGTTGATGCGGCCGGAGACCTCGCCCTTGTTGCTGAGGAAGGCCTGCGCGTCCACTTCGAAGAAGCCCGGTGCAAATCCCTCCACGCCGAAGACCGCATAGGTCCGCGAAGGCTTGGGCCAGGCGCTATGCCGCACGCCGACCTGGAGGTCCCAAAAATAGCTGATCATCCGCGAGTACAGCACCTGGAACTCGGCGTTCTCCCAGCGGTTGATCTTACCGTTTTCTCCGCGCGGCGCCGCGCCTCCATTGTTGAAGCCCTCGGACTTGAAGAAGAGCTTGTTGTAATCGTCGCCGGCCCAGGCCTCCATGTCCCACTCGTAGCCGATGCGGCCGCCTCGCGGCTTCAGCTCCAGCTTGTCGAAGCGGACGTTGTAATAGATCTGCTGGTCCGGGAATTCCGCCTCCTCGGATGGCTGAGCGCCGCCGGAAGGCCGCAGGCCCCCGGAAGGCTGAAGGGTCGAAAAGTACGGCGCTCGAGGGGTCGGGGCTTCCTGGGCCGCGGCAGAGTGCAGGGCCAGAGGCGAGACAAGCGCAAGAGCGGCGATGAAGGGCCGGGTCACGGAATACATCGGTTCTCTCCTCACCGCCGGGCGGTCTCTCGGACCACGATGATCTTCCGCATCATCCCGGTCTCCATGTGGTAAAGCTGGTGGCAGTGGAACGCCCACGGCCCTTCCGCATCCGCCGGCACATCGACGTCGAACGTCACGCCGGGGTTGATGTTGACCGTGTGCTTGAGCGGGTTGCGGGCGCCGTTGCCCACCTCCGGGAGGAACCAGGTGCCGTGGATGTGCATCGGATGGGGCATCATGGTCTCGTTGATGAAGCGGAACCGGACCCGCTCGCCGTAGCGCAGCACGATCGGCTGCGCCTCGCTGAACTTGCGGCCGTTGATCGACCAGATGTAGCGCTGCATGTTGCCGGTGAGGCGCATCTCGATGATGCGGTCATAGCGCTTGTACGGGTAAGGCTTCAGCGCCTTGAGGTCGCGGTAGGACAGCACCTTGGTGCCGGGCGGCGCGCCCGTCCGGTTCACCAGGGGATCGGGCATGGCGTTCTCAAGGGTCGGACCTTCGTTCGGCATGTCCTCGCCACCCTGGAGCACCTTGGCCTGCGGTCCTTGCTGCAGTCCCCCGTTCAGGGCCGCGAACATCCCTTGGTTCTGGCCGCCGGAGGAAGCGCCCGTTCCCATGCCCGGCATGCCGCCGTGGTCCATGCCCTGCATCTGCGCCCCGGCGGTCGTTCGGGCCTGACGCCCCTGGCTCATTCCCGGCATGGCGCCGTGGTCCATTCCCGGCATCGCAGGAGAACCGGCCGGCTTCCTCGCCGTGGCGCTCCTGCCGCCGCCCTGCCCTGAACGGCCCTGGCCCATGCCGGACATGCCGCCCTGAGGCATTGATCCGCCCTGCATGCCCGCCATACCGCCGTGCCCGCCTTGCTGGCCGCCCATACCACCCATGCCGCCCATGTTCATGTCGCCCATCCCGCCGATTGCCATGGCGAGCGGGCTCTCCGGCTGCACATGGCCGGGCATGTCCTGCTCGGGCTGGGGCGTGCCCCGGTCGCCGCCTTTGGGGCCGGGGTTCATCAGCATTTCGGACATCTGCGTGAGCGGACGGACGCGATGGGGCGGCAGTTCGCCCACCATCCCGGGCCGTGTCGCCAAGGTCGCGCGGGCGAACCCGGTGCGATCCAGGGGCTCGGCCACGATGGTGTAGGCCCGATCCTCCGTCGGCTGCACGATCACGTCGTAGGTCTCGGCGTTCCCGAAACGGAACTCGTCGATCGGCACCGGCTGGACGTTGTTGCCGTCCGCCTGAACGACCGTCATCTTCAGCCCCGGGATGCGCACGTCGAAGTAGGTCATCGCGGAAGCGTTGATGAAGCGCAGCCGGACCCGCTCGCCGGGCTTGAAGAGTGCTGTGAAGTTGCGCTCCGGTGTAAGGCCGTTCACCAGGTAGTGGAGACCACCGACATCGGCGATGTCGGTCGGGTCCATGCGCATCACCCTCCAGGCGACGTGGCTCCTGATGACGGCTTCCCGCGCCTCGGCGTTCGGAGCTTTGCTGAGCTCCTGGATCAGGCTCACGAGGGTGCGCTGGTTCCGGTTGTACCAGCCGCTTTCGCTTTTCAGGTTCTTGATGATCCGCTTCGGGTCCTCGTCGGTCCAATCCGAGAGCATGATCACGTAATCGCGGTCGTACCTGAACGGCTCCCGTTCGCGGGGCTCGATGACGAGGGGCCCGTAAATTCCGAGCTGCTCCTGCTCACCGGAGGAGTGGCTATGGTACCAATACGTTCCTGCCTGCCGGATTTTATAACGGTACGTGAACGTCTCGCCCGGCTTGATGCCGTTGCCGAATCCTGGCGAGACGCCGGGAACGCCGTCCATTTCGGCCGGCACGATCAGCCCGTGCCAATGGATCGACGCATTCTCTTCGAGACGATTGGTCACATTGATCACCACGTCCTCGCCTTCCTTGAACCGGAGCGTGGGCCCGGGGAGCTGGCCGTTGATGAGCATGCCGACGCGCTCGCGTCCCGTGACGTTCACCGTGCGGCGCTCGAGCACGAGGTCGTAGGTGCCGGCACGGGCGGAAACAGGCACAAGAACCAGCGCGAGCGCGGCCCCGAGAAGGCAGGCGGAAAGGCGGGACAATAAGTTCGTCATGATCTGGTCCTCTGACTGGGACGCTCGGCCGATGATGAATTCGCCCTGACGCTATGGACGCGGTCGCTAGCGGTAAAGGCTGAGACCCGCTCCAATCCTTGACTCACGTCAATTCGATGAGCGAATGCCGTCCCGTGTGTCTTGGCCGCAACTCTTTCTGTTCTCAAGCGTTTTTGCGTGCGGCCCGGTCCCACGAGGACTTAGAAAAGATATAGACGGGGACCGGCGAGAGTTCTTACGGCGTGCAGAACTGAATTCTCCGACTGATGCTTTCCGAGCACCGGCCACGCTGCAGCTCGGCCCCGATCGCTCGTCTTTCCAGCGGCGGCGCGCGACGATCCTTGCTCAGATGCGCAGGCCCCAAATTCGCAGGGCGGGAACGGCGAGCGGTTGTCGAGAAGACACCTCAGTTCAAAGCCGGCCCACCAGCCGAATTGCGATCCGCCTCGCGCCGTCGCCACGGCAGTTGGCCTTCGATTTCGACCTGAAGTGAGAAGCTCAGGAAGGTGCGGATGGCGATGATCAGGGCGAGGACCCCGAGGCTCTGAAAGGTAGGTGTCACGGCGACCGTGCCGATAATGTCGGCCGCGACCAGAAACTCGAGCCCAAGCAGGATGCCGCGGCCAAGATTGGCCCTGTAACTCCGAAACGACGCCTCCCACCCGCGGCCAACGCCTTGCCAAAGGAATAGAGCGGTCGAGGCAATCGCACCCAGCACAATGGCGGCGACCCCGATCACCTCGATCGTCGTGGCGATCCAGTGCAGGACGTGAATGATCGGCGCCCGCATCTCGACATTGGAGAAGATTTCTGCTGGCTCCATACTCACTTCCTCGATGCCGCGCTCGGGAGAAACATTCACTGCGTCACAGCATATGGCCGGTTCACGACGGGCCTGATGCGCTGCTCAGGTTGTCCGAATTACCCGTAACCCGTGCGTTGACCGTCGGCGTGGGCTCATCGAAGCTCAAATATAACCCGGAGCCCCTGCCAAGGCGGCGGCTGGGCGGCCGTGATCTGTCGGCGGCATCGAGACCGAGGCGACGTGGAGCAGCAACAGTTCGGTGTGAGCTGCGCCGGGCTTTACGCGCCAGGCTCGCAACCTCGCAACGTCAACGCAAACCGCCCGGTGCTTGAAAATCGACCGGTCCGAAGGGATTGCGAGCCCCGACGAACAGGCCTGTGATCGGATCGGGCAGAACGCCCTCTCCGAAGCGGTCCCGCTGGTTGTGCCAGGGCGGCAGATTGAGGTAGGACCGCGTTTGCGCATACCCGCCGGTGACGCGGTCGAGCGAGCCTGCCGGCACGACATTGCCGGCGTCCAGGTAGCTGCGGGGCCGGACATTCAGGATGAGCACTTCCTCACTGCCACGGCGACGGGGTTTCGCCTCGGCATCGGGCAGGAGAGCGAGCGAGGCTGCAAGGGACAGCGCGGCACAGGCGATAAGACGCTTCATGGATTCCTTCTCCTAGTTAGGCCCGAATCTCACTGATCTCCTGCCAAGCTTCCTTGATCTAACGCAACTGACCAGTCAGCCCGTCTGCGGTTCGCGCATCCGTTCAGCCTGCCAGCTCGGGCAGCTGCCATCCCATGCACGTCGACAGCTTCGCGTCGGGTCGCCATGCAAATGGCCGGGTCCCGTCATTGAACGCCGACGTTTCGGACGGCGCGGTCGTAGACCGCGGTGTAATCAGAGGCTGATTGCTGCCACGCGAAGCTGCGGGCCATGGCGGCTCGGCGCATCGCCTTGAGCTGCCGTCGCGAGCCAAAGGCATCGAGAGAGCGGTAGACCGCGTTCAGGAAACTTCCGAGCGACAGGCCTTTGAAGAGGAAGCCTGTAACGCCATCCTCGATCGTATCGGCCAGACCGCCTGTCTGGTGAGCGACAGGCAGCGATCCGAACCTTTGGGCGTACATCTGGCTCAACCCGCATGGCTCGAAGCGCGAGGGCATCAGCAGAAAGTCGCTGCCAGCGAACATGCGCCGAGCAGTCCCTTCGTCGAACCCGACTTTGACCCCGACCTTCCCTGGATAGCGGGCCGCGAGGTTCTCCAGTTCAGCCTCGAGCCGGCCCTCTCCCCGGCCCGTGACCACGATCTGGCCGCCCTGGCGGACGATCGTTTCGGTTGCTTGGATCGTCAGGTCGACGCCTTTCTGGTGTACAAGGCGCGACACGACCGCGAAGATCGGCCCGCGCGAGACCGCGAGCCCGAAGGCGTTCCTGACCTCCTCGGCGTTGACCCTCTTGCCTTTCCAATCCTCGGCGTCGAACGGGCTTGCGAGATGAGGGTCGGTCCGGGGGTCCCAGCTCTCATCAATCCCGTTGAGGATGCCTGTAAGCCGTCCCTCGCGGGCCCTTGTGCGCAGGAGCCCGTCGAGGCCGCAGCCGAACTCCGGGGTGGTGATCTCCTCGGCGTAGGTCGAGCTGACAGTGGTGACGTGCGAGGCATAGAAGATGCCGGCCTTGAGGAAAGAGAGGTCCCCGCAGAACTCGACACCATGCATCTGAAAGGCGGCGTCAGGGATCCCCAACGCTCCGAGACGCTCGCGACCAAATACGCCTTGATAGGCGAGATTGTGAATGGTCATGATGCTCGGCGTCGGCCGTCCGCGCCAGGCGAGGTAGGCTGGAGCGAGAGCGGTCGGCCAGTCATTGAGATGGATGAGGTCGGGCGCCCACGTCGGGTCGCCAAGACCGCAGGCTATGTCGGCCGCAGCTAGCCCGAGCCTTCCGAAGCGGATGTCGTTGTCGGCCCAGTCGGCCCCGTTCACGTCCACGTAAGGCGAGCCCTCGCGGTCGTAGAGCTCGGGACAGAGCAGGACGTAGAGGGTCAGACCGTCTGGGGTCTCGATCCGGCCGAGGTCGCAGGCGGGCAAGCTTGAAAGGCCGCCGAGCCGCCCCACGACCGGGATGGTCCCGAAGCTTGCGAGCACCTCGCGGTAGCCCGGGATGAGGACGCGCACGTCGTGCTGCTGGCGAAGCGCGCGCGGCAGGGCGGCTGAGACATCGCCAAGCCCGCCGACCTTGAGGTAATCGGCGATCTCTGACGTAACGAACAGAATACGCTGGCGGTGCTCGCCGGCATGAGCCAGTATGGCCGCCCTCGACGCTGGCGCACGGAAGCGCAATGATGCGTTGCGGCGGGAAGCGTGACGGTTGATGTATGCCTCCTCACAGCCCCGAGAGCCACCACGGGGCCTTGGTTTCGCACCTTGGGAACGGTTCATGTTCGGAGGAGGCGTGACCATCTGCTGACCGACACACGTTTCGGTGAGCGCACCGGCTTCGGTGCGCAACGGGGTTCAGCTACAAAGACGTTGAGTTAACCTTCCTCTTACAGGCGATTTCTGTTGGGCCGCGCGCGGCGACTTCAGCAGAGCGGTCCCTAGGACCACTGAGAGAACCACAAGTCGGCCGTTCGCAGAGTTCACACGAGTGCGCTAGCCACATTTGGCCGAAGATCGCCCCGGCTCTTTGCACCGGCGACGGGTTCTCGCGCAGTCTTGCGAGAGAAGAGCCGCCGCGCGGACGAGTGGGGGCAACACACCCTCGCGGCGGCGTCCAGAAGGGGTCTCGATCGCCTCCTGGATCTCGTGGCAGCTCTCAACCCTTGGTTAGAAGGTTGCGATAAACGGCGCCACCAGCTCGTCCGCAGTGCGCTTCTGCGTCTCATCGAGAGATCCGTGCAGCTTCGCGAAGGCCGTACGGGCCGATTTCAGGGCTTCGAGCCTGGCGGAGAGGTGCTGCTCGTATCTCTCCAGACGGTCGCTCGCCGACGAATACGCCTGGCCCATCTGCTGACGGGCTTCGAGCAGGTGCTTGCGGCTCGTGCGGAGCGCGTCGGCGAACGCGTTCCAGAGAGGGGCCTGGGTATCGGTGATGCGGAGCTCAGCCCTGAGGAACGCGAGACGCCCCTCGAGCCGCTCCGTCATGTCGACCATGGCCGGACCCATCGCCATGCCGGGCGTGCCGCCGCCCATTCCGCCGCCCATCATGCGCATGTGGTCGTTCATCATGCGCATCATGTTGTCGTTCATCATCCCGCCCATCTGGCCAGACATGCCGCCCTGCCCCATCGCGCCGCCCTGGCCCATGCCGCCTTGGGACTGCATGCCGGCGCCCATCTGCCCGGAGCCCTGCTGCATGCGCATGTTGTCGTCCATCCGCATGCCACCCATGGAGCCGCCCTGGCCTTGCTGGGACATGCCGCCCATCTGACCGGACGAGCCGCCCTGGCCCATGCCGCCCTGCGACTGCATCCCGCCCATCCCGCTCATCTGGCCGGGCTGGTTGGGCTGCTGCATGCGCATCATGTTGTCGCCCATCATGCCGCCACCCATGGATCCGCCGGATCCACCTTGGGACTGCATCGGCATCATGTCGTGCATCGCGTAGCGGAGCGGACCGTCCGCTCGCGCAGGATCTGGTCCGGCGGCAGCGGCCAGCATTGCGGCGGCTGTGGTTGCCAGGACGAGCATGGGGGCTCTGGCGGTCTTGACTGACATGGCTGGTTCTCCTGGTGGTAGAGTTGAAAATCCTGTGCCGCGATCGACCATTGGGCCCGTTCTGCAAAGGTCCCGGGCATTATTCTTTGAGCCTGCTCAAATCCGCCAACCCAATTCCCCGAGCCTTAACGGCGCAGGTAGTAGGTAGAGGTAGCAGGTAGCAGAGATAGCTCCCTTCATGTTGAAGTCGGCTGTGCTTTTTCGACGGCTGGTTGGATCCTGATCTCTTGTTCGTCGTGCTCAACACGCTACGATCTTCCCACTCCCCGCCACGGCCTCGGCAGGCTTGTGCCCCATTGGCCGCTTGCATCACCTCCGGAGGTGCCCTCCCTCGCAGCCACGCGCTCCCTGGCAGATGCTCTTCAGGGTGTGGTCCTTCAACTCCTTGTCGTGGTGCTCCAGAAGCGGTGTCGTCCCTCCCCGGTCATCCAGAGCCTGTCCCGGCGGCTTGCGCTCTCCTGTCGGGGCCACGTATTGGGGGTGGTGAGTGGGCGGCACAGCATCCGGTCCCGAGCCCGGACGGGCGCCCGAACTGGACTGAGCCAGGGCAGCCGATGCTGCCAGCACAGTCCCGAGGAGCGCGAAACTGATCCGTTTGTGCATGGCACCGTCCTCTAACAAGATCTGTCGCTCACGACCCATCCCCCGGAATGACGTTTTTGGCCGCGGGTCATTACAGCGCCCAAAGCGTGGCTGCTACGCGCCGCGTTCATGGAAACGCTCGCTCGCCGGCAGCGTTGACGGGGAAGCCGGCATGACGCCAAGGGAGTTGAGTATGAACAAGACCTTGATCTTGCTTTCGGCGACGCTCGCGGCTGGAATTTCGCTCACGTCTGAAAGAGCCCTCGCCCAGCGCGGCGGACATGGGGGCGGTGGCCACGGGGGCGGCGGGTTCCACGGCGGGGGCGGTGGCTTCCACGGCGGAGGTGGAGGCTTCCATGGCGGCGGCTTTCGCGGGGGCGGATTCGGCGGCTTCCGCGCCGGCATCTCTCATCGGGGCTTCGGTGGAGGGTATGCCCATCCAGGGATTTATCGCGGCGGCTATGGGCGCGGCTATTACGGACGTGGCTATGGGGGCTATTACGGCGGAGGCTACGGCTATGGCGGCTACTACGGCGGCTGGGGGGCGCCCTGGTTGCTGACGGGCCTCGGTCTCGGTTACGGCCTTGGCTATTACGGCGGTTACGGGGGCTACTATTCGCCAGCTTATTACGGCGGCTACGGCTACGGTGGCTATCCTGCGTACTATGGCGGCGGCTACGGTGCAGGCTATGGAGGCCCTTGCGTCCTCGAACGACGGTGGGTGCGAACGCGCTACGGCGGTTCCCGACGGGCCTGGGTCAGGAGCTGTTACTGAGCATGTGACCCCTCTGAGCGTTGCTTGAGCGGGCTCGTTCGCAGCGGAAGACGCTTCGCTGCAGAGCAGAGGACCTTGCGAATGGCCGGGCGCCATCCATGATCGGGCGAATGCATGAACCGGACGACCGCGCCGTCTCGCACCAATCGTCTCCTTCGCGGTTTAGCCAAGATCACGTTGTGGGTCGCACCCGCGATGATCCCCACCACCTCCTTTTCGCAGGGTCGTGTCTCGACCGAAACCATGACCTGCAGGGCCGCCGCAGGCTTGGTCAGCTCGCGCGGCGCCGTTGTCCTTGGAACGGGGCCGTATACCTACGACCGCTTCGTGCGCGACGGCAGCTACTGCGATGTTCGTCAGACCACGCGACCCGCTTACGAGAGAACTGCGGATTCGGCACAGTGCTTCATTGGCTATCAATGCAGGGCCAGGGATGGTGGAGGAAACGGCGGCGGGCCGTGATTGTCCGTCGAAGTTTCCGATTGCGAGATCGTTTTGGGGCGTAAGCCGCGACAAGCTCTGTGGAAATGCGGTCTGACCCGTGCCGGCTCGCAACGGGTCTGGCGCGACATGCTGTTGAGCTGAGCGGAGGGGCCAGAAGCACTTTGGCCCGGCGACGCTGAAGGGCGTACCGAACTCAGCGAGATGCCTCCGACGGATTCGAAGCACTGAACTTCGGAGTGGCATCACTCACCTGAGCGAGCCAATCATGGGCGAACATGACGCGAAGAGGACAGGCGGAGCCCTCGACGGCGGACTGGTTAAGGAGGGGAGGACCTCGTCTGCGGCGGACACAGAATGTTCTCGCTCCCTCCGCGGCGGCCAGCTGTTCTCTCCGGTCAACGGCAGATTACCTGGGCGTTACCACACAGCTCAGCTTCGATCACGTCTGGAGCAGAGGAACTCTATGCGCCCCACGTTTCCCCGCGTGATCACGACGAGCCGCATCACAGCCGCGACCCCCAATCCAACCCATTCATGCCGCTGCCCATCTCGGGCGCGCCTGCGGCCTGCGGTTCGCGGGCTCAGGCAACATCGTCCGCAAGCCCTGACGAGAGCATTCGATGGCGACCTCGTCGATCAAGGGCTCGTACGTCTTGTTCGCCTGCCAGTTCGCGCGTGACACCTACTGCGCCGTCCCCGACAAGTTACCCGATCCCGGATTTTTTGGTGGGGCCGGGCTGGCGCTTCGTCGCTGTCCTGAACAGGAAGAGGTCACGACAGCCTGGCTTCAGGGAGAAGGCGGCTGAAGCGGCCATCCGCCGCGACGGCTATTACCTGTTCACGGCGCCACCCGCCCGGAATGCGTCTGCACCGGCAAGCGAAGCTCACCCGCTAGACCCCGCGTCGTGTCCACGGCGGGATGATCCAGGCACGGAACTCGCTGAAGGATCGGACCCAAACACCCCTGCAGGTCCGCGGTCCTGCGATACCTCAGAGGCGCGCGAATCCAAGGACAAGCTCGATCAGCCGAAATCGCGAAAGCCGCGCTCATGAGCGTCAGGGGGATGGCGCTTCTGAGCGGCTCGATGAGCATCTACCTGCGCAACGACCGATGCTGGTGCTTGCTCACCTGACATGAGAAGACGCTGTGCTTTTCCCGCGCCCGGATGAACGGTTTCGGGACCCCTTTGACGTTTTCGGGGTCACGGGCGCCTTCTTGCGCCGGATTTGGCCCAGCCCCATCTTGCGAGCAAGCTCGGAGCGCGCCGCGGCATAGTTCGGCGCCACCATCGGGTAATCCTTTGGCAGACTCCACTTGGCGCGATACTGATCCGGGGTCATGCCGTACTTGCTGCTGAGATGCCGTCGGAGCGATTTGAAGCGCCGGCCGTCCTCCAGGCAAACGAGGAAATCGGGGGTGATCGATTTATTGATCGGCACTGCCGGCCGTAGCTCCTGCGAGGCCGGCTCGGCAGGCTGCTGGCCGAGCATCTTCAATGCGCCATGCACCACGGCGATGAGGTCCGGCAGCTGGGCGGTCGGCACGGAATTCTGAGTCACGTAAGCCGAAACGACTTCCGCCGTGAGCTCGATGAGATCGGGGCTCACCGATGTCGCCGTCTGGGCCATCGCATCACTCCGTCCCTCGCCCGTCTTGATAGTCGAGCGGGTCATTCTCCTGTGCATGTAACCCGACGAGCTCTGCTCCTCGCGCGCCATGGCTCCGTGCCGCTTGCGATGAGTGTCGCTCCACCCAAGTCGTGTTGGAGACCCCGCGAACCGCGGCTGCCTGTTCGGAACCGGACGGCGAGAATTGGGGCGCTCTGAGCCCACCTTCCGCGCCGCGCGACCTCGGCTTCACGAAACTGCTGCACGTCGATCGTGTCAGTGGTGCTTGTACCAACCGACCCCTTTGATGTCGTTCCACGAATTCGTCTTGTGGCACAGATAACACTGGTTGACCTGGGCGTGCATCTGACCGGCGACAGTCATCGACACCATCCGGAAATGCTCCATGTAGTGGCTCGGCGGCGCCTGGTGGCATTGCGCGCAGTCCTTGGACGTCGGCGAGGGGTGCAGGAACGAGGCGATGGTCCAGGTAGCCGTCTCATGGCACCCGGCGCATTCGCGCCCGAAGAGCTGCTTGTGGGGGTCCTGGTTGCTGTGGCAGCTGGCACAGCTCAGGGCATCCTTCTCGGCCGACCGGGAGACCGGGATCCCCAGGAAACCGGCAAGGTCGTCGAACATCTGCCGCGACACGCCCGGATGCCCTGAGGCCCCGACGGCGAGGTGCGATCCGATCCGCAGGAGCGCCGCATGATCCATCCTCGTCGGGCGGGCGGCCCCCTCATGCTCCACGTGACAGCCGCGGCAATCCTGGATGTTGGCGTGGAACGCCGTGGATTGCTTCGCAAGGTCCGCAGCCGCCGTGGCGTGGCAGGTGATGCAGGCCGTCGCCTCGACGCCCCGGGTCGGGGTGTGGCAAGTCTCGCACCTGTCACCGAGAAAGGCGTGCTTCTCCGAGAGGGGGCCGGGCTGGAAGGAGCTGCGCCAGCCCGGAACCGACGCCGATCCCGAGCGGTACAAGGCGACGATCGCCGTCATGCCGCCCACGACCGCGACGGTGATCAGCACCGTATAGACAAAGCTGAGCTTCTTCACGAGAGCCACCGCAGGCCGTAGTAGATCTCGCCGGCAATGTGAAGCGTCAGCAGCAGATACATGAGGATCGCCGCGACCACGTGCGCCACGATCCAGCGCATGAAGGTCTTCTTGATCGCCTCTCGGGACCCGACCGCGTATTCGAGGTCGGCGATGCCCTCGACGAGCTGACGGATCGACACATCCCGCAGGGCCGGCGCGCTGATGCCGGCGGCCGCTGCATCCTCAAGGGCCTGCCGCTCGGCGAACGCCGCGGCTGTGCGGTCGTAGGCGGACCGCAGGGTCGCGAGCCGCGACTGCTGCTCCCGCAGCTCGGCCGATGTCTCGGGAAGGTAGTAGCGCCCGACGACTCCCGTCGCGACGACGACGAGCATGGTGATCACGAGAGCGACGCCGAGCGGGCTCTGATACTTGTGCCCGGTGTGCAGGATCGCCAGGAAGGCGCCGAACACCCCCGCGTAGACGTGAAACGCGAGCAGCGCGCGCATCGAGGCGACCCGCGTGATCCACGGCTTGAGGCGGGTGCTGTACTTGGCGAGGGGGTAGATCAAGAGGGCCACCATCAGGGTGGCGGCGGCCACCCCGAGCACGAAGCCCGCGAGGCTCCCGGCGAACCGCGGCGACGTATGCAGGAGGAAGGCCGGCCCCAGGAACAGGAGGAGGGTGAGGACGGCCTCGACGATCAGCCGCTCGGTCCGGCTCATGTCAGGCCTCGACGACCAGGTTGCCGACCGATTTGGCCTGGCAGGCCAGGATGATGTTGCGCGCCTTGTCCTCCGGGGTCAGCGCGTCCTCGACCTCCATGGTCACCTTGCCCTCGAGAAGCTGGGTCTTGCACACGCCGCAGATGCCGACGCGGCACGAGTAGTCGATGTTCACGCCGATGTCCTCGGAGACCTCCAGCACGCTCCTGTCCGGAGGAAGAGGGGCGGTCTTGTCCGATCGCGCGAAGCGGATCGTCGCCGTCGCCGGCCCGATTGCGGCCGGGGGCGGCGGCGCCCCGACGGGAGGGGCGGACGGCGCTCCGATTGGGGCGATGACCGTGGCGCCCGGCGGGGGCACGGCCCCCAGCGCCGGCCCGAAGGCTTCGGTTTTCACCTGCTCCGGCGGCACGCCGAGCTCCGCCAGGAGCTTCTTCATCGCCTCCATCATGCCGGGCGGACCGCAGAGATGGACACGCCGCTTTGCGACCTCCGGCACGGATTGGGCGAGAAATTCCCTGGTGATGTGTCCTTCCGCGCCCATCCAGTGCGTGCCCGCCGCGCGGGCCATCGTGGCGGCCACATGCAGGTTGCGCATGCGGCGTTGCAGGAACTCGAGCTCGTCCCGGAAGATGAAGTGCGCCGTCGTCTGAGCCCCATAGACGAGGAAGATCTCGCCGGGCCAGGCTATGTCGAAGAGGTAGCGGATAGCGGCCATGAGCGGCGTGATGCCGACCCCGCCCCCGATCAGGACGACGCTGTCGGCTTCCGCCCCCGTGAAGGTAAAAACCCCCGACGGCCCCATGACGTCGACCAGGTCGCCCTCGACCACGTGGTCGTGCATGTGGTCGGAGAAGATGCCCGGCTCCTCGCGCTTGATGGTGGTCTCCACATAGGCCGTCTGCGCGGCCGAGGACGCGATTGTGTAGGAGCGCCGGACCAGCTTGCCGTCGATCTCCGCCGAGTAGGTCAGGAACTGGCCGGGCACGAAGGTGAAGGGGATCGGCCCGCCTCCCGGGTCCCTGAGCCGGAAGGTCTTCACCCCCGTCGCTTCGGGGAAGATGGCGGCCACCCGAAGCTTGCCTTTCCATAGTTTGCCCGGGGTTGGTTTCGGAGCCGGTGCAGGCCCCGTTGGCGCGCCTCCGGGACCCGGGGCAACTGCGGCAGGGGCAGCGCTCGGAGCCGCGGCGGCCGGGGCAGCTGCCACCCTCGCGGAAGGCGATACCGGCGGCACGGGTGAGGCCGCGGCCGGGGGTGCAGGGACGGCGGATGCCGGGACAGGGGTGGCGCTCGTCAGACGGTTCACGAGGGCGTTCGCACGCCGCATGCGGACCAGATAGATGGCGAGCATGGCCGCCGCGAGCGCGGCCACGAGCGACATCGTGATCACGTGGAACCACGACAGGCCAAGGGGTCCGCTGATCCCATGTGTTGGAACGCCGGTAGGGATGTTCAGCTGGGTCTTGAACCAGTCCTGCGCGATCTGCTGTGGCGGCTTTCCCTCCGTGAGCGACCGGAGCGTCGTGGCGCCGCTTTTCACCTGATTGAGAGCGTCACGGAGACGTGAAGTGGCTTGCTCAGCCGCGGCCGCGTCTCCGGCGGCGTTGGCATGCCGGAGCGCGTTCTCGGCGCTCGCGATCCCGTCCGTCCCGGCGCTGATCTGGGCGCGCGCCTGAGCCTCGAGGCTTTGGCGCTGCTCGGCCGACAAGGCCGGGATATCCATCAGAGAGGGATAGAACTCCTTGCGCGGGCGGCCCATCATCTCGCCCATCCCACCCATGCCGCCCATCATCCCGCCCATGGCGCCGCCGGCGCCCATGCCGCCCCCCATGCCGGCGCCGCCCGAACCCATTCCGGACATCGGCGGCTGGGTGCTCGAGGCCCCCGCAGGCGGCGGATTGCTGGGCGGGGCGGCCGGGCTGGCCGGTGCCGAGGCAGCGGGCGCCTCGGGGGTGCCGGCCGCGGTGCCGGGATGGTGCTCGGCATGGCCGCCGCCGGACATTTGCGCGAGCGCTTGAAGAGCGGAGACTCCGACCAGGATGGCGGCGATGAAACACCGGCTGGTAAGCAGCATCCCGAGAGAACGCTTGCCCATGCGACGGCTGGCATGGCCTTGCCTCATCAAGCGACTCCGAACCAAAGGGCCCTGTGCCATAGCACTTGCTGCAGCCTTCAGCCGAGGTGCGACCCAGGCCATCGATCCCGTCAACGCAGCGCCGCAGCCCATCATCCTGCCCCCTAATGCGCCACCCAGCCGCCGTCGATGGGCAAGGACGCACCTGTGATCGTCCGTGCTCCCTCCGAGCACAGGAACACCGTGAGGGCGCCGATCTCCTCGGGGGTCGAGAACTCGGCCATGGGTTGCTTCTCGGTCAGAAAGGCGCGCTTCTCGTGCTCGATATCCGTGCCTTCCTGTCGCGCGCGGTCGTCGAGCTGCTTCTGCACCAGCGGCGTCAGCACCCAGCCGGGGCAGATCGCGTTCACCGTGACGCCGGCATTGGCGAGCTCGATTGCGGCTACCTTCGTCATCCCGACGACCCCGTGCTTGGCTGCGACATACGCGACCTTCTGCGGGCTCGCCACGAGACCGTGCACGGAGGCAATGTTGATGATGCGACCCCAGCCCTTCTGCTTCATGCCGGGGATCGCGGCCTTCATCCCGTGGAAGACGCCGGAGAGGTTGGTCGCGATGATCGCGTTCCATTTCTCGTCAGGGAAATCCTCGACGTTCGCCGTGAACTGGATTCCGGCGTTGTTCACCAGGATGTCGAGCGAGCCCAGATCCCGCTGTGCTTGGGCGACCATGCCCGCGATCTCATCCGGCTTGCCGATATCTGCGCCGCAGTAGACCACGCGGACCCCGAATTCCTTCGCAAGCCCGGCGCGGAGCTGCTCGATTTGCGCGGCATCACCGAAGCCGTTGATCATCACGTCAGCCCCCTGTCCTGCCAGGGCACGGGCGATGCCAAGACCAATGCCGCTGGTCGATCCGGTGACCAAGGCGACCCTTCCATCCAGGCTCATGCGGCGCTCCGCGACTGCTGGGGTTCATCGAGGTAGTCCTCGAGAACCTTCCCGTACGGAAGCGTCAAATCGGCGATGAGATGCCGGCCGAACAGGATTTTCCGCACCGGAAGATCCGCCACCCGGCAGTTCACATGCGGCACGAGATGCAAGCGCGCCGGGCCGGCCCAGGCTCCTTTGAGCTGGATGTTCTCGAGATGGTATCCGACGAGCTGCACGACCTTGGGCGAGCCGTCCACATCCGGGATGAATTTGAGATTGATGTTCAGCCGCTGCATGGCTGCGAGCGTCTCACCGTGGTCCTCGGCCAAGGACTGGTATTTGTACCCCATCGTCCCGAGGGCGACTTCGCGCTCGTCATAGTTCAGCGTGCCCGTCAGGGTGTCATGGATGACCCGCAGGTTCGGTTGGCCGATCTTCTTCGGAAAACCCCAGATCTCCCGCCCGCCCGTGGTGGGCGGCTCGTCGTCGAGGTACATCTGGGCGCTGTAGCTGCAGGGCGTGCCACGCCAGAGCGCGTTGATGCCGATCCCGGCCTCCTGGTAGCTGCCGAAGCCGCTGCTGTCGGGCATCTTCATCCACTCGAAAAAGACATGGTTGCCGTCGGGCTCGAGCGGCTCCGGCAGCATGGCGCGGATGGCGTCAGGGTCGGACTCGTAATGGATGATGAGGTATTCCCGGTCAATGAAGCGGTAGGGACCCTTCGGATAGCTCGGGCTGCTGAGAGGCATCGAGGAGGCTGACAAAATCTCGTCACGGGTCATGGGCAGCCTTTCGCGTGAGGGTCGGACACGGCCGAGGAGGCGGAGACTTCCGAACAGCCGCTCCTGCGTCCCTTCGACTTGTCCTGGATCAAGCGGGTCAATGATGCGTTGCAGTAAGAGACGCGCGGACCGATGCATTATTACGGGGAGCAATCATGGACGCTGGCCCTCTCAAGACGCGCCGTCCTCCGGACGCCTGGCGGCCCGAAGGCTGCGAACGGATCGCCCTGGTGCTGCAGGGCGGGGGCGCTCTCGGGGCCTACCAGGCCGGAGCCTACCAAGCCCTTCATGAGGCCGGGCTCGAGCCGGACTGGGTCGCGGGCGTTTCGATCGGCGGGATCAACGGCGCCCTGATCGCCGGCAACCCGCCGGAGCGGCGCTTGGACCGCCTGCGCGAATTCTGGGAGACGATCACGGCGCGTCCGACCTGGCTCTTCACGCCTGACGGAGACGAAGCGCGCCGGGCTCGCAACAACTGGTCGTCGCTTCAGGCCATGGTCCTCGGACAGCCGGGCTTCTTTTCTCCGCACATCCCAAACCCCTGGATGAGCCCTCGCGGCGCTCTCACCGCCACCAGTTTCTACGACAGCTCGCCATTACGCGAGACGCTGCTACGCCTCGTCGACTTCGATCTCCTCAACCAGGGATCGACCCACTACGCGGCCGGGGCGGTCAATGTTCTCAACGGCAATTTCTACTACTTCGACAACGCCGAGACCGAGATCGTCCCCGAGCATGTCATGGCGAGCGGGGCGTTGCCCCCTGCCCTGCCCATGGTGCAGATCGGGTCCGGCTGGTACTGGGACGGTGGCCTCGTCTCCAACACGCCGCTGCAGCACCTCCTCGACCACGCCGGCTGCCGCAGCATGCTGGTGTTCCAGGTCGATCTGTTCAGCGCTCGCGGGGTGCTCCCGCGCGACATGTTCGACGTGCTCGCCCGGGAGAAGGACATCCGGTATTCGAGCCGCACACGGCTGATCACGGACACCTATACGGAGCGTCACCGGCAGAACCTGATCCTGAAGCGCCTGCTCGACAAGGTCGCGGATGGGGATCTCGATGACGAGGAACGCGCGTTGAAGGAGAAGCTGTGCGATCTGCCGCGGATCACGATCCTTCACCTGATCTACCAGCAAATGGCCTATGAGGGTCAGGCCAAGGATTACGATTTCAGCGCGGAATCCATGCGCGAGCACTGGGACAGCGGCTACCGAGACACGCAGCGGACGCTCCGGCATTCGGACTGGCTGGCCATGCCGGCCGAGGATAGCGGCATCCTGGTCCACGATGTCCACCGCACGGACGACTGACGTTCAGCCGGCAGCAGCTCCGGTTGGGGTGTGTGGCACGGTCGGCCGTCGCACCACGATCTTAAGGATCTCCGCTCACGACGTGTGAGGGCTGGTTCTTGGTGTTGCCGCCGAGGGGAGGCGCCCGCGATGGACCCGGTACGCCGCATTCGGCGCGGCTGACCTGACGAGGGCGCCTCTTCGGTTCGGGCAGGCTACCGCATCGTCCGCCGACGAGCTCGAGCTGCGCGAGGAGGCCGTCTGCGATCTTGAGGTCGGGGTCGGCGTAGGCGTAGCGGAACCACGTCAGCACCTTCGCCTTCCAACGTTCCCGATCCTGTAGCCGTCATTGGGCTCTCGAAATGGCCGAGCATCTCTGAACGCCGCCAGCCGCAGACTGCAGACCTCACGCGCGAACTGATCCTACCGCGAAACTCGCCGGGATTCGGAAGTGCTCGATTCCGCTCTTTACCGCGGGCGCAATGCCGCCGAGCACCTTCTCGAGGGTGCAACTCGCTTTCTCGCCGCCACCGCGATCAGAGCGGCATGTTGACCATGTCGCGACAGTCTCGCGCGCAGTCGCGGCAGGTGGCGGCGCACCGCATCATCTGCTCGTCGCCGGCAATAGCGTCGCAATCTCGCGCACAAGCCTCGCACAGCTGAGCGCAGGCGCCACAGATCACGCCGTGCTGTGGCGAACTGCGAAGCAAGGAGTTGGCAGTCGTTTGGCACATCTCGGCGCAATCGAGCAGCAGCGCCAGATGGGCGGGCGCGACGTGAACTCCGCCCTTCTCCGTGCAGTAGCGCGCCGTCTCCAGACACATGCGGTGTGACTTGAGACAGCTATCGATGCACTCCTCCCGAGTCATCATACCCTGCATCATCCCTGGCATGGCAGGTGCCGCACCACCCGACCCCTGAGCCCGAACGGCACCCGCGATGGTGCCGGCAGCGGCCACGGCTACATACGATCCGAGAAGCTGACGACGGTCCCACATGCTCTGACCCCCAATTGGATCCGGGCCCAGGCGAGCCATGGTCTCGGTAAGCGGTGCCAGGGATGACAATGCATTCGGTCGGCTCAGCCTGCAGGTCGGTTGATACCACAGTCCCCTTATCAATCCAGTACCGGCGAGCCGTGACCGCTGCGGTCCAAGCTAGGCCGCATCGAACCCCGGATGTCGTCACAGGTGCAGGTTGAAGGAGAAGCTGGCCCCACAACAAGCTCTTCCGGATGCATGTTACGGACCACCTCGCGATCGATCTGGCTGTTTCGACTACGTCACGGGGTATGCTCTGCTGGAATGCGAGGGTTGCGCTCTCGCGTTCATGTGCCGCTGCTTCTTGCCTACAAGCCTCGGCAACGCGATTTCAAGGCTATGTCTGATGCACTTGCTGTTCCGGCCGCCGAGCCGACCCGACGCGACTTCCTCTTCATTGCAACCGGCGCTGCTGCGGCAGTCGGTGCGGGTGCGGCGGCCTGGCCGTTCATCGCTTCGCTTGCGCCCGATGCTGAAACCATCGCGTCCGGCGCACCGGTCGAGCTCGATCTCGCGCCGATCGCGCAGGGCCAGATCGTCAAGGTGTTCTGGCGCGGCAAGCTGATCTTCGTCCGCCACCGAACGGAGAAGGAAATCGCCGAAGCACGCGCGGCGCCGCTCGAGGCCTTGATCGACCCGCAGCCGGATCAGGCGCGCGTCAAGGAAGGCCGCGACCAATGGCTCGTCGTCTACGGTAACTGCACGCATCTGGGCTGCGTGCCGCTCGGCCACCAAGGCCAGCACGAGGGCTGGTTCTGCCCCTGCCACGGTTCGCTGTTCGACACCTCGGGCCGCGTGCGCCGCGGGCCGGCGCCGATCAACCTGCCGATCCCGCCCTACACCTTCGTCTCCGACGCGAAGATCCGGATCGGCGAGACCGGGTGAGGTCTCTCGCGACGGGGTGCTTAGTCCCGATCTGACCAGATCAAGGGAGCCGCGTAACGTCTCTGCGCGAGCGGCGGCCTGACCATGGCTGTAAGATCAGGGGTGCAGCGCGTCTATAAGAGCATCGGCGATAAACGATGAACGAAGACGGCAAAGACGAGAAGAGGTCGGACAGTCCGGCGGGCGAGGCGGCTCAGGCCGCCGACGCGGCCGTGCGCCGGGTTCTGGTTGAAAGCTATCGCGACCTCCTCGGCTTCCTGCAGCGGCGCTTAGGCAGCGAGAGCGAGGCGGAGGAGGTCCTTCAGGCTTTCATGCTGCGCGCGATCGAACGCGCAGGGGATCTGCGCGACATCCGCTCGGTGCGCGGCTGGCTTAGCCGGCTCCTCGCCACCGCCATCGTCGACCATCAGCGCCGGGCGATCACGCGGCGGCGGCGGGAGGTGACGATGCCGACGGATGAGATGGATGTCTTCGCGGTCGAGCCGGACGCGGAGATCGACAAGGCGGTGTGCGACTGCCTCTACAAGCTGCTGCCGACCCTCAAGCCGGAACACTCGGAGGTGATCTGGCGCATCGACCTGCTCGGGGAGCCCCGCGATCGGGTTGCGGTCAGCCTCGGGACGAGCGTCAACACCATCACGGTGCGGCTGCACCGCGGGCGCCAGGCCCTCAAGAAGCGCCTTGAGGAAATGTGCGTCGTCTGCGTGGAGCAGGGCTTCCTCAACTGCGGCTGCGACGAGGCGCCGGCACCGTCCGGCGCGCACCCGCAAGGCGCCGCCGCGTCAGGGAGCAAGGAGGTTCCATGACCCAATCCCATGAACGCTCGGTCAAGCCGAACGCGTCGGCTCGCGTGGTGAAGCTCGCCTTGATCGGCTTTCTCCTGATCGGCGCGTTCTATCTCCTGACCGAGCACCAGGCCCACCTGTTCGGAGTCCTGCCCTGGCTCCTGCTCCTGGCCTGCCCGCTCCTCCATCTCTTCATGCATGGCGGGCACGGGCACAGCAGAGATGACAGCTCCGCGAGCGACGGCCCGCCGTCTAGCCACCGCCCCTAGGGTGCCGTCCGGAAAGTGGTTGGAATTCGGTGCGGCGCGATCTCCGATAACACGAGGGTATCGTTTCAGGCTGCGAGGTCAATCGGCTGATCGATGGGCTTGGTGT
>NZ_JAIETD010000045.1 GCF_019745455.1 Methylobacterium sp.
CTCGTGGGTGCCCGCCCCCATCGATGGCGGCCAATCCGATCCGGCCACGGCGCGCCTCGTTGGCGCCGGGTTGAACGGCTACAAACCGCCGGCACCAGCTGCCGTGCCGTGGCCGGCTGCGCCACCCCAACCCACTTCGCCGGCCACCTCAAGCTTGGTCGACAAGCTTGCAATGCATTAGATTTGAACCGGGCCACCTAACGGGGGCAGACCAGTTCGCCAGTGTGCCCTGGGTCACGAGCACGATACGACGCGACGGATCGCGCCGATCCCACCATTCCGGAAGGGCGGCGGCGACCGCCGGCACAGGGAGAGCGCCGACGAAGTGGACGCTGGGCGGCAGCGGGCCGTAATCGAACTCGAACTCCGGCACGGTGGCTTGGACGAAGGCATCGGGCAAGGTCACGATCGATTGCGTCAGCGAGGCTGGCAGCCCGGGCAATCCCTCATTGGCCAGAAGTCCATCGGTATAGCGGCGCACCGGGTCGGTGAAGGCGACATCGACGCTCGCCTTCAGGGCGCCGTAGCGAGCGGCGTCCTCGGCATTCCTGGCGGGAGGCAGGCCGAAGCCGAGCGGTGCGTTGTCGAGCCGATCGTGAAACAGGAAGCTTACGTTGTAGATCACGATCCGCGGTCGCGGTCCCGCACCGAGCAGGAGGGGCAGTATCCCGAGCACCATGCAGCCGGCGACGATCACGTCGGGCTTTTCTTCGGCGATGAGCGCGCGCAATCGTTCCGCCTGGCCGGGCATCGCGTAGACGAAGCGGCGCTCGAACTCCCGCCGCGACCGCTCGGCGCCTGCGGGAAGGTCCGTGGCCCGGAATTCCGGCTCGCCTTCCGCCGCGATCCACGCGTAGCGCAAGCCGGCCGCCTCGACTTTCGCCTCGAAGGCCGCCCCGGTCACGAACAGGACGTTATCGCCGCGTGCCGTCAGGAGACCGGCCAGCGCGAGCAGAGGATTGACGTGTCCGGTGAGCGGTGTCGCGGCGAGCAGAACCTTCATGGCGGCCTCCTGTTGCGTCGGCGGCCGACGCCGAACGGCGCTCGGCTCGGCCGATTATCGGCCATCTCGCCATCGCGTCCGGGCAGGTTACGGGTCCCGCGCGGGAGGCGAGAGGCGGCGTGAGAAACCGCACGGCTCCTCGCAACTCCGATGGAGAAGCGCCGAATGACAGGGCGGAGACAGTGCGGTTGGGAGCCCTTTCGCTCGTGCGCGTCTCACTCCGGCGTCGGCATTCGGCGAAAGCGCTGCCGAGCGATCGGATCCGAACCCTGACCCCCTGCGAGATCCAGTAGGAGCATCCTGATCGTGCGTGTCGTCGTCGACCTCAACCGCTGCCAGGGCTACGCGCAATGCTGCTACGCGGCCCCCGGTCGCTTCGAACTGCGCGGCCGCGAGATCCTGTTCTACGATCCCGCGCCGCCGAACCACGAGAGGGCGGAGATCGAACGGGCGGTCGAGGCGTGCCCGGTGCACGCCATCAGCGTAGCGTTCGCCGATATTGATCTGAAGCGCCCTCCCGGCACCGCCCGATGAGCGGAACGCCCGAACCTTTAGGGATCGCCATCGTCGGTGCGTCGCTGGCCGGCCTGCGCGGTGCGGAGGCCTTGCGCCTCA
Source organism: Methylobacterium sp. (assembly GCF_019745455.1). Classification (GTDB taxonomy): domain Bacteria; phylum Pseudomonadota; class Alphaproteobacteria; order Rhizobiales; family Beijerinckiaceae; genus Methylobacterium. Next base: position 1,619 of record NZ_JAIETD010000045.1, read on the forward strand.
ACGGCTATGACGGGCCGCTCTCGATCGTCGGCGACGAACCCTACCGTCCCTACGATAGGCCTCCGCTGTCCAAGCACGTGCTCGCCGGAGAGTTGGCGGCCGGCGCCACCCAACTCCCCAACCTCGTCAGCCTCGATGCGCGATGGCACCTCGGCCAAGCCGCGATCAAGCTCGATCGCGAGGCGCGCATCATCGCTCTGGCGGGGGGCACCGCGCTGAGCTTCGATCGACTTCTCATCGCCACCGGCGCCCAGGCGAGGCCCTGGCCCGATCCGGAGGCGGCCCGGCTCTCCGGCGTTCACACTTTGCGCGGACGGGACGATGCAGCCGACCTGCGTGCGGCGCTCGTGAAGAATCCTGGCCGCGTCGTCATCGTCGGTGCCGGCCTGATCGGCTGCGAGGCGGCATCCTGCTGCCGGGATCTCGGACTGCCGGTCACCCTGATCGATCCCAACCCGACGCCGCTCGCCCGCTCCCTCGGCGGCGCCATCGGCGGCGTGATCGCCGGATGCCTCCGGGATGCCGGCGTCGACTTCAGGCCGGGGACGCAGGTGCGGGCACTGGAGGGCGATGGCGCCGTTCGCCGCGTGGCCTTGTCGAACGGAGCGGCGATCGATGCGGATCTCGTGATCGTCGCCCTTGGCGCGGTGCGCGCCACGGGCTGGCTCGCCGCCGCCGCCCTCATGGCGGATGCCGGCGGCGTTACCTGCGATGGGGCCTGCCGCGTCCTCACCGCCGACGGAACCGCCGTTCCGGAGATCTACGCCGCCGGCGACGTCGCGCGCTGGCCGATCCCGCTCTACGACGGACGCCTCGTCAGCATCGAGCACTGGGGCAACGCCGTCGAGCAAGCTCGCCACGCCGCGCGCAACATGCTGGCCGCTCCGGACGATCAGCGGCCTTACGATCACCTGCCGGCCTTCTGGTCGAGCCAGTTCGGCATCAACATCAAGGCCGTCGGCCTGACGGAGGGGGCCGACAGCCTTGCTGTCGTGCAGGGCTCCCTCGCCGCGCGGCGCTTCCTCGCGGTCTACGGCCAGGCCGGGCGCAGCATCGCGGCCGTATCCTTCGACGAGGCGCGGTGGCTGCCGGCCTATGCCGAGCGTGTTGCGGCCCGCCGTCCGTTTCCGCCGATCCGGGATGCGAACGACCAGCCTGCGATCACCTCGCTGCCGCCCGGCTTCCCGCCCCCGCGTGCCGCACGGCACCATGGCGTGGCGATGGGAGGAGCGCATGGCTGACGACACGCTGTTCTCGCAGGTGCTGGACCCGGCCAACCGCGCGGATCCCTACCCGCTCTACGCGCGTCTTCGGGAGACGCCGGTGGCCCGCCAGAGCGACGGCAAGGTCGTGGTGAGCACCCACGCGGCGATCCGAAGTCTCGTTTTCGATCCGCGCCTCAGCTCCGAGGACCTGCCGCCCTCGCGCCGGCCGCGCACCGGCAATCCGCTTAAGGACTGGTTCCTGAACCCGCTCAAGGACCGGGTCGCCAACGCCCACCGTCCGCTGATCTTCCGGGACCCGCCGGCTCACGACGCCCTCAGGGGCTTCGTCATGGCCGAGTTCGGCGTGGAGAGGGTGCGCGCGCTCCATGGGCGGGTCTCGTCATTGGTGGACGCGCTGATCGAGAACTGCCGCGGCCGCGACGAGGTCTGTCTCGTCGAGGACCTGTCCTATCCGTTGCCCGTGGCGGTGATCTGCGACCTCCTCGGCGTGCCTGAGGCGGACGAGCCGCAGTTCCAGGCCTGGGCGACGCAACTCGCCACGGCCCTGGAGCCGGATGCGCGCGGCGACGAGGCGACCCGCCGGGCCAACGTCGCCGCGTTCGACGCGATCGCCTCCTACATGCGCGCCCTGATCAAGGCCAAGCGCCGCCACCCGACCGGCGACATGCTGAGCGGGCTCGCCGCCAGAGGCGCCTCCGGTGAAGCCCGGATGGGCGAGGTCGACCTCATCTCGACGGCGATCCTCCTCTTGGTCGCCGGCCACGAGACCACGGTCAATCTCATCACCAACGGCATGCTCACCCTCCTGCGCCACCCCGACGAGCTGGAGCGGCTGAAGTCCGAGCCGGCGCGCGCGCCCCGCGTGATCGAGGAATTGCTGCGCTATGAGCCGCCGGTCCACTTCCGGACGCGCAAGGCCCTCGGTGACATCGACATCGGCGGCACCATCATTCCGAAAGGCACGGCCATCATCCTGCTGTTCGCGGCCGCCAACCGCGACCCGGCCCGCTTCGCCGATCCGGACAGGTTCGATCCGGACCGCCCCGACATCCAGCATTTCGGCTTCGGCGGCGGCCTGCATTACTGCGTCGGCGCCCCACTCGCCCGGATCCAGGCGGAGATCGCGCTGCTGGCGCTGTGCCGGCGCCTGCACGATCCACGCCTCCTCGCCGACCCGCCGCCCTACCGCCCCGGCGCCTCTCTTCGCGGTCCGGAAATGCTTGGGATCTCGATCACCGGTATTACATGAACGAGCACGCATTCCGTCGGGTAAGCGCGCTTCTTTCTAAAGTCCGAAGATGGAAGACGGCGAGGAATCATGCAGCGACGAAATCGACCCACAGGGACCGGGAACGATCCTCGCGGAACAAGGCGTCCTCGCAGGGCCTCGGGTGAACTCAATTGTCCGGCGCAGCGTCGATATCACAACGAATGAACTAATGCCCGGTCAGTACGTGTTCTCTTCGGCCGGGAAGCGTCCGCTGCGGACCTCCTCGGCGTAGTCGCGCACGGCGGCCTCGATCTGGCCGCGCAGGCTGCCGAACCGCTTGACGAATTTCGGCACGCGATCGCTCAGACCCAGCATATCCTCCAGGACCAAGATCTGGCCGTCGCATTCGGACGAGGCGCCGATGCCGATGGTGGCTGCGGCGAGGGACCGGTCGGCCGCGATGGCGCGTGCCACCGGCTCGACGATGCCTTCGAGCACGATGGCGAAGGCGCCGGCCTGGCTGATGGCGCGGGCGTCCTCCATCAGGCGGCGCTGGCCGTCCTCGCCCCGGCCCTGGACCTTGAAGCCGCCCATCGTGTTCACCGATTGCGGGGTGAGCCCGATATGGCCCATCACCGGCACGCCGCGCTCGACGAGAAAGGCGACCGTCTCGGCGAAGCGCGCGCCGCCCTCCATCTTGATGGCGCCGGCGCCAGTCTCCTTGAGGACGCGGGCCGCATTCATGAAGGCCTGCTCGCGGCTCGCCTCGTAGGATCCGAACGGCATGTCGACGACGACGAGGGCGCGCTTCGTGCCCCGCATGACGGCTTGCGCCTGGACGATCATCATCTCGAGGGTCACCGGCAGGGTTGTCTCCATGCCGTGCATGACCATGCCGAGGGAATCGCCCACGAGGATGAAATCGCAATGCTCGTCGAGGATGCTCGCCGTATGCGCATGATAAGCGGTGAGCGCGATGATCTTGCGGCCTTCCGCCTTGCGCGCGGCCATATCGATCGCCCGAAGGCGTCGTGACGTCACAACCTGCGACATGGCTCGTCCATCCGGTTTCTCATGCCGAACCGTTCGCCGGGATCACATCTCTGCTCCGTGCAGGGCGAGGCCGCGCGATAGTGGTCGCAGGAACGCTTCTACACGTCCTTCGAGCGCGATGCACCGGATTGGATCGTGAAGTCGGCCGCGGCCAGCCAGATGAAAGCGGCCGTTCGGCGAGGGGCGCGATGGCGTCGCGGTCCCCGGTCAGTCACCGCCCTTGTGGGCGTTTTCTCCCTAAACGTCGGGTCGTCAGACGCGTGCCTTGTTTCCGCCACATCGCGTCCGAAGTCAACATGGCCATAGGGGTGGAGGTCGTTGAAGTTGCTGAATTTTCGCATCGCCTCGCGAAGTCGTCAGCGTTGTGCTCCCTCGCCTCGGACCGGCTTCGGCCGCGCTTCCCAATCCGGGTCGGGCTTGGTCGCGACGGTGGGGTGACGGTCCTGCCAGCCCTCGATGCCCTCGGGGAACCAGAACACATTGGTGTAGCCCTGCTGGACAAGGCGCTTGCCGAGATTCCAGCTGCCCCAGCATTCCGGACGGCAGAAGGCCACCACGGCCCGAGTTCGGTCGCCCGCGGTGAGCGCGGCGATCCGGGCAAGAAGCACCGCCTCCGCGGCGGGATCGAGGGGCGCTGCGCCTGCACCGGGCATCCACACGCTTCCGGGCAGGGAGCGATGGGTCGGTAGCCAGGGCCGGTTCTCGGGGAAGCCTTTCGGCCGATGGTCCTCGAGAGACACGTCGAGGAGAACCGGCTTCTCCTTCGCGATCAGTGCGTCGAGGCTGTCGAGATCGAGGACAGTCGCTCCCTGCAACGTCGCCGGCGTGTAGCCCCGGGCCGGTCCCGTCCAGAGCCCGTCCGGCTCCGGCACGTTGACCGGGGAATCCGCCGGGCCTGCCGCCATCAGCAGCAAGGACCCGGCGATGGCCACGATAGCGCGAGCCGCGCGGCCTGACAGAAAGCCCATTCCGGTCAGTTGCTGACGGCCGGAGCCGTGAAGCTGTGCTCCCAGCGGCCGTTCTGGTTGTCGATCGCCACCACGCGGATCGGCTCCTTGCCCTCCGGAACGAACGAGAAGCCGATCACCGGGTTCGAGGAGATTGAGATGTCGCCGTCGAGGGTGAAGACGTTGGACGATCCGCGCGAGACCTCGACCTTCGTGATGTAGCGCGCCGGAGTGTAGTCGCGCGTCACCTGGTTCATCTGCATGCCGCTGAAGTTCGGGTGGCGGATCATCAGGGTCGCCTCCATCGGCTTGCCCGGAGCGGCATCGCCGGCGAACTTCATGCGCATCTCGCCCATGCCCTTCATCGCCTCCTCGTCCGTCATGCCCATGGGAGCCGAGCAGCCGCCCGAGGCTTTGACGAACTTCACCGTCTCGAGGAGCTTGCCATCCTTCGTCTCGGCGATGGCATGGATATTGGTGTAGTTGTTCACCCGCACGCGCAGCTTGATCTCGCCCGGGTCGGCCGCCGGCCCGAAGGTGAACTTCGCCGCGTAGGGCGACGGGTTGTCGTCGATGACGAGGTGCAGCCCCGTGATCTTGTCCTTCTCGGGCATGGTCAGGGTGATCGGCACCAGCGAGGCATCCATGGCGCGGTTCGGCGCGTCGATCTTCACCATCGCCTCGGTCGCCTCGAGCTTGCGCTCGCCGAAGATCGAGGTCTGGATCTCCTTCCAGCGGGCCAGTCTCTCGGAATCGTCGTCGCCCGCACCGAGCGCCCAGGCGGGGCTGGTCAGGACCGAGAGGGATAGGCCGAAGGCCACGGCAAGATGTTTCATGGTGCGTCTCCTCGATGTGAAGTGTAGCGCACAATCATTCCCACTCAAGCTCCTTGTAGGCCTGAGTGACGTTGCGCCCGTGATAGCTGTCGAACAGGAGCCACTTGTCCCCCTCGTCACGCCCGACGGTCTGCACGGCCTTCTCGATCGGCATGTCGGTCGAGATGGCTTCGCGGGTCCCATCGCGAAGGACCGATAGGTAGCGGGTGAGATCGGCCAGAGCGGGCGCGAGGTCGACGAGGGTCGGGCCGTGGCCCGGCACCGCCTTGGCCGCGCCCATGCCCTTGAGGCGTTCCACCTCCTTCAGCCACCCGACGAGACTGCCGTCGAGCGAGGGAATGCGGGCGACGAAGAGCAGGTCGGCGGGAAACAGGATGCCGCTGCGCGTATCGAGCATCGAGAGGTCGCAATTGGTATGGGCGGTGCCGTGCGCCGTCAGCCGCAAGGTGCGGCCGCCGAGATCGATCTCGGCGGTATCGGCCACGTTCATCGTCGGCTTGACCACCGTCCCCGCTCGCTCTGCACCTAGAACTTCGGCGAGGCGGCCGCGATAGAACTCGCCGCGCGAATCGAGGGCGGCGCTCAAGCCGTGATGGCCGATGAAGGTCGGGTAGTCCTGAGCGAAGGCGGATGCGCCGAAGCAATGGTCCGGGTGGACGTGGGTGAGAACCACGTGGCGAATGGGCTTGGCCGTACGCTTGACGATTTCGGCGCGAAGCCAGGCGCCGTCGGCATGGCTGCCGCCGCTCTCCGTCACCAGCACGGCCTCGTCGCCGACGATGAAGCCGATATTCGCGATGGCGTCGGCGTTCTCGGCCGTGGCCTCGCCGTCGATGCCGCGCCGCATGAAGATGCCGGGGCCGATCTCCTCCATCGCGAAGGCATCGGCGGCGCGCCCGAGCGTCGGCAGGCAGCACAGGCAGAGGCCGCCGAACAGGGCCTCGCGGCGGGTCCGCGACATCCTCATCGACGAGTTAACTCTTCGGCATGAGAAACCTGAACCGGCATGGGCACTTCCTTCGCTCACCTCCCGGCCGCTCGTGCTCGGCGACCTCGGACGCGGTCGGAGGAAGCGTCCGAACTCGGCGCGGGTCAAGCCGTCGCCGACGCGTCGCCAATTGCGGTCGGATGACGTTCCCGCGACGAACGGGACGGTAAGTCCGCCCGCCGTCCTTCACACCGGCGGGGACTGATACGATATGACATCGCCGACAAGGGCGCCCCTCGCGCCGATATCCGAACCGCAAAGAGCCGCCATGTCCGACGCTGCCCAGAAGATCCCCGTCACGGTGCTCACCGGTTACCTCGGCGCCGGCAAGACGACGCTCCTCAACCGCATCCTCACCGAGAACCACGGCAAGCGCTACGCGGTGATCGTCAACGAGTTCGGCGAGATCGGTATCGACAACGACCTCGTGGTCGGTGCCGACGAAGAGGTGTTCGAGATGAACAACGGCTGCGTCTGCTGCACCGTGCGCGGCGACCTCATCCGCATCATGGACGGCCTGGTGAAGCGGCGCGGCAAGTTCGACGCGATCATCGTCGAGACGACCGGCCTCGCCGACCCGGCTCCGGTGGCCCAGACCTTCTTCGTCGACCAGGATGTCGGCGACGCCGCCCGGCTCGACGCCGTGGTGACGGTGGCCGACGCCAAGTGGCTGTCCGACCGACTCAAGGATGCGCCGGAGGCCAAGAACCAGATCGCCTTCGCCGACGTCATCCTCCTGAACAAGGCCGATCTCGTCTCCGCTGAGGATCTCGACCGGGTCGAGGGCCAGATCCGCGCGATCAACCCCTACGCCAAGATCCACCGCACCAGCCGCTGCGACGTGCCCCTCGACGCGGTCCTCGACCGCAATGCCTTCGACCTCGGGCGCATCCTCGATATCGAGCCCGAGTTCCTGGAGGAGGGCCACCACCATCACCACGACGACGAGATGCAATCGGTCTCGGCTAGGATCGACGGGCCGGTGGACCCTGAGAAGTTCATGCCCTGGATCTCGAACCTGACCCAGGTCCAGGGCCCCGACATCCTGCGCTGCAAGGGCATCGTCGCCTTTCCGAACGAGCCTCAGCGCTTCGTCTTCCAGGGCGTCCACATGATCCTCGACGGCGATCTCCAGGGGCCGTGGAAGGAAGACGAGGCGCGCGTCTCGCGAGTGGTGTTCATCGGGCGCAAGCTCGACGCCGATGCGATCCGGGCAGGGTTCTTCGGGTGTAAGGCGTAGCGGATGGGAAAAGCCCTCCCCCGCAGAGGGGAGAGGGAAGAGCGGTGCTCGCAAGGATTGGTTTACCATTCCGTCACAGGATCGCGCCGCGCCGGCCGTCTCCGGCGTTCGGAGAGCGCTCCCCATGATGTCCCGCGCGGAACGCACGCCCCTCACCGATTGGTGGTGGACGGTCGACAAGGGCCTGCTCGCGGGCCTCGCCGCGTTGATGGTGGCCGGCCTCGTCTTCCTGATGGGCGGTGGGCCGCCCGTCGCCGAGAAGATCGGGTTGCCGACCTTCTACTTCCTCAATCGCCAGGCGATCTATCTCGCGCCGACGCTCCTCATCATCGTGGCGGTCTCGTTTCTCAGCCTGCGCCATATCCGGCGCGTGGCGCTCGGGACCTGGATCGTCGGCGTCGCCCTCTGCATTCTGGCCGGCAAGTTCGGCCCCGAGATCAAGGGCGCGCATCGCTGGATCCAGCTCGGGTCCTTCGGCCTGCAGCCGTCCGAATTCGTGAAGCCCTCCTTCGTCGTCGTGGCGGCCTGGGCCTTCTCCGAGGGTGCGCAGCGCCGCGACATGCCGGGCGGCCTTCTTGCCATCCTGCTCCTGCCGATCACCATCGTGCCGCTGGTCCTGCAGCCGGATTTCGGCCAGACCATGCTGATCACCATCGTCTGGTGCTCGCTGTTCTTCGTGGCCGGCCTGCACTGGTTCTGGGTCGCGGGCCTCGGCCTCGGCGGATTGCTCGGCGTGGCGGTGGCCTACCGCTTCCTGCACCATGTCCGCGAGCGCATCACCCGCTTCATGGACAAGGATTCCGGCGACAGTTTCCAGGAGTTCTGGGCGCGCGAATCCTTCCATTCCGGCGGCTGGTTCGGCACCGGGCCGGGGGAGGGCGTCGCCAAGCGCCACCTGCCCGACGCCCATACCGACTTCATCTTCTCGGTCACCGGCGAGGAATTCGGTGCGCTGGTCTGCCTCGGCCTCGTCTGCCTCTTCGCCTATATCGTGATGCGCGGGCTGAAGCTGGCGCGGCGCACCGACGACACCTTCTCGCGCCTGGCGATCACGGGGTTGACCACATTGTTCGGCTTGCAGGCCTGCATCAACATGGCGGTGAACGTGCGGCTGATGCCGGCCAAGGGCATGACCCTGCCCTTCGTCTCCTATGGTGGCTCGTCGCTGATCTCGCTGGCCCTCGGAATGGGGTTCCTGATCGCGCTCACCCGCAAGCGGCCGCGCACGGTGATGCTGAGCCAGAAGCCGCCCGGGACCGCGCCGGCGACCGTGGCCGGAGTGATGCGATGACGGTGGCGCAGGCGACGGTGCTGCTCTGCGCCGGCGGGACCGGCGGGCACCTGTTTCCCGCCGAGAGCCTCGCTCATGCCCTGCGGGCTCGCGGCCTGCGGGTGGCGCTCGCCACCGACGCGCGGGTCGATTCCATCGCCACCGGCTTTCCGGCCTCCGAGATCGTCACCATCGCGTCGGCGACACCGTCCGGCCGCTCGCTGGTCAGGCGGGCGACTGCCCTCCTCACGCTCGGCCGCGGCTTCGGGGCCGCCGCCAAGGAGATCAGGCGCCTGAACCCGGCCGCCATCGTCGGCTTCGGCGGCTATCCGACCGTGCCGCCGATGCTCGCCGGTCAGATCCTCCGGGTCCCGACGATCCTGCACGAGCAGAATGCCGTGATGGGCCGGGCCAACGCTTTCCTCGCCCGCGGCGGGCGGGCCATCGCCACCGGCTTCCGGGAGGTACGCGGCATCCCCGACAAGGCGACGGCGCCCCGCACCCATACCGGCAACCCACTGCGCCCAGCCGTCCTGTCGGCGGCAGAGATGGCCTATCCGGCGCTCGGCGAGGTCGACGGCCTTCATCTCCTCGTCTTCGGCGGCAGCCAGGGCGCGGCCGTGATGGGACAGGTGGTGCCCAAAGCCATCGCCCAGCTCCCGGCCGACCTGAGGGCGCGGCTCCACCTCGTGCAGCAGGTCCGGGCCGAAGATCTCACCGAGGTCCAGAACCTGTATCTCGGCCTCGGCCTCGCCGGGCTGGAGACTGCGCCGTTCTTCAAGGACCTGCCGGACCGGATGGCTCGGAGCCACCTCGTCATCGGCCGCTCGGGCGCCTCGACCGTGTCCGAGCTCGCTGCGATCGGCCGGCCGGCGATCCTGGTGCCGCTACCGGGCGCGCTGGACCAGGACCAGGCCGCCAACGCCGCGACACTCGCGGCGATCGGCGCAGCTCTGGCGATTCCGCAATCGGCCTTCACGCCCGACCGCCTCACGGCGGAGCTCGTCGACCTCTTCACCACGCCGGCAAAATTGACCGCGGCGGCGGCAGCGGCCAAAAGCGCAGGCATTCACGACGCCGCCGAACGGCTCGCCGACCTCGTCGTCGCGACGGCGGCGCGCACCTGATTCCGACGGGTCCGCTTGGTCGGCCCCGCCCTAAACGAGACTGGCTCCCATGAAGCTGCCCGACAAGCTCGGCCCCATCCACTTCATCGGCATCGGCGGCATCGGCATGTCCGGCATCGCCGAGGTGATGATGAACCTCGGCTACACGGTCCAGGGCTCGGATGCGAACGACAACGCCAATGTCCGGCGTCTCGCCGAGAAGGGCATCCGGACCTTCGTCGGCCATGCGGCTGAGAATGTCGAGGACGCTGCCCTCGTCGTGGTCTCGACCGCGATCCAGCGCGACAATCCCGAGCTCGTTGCCGCCCGCGAGCGCCGCCTGCCGGTGGTGCGCCGCGCCGAGATGCTCGCCGAGCTGATGCGGTTCAAGTCCTGCGTCGCCATCGCCGGCACCCACGGCAAGACCACGACGACCTCGCTGGTCGCCACGCTCCTCGACGCCGGCAACCTCGACCCAACGGTCATCAACGGCGGCATCATCAACGCCTACGGCACCAATGCCCGCATGGGCGAGGGCGAGTGGATGGTGGTGGAGGCCGACGAATCGGACGGCACCTTCCTCAAGCTTCCGGCGGATGTGGCCATCGTCACCAATATCGACCCGGAGCACCTCGACCATTTCGGCTCGTTCGACGCGGTCAAGGACGCCTTCCGGCGCTTCATCGACAACATCCCGTTCTACGGCTTCGCCGTGATGTGCATCGACCATCCGGTGGTGCAGGACCTCGTCGGGCATATCGAGGATCGCCGCATCATCACCTATGGCGAGAACCCGCAGGCCGATGTCCGCCTGATCGACGTCGACCTCAAGGGCGGCCAGAGCCGCTTCCGGGTGATGATCCGCGACCGCCGTCCCGGCTTCCGCCTGGAGATGGAAGACCTCGTCCTGCCGATGCCCGGCAAGCACAATGCGCTGAACGCCACCGCAGCTCTCGCCGTCGCCCACGAGCTCGGTGTCGAGCCGGAGGCGATCCGTAAGGCGCTTGCCGGATTCGGTGGGGTGAAGCGGCGCTTCACCAAGACGGGCGAGTGGAACGGCGCCCAGATCTTCGACGATTACGGACACCATCCGGTAGAGATCAAGGCAGTGCTCAAAGCCGCACGCGCCTCCACCGACGGCGACGTCGTCGCCATCGTCCAGCCGCACCGCTACACCCGGCTCGCCTCGCTGTTCGACGATTTCTGCACCTGCTTCAACGATGCCGACACGGTCATCGTCGCCCCCGTCTACGCGGCCGGCGAGGCTCCGATCGAAGGCATGGACCGCGACGGCTTGGTCTCCGGCCTGAAGTCCCGCGGCCACCGCGACGCGCTGCCCCTGGAGCGCACCGAGGATCTCGCCGGTCTCGTGGCAAGCCGCGCCAAGCCCGGCGACTACGTCGTATGTTTAGGGGCCGGCACGATCACGCAATGGGCCTATGCCCTGCCGGGAGAGTTGGCGGCGTTGAAGGGGTGAGGCCGCGATGAGTTCCGGCGACCCCGAAGAAACGGGGTTCCGCCGGCGCTTGAGGCGGACCGAAACCGAAGCGGAGCGTCGATTATGGCATCGGCTACGGGACCGCCGACTTGCCGGTTTCAAGTTCATCAGACAGGTAAGCATAGGTCGCTACGTGGTCGATTTAGCCTGCCGCGAGGCGAGGCTGATCGTCGAGGCAGACGGTAGTCAGCATGCCGAGAGCCCGTACGACAAAGACAGGGATGTCTGGTTGACCAATCAGGGCTTCCGCATCCTCAGGTTCTGGAATCATCAGATCATGAATGAGATCAGCGTTGTGCTCGACACGATTCTGGCAGCGCTCCCCCCCTCTCCCCGCGGGCGGGGAGAGGACGCCGGCTCCCTTGCCGGGGCCGGCGTGAGCCCGAAGGGCGAGGGTGAGGGGGTCTCTCCAAGTGAGACTCTTCCGACGAAGCCCCCTCACCTTCGCTCCGCTCGCCTCGTTCCCGACAAGGGGAACGAGGCCCTCTCCCCGCAAGCGGGGAGAGGGGAGGAGCACGCATGACCCCCTTCCCCGACATCACTCCTGACATCCGCGCCCGTGCGCCCGCCTTGCGCGGGCGCCTCGTCGCGAACCAGTCCCTCGCCGACCTCACCTGGTTCCGCGTGGGCGGGCCGGCGCAGGTGCTGTTCAGCCCCGCCGACGAGGAGGATCTCGCCGCGTTCCTCGCCGTCATCGGTCCGGACATGCCCGTCACCGTCATCGGCCTCGGCTCGAACCTGATCGTACGCGACGGCGGCGTACCGGGCGCCGTGATCCGTCTCGGCGGCAAGGCCTTCGGCTCGGTCGAGATCGACGGGGACAGCCTGCGGTCCGGCACCGCCGTGCCCGACATGCGCCTCGCCAAGGCGGCGGCGGAAGCCTCCCTCGATGGGCTCGCCTTCTTCCGTGGCATTCCCGGCTCGATCGGCGGCGCCCTACGGATGAATGCCGGCGCCCATGGCGGCGAGACCACGGACGTGCTCGTCGAGGCCCGCGGAATCGACCGCCAAGGCAACCTTCGCATCCTCGGCCACGCCGAGATGGGGTTCGCCTATCGTCATTCCTCGGCGCCCGGCGACATCATCTTCACGAGCGCGCTGTTCAAGGGGCGGGAAGGGGATCGCGCGGCGATCGAGGCGGAGATGGAGCGGGTCACCGCCGCCCGCGAGGCGGCCCAGCCGATCCGCGAGCGCACCGGCGGATCGACCTTCAAGAACCCGCCGGGCGGCAAAGCCTGGCAACTCGTCGACGCGGCCGGCTGCCGGGGGCTCCGCGTCGGCGGCGCGCAGGTGTCGGAGATGCATTGCAACTTCCTGATCAACCGCGACGGCGCCACGGCCGCCGATATCGAGGGCCTCGGCGAGGAGGTGCGTCGGCGCGTGCGGGAGAATTCCGGAATCGAGCTTGATTGGGAGATCAAGCGGATTGGAATCGACAATGCTGGCGTAAGACGGTAAGCCGTAAGTCAAGCAACGGGGATCTCGCATGAACGCCCGTGCCATTCGAACGGCCTACTCAAAGGTCTCGGTGAAGAGCCAAACCGTTCTCCCGGCCGAGGTGCGGGAGCGGCTTGGCATCGCGCCGGGGGACCGTCTCCGCTACCTCCTCACGCCGGATGGCATTCGCATCGAGAAGGCACCGCTTGAGGGCGAGGATCCGTTCGTCGCCTTCACCGAATGGGCCGGCCCGATCGACGACGAAGACTATGCCGACCTCTGACGTCGGCATGCTCAGCCCTGGATCGGTCGTCGTCGTGCCGTTCCCATATTCGGATCGACTCGCCGAGAAGCGCCGGCCGGCGCTCGTCGTTTCCGGAGAGGCGGCCGGTCGCCTCGGCTTCGTCTGGATTGCGATGATCACGAGCGCGCGCAACACGGCGATGGCGGGCGATCTCGTGATCGAGGACTTGGCTCAGGCGGGGCTCGCCGTCCCTTCCGTCTTGCGGCCGATAAAGATCACGGCCCTCGAAACTTCGCGGGTCCTTCGGCGGATCGGCGCCCTGCATCCTGAAGAGACCGAGCGAGCCCTCGACCGGGTCCGCTCGATGATCGGCAATCCCTGAACCTAGACCTCCCTTCCAGGAGACATCCCATGCCCAAGCACGTCGCCGTCCTGATGGGAGGGTGGTCCTCCGAGCGGGAGGTCTCGCTCAATTCCGGCACCGCTTGCGCCCGTGCGCTCGAAGGGGAGGGGTTTCGCGTCACGCCCGTCGATGTCGGCCCCGATATCGCGACCGTCCTGACCGAGCTGAAGCCCGACGTCGCCCTCAACGCCCTGCACGGGCCGGCCGGCGAGGATGGGACGATTCAGGGCATGCTCGAAATCCTGAAGATTCCCTACACCCATTCGGGCGTGCTCGCCTCGGCGCTGGCGATGCATAAGGAACGTGCCAAAACGATCATGAAGGCGGCCGGCGTGAGCGTGCCGGAGGGCATCGTCGTTAACCGTCACGATGCAGCGAAGTCACACCCGCTGCCGCCGCCCTACGTCGTCAAGCCGATCGCCGAAGGCTCGTCGATGGGCGTCATCATCGTGCGCGACGGGCGCTCGCATCCGCCACAGATTCTCGGCTCGGACGAGTGGGTCTACGGCGAGCAAGTCCTTGCCGAGACTTACGTTGCGGGCCGCGAACTGACCTGCGCGGTGATCGGCGACAGGGCCCTCGGAGTCATCGAGATCAAGCCTGCTTCAGGCGAGTGGTACGACTACGATGCGAAGTATGCCGAGGGGGGGTCGATCCACGTTCTCCCGGCTGAAATTAAACCAAATGTTTACCAGCGTGTCCAAGAGTTGTCGTTAACGGCGCATCAAGCACTGGGCTGCCGGGGCGTCAGCCGTGCCGACCTTCGTTACGACGATACACCGGGTGGAACCGGTGCCCTCGTCGTCTTGGAGGTCAACACGCAACCCGGCATGACCCAGACGAGCCTTGTGCCCGAGATCGCGGCCCATGCGGGCCTGTCATTCGGTGAGCTCGTCCGATGGATGGTGGAGGACGCAACGTTGGGCCGCTGACCGGCGCCGGCTATGCCGGCGAGGGCCGAGCCCTCGCGCGCCTCTCGGGGCTCGCCGCCCGGCTTCCGGTGCTCGGCCGCCGTCTCTCTCCCTCCCGGCGCCAGCGTTTCGGAATCCCGCTCGCGCAGCGCCTGCCGCGCCACATTGGTTCCTTGGGTCTTGCCACCGCCTTCGGCGCCCTCGCGATCTCCGGCTTCGTCGCGAGCGGCCGCTACGACGGCTTCGTCGCCGAGAACGGGCGCCCCCTCGACATCCTTGCCCGTATCGCCGGGTTCGGCGTCGAGCGGGTCACCATCTCGGGGATCGCCCGGCTCTACGAGCGCGAGGTGCTGGAGGCCGCCGGAATCGACGCCCGCTCGTCCGTCGTCTTCCTCGATGTGAAGGAGGCCCGCGAGCGCCTGCTGCGGGTGCCGCTGATCGCAAGCGCCTCGGTCCGCAAGATCTACCCGAACGAGATCCAGATCACCCAGGTCGAGCGCGAGCCCGCCGCCCTGTGGCAGCGCAACGGCGAATTGTCGGTGATAGCCGCCGACGGCACCGTCATCGACGAGATGCGGGACGACCGCTACGCCTCCCTGCCGCTGGTGGTGGGCGAGGACGCGAACCTGCGCCTGCAAGACTATCTCGCCCTCATCGAAGCGGCGGGTCCTCTCGCCGAACGCGTCAAGGCAGGGACCTACGTCTCCGGACGGCGCTGGACGCTGAAGCTCGACGGCGTCGACATCCGGCTGCCCGAGACCGGTGCGCAGGAGGCCCTCGCCCGCCTCGTCCGCCTCGAACGGAACAGTCGCATCCTGGAGAAGGACATCATCGCCGTGGACCTGCGCATGCCGGACCGCGTCGTCGTCCGCCTCACCGAGGAGGCCGCCGCCGCCCGCCTGGAGTTCCAGAAGAAGCCCAAGGCCAAGGGGACCAGCACATGAGGTGCACGATCCGCCCGCCGCACCGCAGTCTCTCCGTCCCCGCCCGTCCTCGACAAGTCCGGTAAGCACCATGCACGCTCATCACGGACTGACGCCCCGCCTGAAGCCGCTCTCCGCACGGCGGAGCGCGACTCTGTCGGTGCTCGACATCGGCACCAGCAAGGTCGTCTGCCTCATCGCGGAGCTGCAGCCGGCCGAGGCGCTGTCGTCCTTGCGGGGCCGCACACACCTCGCCCGGATCATCGGCATCGGCCATCAGCGCTCGCACGGGCTGAAGGGCGGCGCCATCGTCGATCTCGAAGCCGCCGAAGGCGCGATCCGGCAGGCGGTCCACGCCGCCGAGCGGATGGCGCGGGTCGAGGTCCAGTCGGTCATCGTCAACATCTCCGGCGGCCGCATCGGTTCGCAGCACTTCGATGCGCGCGTCCCGGTGCGGACAGGGTCCGTCACCGCTGCCGACGTCGAGCGCGCGTTGGAGACGGCGAGCGCCCATGGCGTCGGTCCGGGCCGCGCCGTGCTCCACGCCCTGCCCACCGGCTACTCCCTCGATGGCCAGGGCGCGGTGATCGATCCTTCGGGCATGATCGGCGACGCACTCGGGGTCGACCTCCACGTCGTCACCAGCGAGGCGGCGGCCGCACGCAATCTCATGCTCGCGGTGGAGCATTGCCACCTCGGCGTCGAGGCGGTGATCGCGACCCCCTACGCCGCCGGCCTGTCGGCCCTCGTCGACGATGAGGCCGAGATGGGCGTCTGCGTCGTCGACATGGGCGGCGGCACCACCAGCGTCGGCGTCTTCTCCGGCGGCCATCTCGTCCATGTCGACGCCGTCGCCGTCGGCGGACACCACGTCACCATGGACATCGCCCGCGGCCTCTCGACCCGCGTCGCGGCGGCGGAACGGCTGAAAACCCTCTACGGCTCGGCGATCTCCACGGCCTCCGACGAGAGGGACATGATCGCTGTCCACGGCGTCGGCGAGGACGAGGCCGATGCCCCCACCCACGTGCCGCGCTCGCAGCTCGTGCGGATCATCCGCCCCCGCGTCGAGGAGGTGATCGAGCTCGTTCGCGATCGCCTGCGGAGCGCCGGCTTCGCGGCCCAAGCCGGGCGCCGGGTGGTGCTCACCGGGGGCGCCAGCCAACTCGTCGGCCTGCCCGAGGTCACCCGCCGTATCATGCAGGGCCAGGTCAGGATCGGGCGTCCGCTCGGCATCCGCGGCCTGCCGGAGGCGGCCAAGGGGCCGGCCTTCTCGGCTGCCGTCGGGCTCCTCGTCTACCCGCAGGTCGCCCATGCGGAGCATTTCGAGCCGCGCGGGCAGGGCGCTTTCGCGGCGACCGGAACGGACGGCTACCTCTCGCGCGTCGGACGCTGGCTCCGCGAGAGCTTCTAAACCAAAGCCGGGCAAGCCCGGCGCAAGCAAATCGGCGCTCTTCTTCGACGGGGCGTCAAAATGAAACGTGAAAGGCACGCGAGGCTCGACACCCATGGCCATCTCCCTGCAAGCGCCGGATATCCGCGAACTCAAGCCCCGCATCACCGTCTTCGGTGTCGGCGGAGCCGGCGGCAATGCCGTCAACAACATGATCGAGTCGGGCCTGCTCGGCTGCGAATTCGTGGTCGCCAACACCGACGCCCAGGCGCTGACCTCCTCGAAGGCCGAGCGCGTCATCCAGATGGGCCTCAACGTCACGCAAGGTCTCGGCGCCGGTTCGCACCCCGAGGTCGGATCGGCCGCGGCCGATGAGGTGATCGACGAGATCCGCGACCAGCTCTCCGGCGCCCATATGTGCTTCATCACCGCAGGCATGGGCGGCGGCACCGGCACCGGTGCGGCTCCGGTCATCGCCCGGGCCGCCCGCGACATGGGCATCCTCACCGTCGGCGTCGTGACGAAGCCCTTCCAGTTCGAGGGCGTTCGCCGGATGCGCACGGCCGAGGCCGGCATCCAGGAGCTCCAGGCCGCCGTCGACACGCTGATCGTGATCCCGAACCAGAACCTGTTCCGGGTCGCCAACGAGAAGACCACCTTCGCCGACGCCTTCGCGATGGCCGACCAGGTGCTCTATTCGGGTGTCGCCTGCATCACCGACCTGATGGTCAAGGAAGGCCTGATCAACCTCGACTTCGCCGACGTCCGCGCGATCATGCGCGGCATGGGCAAGGCGATGATGGGCACCGGCGAGGCCTCCGGCGAGAATCGCGCCAACCGCGCCGCCGAAGCCGCCATCGCCAACCCTCTCCTCGACGACGTCTCGATGAAGGGCGCCCGCGGCCTGCTGATCTCCATCACCGGCGGCAACGACCTTACCCTCTACGAGCTCGACGAGGCCGCCACCCGGATTCGCGAGGAGGTCGATTCCGACGCCAACATTATCCTCGGCGCAACCTTCGACGAGAGCCTCGACGGCATCATCCGCGTCTCGGTCGTCGCCACCGGGATCGAGCCGGCGCTGATCACCGCCAATGGCGGCCAGAGCAGCACCGAGATCGCACAGACCGAGCAGCGGATCGCGGAAGTGGCCGAACGTCTGCGGGCGGAAGCGAGGGCGCGGGCCAGCCAGCCCGCGCCGACCTTTCGCGCCGCCGGCGGCGAGGTAGCCCCTGCACCGGTTGCGGCCGCTTCGCCTGTGCCGGAGGCCATGGCGCCGAAGCCCGAGCCCGTGCGGTTCGAGGCTCCGGCCCCCCAGCCGGTGCGCGACGAGGTCGTGCTCACCCAGACCCAGCCGCGTGCCGCCGTCGCCTACGAGCCGCCCCTGGCGCCTGTGCAGGAGCCGTCTCCGATGCCGGCCGCCGGTCCGTACACGCCGCCTCGCCCGGCGGTGCCGGTGGCCCGCGCCCCTCGCATGCCGCAGATCCAGGACCTGCCGATGCCGGCCCAGGCCCAGCTCCGCGCCAAGCAGGGCGAGGAGCCGATCGAGCAACCGGTGGATTCGAAGCGCATGACCCTGTTGCGCCGGCTCGCGACCGTCGGCTTCGGTGGACGCCGCGAGGATGCGGAGCCGGCACAGCCCGCTCCGGTCCGCGCCCCGGCACCGCCCGTCCATGCCGAGCCCGCCAAGCGTCCCGCAGCAGCTCAGGTGCCGCAGTATCGGGCGCCTCAGGGGCACCTCGACGCCCAGGGGCGTGCGCTGCCGCAAAACCGCATGATGGACGACGACCAGCTGGAGATCCCCGCCTTTCTGCGACGGCAGGCGAACTGATCCAGCAGGCGGCAGGCCGCAGCGGCATTTAGGCAACATCCCCGGGGTTCCAGGACCCCGGGTTTTCGCTTGCGTTAAGTCTTTGGCGGCAAATTGGAATCGCGATCGCTATCGGAAAGCGTGTCTGTAACAGTACGTAATAAACCGTGATTTGGACGCTTTGGACGGCGCGGCTATAGGGGCTGAGGAACGAGAAAAGGCGCGGCGGTTTCGCCGTCAGCGCTCGCAGAGGCTTCAAGCAGCGGACGGATCGAAGGGCTTCGCACCTGCCATGATGCGGCAGTGCGGTATGCAGATCACGGCCGGGGGCTATGGAATGCGAACGAACCAACAAACGACTTTAAAGGCGCCGGTGACCCTCAGCGGGATCGGCGTGCATTCCGGCAACCCGGTGGAGATCACGCTCCGGCCGGCCAGCGCCAACCATGGTATCGCCTTCCTCCGCACCGGTATTTCGAGCGGTAACGACCGTCTCATCAAAGCCCATCACGCCTGCGTCTCCGCCACCGAACTCTGCACGGTGATCGGCGATGTCGAGAGCGGCGCGGTCGCCACCATCGAGCACCTGATGTCCGCCTTCTTCGGGCTCGGGATCGACAACGCCCTCGTCGAGATCGACGGCCCCGAGATGCCGATCCTCGACGGCAGCGCCCTTCCCTTCGTGAATGCCATCGACGCCGCAGGTACCACGAGCTGCGGCGCCAAGCGCCGCTGGATCAAGGTGCTCAGGACGGTGCGAGTACAGGTCGAGCGCTCCTTCGCTGAGCTTCGCCCCATCGACCGAGGCTTCCGCCTCGACGTCGAGATCGATTTCGAAAGCCCGGTGATCGGGCGCAGCCGCAAGGCGATGGACCTGACGCCGGCCTCTTACCGCCGCGAGATCGCGCCGGCCCGCACCTTCGGCATGATGCGCGACGTCGAGCGCTACTGGAAGGCGGGCTTCGCCCTCGGTGCCTCCCTCGAGAACACCGTGGCCGTCGGCGAGAACGCGGTCGTCAATCCCGAGGGGCTCCGCTTCGCCGACGAGTTCGTCCGCCACAAGTTCCTCGACGCGGTCGGCGACCTCGCACTGGCCGGCCTGCCTATACAGGGCGCCTATCGCTCCTATTGCGGCGGGCACCGCATGAACGTCGCGATCATCGACGCTCTCCTGGCCGACCGGGCCAACTACGCCATCCTCGAAGGCGCCGGCACCCGCCGCGAGGCCGCCATCGCCGAGTTCGGCACCGGCCTGACCCTCGCCGCCTTCGCGGGCGACCTGTAGCATTCCAGACACGCCCGGCATGCCGAATGCGGGTATCGCGCCGCCGCCGCTTTCGCGCCCAAATCTGCCGTCAGACGTTCATCGTCTGTGAACGGTACCGCTGTCGCTGGTGACTCCCACCGTGATTCTGGCGATCTTGCCGGCTCCGTTCGATCGAGACTCATACAATGGCTGACGATGCGCGCCGGAAGGGCCGTATCCGTTGGGGGATGACAGGAATGGCCTTGGCTGATCTCAACCGCTCCGCGCTGGCGGCCGCGATGCTCGCCGTCTGCGGCCTCGGCCTCGGCGGCTGCGACGCCCTCGATTCGATCAACCCCTTCGCCGAGCGCTACAAGCCAGAGGTGATCCCGGACGTCCCGGCCAACACGCTCTACAGCGAGGGCCTGGCCAGGATGGAGGACCGGGATTACGAGGCTGCTGCCAAGAAGTTCGAGGCCCTCGACAAGCAGTATTCCTATTCCGAATGGTCGCGCAAAGCGCTGCTGATGACCGCCTACGCCAATTATGAGGGACAGAAGTACGAGGACGCGATTTCGGCCTCGCAGCGCTACATCAAGCGTCATCCGGCCAGCAAGGATGCGGCCTACGCCCAGTATTTGATGGCGATGTCGCACTACAAGCAGATCCCCGACGTCAGCCGCGACCAGGATCGTGCCGAGAAAGCCCTCGTCGGCCTGCAGGAACTCGTCCAGAAGTATCCGACTTCGGAATACGCCGCCGACGCCAAGGCCAAGATTCAGATCACCCGCGACCAGCTCGCCGGCAAGGAGATGGAGATCGGCCGGTTCTACCTGGAGAAGCGCAACTTCCCCGCGGCGATCAACCGGTTCCGCGACGTCGTCAGCAAGTATCAGACGACGCGCCATGCCGAGGAAGCCCTCGAGCGCCTGGTCGAGGCCTACATGGCACTCGGCATCACCGCCGAGGCTCAGACCGCCGCGGCCGTGCTCGGACACAACTTCCCGGACAGTCCCTGGTACAAGGATGCCTACAAGCTCCTTCAGTCCGGTGGTCTGGAGCCGCGGGAAGAGCGGAGCTCCTGGCTCAGCAAAGTGTACCGGTCGGTCATCGGCCGCACCGCCGAAGCGCAGTAAACGCGTGTCGCCGCGACGCTGACGAAGCCCGCGGCGATCTTTTGAGGTGAAGCGCGCGTCGCTTCGCCTTAAACAGCGGCCAGACGCCCTCCAGCCAAGGCCCCGCACGCGGCATGCTGATCCAGCTTGCGATCCGCGACATCGTCCTGATCGATCGACTCGAGCTCGGTTTTCGCGAAGGCCTCTCCGTCCTGACCGGCGAGACCGGCGCCGGCAAGTCGATCCTTCTCGATGCCTTCGCCCTTGCCCTCGGCGGCCGCGGCGATGGCCGACTGGTGCGCCAGGGCGAGAGCCAGGGCGGCGTAACCGCGGTCTTCGACGTTCCCCTCGACCATCCCGCCCGTCTCATCGCGGCCGAGTCCGACCTCGACACCGAAGGCGACATCATCCTGCGCCGCGTGCAGATGTCGGATGGGCGCACCCGCGCCTTCGTCAACGACCAGCCGGTGGGAGTCCAGGTGCTGCGGGCGGTGGGCGCTTCGCTCGTCGAGATCCACGGCCAGCACGACGACCGCGCGTTGGCCGATTCGGGAACGCATCGCGCCATCCTCGACGCCTTCGGCGGCCTCCTCGGGCAGGTCTCGCAGGTGGGCGAAGCGGCAAAGTCCGTCCGTGCCGCAAAAGCGGCGCTTGCCAGCCATCGTGCTCGCGTCGAGGCGGCGCGCAAGGAATCCGATTTTCTGCGCCACGCCGTCGCCGAGCTGGAGATCCTCGATCCGAAAGCCGGCGAGGAAGCGCAGCTCGCCGAGCGCCGCAGCATCATGCAGCAGAGCGAAAAGGTGGCGCGCGAGCTGAACGAAGCGCTGGAGGCCACCGGCGGCGCCCATTCCGGCGTGCCGCACCTGTCCTCGGCCCTGCGCAAGCTGGAGCGCCGATCCTCCCAGCTTCCCGCCCTGGTCGATCCCTGCATCGCCGCACTTGATGCGGCCCTCGTCGCCCTCGACGAAGCCCGAGCGGTCCTCGATGCGGCGGTGAGGGAAACCGAATTCGATCCGCGGGACCTCGAACGGACCGAGGAACGCCTGTTCGCTCTGCGCGCGGCTGCGCGCAAATACGACGTCGCAGCGGACGACCTCGCGCAGCTGCGCGAGCGCTATCTGGCTGACGTCGCCGCCATGGATGCCGGCGAGGAGGCCCTCGGCGGCCTCGAGGCGGCTCTCGGGACGGCCGAGACCTCCTATCTCAAGGCCGCCACCAAGCTGAGCGAAGGCCGCCGCAGGGCTGCGCGCAATCTCGACGCCGCCGTGAAGGCCGAATTGCCGCCGCTGAAACTCGAACGCGCCCGCTTCATCACCGAAATCGTCAGCGACCCAGAATCGCGGGATGCCGGGGGCCTCGACCGGGTCGAGTTCTGGGCGCAGACCAATCCCGGTACCCGCGCCGGGCCGATGATGAAGGTCGCCTCGGGCGGCGAGCTCTCGCGCTTCATGCTCGCCCTCAAGGTGGTGCTCGCCGACAAGGGCTCGGCCCCGACCCTCATTTTCGACGAGATCGATACCGGCGTCGGCGGGGCCGTGGCCGATGCCATCGGCGCCCGCCTCGCCCGTCTCGCCGCCCGGGTGCAGGTCGTCGCCGTCACGCATGCTCCCCAGGTGGCCGCGCGAGCCGGCACCCATTTCCTCATCGCCAAGGACGCGGTGAAGGGTGGTGACCGGGTCGCCACCAGGGTTGCCACATTGGCGCCTCCGGCCCGTAGGGAAGAGATCGCCCGGATGCTCGCCGGAGCGACGGTCACCGACGAGGCCCGCGCCGCGGCGGCGAGCCTGATCGAAGCTGCCGACGCATGAGGAAAAAATCTTAACGCTTTGTTAACCATGTTAGCGGACCGTGGGTCCTCACGCTCGCCTCGGGAGTCGGAAGAGGGCGGCTGGGTGGATCGCGACATGGACATCATTACGGATTGCGCCAACGATTCGGGTCAGACGGATACTCTGCCGCAATCGATCGGCCTGCCGACGATCACCCACGATGCCCGCGCCCGCCTGGGGACCGAGCTACGCTCGCTCTACGCGGTGCTGTGCGACGCCGAGCCGATCACCGATACCCAGGTCGAACTGCTCCTCCGGCTCCGCCACCGCGAACGCGACCGCCTTCGCGTCGCCTGAAGCGGAATCGGCTTACCAGCGTCTCGCGCCGGGCTGGCGCTTGTACTCCGCCGCCCTGAGCTGCGTGAGGATCCGGTCGAGCCTCGTCAGAAGCGCCGGCTCGTCCCGCTCTGCCTTAGCGACATCCTCCGAATCCTGTCCATAGAGCCGGCGTTGCCGAACCAGGACGAGGTCCCGTTCGACCGCTTGGCGCTCCGCATGGAGAGCGAGAAAAGCCGCGTCTTCGGGAGAATCGGCCATCGGCTCATCGATCGTATCGTTCGCCACGGTTCGCCACCTCCGCAGATGAGCCCCGTTCTGGGCCTTTCCTCTGCGACGAGGACAGAGCTGCCCGTCGTCCGGGACAATAAACGCACGAAGGGGCCGAACCGTGCCGTCCACCGCTCATGTGAATGATGAGCGGATCGGGGACACCTTGTTGAGCGCGGCCGCGGTCGCTGTCATCCATTCGTCATGTCAGCGTCATATGGCCGGCATCGTCGAGACGGTAACGGTCCGCCAGCCGCCGTCTACAGCGGTGCCGGTCCTGAGGGCGACCGGCGAACCGAAGGGTTCGCCGACCCGCGTGGACATGTCCGTCACGGATGATCGGCGACCGAACGAACCTGGAGAAACTCCATGAAACCCTTCGCCTACGCGCTCGCCCTCGGGCTCGCCACCGCGCAGATCGCGACCTCAACACTTGCCGCCGACATCACCGGCGCCGGCGCGACCTTCCCCTTCCCGGTCTATTCGAAATGGGCGGAGGCCTACCGCAAGGATACGGGCACCGGCCTGAACTACCAGTCGATCGGCTCGGGCGGTGGCATCAAGCAGATCCAGGCCAAGACCGTCGATTTCGGCGCGACCGACGCTCCCCTCAAGGGTGAGACCCTCGCCAAGGATGGCCTCGTGCAGTTTCCGACCGTCATGGGCGGCGTCGTGACCGTCGTGAACGTCGCCGGCGTCGAGCCGGGCAAGCTCAAGCTGACCGGCGAGCTCATCGCCGACATCTACGCCAACAGGATCACCAAGTGGAGCGACCCCAAGATCGCCAAGATCAACGAGGGCCTGAAGCTCCCCGACTCGCCGATCACTCCGGTCTACCGCTCCGACGCATCGGGCACGACCAACATCTTTACCACCTACCTGAGCTCGGTCTCCGAGACCTGGAAGAAGGAATTCGGTGCGGCGACGACCATCTCCTGGCCGGCCGGACAGGGCGGCAAGGGCAACGAGGGCGTCACCGCCACCGTCAAGCAGGTGCCGAACTCCATCGGCTACGTCGAGTCGGCCTATGCCAAGCAGAACAAGCTCAGCTACACGCTGATCCAGAACAAGGCCGGCAAATTCCCGCAGCCCGACGACAAGTCGTTCCAGGCCGCCGCCGCCAGCGCCGACTGGAAGTCGGCTCCGGGCTTCGGCATCGCGCTGACCAACCAGGGCGGCGACGACGCCTGGCCGATCACCGCGGCCACCTTCGTCCTCGTCTACAAGGAGCCGGCTGACGTCGCGAAGACCGCCGAAGTGCTCAAGTTCTTCGACTGGGCCTACAAGAACGGCGACAAGCTCGCTGTCGACCTCGACTACGTGCCGCTGCCCGACAACGTCGTCGCCCTCGTCAAGAACGAGTGGAAGGAGATCAAGGGCAAGGACGGCAAGCCCGCGATCTAACTCGATCCGGTCACAAGAGAGGCCGCCGCGAAGGCGGCGAGAATCGCTCGGCGAGACGAGGGACCCCCCTCGTCTCGCCTCCCGCCGCACGGTACGAGACCGCGTGAAGAGAAGATCCTCGGATGGCCGCCTTGACTGAACAGATCGCTCTGGCCCGCAGCGCAGATGCGCCGGCCCGCAAGACACCAGGCGGCATCGGCGACTCGCTGTTTCGTCTCGCCTCCTACGGCTCGGCCCTCCTCGTCCTCCTCTTCCTCGTCGGAATCCTCGGCTCGATCGCTTATGGTGGCTGGCCGGCCTTCCGCGAATTCGGCCCCGGCTTCATCACGTCCAGTGCCTGGAACATCGGCCAGGAACAATACGGCGCCTTTGTCGCCATCATCGGCACGATCGCCTCGGCCTTCCTCGCCCTGCTGATCGGCGTCCCGCTCTCCCTTGGCATCGCGGTCTACCTGACGCAGCTCTGCCCCGGCTGGGCGCGGAAGCCCGTCTCGATGACGATCGAGCTTCTCGCCTCTGTGCCGAGCATCATCTACGGCATGTGGGGTCTTTTCATCTTCGCCCCGCTCTTTGCCAGCTACGTCCAGATCCCGGTCTCGAGCCTCGTCGAGGGGATGCCGATCGTCGGCACGTTGTTCTACGCCCGCGTTCCCTCGGGCGTCGGCATTCTTACCGCCGGCATCATCCTCGCCATCATGATCGTGCCCTTCGTCGCTTCGATCACCCGCGACATGCTCGATCAGATCCCGACGGTTCTGCGCGAGAGCGCCTACGGCATCGGCTGCACCACCTGGGAGGTGGTCCGCCACGTCCTCGTACCCCAGGCCTCGGTCTCGATCATCGGCGCGATCATGCTCGGCCTCGGCCGCGCGCTCGGCGAGACGATGGCGGTGACCTTCGTCATCGGCAACGCCAATCGCCTCTCCGCCTCGGTCTTCGACCCCGGCTCGACGATCGCTTCGCGCATCGCCAACGAGTTCAACGAGGCCGACGGCATGCAGCTTCACGCGCTGATGGCGCTCGGCTGCATCCTTTTCGTCGTCACCTTCATCGTCCTGATCATCGCCCGGCTTCTGGTCCGGCGCGTCAAGGTCGCCTGAACGCAGGGAAATCGTACCGATGGACTCTGCAAATCCTCTCACCGCCCCCACCGTACGGGAAGCGGCACCGATCAGCGCGAGCCGCGTCCGCTCCGGCCGCCGGGTCGCCGACAAAATCCTCGTGGTGGCGAGCACCGTTGCCACCTTGATCGGCATCGTCGTCCTCGGCTCGATCCTCCTGATGCTCATCGTCGAGGGCGTGAAGGGGTTCTCCCCGCTGCTCTTCACCGAGCCGACGCCGGGCCCAGGGTCGGAAGGCGGCGGCATCGCCAACGCCATCCTGGGCAGCCTTGTCCTGACCTTCATCGGCATCGTCATCGCGACGCCGATCGGCGTGCTCGCGGGCACCTACCTGGCGGAGTACGGCCGCGCCTCGAAGCTCGCCGACCTGATCCGCTTCCTCAACGACATCCTGCTCTCGGCACCCTCCATCCTGATCGGCCTGTTCGTCTACACCCTGATGGTGAGGACCATGGGCAGCTATTCCGGATGGGCCGGCGGCGTCGCGCTGGCGATCATCGCAACGCCGGTGATCGTGCGCACAACCGAGGACATGCTCCGGCTGGTGCCCTCGACCCTGCGCGAGGCGGGCGCGGCCCTCGGCGCCCCGCCCTCCATCGTGATCAAGGCGATCACCTGGCGCGCGGCCAGCGCCGGCATCGTCACGGGCATCATCCTGGCCCTTGCCCGGATTGCCGGCGAGACCGCGCCGCTCCTGTTCACGGCGCTCAACAACAATAGCTGGTTCTCGCCCAACCTCATGGGCGGAATCCCGAACCTGCCCGTGATGATCTACCAGTTCGCCCTCTCGCCCTATCCGAACTGGCAGCAGCTCGCCTGGGCCGGCGCCCTCCTCATCACGATCACGATCCTCGCGCTGTCGATCGTGGCCCGCTTCGTCATCAAGAGCGAGCGCGCGCGCTGAGCCGCGAGCGTCGCCCCCGCCCATCTCCGTCGAAGGACGAATGACCATGAACGCGCCCACTGAGATCACCCAAGCGCAGCTCACAGGCCGCCACCAGGCCGACGAGAACGCCCCGATCCGCATCGCCGTGAAGGACCTCAACTTCTATTACGGCAGCTTCCACGGCCTGAAATCGGTCAACCTCAACTTCCACGACCGGCAGGTGACGGCGCTGATCGGCCCGTCGGGTTGCGGGAAGTCGACGCTGCTGCGCACCTTCAACCGCATCTACAGCCTCTATCCCGAGCAGCGCGCCGAGGGGCAGATCATGCTCGACGGCCGCAACATCCTCGACCCCAGGATCGACCTCAACGAGCTGCGCTCGAAGATCGGCATGGTGTTCCAGAAGCCGACGCCGTTCCCGATGTCGATCTACGACAACGTCGCCTTCGGGCTTCGCCTCTACGAGCGCCTGTCCAAGGCCGATCTCGACATCCGCGTCGAGGAATCCCTGCGCAAGGCTGCACTCTGGGACGAGGCGAAGGACAAGCTGAAGCAATCGGGCATGGGCCTCTCGGGCGGCCAGCAGCAGCGCCTCTGCATCGCCCGCACGGTGGCCCAGCGTCCGGAAGTGATCCTGTTCGACGAGCCGACCTCGGCCCTCGACCCGATCTCGACGGGCCGCATCGAGGAACTCATCGAGCAGCTTCGCTCCGAGTTCACGATCGTCATCGTGACCCACAACATGCAGCAGGCGGCCCGCATCTCGCAGTTCACAGCCTTCATGTATCTCGACGAGCTCGTCGAGTTCGGCCCGACCACGCGCATCTTCATGAACCCGGAGAAGCGGCAGACCCAGGATTACATCACCGGCCGCTTCGGCTGAGCCTGGAACCCCGTCAAAGCCATCGGCTGGCTGTGCCCGTCAGGGCCAGCGTTCGAGGAGTGCGAGCATGTCCGACCATATCGTCAGTTCCTACGACAAAGACCTCGAGGATCTGCGCCGCTCGATCTCCGAGATGGGCGGCATCGCCGAGAAGATGATGAACGAGGCGGGCCATGCCCTGGTCCGGCGCGACACTGAGCTCGCCCAGGCCGTCATCGCCGCCGATGCCCGCCTCGACGTGCTCCAGCGCGAGATCGAGGAGCGCGCCGTTCTTCTCATCGCCCGCCGTCAGCCCCTCGCCATCGACCTGCGCGAGACGATCTCGGCGATCCGGGTCTCAAATGATCTGGAGCGGATCGGCGACCTCGCCAAGAACGTCGCCAAGCGCGTCGTCGCCATCGCGAGCGAGATCCAGTCGCAGAAGATCGTGGTCGGCCTGCAGCATATGGGCGACCTCGTCCAGGAGCAGCTCAAGGACGTGCTCGACGCCTATGCCAGCCGCGACATCAAGGCGGCTCACGACGTGTGGGAGCGGGACGGGGCGATCGACGCCCTTTACAACTCGCTGTTCCGCGAACTCCTGACCTACATGATGGAAGATCCGCGCAACATCTCGTTCTGCACGCATCTCCTGTTTTGCGCCAAGAACATCGAGCGGATCGGCGACCACACCACCAACATCGCCGAGACGATCCACTACCTCGCCACCGGCGAGAACCTGCCGACGGATCGCCCGAAGAACGACGCGTCGAATTACACCATGGTCGAGCCCCCAGCCGGGGCCTGATCCTCAGAGACCACATGAGTACGCGCATTCTGATCGTCGAGGACGAGGAGGCCCTGACCCTCCTCCTCCGCTACAACCTCGAAGCCGAAGGGTTTACCGTCGACTCCGCCGCCCGTGGCGACGAAGCCGACCTGCGCTTGCAGGAACAGCTTCCCGACCTTGTCCTCCTCGACTGGATGCTGCCGGGCCTTTCGGGGATCGAACTTTGCCGGCGCATCAGAGCGCGGCGCGAGAGCGAGAGCCTTCCGGTCATCATGCTGACCGCACGGGGCGAGGAGGGCGACCGCATCCGCGGTCTCGGCACCGGCGCCGACGATTACATCGTCAAGCCGTTCTCGGTACCCGAACTGCTCGCCCGCGTCCGGGCGCTGCTGCGCCGCGCCAAGCCCGCACACGTCGCCAACATGCTGGTGGCTGGCGACATCGAGCTCGACCGCGTCAGCCATCGCATCCGGCGCCAGGACCGCGAGATCCATCTCGGGCCGACCGAATTCAAGCTCCTCGAGTTCCTGATGCAGAGCCCTGGCCGGGTCTTCTCCCGCGAGCAACTCCTTGACGGGGTCTGGGGCCACGACGTCTATATCGACGAGCGCACCGTCGACGTTCATGTCGGGCGCCTGCGCAAGGCGATCAACCGCCCCCGCCAGAGCGATCCGATCCGCACCGTGCGCGGCTCGGGCTATTCCTTCGACGAAATGTTCACCGTCGATGCGTGAGACTGGCGCTTCGTAAAACACCCTTGCCGCTCTACACTCGCCCTCACCGGTCGCTGTGTGGCGGCTCGGGACGAGATCGGATTCAATGCGATCAGTCCGATCCAGGCCGGCTCCAGCCGGGGATGGTCAGCGGAACCCGCCGACCCTGCGGTCGCGCTTGCGCTCTGCGGCGGGCTGGTAGGCGATCTCGGCATGGTGCGTGCAGTAGGGCAGCCCGGTGATCGACCTGTCGCCGCAATAATGAAAGTCCGTCGAGGTCGGGTCGCTGAGCGGCCAGCGGCACATCGACTCCCTCAGATCCATGATCGTGACCCGGCGCGAAACAGCAATGGCGGCCGTCGGGGACGCGGCGGGCATCGAAGGCTGCGGAGCCGGAACAGGCCGTTCGGCCGTCACCGGGACGAGATCGGGCGGCAGGGTCGCGTCCTCGATAATCGTCTCCACCGCGGTCTCGATCTCGCGCGTCGCCTTCTTGCGCGGGACGGCGGCGGGCTCGCCGGCCTTGACGCGCCCCGACAGCCCGAGGCGGTGGACCTTGCCGATCACGGCGTTGCGCGTGACTCCGGTGAGTTGGGCGGCGATCTGGCTGGCGCTCAGACCCTCCTCCCACAGCCGCCGAAGAAGCTCGACACGCTCATCGGTCCAGCTCGGGACTGTTTCCGCCATTGCCCCCTCCGACATTCGTCAATTCTTTCGGCCTGACGCAATACATAACCGAGGCTGCTTCCTGAAGATCTTTCGGGAAGAAAGCCAGCAATTCTTTGCGATGGTGCATTATGATTGGAAAATTGTACGCATTTGACGCGACCAACTTTCCGTGAACGACGCCGATCTGAAACACCGTCCGACGAACGCTTCCGGAACCTTCAGGCTTCGGTCGCCGAGGGCGAACCCTAGGCGACGGACGAGAACGTACAAGACGGGCTTGGCCGGACGCAAGGGAGAGCGTGGCCGTGATCGGCCTTTCCACTGACAAACCCGGTCGGGCAGGAGGGCAGCCGCATTGCCGCCCTCCGCGGCATGATTATGTGTGGGGTGGGCCTTGGGCCCGCCCAGGGGAGAGCAAATGCAGTTTCGACGGATCGCGGCCAGCGCGATACTCTTGTCCGGCCCCTTAGCCGGAGTTGCTCAGGCAGAGCCGGCCCGAAAGGACGCGGTGAACCTCGCGGGCCACCGGGCCGTCTACGAGTTGTCGCTGGCGGAGAGCAAGGCCAGCCGGGCGGTGGAGAGCGCGCGCGGCCGCATCGTCCTCGATTTCAGCGGCGATGCCTGCAAGGGCTACACGATGCAGACCCGGCAGGTCACGCAGCTCCAGAGCGGCGAGAGCGGCAACCGGACGTCCGACCTGCGCAACACGACCTTCGAGAGCGGCGACGGGCGTAGCTTCCGCTTCAAGACCGCGACCCTCCTCAACGAGGCCCCGAGCCAGGCCGTGGACGGGACCGCCGAGGTCGGCGCTGACGCGACGAAGGTGCGGCTCAAGGAGCCGAAACGCGACCAGTTCGAGGCCCAGAACCCTGTGCTGTTTCCGAGCCTGCACATGCGCCGTCTGATCGAGGCGGCGCGGGCAGGCGAGACGACGCTCTCGGTCAAGGTGTTCGATGGCTCCGATGACGGCCGGAAGGTCTACGACACGCTGGCGGTGATCGGTCGCAAGAGCGAAACTCCGCCGAAGGGCGAGGGCGACAAGCCCCTGCGCGAGGGCGAGATGACCACGATGGCGCGATGGCCCGTGACGCTGAGCTATTTCACGTCGGGCGGCGGCGAGCGCACGCCGGTCTACGTCCTGACCTTCGATCTCTACGAGAACGGCGTCAGCGGGGCCCTGCGCCTCGATTATGGCAGCTTCGCCATCGTGGGCGACCTGACGCGCCTCGACATGGCAGCCCCGGCGAAGGATTGCGCGCCCTGACGCATCTTCGCGGCGAAGGGGTTTAGCGGCCCTGCGGCTTCGGCCCCCCCGCCTTCGCCGTGAAGGAGAGGCCGCGCTGGACCGCGGCGTCCCCGAACTTCGCTCGAAGACGATCCAGGGCCGCCTCCCTCTGGCCTATCAGCGTCAGGTCTCCCTCGAGGAGGTCGCCGCGGTCCGCCTCGGCGGCGGGGCGCAGATCGCCGGTGCCGATGCCGATCAGTCGGTAGGACGTGCCGTCGCAGGCCTCGCGCAGCAGAGCCTCGGCGACAGGATAAAGGCGCGCGGCGAGCTGCGTCGGGCTGAGGCCCGCGCGGCTGCGGCTCCTGATGCGAAACTCCGAATCCTTGAGCTTCAGGGTCACGCTGGTTGCGGCGAGCTCCGCGCGTTTCAGGCGCTGCGATACCCGCTCGCATTGCCGCCAAAGGATCGGACGCAGGTCCGCGAAGGCGGAGAGATCGACGTGTAGCGTGGTCTCGGCCGAGACCCCCTTCGTCTCGCGCTCCGGCCGCACCGCGCGTGAATCCATGCCCCGCGCCAGAGCAAGAAGCCGGCCGGCATCGCGCCCGATCGCCGCGTGAAGCCGATCGGGATCGACGCGGATGAGGTCGCCGACCTTGGCGACGCCGAGCTTGGCGAGACGCGCCTGCGAG
Organism: Methylobacterium sp.; assembly: GCF_019745455.1. Classification (GTDB taxonomy): domain Bacteria; phylum Pseudomonadota; class Alphaproteobacteria; order Rhizobiales; family Beijerinckiaceae; genus Methylobacterium. The sequence goes on from NZ_JAIETD010000045.1 coordinate 33,209, forward strand.
GCCGGCCCCACTCCCGGAAGGATCCCGACCTTGCGCCCGGCAAGAAAGGCTTGCGCCTCGCCGGGCCCGAGGATCGAGAAGCCGCGCGGCTTGTCGAGATCGGAGGCGATCTTGGCGAGGAACTTCGCGCCCGAGAGGCCGACCGAGACCGTGATCCCGATCTCGGCTTCGACGCGCCGGGCGAACCGGACCAGGGTCAGCGCCGGGCTCGTCCCATGGAGGCGCGCCGTGCCGGAGAGGTCGAGGAAGGCCTCGTCGATGGAGAGCGGTTCGACCATCGGCGTGAGGTCGCGCATCATCTGCCTCACCTCGCGTCCGACGCGGGCGTATTTCGCCATGTCCGGCCGCAGCACCACCGCGTCCGGGCACGCCTTGAGGGCGGCGAACATCGGCATCGCCGAATGGACCCCGGAGACCCTCGCGAGATAGCAGGCGGTGGCGACGACCCCGCGCCGTCCGCCACCGATGATGAGGGGCCGGTCGATGAGGGTCGGGTCGTCGCGCTTCTCGATCGCCGCGTAAAAGGCGTCGCAATCGACATGGGCGATGGCGAGGCTGTCGCGCTCGGGGTGGCTCAACAGACGCGGCGAGCCACAAGCGAGGCAGCGGGGCAGCCCGATGGCCTGCCCCGCGCTGCAATCGCGGCAGACCGCATTCAAGCGCCGAAATCCTCGGGCTCGGGCGGAGCGAGGCGACGCCATGCCAACGCGACGCGTTCCGGCGGCAGGTCGAGGGCGGCGGCGCAGGCGGTCAGCACCGCCTCGTCGCCGACGACGTAATCGAGCACGCCTGCGAGAAAGCCGGGTTCGCCAGCGCTCGCCCGCAGGTTCTCCGGGCTCAGCCCGGTGACGGCGAGGAATGGATAGAAGCGGTCCTCATCCCCAGCGATCCACCCGAGAATCGCGAGGGCGACCTGCTCCGCCGAGTCCTGCCCTTGATCCGATTTGCGTTTCATCAACATGTACCGATTAGTTCTGATCGGGCGGGGCTGACGTCTTTCAGAATGAGCCGCGGATTTGCCGGGACATCGGGCCATGAAGAAGACGGTTTTGATCGTCGAAGATAATGAGCTGAATATGAAGCTCTTCAATGATCTGTTGGAGGCCCACGGTTACGCCACCCTCAAGACCGCCAACGGTATCGAAGCCATCGCCCTCGCCCGTGCCCACCACCCCGACCTCATTCTCATGGACATCCAGCTCCCCGAGGTCTCCGGCCTCGAAGTCACGAAATGGCTCAAGGAGGACGACGAACTCAAGTCCATCCCGGTCATCGCCATCACGGCTTTCGCGATGAAGGGGGACGAGGAACGGATTCGTGAAGGCGGCTGCGAGGCCTATCTCTCGAAGCCCATCTCGGTCGCAAAGTTTCTTTCAACGGTTCGCACGTATCTTGGGGATGAGCGGGCGCCCTGACCGGCGCGCGACGGTCTTGCCGACGTCTGTCCGATCGCCGGCCGATCGCTTGTGGAGTGCCGAGGAACGATGTCCGCCCGGATCCTGATCGTCGACGACCTCGTGCCCAACGTGAGGCTCCTCGAAACCAAGCTGTCGCTCGAATATTTCGATGTCCTGGCCGCGATGAACGGGCCGGATGCCATCGCGATCTGCGAGAAGGGTCTCTGTGATCTCGTCCTGCTCGATATCATGATGCCGGGCATGGATGGGTTCGAGGTCTGTCGCCGCCTCAAGAACAATCCCGCCACCGCTCACCTCCCGGTGGTCATGGTCACAGCGCTCGACCAGCCATCCGACCGCCTGCGCGGCCTCGATGCCGGCGCCGACGGCTTCCTGACCAAGCCCATCGACGATACCGCCCTGTTCACCCGCGTCCGCAGCCTCGTCCGGCTGAAGGCCGTGACCGACGAACTGCGCAGCCGTGCCCTCGCTTCGCGCGACATGGGAATGGGCGACGCGATCGCGCTCGCCACCGCCGAGAACGGCCAGAATGCCAACGTCCTCCTCGTCGACGACCGGCCGCGCTCGGCCGAGCGCCTCGCGGCTGCGCTCCTGCAGCAGCACACGGTCACCGTCGAGCCCGACCCGCACAAGGCGCTCGTGCTCGCCACCGAGGGCGGCTTCGAACTCGCCCTCGTCAGCCTGGACCTCGAGGGGTTCGACGGCCTTCGCCTGTGCAGCCAGCTCCGCTCCCTCGATCGCACCCGCACCATGCCGGTGATCATGATCGCCGAGCACAACGACCGGACCCGGGTCATACGCGGCCTCGAATTCGGTGTGCACGACTACCTGATGCGGCCGGTCGACAGGAACGAACTCGTCGCCCGTGTGCGCACCCAGGTGCGCCGCCGCCGCTTCTCGGAAGTGTTGCGCGGTGCCGTCAACGCCTCGATGGAACTCGCCATCACCGACGGCCTCACCGGCCTGCACAACCGGCGCTACCTCGACAGTCATCTCGGTGCGCTGTTCGAGGAAGCACAGCTTCGCCAGCGCCCGGTCTCGGCGCTCCTTCTCGACATCGATCGGTTCAAGACGATCAACGACACCTACGGCCATGATGCCGGCGACGAGGTGCTGCGCGCCTTCGCCGAGCGCATTCGGACCCATACCCGCGGTATCGACATCGTCGCCCGCTACGGCGGAGAGGAGATCGTGATCATCCTGCCGGATGCGGATGTCGATGGCGCCCACCTCATCGCCGAGCGCATCCGCGAGCGCATCGAGGCGACGCCGTTCCTGATCCAGAGGGAGACTCGCAGCGTGCCCGTCACGGTGTCGATCGGCGTCTCCGCACGCCGGGCCGAGGACACGAGCCCCGCCGACATGATCAAGCGTGCCGACGTCGCCCTGTACCGTGCCAAAGCATCGGGCCGAAATCGCGTCGAGGCCGAAGCGGCCTGAGTGCCTTACGCCTCCGGTTGACGAACCGTACTCTCGCGCCACCAGGCGATCGCAGCTCCGAGCCCCGCGGTCCACCACGACTGCCAGGCGCCGTGCTCGACGAAGGCGATGGCTGCGGCTGCGGCCACGAGGGAGAGGGCAGGCAGGTGACTGGCGCGCGGCAAGGCGGCCAGAGCCGTGAGCATCAGCATCAGGATGGCGCCCGCAAGCGCCGCACCGATGATGCCGAGTTCGGCCCAGACCTGCAGGAAGCTGTTGTGAGGGTGCCCGACGGCGAGCATCTCTCTGAACTCGGGCGCGAGCCCGGCCGCGGCCGGCACCTCCGCGAACCGCGCCGAGGTTCCGTAGCCGGCTCCACGCCATGGTTCGGCTGCCACCGCTGCCCCGAAGCTCTGGGCAATGGCGACGCGCGCGCGTGAACTGCTCTGGACAAGGCGCTGATGCGCCGCCTCCGGCATGAAGCGCTGCAGGACATCGCCTTCGATGGGAGCGATAGTCAGGGCGAAGCCGAGACCTGCCCCGGCGAGACCGAGGGCCACGCGTTTCGGCGCCAGCCGCACGACGAGCGCGGTCGCGAGGGCAGCGACGAGCCCAAGGCTCGCTGCCCCGCTCACCGAGCGCAGGATCGCCGCGAGGCAGAGAGCGACGACGACGATGACGGCCCAACGCTGCCGCCGCATCGTCAGCAGGCCGGCGAGGGGGATGCCGATCAGCAGGATCGTCATCGCCGGTCGGTTATGGACGAAATAGGCGATCCGGCCGCCGAGCAGCCTGCGCAGGGCGAGGTCGCTGGCAAGGTCGACGACGATGAAGGCGCAGGCGAGCGCCAGCATCCAGGCTCCGAGGCTCGCCGCGCCCGGCGCCATCCGTCCTGGAGCCAGGCGCGCGAGGAGATAGGCCCCCGCCAGCGTCGGCGTGAATTCGCCGGCGACCTTCAGCGACAGCCCGGGAAACGGGCTCCAGGCCAGGGAGAGGCCGCACCAGCCGAGGAAGGCGAGGGCGCAGAGGCCGAGCGGCGTGGTCAGGGGTGCCGACAGGTTCCGCCAAGCGCCTCTGCGGTCCTCGATGAGGGCTGCGGCGAGGAACAACAGGGCGGCAAGGCCGACGACGACGGGGCTCGACCGATTGGCCAGGGCCATCGCCGCCGGCACGGCGCACAGCACCACGGTACCGGCCCTGCTTAGGCCCTCCGCGCGCGTGCCCGTGGCGGCGCGAGACGCCGTGGTCACGGGATCACTGGAGCTGGTGGCCGCGCTTTGCCATCTCGGCCCTGACCCGGACCATGACGTATTCCGACACCTCCTGCGTCCAGGTCTGCATCGCTCCCACCATCTCGTCGAGGACCTGCGGCTGGGTCTCGACGTAGCGCTTGCCCGCGGGCGAGCGGAAGAAGGTGACGATCTCGTTCAGCTCTGCCTCGGTCAGGCGCCGTGCGTAGATCCGCGCCGCCGTGTCGATCATCGACTGCTTCTGCAACTCCATTTCGGGATCGAGGCTGATCAGCACCTCGTTGAGATCCTTGATCAGCTCGGGCCGAGTCACCGCCGCCTGCCGGATCTGCTCGCCAAAGGCCGGGATGATCGAGTCGAATGAGCGCGCGATGCCCGAGCTCAGCATGACTTCGCGGGCCAGAGCGAGATGGGACGGGCTGATCGCCGGCGTCTGGGCGGCGGGCGTCGGGGGCGCAGCAGGCGGCGTCGCGGGCTTGGCGGCGGGTTTTGCCGGCGCGGGCTTCTGGGGCTGTTGTTGCGCCGTCGCGGGCCCCACGGCGAGGCCCGCCACGATCAAGGCGAGCGCGGCCGAGTGAAGGAGCCGATGGCGGAAGGTGGGGCGGCGGGACATGGCGTGCTCCGAAAAGGCGGCGTGATCAATGGGGAGAAGAGGGGAGGGAGCAGGTCTCAGACCGCGCCGAGGCGCTCGATCCGTGCCGTATCACCCTCGGCTCGCGCCAGGATCGCGCCTGTGGCGAGCCCGATGAAAAGACCGTGCTCGACGACGCCCGGCACCGCCCAGAGGGCCGCCGACAGGGCCGGCGCATCGGGGATGCGGCCGAGATGGGCATCGAGGATGAGGTGGCCGCCATCTGTGAGGAACGGCGCGCCGTCCGCACCTTTGCGCAGGGCCAGGGCGCCCGCGGAGCCGGTCCGCGACAGGGCCGTCTCGATCGCGCCGCGGGTCGACCCCAGCCCGAAGCGGTTCACCTCGATCGGGAGCGGGAAGGCGCCGAGCATCGGCACGCGCTTGGCCGCATCGGCGATCACCACCATGCGCCGGCTCGCATGGGCGACGATCTTCTCGCGCAGCAACGCGCCGCCGCCGCCCTTGATCAGGCTGAGCGCCTCGTCGATCTCGTCGGTGCCGTCGATGGTGAGGTCGAGTTCGGGTGTCTCGTCGAGGGTCGTCAGTCGAACGCCCGCGGCCTCGCAGGCAATGCGCGTCGCCTCCGAAGTCGGCACGCCGATCACGTCGAGGCCGGCACGCACGCGTTCGCCGAGCAGCGCCACGAAAACGTTCGCGGTGGAGCCGGTGCCGATGCCGAGCCGCATCCCGTTCTCCACGAGACCGACGGCGCATTCGGCAGCGGCGCGGCGCAGGTCCGGGCCGCTCACGCCGCGGCTCCGGCGGCAGGGGAAAGGAGGTAGGGCATGGGAGGCTCGGATTCTTCGCGGCAGGGCTGCCCGTAGCATGGCAGGAAGGCCCGGCAAACGCCGCCGCGGCTTTCCCGAGGTACTATCATGGCGCTTTTCGTCTCACGGGCGCCCCTGCGGCGGGGTCACGCTCGGCGCCGCCCGTCCCGGCGCCGCCCCGGGTATCGCGGTGACGTCCTCGGGTTCGGTCGGGTTGGACTGTGCGGTGCAGACCACGGCGCTCTTCTGGAGCTGCACGTAGCAGATGCTCATCTCGCCGGTGCGGTAATTGACCCGGAACACGCCGGCTTCACGGCTGTGTCGCGTCGCGACGAGGCCATATTGCGAGGGCGGCTGCGCGCTCGCGCCCTCGCCGGCGCCGTAGCAGACGGTGACGCCGACGCTGCCGGCCGCGCCTTCGCGCAGGCCGTACTGGCAGGAGGTGACTTCCCCCGTCACCGTATCGACGCGGTAGACGCGGTTGAGGTCGATCTGCGGCGCCGGCACGAACTCGTAGGAGCCTGCCGCAGCCGGGTCGGCGAGAACAAGAGTCGAAGCGAAGACGCCCGCTGCGAGACAAGCCGTCCAGCCCGACATCCATACGAAACGATACGCGACCCGACCCGTCATCTTTTGGCCCTGACCCTGATACGTCGCCACGACTGACGCTGCGTGACTTCTGATGCTCGTGACCGGTCGCCTAGCCGGGCCTTGCGGCGCAACCGTGACCCTCGGCCGCCGGCCTTGCGGTGCCTCACCTCGCCGGCTAGCCAGAACCCAACCCCATCCGACATCGCGAGACGTCATGCCAAGCCTGCCCCCCATCGTCGTGTTCGACCTCGACGGGACCCTTGCCGAGACCGCGGGCGACCTCGTGGGCACCCTCAACGCGATCCTGGAGCAGGAGGGTTTGAAGCCGTTGCCGTTGGAGAATGCCCGCGACATGATCGGCGCTGGTGCCAAGGCGCTGATCCAGCGGGGCTTCTCTGCGGCGGGCGAAGATTTGGACTCCGCACGTCTGGAGCGTTTGTTTGCAGAGTTCCTCGATCATTACGGACGCAACATCTGCATCCACTCGCATCTCTATCCCGGCGTGCTCACCGCGCTCGACGAATTGAGCGAGCGCGGCTTCCGGCTGGCGGTCTGCACCAACAAGGTCGAGGTCCATGCGGTGGAACTGCTGACCTTGCTCGGCGTTGCCGGCCGTTTCACCGCCATCTGCGGCCGGCACACCTTCCCGTTCTTCAAGCCCGATCCGCGCCACATCACCATGACGGTCGAGCAGGCCGGAGGCGATCCGGCCCGGGCCGTGATGGTCGGCGATTCACGGGCCGATATCGACGCGGCCAAGGCCGCCGGCATGCCGGTCGTCGGCGTCACCTTCGGCTATACCGACACGCCGGTCGATGCCCTCGGGGCGACCCGCGTGATCTCGCATTACGACGATCTGGTGGAGGCGGTGACCGCTGTGGTGCCGCTCGGCGCGGCGGCGTGAAGACGGAATGGTGGGCGCGACAGGGATCGAACCTGTGACCCTTCGCGTGTGAAGCGAATGCTCTCCCGCTGAGCTACGCACCCGGACCGTCGGGCCTTCTAGGGCCGTGCGAGCCGGCCCGTCAAGGGTCAGCCTATCTCCGTCGGCCGGGTCCGTCGAGGCGCAGCAGCAAGGCCACCGGGATCAGGCCGACGAGGACGATGAGGAGGGCAGCCACGGTGCCGTCCTCATAGGTGCCTCGCGCGGCCTCGCCATAGAGGTGGGTCGCCAGGGTCTCGACGTTGAGCGGGCGCAACAGGAGCGTCGCCGGCAGTTCCTTGACGCAATCGACGAAGATGAGGAGCGCGCCGCTGAGCACCGCCGGCCAGGCGAGGGGCAATTGCACCTGCCGCAGTGCGGCGGCCGGGCCGCGCCCGAGCATCCGCGCGGCGTCGGGCATGCTCTGTGGCAGCCGCGCGAGGCCGGCCTCGCAGGTGCCGATGCCGACGGCGAGGAAGCGGACCAGATAGGCGGTGACGAGAGCGCTGCCGGTGCCGAGGCCGATGAGCGCCGGGCTTGTCCCGAAGGCTGCCTCGGTGAAGCGGGACAGGCCTTCGTCCGCGAGCGCCAGGGGTCCGAGCAGGCCGACGGCCAGGATCGTCCCGGGGAGTGCATAGCCGAGGCTCGCGATGCGGATGAGGGCGCCGCCGATCCGCGGCGAGGCGAGGCGAGGTGCCGCCGCGACCAGCAACCCGATCACCGTGGCGATCACCGTGGCAATCGCGGCGTACAGGATGGTGTTGAGGATCTCCGCCGGCAAAGTCGACGGCAGACCGACGCGGAGGAACCGCGCCACCGCTCCGTGCGCCAGATAGGCGGCGGGGATCAGGAAGCCGATCGCCACCGGTGTCAGCCCGAGGCCGAAGGCCAGGGCGGCACGCCAGCCCGTCAGGGTCTGTCGCACCATGGGCCGAGGTGAACGCGCCGTGGCGGCGTAACCGCGGCCACGCCTCGCCCAGCGCTCGGCCGCGACGAGGGCGAGGACGAGGACGAGCATCACGAGGGCGATCTGCGCGGCCCCGGGCAGGTCGGAGCGATTGATCCAGGTCGCGTAGACCTGAACCGTCAGGGTCCTGACCCCGAGGAATTCCGCTGCGCCGACATCGTTGAGCGCCTCCATCAATGCGAGGCTGACGCCGATGGCGATGGCCGGGCGCGCCAGCGGCAGCGCGACCCGCAGGAACACGGCGCCAGGTTGGTGCCCGAGGGTCCGGGCGGCCTCCACCAGGCCACCGGCCTGCATCAGGAAGAGCGCCCGCGTCGGCAGGTAGACGTATGGATAGAGAACGAAGGCCAGGAGCACGATGCAGCCCGGCATCGAGCGAAGGTCCGGCAGGACGAGATCGCCCGGCCGCGCGACGCCGAGCAGCCCCCGCATCGCGGACTGAACCGGCCCGATCGGGTGCATCAGGTCGAGATAGGCGTAGGCGACGATGTAGGTCGGCACCGCAAGCGGCAGCAATAGGCCCGCCTCCAGCCAGCGCCGGCCAGGAAAGGCGTAGGCGGAGACGAGCCAGGCGCTGCCCGCGCCGATCACCACCACCAGCACCCCGATCCCGGCGAGGAGGAGGCCGGTATCGCGCATGGCCTGAGGAAGGACGTGGGCGGCGAGATGCGGCCAGAGCTCGCTCGTTCCCCCCAGCGCCGAGACGCCGAGGGAGACGATCGGGCTCAGGATCAGTATCGCGAGCGCGAGGCCCCCTCCGATCCAGGCCAGGCGGCCGAGGGGAAGGCTGAAGGTCCGGCGGCCGCTGGCCTCGACACCGACCGGCGTCAGACCATGCGCCGCCGCGGTGAGCGCGGAGCCGGTCAGTTGTCGAACCCAACCTTGTCCACCAGCAGGCTCGCCGCCTTGCGGTTGCGGGCGATGTCGGCGATCGAGACGGTGTCGATGGTCAGCGGACCAAGGGCGGCGAGCAGGGGCTCGACCGGCGCGCCGGCCTTGACCGGGTACTCGAAGTTACCCTTGGCGTAGAGGCCCTGCGCCTCGTCGGAAACGAGGTATTCGAGGAGCTTGACCGCGTCGTCGCGGTTCGGCGCGTTCTTGGCGACCACCGCGCCGGAGACGTTCACGTGGGTGCCGCTGCTGCCGAAGGTCGGCAAAACGACCTTGATCGCCTCGCCCCAGGCCTTCTGCTCGGGGCCGCCGCTGCCCGAGCGCATCAGCCCGACATAGTAGGAGTTGCCGATGCCGATGGCACAGGTGCCGGCGAGGATGTCGCGGGCGACGTCGCGGTCGCCGCCGGCCGGCTTGCGGGCGAGGTTGGCTTTCACGCCCTTGAGCCACTCCTCGGTCTTCTCTGGACCGTGCTTGACGAGGAAGTGGGCGATCAGGGCGGTGTTGTAGGGATGCTGGCCCGAGCGCAGGCAGAGCTTGCCCTTCCATTTCGGGTCGGCGAGCTCCTCGTAGGAGATCGCCTTCAGATCGGCGAGGTTCTTGTCGGCATAGGCGACGCGCGCGCGCATCGAGAGAGCGAACCAGCGACCTTCGGGGTCGCGCAAAGCGGCCGGGATCGCCGCTTCGAGCACGGGGGAGCGCACGGGTTGAGCGAGGTCGCGATCGACGAGCTCGATCAGGTTGCCCGCATCCACCGTCATCAGGACGTCGGCCTTGGAGCGCGGCCCTTCGGCGGCGACGCGCTCGGCGAGACCCTTCTCGACGAAGGCGGTGTTGACCGCGATGCCGGTCTTGGCCGTGAAGGCCTCGATCAGAGGCTTGATCAGGCCGGGCTCGCGAGTCGTGTAGAGGTTGACCTCGGCGGCCTCGACCGTATTCGCCGCCATGAGCGAGGCGGCACTGAAGAGGGCCACCCGCAGCGTTCCCGAGACCGATCGACCGAGCATCATCCGAACCTTCGTTGCATCAAGCGTGATAACGAGGGCTGCTCAGAAGCACCGGAATTAGAAAACCGCAAGCACGATCTCTTTTATTTAAAACACTTAAAAACTACAGATCTGCATACTCATCGGCTTTGCCCATCCGCGACGTTTGGCCGAATGACTTAATCCGGCTGCGGCATAAAGAAAAAGCGGCCTTCTTCTGTCGTTCCTAGACCGATCATGTCGCCCGCGGATGCCGGCATGTCGTGGGGTACCGCGACGCTCAACAGCGCATCGAGGCCCGCCACGGCGACCACGAGGAGAGCGCGGCTGCCCAGGAAGCGTCGCTCGAGTACCCGGCCGGCCGCACCGCATCCGACAGCTTCGGCCCGGATGGCCTCGGGCCTGAGACAAACCAGCACGGGATCGCCGTCCGAGAAACCCGGTGCAGCGAGGGAACCGAACGGCGTCTCGACCCGACCTCCTTCGCAGCGTCCCTCGACCTCGACGAGGTCGCTGAAGAATCGAGCGGCGAAATACGTCTCCGGACGCCGGTAGAGCTCCTCCCCGGTGCCAACCTGGATCGTGCGGCCGGCCTGCATCAGGACGATGCGGTCGCACAGGGCCAGCGCCTCTTCGGCGTCGTGGGTGACGAGGAGTGCCGTGGCGCCGCTCGCCCTCAGGACCGAGAGCGTATCGGCGCGGACATGGTCGCGGGTGCGCCGGTCGAGATTGGAGAACGGTTCGTCGAGCAGCAGGATGCGCGGACCCGGCGCCAAGGCGCGTGCCAGGGCCACCCGCTGGCTCTCGCCGCCCGACAACGTTTCCGGATAGCTTTCGGCCCGCTGGAAGAGGCCGACCTGTTCGAGCCGTGCCCGGACGATTGCCTGCGCTTCGGCTCCGGGTACCCGATTCAGGCCGAAGCGCACGTTCTCTGCCACGGTGAGATGCGGGAAAAGCGCGTAATCCTGGAACATCAGCCCGACGCCACGGGCTTCCGCCGGCACGCCGCCGCGTCCGCTGACGACCCGCCCGTCCAGAGCCACGGTGCCGCGATCGGGCTGCGCCAAGCCGGCGACGACGCGCAGGAGCGTGCTCTTGCCGCAGCCGGAATCGCCGAGGACGGCGACGATCTCGCCCGCCCGGACGCCGAGTGACACCTCGTCAAGGGCGCGGCTTCGCCCGAATCGCAGGCTCACCCCATCGAGGGCGAGCCGCATCGGCCCTGCCTCGGCGCCGCCTCCGCTCATATCCGTCTCGACCATGCCGGCGGTCGCTCCTCATCGGCTCGATTGCGTCCCTCGCGCAAAACGCCCGAACCGGACGAAATGCAAGGCTTCGTCGATGACGAGGCGGTGGTTCATCATCAGGGCATGGGTCGCCGGCAGGGTGACGTGGTCTGTCATGCCGCCGAGCCGGGTGCGCGCTACCGCGACCCGGCCGTCGTGGGGCTTCGGCAGCAGCTTCAGCCAGGATTCGAGCGGCGTCAGGGAGCGATCACCGGCGATGATCCCGAGCGGGTAATCGACCTGGCCGAGCAGCGCCAGCAACGTCTCGTCCTGTCGCGTCACGAGTTGCGCGCCGGCCGGCCCGAAGAAGCGCCGATAGGCCCACAGCCCTCCGAGGCGGTCCGCGATCTCGCTGCCGAGATTGGGCGGCCCGAGCATCACCACGCGGCCGAGGCGCCCGGGGCGGTGCCGCGCAATCAGGCCTCGGGCGAGAAGGCCGCCCATCGAATGCGTCACGATGTGGAGCTGCGCGACCTCGCGACCGAACGCCGAAACCGACGGGACGATGCCTTCGATCAGATCTTGGATCGCCGCCGTCCGGGCCGGGTAGTCGATGTTCAGCGTCCTGTAGCCGGCTGCGCCGAATGCCCGCTCCATCCGGCCCAGCGAAGTTGCGCGGCGGGCGATGCCGTGAAGGAGGAGCACGCCGTCAGGCGTCGTCTTGGTCGATGTCATGCTGTGTTCGATTGTCCCTGTCGGACGCAGCCCTACGGATTAGATGAGCATGCCGCCTGAGGCACTCCGACACCAATGAACCTGAAGTCTGGATGCCATCGCGGAACGGATCAAGAACGGCTATAGACTGACCATGAGCACGGAACGGTTGCCTCTATGCCCAGAACCGCCGAGATCCTGATCCCGCTGGCGCTCGACAGCGCCTATAGCTACGCCGTGCCCGAGGGCCTGTCCCTGGCGCCGGGCGACGTGGTTCAGATCCCACTCGGGCCGCGCGAGACCGTGGGTGTCGTCTGGAGCGTCGAAGCCGGCCGCTCCGGTTCCAACCTCCGGCCCGTGACCGGTCGGATCGAGGCGCCCTCACTCTCGAGTTCCCTGCGCGAGCTCGTCGATTGGCTGGCGCGCTACACACTCGCGCCAAAGGGTTCGGCCCTTGCCATGGCCCTGCGCCTGCCGGACGAAGGGGCGAGGGTCGAGACGGTGCGGGTCGGCGTCCGCTCCTCCGGAAAGCCGCCGGCGCGGCCGACAAGCGCCCGCAGCAAGGTCCTGGAAGTCGCCGCCGACGGGACGATGCGGGGCAAGAGCGCCCTTGCCAAGGAAGCGGGTGTCTCCCTCAGCGTCGTCGACGGGTTGATCGACGACGGCGCACTGGAGGCTGTGGCGCTGGCGCCGGAGCCTGTCGCACTGCCGCCGGACTCGGATCACCCACGGGTTCCGCTCTCGGAGGCACAGGCCGAAGCGGCCAAAGACCTGATCGCGAAGCTCAATCCTCCCTCGTCGGTGGGGGAGGGCGCGCCGCCCACCATCCTTCTCGAAGGCGTCACCGGCTCGGGCAAGACCGAGGTCTATTTTGAGGCGGTGGCCGATTGCGTCCGGCGCGGCCGCCAGTCCCTGATCCTGATGCCGGAGATCGCGCTCACGGCGCAGTTCCTCGACCGTTTCGCCGACCGTTTCGGCGTCCGCCCGGCGACGTGGCATTCCGGCATCGGGGCTAAGCGCCGCGAGCGCCTGCGGGCCGGCGTGGCGGCGGGCGAGGTCGACGTCGTGGTGGGGGCCCGCTCGGCCCTGTTCCTCCCCTTTGCCAAACTAGGCCTCATCGTCGTCGACGAGGAGCACGAGGCCGCCTACAAGCAGGAAGACGGGGTCCATTACCACGCCCGCGACATGGCGGTGGTGCGCGGCCGGCTCGAAGGCTGCGGCGTCGTCCTCGCCTCCGCGACGCCCTCGATCGAGACGCGGGTGAACGCGGAACAGGGACGCTACCGGCATATCGTGCTACCCGAGCGCTTCGGCGGGCGTCGCCTGCCGCAGATCGAGGCCATCGACATGCGCCTCGACAAGCCGGAGCGCGGCACGTTCCTGGCTCCCGGCCTCGTCGCCTCGGTGCGCGAGGCGGTGGCGGCCGGCGAGCAGGCGCTGCTCTTCCTCAACCGGCGCGGCTATGCCCCGCTCACCCTGTGCCGCGCTTGCGGCCACCGCTACCAGTGCAAGCAGTGCTCGACCTGGCTCGTGGAGCACCGTTTCCGCCGGGCCCTCGTCTGCCACCAATGCGGCTATGCCGAGCGCCGTCCGGAATCCTGCAGCGCCTGCGGTACCTTCGACAATCTCACCCCCTGCGGCCCCGGCGTCGAGCGCATCGCCGAGGAGGTCGCCGGCCTCTTCCCCGATGCCCGGGTCATCGTGTTGTCGAGCGACTTTCCCGGCGGGGCCGAGCGGCTTCGGGCCGAACTCCAGACGGTGGCCGAGGGCGGCTGCGACATCGTCATCGGCACCCAGTTGGTGGCGAAGGGCCACAACTTCCCGCATCTCACGCTCGTGGGCGTGCTCGATGCCGATATCGGCCTGACCTCCGGCGATCCGCGCGCGGCCGAGCGCACCTTCCAGCTGCTGCAGCAGGTCACGGGTCGGGCCGGGCGCGGCGACAAGCCAGGGCGCGCCTTGATCCAGACCTTCCAGCCCGAGCATCCGGTCATCGCAGCCCTGCTCTCGGGCGACGCCGAGCGGTTCTATGCCGAGGAGATCGAGGCCCGGCTCGAGGCGGGGCTGCCGCCCTTCGGACGCCTTGCCGCTCTCATCGTCTCCGCAAACGACCGCGAGACCGCCGAGGCCCATGGCCAGGCGCTGGCCCGTGCCGCCGAGCCGCCGGCCGGAATCATGGTCCTCGGGCCCGCCGAGGCGCCGCTGGCGCTGATCCGCGGACGCTACCGCTTCCGTCTTCTGGTGAAGACGGCCCGCGCCATCGACCTGCAGACCTACCTGCGCGATTGGCTCAAGCGGGCACCGAAGGCACGGGGCAACGTCCGGGTGGCGATCGACGTGGACCCGCAGAGCTTCCTATAATGGTGCCCGGCCCGCCCTCCGGCGGGCCTGTTCGAGGAGGTTGCCCGCGTGCTGACCTATCAGAAGAAGCCGGATTCGAATGTCGCCGAGATCATCGTCGACGGAAAGATCACCGATGCGGAGATGGACGCCGTCATCGCCTCCATGAAGGCCGATTTCGACGCCGGCACTAAGCTGAGGCTTCTCCAGGACATCCGTACCTTCGAGGGAATGGAGCCGGCCGCGTTCTTCAAGGACGTCCGCTTCGGGCTCGCCCTGCTCAAGGGCGTCAGCCACGTCGCTGTGGTCTCCGATGCGCAATGGGTCCGGATGATGGCGGAGACCGCCGGCCGCCTGTCGCCGGCTCAGATCAAGGTGTTCGAGCGCCCGCGGCTGGAGGAAGCCCGGTCCTGGCTCGCCTCGGCGACGTAGGGAGCTTCTGGCCTCAGGCCGTGATCCCGTGCTTGGTCAGAAGCCGCTCGGCGCTGTCGTTCCAAACCTCCATGGTGACGATGACGCCGTCGCGGACCGTGAAGCGGTCGACGTAGCGGTTGCCCTCGAACGGCGTGCCGTCGGGCCATTCTCCGTAGAGGGTGCCGAGGCTGTAGATGGTCGTGAAACCGTCGCCCGGCACCACGTCGAGGCGCTCCATCCGCTTCTTCACCCAGGCGTAGCGGCCAGCGTTGAAGGCCGTGACCTCGCGGGGATGGTGGAACAGCCGCGCCCCCGTGAAGGTGATGGGGATGCCGGGTGCCATGTAGCTCGCCGCGCGTTCCGGATCGGGCACCATCGAGGCTTCGAGATAGGCAGTGACGATGGCGGCGTCGCGCGTCGTGTCGGTGGTCATGCTGCAACTCCCGTGGGGCGGCGAGGATCGCCCATATCAGCGCCAAAGTGCATGCATCAAGTGTATGCACTTTGGCGCTGATATGGGCATGTGGATCGGCACTGGCCGAGTTTAGCGAGCGTCCTCAAGGCACGAGCCGATGGCACGGCCGTTGCGGATGCCGGTGCACGCCAGCCGGAGAACGCCCATGACCCGCCCCTCCTTGACCCGCCACCTCGTCCTTTCCACGGCGGTCCTGATCGGGCTGAGTCTGATTCCGGGCGCCCATGCGGCGGAGACGCTGAAGATCGGTCTCGTCACGGCGCTGAGCGGACAATCGGCCAAGTCCGGCGAGGCGATCTCCCGCGGCATCGGTCTCGCCCTCGACGAGATCAACGCCAAAGGCGGCGTCCTCGGACAGCCTCTGGAACTCGTCGCCCGCGACGACGAGGCCAACCCGTCGAAGGGCGTGCTCGCCGCCCGCGAACTGATCCAGCGCGTCGGCGTCGTGGCGCTCGTCGGCGGACTCGACACGCCGGTTTCGATGGCGATCGTGCCGATCGCCAACCAGATGAAGGTGCCGTTCCTGGGCCCTTGGGCAGCCGGCACCGGAATCACCCGCAACGGAGCCGCCGACAACTACGCCTTCCGAGTCTCTGCCGTTGACGCCCTCGTGGGCGAGGCGCTCGTCGCCTACGCGGTGAAGACCTACGGCGCCAAGAAGCCTGGCATGATCCTCGTCAACAACGCGTGGGGCGAGTCGAACGAGAAGGGCCTGAACGCTGCCCTCAAGACCGCCAGCCTCGCCGCGGCGGGTATTGAGAAATACGAGGCCGCCGACGTCGACATGGTGCCCCAGCTCACGAGGCTGAAGGAGGCGGGCGCCGATGCCCTGTTCCTCGTGGGCAATGTCGGCCCCTCGGCGCAAGTGGTGAAATCCCTCGATCGGATGGGATGGTCGGTGCCGGTCGTGTCGCATTGGGGACCGGCCGGCGGACGTTTCGACGAACTCGCCGGCCCGAGCGCCGCCAAGGTCCATTTCATCCAGACCTTCACGTTTGCCGGCAATTCTTCGCCCAAGGCGACAGCGGTGCTCGCGGCCCTCAAGGCGAAGTACCCGGCAATTAAGTCGATGGCCGACGTCACGCCGGCGGTGGGCATCGCCAACGCCTACGACGCGACCCATCTCCTGGCGCTGGCGATCACTGCGGCAGGCTCGGCCAAGGGACCGGACGTTCGCGACGGCTTCTACAAGGTCGGGACCTATCCGGGCCTGATCAAGACCTACGAGAAGCCCTTCGCGCCGGGCCAGCACGATGCGCTCGGGGCTCAGGACTACGTCTTCACGCGCTTCAAGGACGGCGAGATCGTCGCGGTCACGAACTGATCCGCCCATGCTGACCGGAACCCTCGTCAGCGGCCTCGGCCTCGGCAGCATGTATGGGCTGATCGCGCTCGGCTTTCACGTCACCTATGCGGTCTCCGGTACGGTGAACTTCGCTCAAGGGAGTGCAGTCACCCTTGGGGCGGTTCTCGGCTACGCCGTCGGCATCACCCTCGGCTGGCCGATGCCGCTGGCGGTCCTGCTGGCGCTCGCCGGCTGCGCGCTGCTCGGCCTCGTCGTCGAGCGGCTGCTGGTCCGCCCCTTCGTCGAGCGCGGCTCGGATTCCTGGCTCCTCGCGACGGTGGCCGGTGGGATCATCCTCGACAACGCGATCCTCTTCACCTTCGGCAAGGAGCCGCGAAGCCTGCCCTCGGTCCTGGCGCAGAAGCCGGTCGAAATCCTCGGCACAGGGATCTACCCGCTCCAGCTCGTCATCCCCGTCGTCGGGCTCGGCCTCGCCTTCGCCATCCAGACGGTCTTCCGCCGGACCGACCTGGGCCGCGTCCTCCTCGCCGTGGCACAGAACGCGGATGCCGCCCGCCTGATGGGGATCGACGTCCGCCGCACGGTCGCCTGCGCCTTCGCGCTCTCGGCGCTGCTCGCGGGCGTGGCCGGCCTGCTGATCGCGCCGCTTTTCTCGGTCTCGGCCGAGATGGGGACGCTGTTCGGCATCAAGGCCTTCGCAGTGGCGATTCTCGGCGGAATCGGCTCGGCCACGGGCGTGGTGCTGGCCGGCCTCCTCTACGGCCTCGCCGAGGCTTTGGTCACGGCGTATCTCGGCTCGGCCTACACGCAGATCGTCGTGTTCTCCGTGATCATCCTGGCGCTCGCCCTGAGGCCGGATGGCCTGCTCGGCCGCGCTGCCGTCAACAAGGTCTAGGCAGATGCTGCGCCACAAGGCGGCGATGCCCCTCGCCATCGCCGGCCTCACCGTGTCCGGCCTCGCCCTGGTCATGGGATCGGCCGGCTACAGCCATTTCGTCATCGCCCTGGTGGCACTCACGGTCATCGCCGGCACCGGGCTCAACGTGCTCCTCGGGCTGACCGGGCTGATCTCCTTCGGGCATGCTGGATTCTATGCCATCGGGGCGTATGCCAGCGCCATCCTGACCCTCGCCGGAGTGAGCTTCTGGCTGGCACTCCCTGCCGCCGCTCTGCTCGGAGCCGGCGTCGGCGGCCTCCTCGCCATCCCGGCCATGCGAGTGAAGGGCCCATACCTCGCCATGGTGACGATCGCCTTCGGGTTCATCGTCGAGCATGGATTGATCGAGGGCGGGGCGCTCAGCGGCGGCCAGAACGGCCTCGTCGTGACCAGCGGCCCGAGCCTGTTCGGCAGGCCCCTGATGGAGCGCGAGCTCGCCCTGCTCGCGGTCCTCGGCGCGGGCGCGGCCCTGCTCGGGTTCCATTATCTCGCCCGCAGCCGTCTAGGGTGCGCCATGCGGGCGGTGCGCGATGCCGACGTCGCCGCCGCCTCCCTCGGCTTCGACCCGGTCAGGGTGAAGACCCTCGCCTTCGCGATTTCGGCCGCCCTGACGGCGCTTGCCGGCGCGGTTCTGCCGCCCCTGATGCTGTTCATCGCGCCGAGTTCCTTCCCGTTCTCGCAGTCGATCCTGTTCGTCCTCGCCGTCGTGGTCGGAGGCGCAGGGACCGTGCTTGGGCCGCTTGTCGGCGCCCTGGTCACCGTGCTCCTGCCGGAAGCCCTGTCCGGCCTCGCCGAGTATCGACTGCTGTTCTTCGGGATCGCGACCCTCGTGGTCCTGTGGCTGGTGCCATCGGGTCTCATCGGCAGCCTGGCCCGCCTGCTGCCGAAACCCGCCGCCGAACCGGCGCGGCCCTCTCCCGACGTGTTACGGCTCCTCTCCGTGAAATCCGCCGATCCCCTGGTCCTCGACGGTCTCGGGATCACCTTCGGGGGCATCCGCGCGGCCCAGGACGTGTCCGTCGCTGCACAGCCCGGAGCCGTGACCAGCATCATCGGCCCCAATGGCGCGGGCAAGACCACCGTCCTCAACATGATTTCCGGCTTCTATCGCCCGGGCACCGGCGGCATCCGTTTGGCCGGGCAAGACCTCGCCGGGCAGCCAGCCCATCGCATCGCCCGAGCCGGCATCGCGCGGACCTATCAGACCACGCGGCTGTTCGGCTCGCTGAGTGTCCTCGACAACGTCCTGCTGGCGCTCGAGCCGGGCCGGCTCGGGCGCATCCCTCGACGGAACGATCTCCGGGTCGCGGCGGCGCTCCTCGACTTTGCCGGCTACCAGGGCCACCTCGACAGGCCGGCTGCCGAACTTCCCCATGTCGACCGCCGTCTCGTCGAGATCGCCCGCGCCCTCGCCGGAAGGCCGCGTGTGCTTCTTCTCGACGAGCCTGCCGCCGGACTGACCCGCGGCGACACCGACGCGTTGGGTGGGCTCCTCCGCCGTATCGCCGGCTGCGGCATCGCCGTCGTTCTCGTCGAGCACGACATGCCGCTGGTGATGAGCGTCTCCGACCACATCCTCGTCATGGATGCCGGACGGCCGATCGCGTCCGGTCTGCCGACGGCGATCCGGCGGGATACGGCTGTCCTGCGGGCCTATCTCGGCGGTGCCGACACGCCGGCGAGGCCGCGGGACACTCCATGGCACGGCCCAGCCGACGCGGTACTGTTCGCCCAGAACCTCAGCGCCGGCTATGGGGCCGCTCCTGTCCTCGACGCCGTCGCGCTCGACGTCCGCCCCGGCGAAACCGTCGCCCTGCTCGGCGCCAACGGTGCCGGCAAGTCCACGGCGATGCGTGCGCTGTCAGGTTTGCTGCGGCCCGTCGCCGGCACCATCCTCCTCGATGACCGGCCGGTCTCCGAATTGCCGGCGCACCGGATCGCTCGGCTCGGCCTGGCGCTTGTGCCCGAGGGGCGGCAGGTCTTTCCGGAACTCACCGTGATCGAGAACATCCGCCTCGGCGCCCATGGCCGCTCCGGCGCGATCGAGGCGGCCGAGGTCGAATCCCTGCTCGACCGGTTCCCCCGCCTGCGCGAGCGTTCGTCGAGCCGCGCCGGGCTGCTCTCGGGCGGCGAGCAGCAGATGCTCGCCATCGCGCGCGGGCTGATGGCGAAGCCGCGCATCCTCCTCCTCGACGAGCCGTCCCTCGGTCTGGCGCCCGCCATGATCAACGCCCTCTATGCCGTGGTGGCGGAGCTGCGCGACCAGGGCACCACCATCCTCATCGTCGACCAGATGGCGGCTCTCGCACTGACGGTCGCGGACCGTGGCTACGTCCTCGAACAGGGCCGCGTGGTCACTTCCGGCACGGCGGCCGATCTCGCCGCCGACGAGGCGCTGGAAGCCGCCTATCTCGGGGCGGCCTGATCGTCTCACCGCATCACGAAGACAGCACCCATGGACACGACTCCCGGACACGGCCGCTACGGCTACAGCGCCCTTCCAGACCGCCCCCTCTACGATTGGCCGGGCGGCAAGCGGCTTGCCGTCTATCTCGCCCTCAATCTCGAGACCTTCGATTTCGGCTCCGGCCTCGGCGCGGAGCTGGCGCCGGGAGGCCCTCAGCCTGATGTCCTCAACTATGCCTGGCGCGACTGGGGAAACCGCGTCGGCGCCTGGCGGATCAGGGATATGCTGGATGCCCTCGACATGCCCGCGAGCGTGCTCGTCAACAGCCGCCTCTACGAGGATTGCCCCAGCCTCGTCGAGGCGTTCCGGGCGCGCGGCGACGAGATCGTCGCCCATGGCCGTACCAATGCCGAGCGCCAGGGCGTTCTCGACGAAACGTCCGAGCGCGCCTTGATCGAGGAGGCGACGCGCATCCTGGCCGATCAGGAGGGCGTCGCGCCCGCCGGGTGGCTCGGCCCATGGATCTCGCAGTCGAAGGTGACGCCGGACCTCCTGGCCGAGGCGGGGTATCGTTACCTTCTCGACTGGGCCCATGACGACCAGCCGGTCTGGTTCGCCACCCGCGAGGGAGGTCGCATCCTCTCGGTGCCCTATCCGCAGGAACTCAACGACATCCCGGCCGTGGTGGCGCGCAAGGATACGGGCCGCGCCTTCGCCGAGGCGATCGTCGACGCCTTCGACGAGATGCTGGAGCAATCCCGGACCGCGCCGCTGGTGATGGGCATCGCCCTCCATCCCTACATCGTCGGCCAGCCTCATCGCCTTCGCCCGCTCCGGGCCGCGCTCCAGCACATCGCCGCCCATCGAGAGGCGATCTGGCTGACGACGGCGGGCGGGATCGCCAGTTTCGCGGCAGGGGTCCGGGAGATTCCGCTGGCGGTCCAGGGTTCGGAACCGGCGAGATGAACCGGCGGCCGGTGATGCCGGCACGGACGCCTCTGCGCTAAGGTCCGCGCCCGAACCACCTCGGCAGGAGACCTGACATGCACGACGAGACGGGCCACACCGACGACCATGGACACGGGCACGAGATCGAGACCGGTGCGGCGCCTTCCGGGCGCTGGAAACATGACGGCATCCGCGTCATCCCCGGCGACAAGCTCGATCCGAATACCGCGCAGACGCCGGGCATGTTTCGTCAAGCGGCGATCAATCAGGCCCGCGTCGGTGCCCAGAAGATCTGGGCCGGTACGGTGGCGATCGAACCCGATGCCAAGACCGGAGTCCACCACCACGGCGAGCTCGAGAGCGTGATCTACGTCGTCTCAGGCCGCGCCCGAATGCGCTGGGGCGACCGGCTCGAGTTCGTGGCGGAAGCCGGGCCCGGCGACTTCATCTTCGTGCCGCCTTTCGTGCCGCATCAGGAAATCAACGCCGATCCAAGCCAGCCCCTGCAATGCGTCCTGGTACGCTCCGACAACGAGGCGGTGGTGGTGAACATCACCGATGTCGAGCCGGTGGAGCGGCCAGAGACCGTCCACTGGGTCGATCCCATCCATAAGCATCCTGACGTTTGAGAGCGGGCGCCGAGGGCTCCATTCCATATCCGGGACCTTCTGATCCCTCAGGGCGCTTCGATCAGGACCACACGCGGCCCGCCCTCGGGAGGACCATCGAAGAGGACGAGGAGCCTCAAGCGTCCATCGGCCTGATCGAGGGGCACCAGCGCCTCGGGTTTGACCTTCCGCCCGAAGGCCGGGATGACCCCGAGGGGGCGGCTCGCCGCGCCGTCCCACCATCTCACGACGTAGTCGCCACTGGCCACAGCGTCGTCAGATGGATCCTTCAACGGGCCACCGAGAACGAGGAAACCATTCTTGAAGGCGACGAGATCGCGGATGCCGCGGCCATCGCCGAGGTCGAGGCGGTGAAGCTTCGCCTGGCCCGCCGCTCCGTCGAACAGGACATCGAGGGGAACCGACAGGATCACGGCCTCGCCGCTGGGCAGGATCGGCCCGCGCAGGCCGGCATAGAGGCGACCGCCACGGATGGCTGCGCCCTCGATGTCGACGCCGCCACCAGCGAGCGCCCCATCGAACGAGGGACCCAGGATCGGCTCGGCCCTGATCACATCCGAAAGGGTGAGCGAGCGCTTCACCGTCGCGGGCTTGGCGAGCCGGCCGACCGTGTCGACTGAAGTGACATCGAAGGTCACGCGGAAGAGGTGGCGCCGCGCCGCGGTCTTGGCTTCGGTCTTCGCATCCCCGGCGCCGCCGTCCCTGTGCCGCGGCCGTCCATGCGAGCCCATGACGTAGAATGCGCCCTCGGCATAGGCGACGGCCTCGGCATCGAGTTCGAGGAGATCGCCGTCGAGCGACGCATCGGTGAGCCGGATGAAATCGCCTGCGACGAGGCGGCCGTCATAGAGCACGACGATCTGGGCACCCTGGCTCGAATCGTCGGCGACGACGCAGACCCGTGGAAAGCCGAGCTCGGTCGCGCAGGCGATCCCGCTGACATCCTTCGCCTTCTTGGCGTCACCGGCCGTTCCCCTCGGTTCGCCCAGAAGTCTGCCCTCGACCGGCCAGACGCCCTCCGCGGCTGTTGCGTACAGGACCGATTGGCCGGCTAGTCCGAGGCAGGCGAGGATCGCCGCGGCAGCTCCTCTCGATTGGACGTTGAAGGGCATCTGGCGGGCTTTCCTACGCGCATCGTCATCCGGCGCCGCGGCGGCGCAGCCCGGTCTGCTTCGCGCCCGTTTCTACATGGCGGATGCGTCACCGACGACGGGTGCGACGCATCGTGACAGGACGCCGATGTCACGTAGGTTAAGCCGTCGATTCCCGCCCGACGAAGGGACCGCTCCATGCCCGCACCGCAGGCCTACTCGCCGGCCCAGAAGCTTCTCCATTGGGGATTCGCTCTCCTGGTCTTCATCCTGGTGCCTCTGGCGATTGCGATGACCAATGTCGGCGAGGGTCCGCTCCAGAACCAGCTCTACGAATGGCACAAATCGTTCGGCCTCGTTGCCCTGTGCCTCGTCCTCGCCCGCATTCTCGTGCGTCTCTCGCGCGGTGCGCCGGAACTGGAGGTGGGCATCCCAACCTGGCAAAAGCGCGCCGCCGGGCTGTCGCACGCGGCACTCTACGGCTTGATCCTCATCGTGCCCCTGCTCGGTTGGGCCGGAACATCGGCCTGCTGCGCGCCGGTGAAGCTGTTCTGGACCATTCCGCTCACCCTGCCGATCTCGGGCGGCATGGCGATGGGCGGGCCTATCCTGACCGTCCACACGATCGCGGCCTTCGCCCTCGTCGCGCTGGTCGCCCTCCATGTGGGTGCCGCCCTGCACCACCACCTCATCCGGCGGGACGGAACCTTGAGACGGATGCTGGGGGCCCGCACCGCCACCTGACACCTGCGACTGCTAACCGCGTTCGCCGATCAGCGCGCCGGCACCGCCAGAAGGTCGACGTGGCCGATGACGACCCGCGTTTTCGTCAAGCGACGGTTCGTCGCCCAATCCCGTACTCGTTCGTGCTCGACTGAGCCTTCCTCGGCTGCCGCTACGGCCTTGCCCTTGGCCAGTTCTCCGATCAGGGCACTCTGCCGGGGGCCGAGATGCCACGGGCTCAGGGCTGTCGAGACTGTGTAGCGACGGCGCGCAAAAGCCTCCGCGAGGTCGGCCGTCGCCTTCGGTCCTGCAGCAGGCCCGAAGCCCTTGTCGCCCGCCTGATGCGCCAGGAAAGCCTCGTGGATCGCACCGTCGGCGGGATGGGGCGGCGACCAGGTCTCGGTGCCATCGTAGCTGAGCGAGGTGTAGAACACCGATCCAGCTGACGCGACGGAATCGGCAAGTTCATCGAGCCAGTCGCGCGAGACGAGGTCGAACAGGGCCGCAGCGGTGACGAGGTCGGCGGCGCCGACGATGTCGGCACCGAGCCCGGCGGATAGATCGAGGGCGGTGAACGTTACGGCGATCCTGCTGTGCATCTTGGTCAGGATGACGCCGTCTTCGGCGGTCTCCGCCGCATCGGCCCAGTCGGTCAGCCTCGCGCGCGCCGCGGCCAGGAGGACCGGGTCGTGATCGACGAGACGCCAGGTCTGGTCCGGCCCGAGATGCGGCGCGAGACCCCGCAGGTTCGAGCCGGTCCCACAGCCTAGATCGAGGATCGCGACGTCATCCCGTCCCGCCAGAGCCCGGGACAGGTCGGCGACGAGACCCGAATCGCGGGCTGCGTGGTCGGCCGGCTCGCGGAGCGCCAGCCAGGACGGGCTGAACCCGCTCATGCTCTCGTCTCCTTCAAAGCTCGCGCGACGATTCCGGCGGTGTCGGACCATCGCGGCAAGGCTTTGGCCGCCGCCCAGGATCGATCCGCGGCGGCATGGCGTCCAGCGGGGTCGGCGATCATCGACCGCAAGGCGGCGGATAGGGCGGTTGCGTCTCCCGGCGGCACCTTGAGGCCAGCGCCGTTGGGGACGGTCTCGCCCGCGGCACCCCCTGTCGTCGCGACGATCGGCAGGCCGCGGGCTAAGGCTTCGGCGAGAGCCATGCCGTAACCCTCGAAATGGGAGGACGAGACCGCACAATCGGCCCTCGCATAAAGCGCGGCGAGCCGGTCCGCAGTGACCGGCCCGGCTAGGGTGATCCGAGAGGCGAGGCCTGCAGATTCTATCGCTGCGCCCAACGTCGCGACATGGCCGTGGTCGCGGTCGAGGGTTCCGACGATGGTCAGGGTCCAATCGAGGTCGGCGAGGGGTACGAGGGCCGCAACGAGATCGAGATAGCCCTTGCGCGGCGTCACCGCGCCGACAGCGATCAGAGAGACGCAGGTCGATCCGCTGCCGGCAGCGCGGGAGGCTTGCTCCGTGCCGGGCTCTGCCACAACGATGTGCTCGGCCATGATGGCGAAGGCGTCGATCAGCAGGCCACGCGTGAAGCGGCTCGTCACCACGATGCGGTCGGCGAGGGCGAGGGCCGCGCGCTCGCTCGCGACGAGATCGGCCGCTCGCCGCCGCGTCAGTCCGGCTTCATAGCCGAGGGGATGGTGGACGAGGGCGACGATCGGCCTTGTATCCGCCGCGGCGATGATGCTGGGCGGCAGTGCTCCATAGGCGAGGCCGTCGACGAGAAGGACCGCCTCCGGGGGTGTCGCAGAAAGAACCGCCGCGGTGACGGTCAGATCCGCGGCCGGCGGATGCGGGAACGTTCGCGGCAGCATGACGCCTTCGATCGCGACGCCGTGAGCCGGCAGTTCGCGAAGGAGGCGGCGGGCATAGACGTAGCCGCCGGTCGGCGTGGCGAGATCACCCGGGATCAGGAACCGGGCCTCGATCACCCTGCCACCGGCCCTTCGAACCACGCTCTTGCCACGTGCGACTCATGCAAGGTGACGCGCAAGCGCGAGACCCCGTCCCCGCCGGGACCGAGCTCGCCGGTCCGTGCCGCCTCGGCCATCGCCCGGTGGATGTAACCGCAGAGGAACTCGGTCGTGGTGTTGAGTCCTGCGAATTGCGGCAGGGCGTCCAGGTTCTGGTAGTTGAGGGGCGCCAGGATGCGTTTGAGCGCCTCGCCGGCCCTCCCGATGTCGACGACGACACCGTCCTCGGTGAGGGTATCGCGGAAGAACGCCACGTCGACCACGAAGGTCGCCCCGTGCAGCCCCTGCGCCGGCCCGAAGAGCTCGCCGCGGAAACTGTGGGCGATCATGACGTGCTCGCGGACTTCGATCGCGTACATGGTTGATATTCTCTCGTAGTTTGGGGTTCAGCGCCCGTAGCGCACCACGGTGCAGAGACCGGGCGCACCGGGAGCGAGCAGATTTGGTAGCGCCGCGGGGAGGTCGTCGAACGCCACCTCGCCGGTGATCAGCAGATCGAGGCGCGGATCGGCGAGGAGCGCCATGGCCTTTTCCATGCGGCGGGCATGATCCCAGCGAGGCCGCCGGGAGGGTGATACCTGCCCGACCTGGCTCGACACCAACTGCAGCCGCCGCGCGTGAAAATCGAGGCCGAGCGGTGCCGCTACGCTCTGTGCGCCGTACCAGCTGAGCTCGACCACCTTGGCTTCGTCTCCCGCCAAAGACAGTGCGAGGGCTAGCCCGTCCTGACTGGCGCTTGCGTGAAAGACGATGTCGGCCCCGCCGGGCTCTGCATTGCCAGCGCCGAGGAAGGTGGCGCCGAAGGCGGCGGCGATCCCGGCTCGCTCGCTCGCCACATCGATCACGTCGACCTCGCATCCGACGATACCGGCGGCCAGATAGGCGACGAGGAGACCCACGACGCCAGCGCCGACGATCACGATCCTGTCACCTGGCCCCGCGGCCGAATCCCATATCGCATTCAGCGCGGTTTCCATATTGGCGGCGAGCACGGCCCGGCGTGGAGGCACGTTTGCCGCGATGGCGTGAAGCGAAGCAGAGCCCGCATGGAACCTGTCCTGATGCGGATGCAGAGCGAAAACCACAGAGCCATCGGCGATACGGCCGACGGCGCAGTAGCCGTATTTCACGGGGAACGGAAAATTCCCGTCCTGGGCCGGAGCCTTCATGCGCTCGTAAAGGCTCGGCGGGACACGTCCCTCGAAGACGAGGCGTTCCGTGCCTCGGCTGATCGCGCTCCACATGGTCTCGACGATGACGTCCCCCGGATCGGGAGCCGGCGCAGCTTCGTGCCGCAGCTCGGCCTGGGACGGCGCGGTGTACCAGAGAGCGCGCGTTGATTCGTCGCCGACCCCGCGGGATGCCTGACGTTGATCCACGCTGACTCCTTGCGGCCTCGGCCGGTGGCGGCCGATGCGCGTGCTCTTCTCATGACGCCGGCAGGCATACAACAGCGTGCCTCCCTTCGGCGCCGGCGCAGGCTGGTGCTCGGCCTGAATCTCGCGAGTTGCCTCCTCTTCATCGGGCTCACCGCCTCCGTTCTCGGTACGGATGGGTGGACTTTCGTGGAGCTGGGCCTCCTGATCTCCTGCGTCCTGTCGATCCCCTGGACGATCCTCGGCTTCTGGAATGCCGTCATCGGTTTCTGGCTCCTGCGCCGGGGGGGCGCCGGCCTCCAGTCGGCGGCGCCCTTCCTCGCCGCGGCAGAAGACGGCGAGCCGATCCATGTCAGGACGGCGGTGGTGATGACCCTGCGCAACGAGGATCCGGCTCGGGCGCTGCCACGGCTCGAGCGCGTCAAGCGGAGCCTCGATGCCAGTGGCTGGGGCGAGGCCTTCGCCTACCATGTCCTCAGCGACAGCGACGACCCGGCCGTCATCGCGGCGGAAGAGCAGGCCGTGGCCGACTGGCGGCTGCGCAGCCCGATCCTGGACCAGTCCCGCATCGCCTATCGCCGCCGGCCCGACAATGCGGGCTTCAAGGCCGGCAACCTGCAGGAATTCTGCGGGCGGCACGCAGAGACCTACGACCTGATGCTGCCCCTCGACGCCGACAGTGCGATGGACGGCCCGAGCGTGCTGCGCCTCGTGAAGATCATGCAGGCTCACCCGCGCATCGGCATACTGCAGAGCCTGGTCGTCGGCACGCCGGCCGGAAGCCCCTTCAGCCGGATCTTCCAGTTCGGCATGCGTCAGGGCATGAGGCCCTACACGCTCGGCGCCGCGTGGTGGACGGGTGATTGCGGCCCGTTCTGGGGGCACAACGCCCTCGTCCGCATCCAGCCCTTCGCCGAGCATTGCCGGATGCCGAACCTATCCGATGGGCTTCTTGGCGGTCCGATCCTCTCGCATGACCAGATCGAGGCGGTATTGATGCGCCGCGCCGGCTTCGAGGTTCGGGTGTTGCCCGTCGAGAGCGGCAGCTTCGAAGACAATCCGCCGACGCTGATCGACCACGTCGCCCGGGAGGCGCGCTGGTGCTTCGGCAACATGCAGTACCTGCGGCTCCTGACTCTGCCGGGCCTGCACCCCATCAGCCGCTTCCAGCTCTTCGCCGCGGTCGCGATGTTCCTGACCGCTCCGGCCATCACGCTGGCGCTCGCTCTCCTCCCGTTCAAGCTGGCCGCGGGAGGGGACGACGTTCCGGCAAGTCTCGTGGCGGGTCTCTACGTCGCTTGGTTGCTCGCCGCGATCGCCCCCAAGCTTGCCGGATATCTCGACCTTCTCCTCGATCCGGCTGCCCGCCGCGCCTATGGCGGGGCGGGAAAGATACTCGCCGGGGCGGGGCTCGAGATAGCCTTCTCGTTCCTCCTCCTCGCGGTCGCGACGTTCCGCCTGACTCTGCTGTTCCTCAGCGGCTTCGGACGCAACGCCGGATCGTGGAACCGCCAGAATCGGGATGCTCGCGGCATCTCGTTCCGATCCGCCGCGAGCGGGTTGTGGGGCTGCCTCGCCTTCGGCTGCGCTGTGTGGCTGGCCCTCGTCTGGTCGAGCCCGGCCATCCTGGTCTGGAGCCTCCCGCTGACTCTCGGCTACCTTCTGGCGATACCCTTTGCCATGGCGACGGCATCACCGCGCCTCGGCCTCGCGATCGCGCGACGGGGGATCTGTGCGACCCCCGAGGAGCTCAGCGCCGCAAGGCCCGCGGCAGAGGCCCGCTGAACAGCAATTCGGGCTCGGGCCGGGATCAGGGCTCGAGGTGGAGGTAGAGCGGATCGAACTCCGCCGCCTCCCGGAGGGCGTCCCAGTTCTCGATCACCAGGGCACGGCCGCGCAGGGAGATCAGCTTTCGGCTGCGAAGATCCTGCAGCACCCGGTTTACGTGAACGTTGGAAAGGCCGAGGGCGTCCGCGATGTCGACCTGAGTGATCGGCCATTCGCACCGATAGTCGTCGGCGAGCCCGATGGCGTTCATCTTGACGTAGATCTCGCAGAACAGGTGGGCGATGCGTCCGTAGGCCGAGCGCCGTCCGATCCCCGTCATCCATTCGCGGAAGATCGCCGCGTCCACGAGGGTGTCCCGCCAGAGGACACCGCAGATGCCGGGAAAGCGCCGGACGAGATCGTGAACGCCCTCATGGGGGATCAGGGCGACCGTGCAGGGCGTCACGGTGGCGAGGTTGTGGTCCATCACCTTCAGGTGCAGGCTCTGAAGGTCGGGGATGTCGCCCGCGATGTGGAACGACAGGATCTGCCGCTTACCCTCCGACAGCAGCTTGTAGCGGCATGCCCATCCGTCGAGGATCAGACAGCATTGCGTCGGCTGATCCTTCTCCCTGACGATGTCCTGACCGCCTTCGAGACGCTTCTTGGTAAAGGGAAGATTTTCCACCGCCCGCTGTTCTTCGGTGGAGACCCGGTCGATGCTGCGGAGCTTGCGCGTCAGCCATCCCAAATCGTCCGGTGTCGTCATGGGCACAGTGATCGGATCCCGTTTCGAACCAGAAACGACGCTCAACCCATCGCGTGGCGTTCGCTTCGGCCTATCCATGCGACAGACGGCAAATGCGGGTGCATCTGCATTCGCATATGTTGGTATGGCCTCGTTCCATGGCTTATTTTCTTATCGGCGCCGGCATTGGCGAATGCGCCTCAGCACAGGCGGCCCAGACTGATCGCGATAAATGACGTTATTTGTACTTGATGATTATAAATATCTACGGATCAGGTCCGTGACCTCTGTAATATTTCGATCAATACTATCGGAATATTGCCGAACATATGCTGAATTTAATCAGCTGCGCCGGTTTTGCGAGGTCCTTGCATCACGACGTCCTCGCATCATGAGGCGACGCCACCTCGATAGATCTCTCACGGACGCCGACGGGATGCCGTTTCCAGGCCCGACGCACGGCGACCTGTCATCCCCGGCGCCCAGCGATCAGCGGCCCGAGGACGTCGACCACTCCATTCACGAAGATCTGGGTACCGACACACAGGAGCAGGAAGGCAGAGAGCCGCCCGAGCACCCTCGCGCGCACCGGCCCGATCAGCTCGACGACCCGGTCGGCCGAGCCGTAGGTCAGGCGCACCATGGCGGCGATGACGAGAGCGGCCACCGACACGCCGACGAAGAAGCCGACTGCCTCCGGGCTGCCCGAGGGCCGGTTCGAACCGAGTGCGATCGCCACCGCAATCGTGCCGGGGCCGGTGGTGAAGGGCAGGGTGAGCGGGAAGAACGCGATCTCCGCGAGGTTGCCGGCGGGCTCATTGGCCTCGGCCTGCTTGCGAGCCTCGCGCGCCTCGGGCGCCCGCAGGAGGGTCCAGGCCGAGGCGCCGACGACGAGGCCGCCCGCGATCCTGAGCGCTGCCAGCGACACGCCGAAGAAGTTGAGGATCGGCGCTCCCGCCCAGAGGGCGGCGAGCATGATGAGTGCTGCGTAGAAGCTGATCCTCCGGGCGAGTTCGAGCCGCTCGGCATGGCTGTTCTGCGCGGTCACCTGGGCGAAGATCAGGGCCGCGCCGACCGGGTTGACGATGGAGAACAGGGTCGAGAGCGCGAGGAGGAAGCTCGCCAGGGTCGCTTCCGGGCTGATGGTGCTCGTCATCGGGTCAGCCTGGTGACGGAGAGGGGACGAGCGCCCTCGCCGGTGCCCGCAGGGTGCTGCGGCGGACCTGGTGCACCGGGATCGGGCGGTAGAGCTGCTTGGTTGCGTCGACCACGTGGAGTCCTGCGAAGGGCAGAGACAATCCGGTGCCGAACCGCTCCCAGGCCCCTGCCGTCTGCAGCCAGATCCGGCTCTCGACAGGGGGCATGTAGAGGGTCTCGGCCCAACCCTCCGGCGAGAACAACGTGCTGCGCATCAGCCTGCCGAGCTGGGACCGGCTGTAAGGCTGCCCGTGGCCGAAGGGCGTCGCCTCGCGTCGTGCCCAGACGCCGCGGCGGTTCGGCACGACGAGGATCATCCGACCGCCAGGCGTGAGGACCCGCCAGACGTCCTGGAGCAGTTCGGTCGGGCTCTCCACCGATTCGAGGGCATGGACAAGAATCACCCGGTCAACCGCGGCCTCGGGCAGCGGCATCATGGTCAGGTCGGCGAGGGCGGAACAGGAGCGGCCGCTTCCCGGCCAGTTCACCACCCCTTGCGTCGCCGGCATGAAGGCGAGGGTGCGTTCGGCGATACAATGGACGGTGCCGAGATAGGGGGTGGCATAGCCGAGCCCGAGCACCCGAAGCCCCGAGACCGAGCCGAGAAAGCCATGGATCGAGCGGCCTACGATCCTTTGGGTCACGGCGCCCAGCGGAGTTGCGTAGAATGCGCGAAGGTCGGTGACGTCGAGACGCATGAAAACGGGTTCCGGCCCGATCGGACTGCATTATTGGGCGGCTGCGGCCCATCAATGGTGATCCGAGGCAGGCCCGGCAACCCGAGTCGCACGGGAACCCGTGAGTGTTCCCCATTCTTGAGCCCGACACCGAACGAACGCACCGAGGAGACGCCCCATGAACGCCAACGGCCCCGAGATCCGAACCTTCCTGTGCCGCAGCGACAATATCGGCGTCCTCGTTCGCGATCCGCAGACCGGCGCCTGCGCCGCCATCGACGTGCCCGAAGCGGAGGCGGTCCTCGCCGCCCTGGATGAGTCGGGCTGGAGCCTCACCGACATCATCGTCACCCACCGGCACACCGACCACATCGCCGGCATTCCCGAAGTGAAGCGACGCACCGGCGCCAAGGTCACGGCGCCCATCAGGGCGGGCGACGCGGTGCCGGAGGTGGATGTCAGGGTCGGGGAGGGCGATCGAATCCAGCTCGGCGGCCTCACCGCAGAGGTCTGGGAAACCCCGGGCCATTGCGACGACCACGTCTCCTATGTCTTCCGCGAGGCCGGCATCGCCTTCGCCGGCGATACCCTCTTCACCCTCGGTTGCGGACGCGTCCTCGAAGGACCGCCCGAGACGCTTTGGACCTCGCTGTCGCGCTTCCTCGCCCTGCCCGATACCACGCAAGTCTATAGCGGGCATGATTACGTCCTCTCCAATGGCCGCTTCGCCCTGGCCGTCGAGCCCGGCAATGCGCGCCTGGCCGAACGCATGACGGAGGCCGAAGCCGCGCAGAGCGAGGGCCGCTTCCTCATCCCGACCACCATGGGGGTCGAGCGCGCGACCAATCCGTTCCTGCGATCCGACATGCCCGAATTGGCGCAGGCCGCAGGACTGCCGGCGAATGCACCGCCGGTCGAGGTCTTCACCGCGTTGCGGGCCTGGAAGAACCGGTTCTGACAGGCTATGCGATTTGTAGGACAACCATAACGTTCGAGCGGCGCCGCCGCCGTTCGTCTGGAGAGGACCTCAGGCTGATGCGGGCCCGCGCCCATCGAAACTCGCTCGTCCATGAGCGAGACGTCTTCAACGGACCGCACAAGGCGTCCGTCGCCGTCGTCTCCGTATCGCCGGAACCGGCCAACGATCCGGTCGGAGACGTCGGCAAGGAAACGCTCCCATCCGATTCCGACGATCCGCCTGCCAGCGCCGAAGCGTCCACTCCTCGCCAGATACGGGCCGCGTTCCGCAATCGTACGGCCCCGGTTTCGGCCGATATCCGCCTCCTCGCGATCGCCTCCGAGCATCTCGCCCGACTCGGACCCAAACGGGTGACCGTGGTGGCGGTGGCGGCGGAAGCGGGGATGACCCATGCCAACGTCTACCGCTATTTCCCTTCGAAGGACGCCCTTCTGGATGCGGTGGTCGGGCGCTGGCTGCGCGACCTCGAGGCCGAGCTTGCCCGCATCGCCGACGCTCCTGATCCGGCCGATGACAAGGTCGAGCGCCTGTTGACCGCACTGGCCGCCGCCCAGCGCGAGACCCTGTCACGGGCGCCGCATCTCTTCTCGGTCCATCTCGACGCCACGGTGGCGTCGCGTCCGATCGCACGTCGTCATCGCGTGCGTCTGCGCAGCCTCGTCGAGCGCGTCGTCGAGGACGGCATCGGAGCCGGCACCTTCGTGGCCCGCGATCGAGAGAGGGCCATCGCGTACATCTTCGACGCGAGTTACCGTTTCACCCATCCCCTCGCGATCCATAACGATTCCGACGTGCCGCCGGACCTCGTCGAAGCCCGCTTCGGAGCGGTCATCCAGGCGATCCAGCGCGTCTTGAGGGCGGGCATCCTCTAGTCGACGTGACAGATCGGCTGACCTGTCACCCGTGCTTCGCCGTCGAACCATATCAATCGACCTGGGAGCTAAGCGACTGGCGAGCTTGGCATTCTCTGCCTCATGGCGAGGATGGCGGTGATCGCGACTGGCCCGAACTCTGCTTCACGTATGTGGTGGTCGGCTTGAAGAGCCGCGCCTTTTCCGCCACACCCCGCCACAACAAATGCGGCCCGCCCGTGAGACCTTAGAATCGGCTGCAAAACCGCCGCAACCCTCGAAAACTTCGGAGGCAAAATTCCCATGGCACGCAGCAAGATCGCGCTCATTGGCGCCGGACAGATCGGCGGAACTCTCGCGCATCTCGCCGGCCTCAAGGAACTCGGCGACGTCGTCCTGTTCGACATCGCCGACGGCGTGCCTCAGGGCAAGGGTCTCGATATCGCCGAGTCCGCGCCGGTGGACGGCTTCGATGCCCATTATACCGGTGCCAGCGACTATTCCGCGATTGCCGGAGCAAACGTGGTGATCGTCACCGCCGGCGTGCCGAGGAAGCCCGGCATGAGCCGCGACGACCTCATCGGCATCAACCTCAAGGTGATGGAGGCGGTGGGCAACGGCATCAAGACTCATGCCCCCGATGCCTTCGTGATCTGCATCACCAACCCGCTCGACGCCATGGTCTGGGCGCTGCAGAAGTTTTCCGGATTGCCGCCGCAGAAGGTGGTGGGCATGGCGGGCGTGCTCGATTCCGCGCGCTTCCGTCACTTCCTCGCCGACGAGTTCAAGGTCTCGGTGGAGGATGTCACCGCCTTCGTGCTCGGCGGACACGGCGACGACATGGTGCCGCTGGTGCGCTACTCGACGGTGGCGGGCGTGCCGCTTCCCGATCTGGTCAAGCTCGGCTGGACGACCCAGGAAAAGCTCGACGCCATGGTCGAGCGCACCCGCAAGGGCGGCGGCGAGATCGTCAACCTGCTGAAGACCGGCTCGGCCTTCTACGCCCCGGCCGCCTCCGCCATCGCGATGGCCGAGAGCTACTTGCGCGACAAGCGCCGGGTCCTGCCCTGCGCGGCTCATCTTTCGGGCGAGTACGGCATCAGCGGCATGTATGTCGGCGTGCCGATCGTGATCGGGCAGAACGGTGTCGAGCGCATCCTCGAGGTCGAGTTCACGGCCGACGAGAAGGCGATGTTCGACAAGTCGGTCGGCGCCGTGAAGGGCCTGATCGAGGCGTGCAAGGGCATCAACCCGGCACTCGTCTAACGGCTCGGGCGTATGGGGGAGCGGCGAATGGCGATTGGAGGATAACCTCTCCGATCGCAGCGACCTCGACGCCCCCCTCTCGCCATTCGCCACTCCCTATTCGCCCCATCCAAAGAGGGTCCGATGAACATCCACGAATACCAGGCCAAGGCGGTGCTCAAGGAATTCGGCCTGCCGGTCTCGCGCGGCGTGGCCGTGTTCAAGCCCGAGGAGGCTGAGGCCGCCGCCAAGGAACTCGGCGGCCCGGTCTGGGTGGTGAAGTCGCAGATCCATGCGGGCGGACGCGGCAAGGGCACCTTCAAGGGGGCTCCGGCCGGTGCCAAGGGCGGCGTGCGCGTCACGAAGTCGATCGACGAGGTCAAGCAGTTCGCCGGCGAGATGCTCGGCCAGACCCTGGTGACGATCCAGACGGGCGAGGCCGGCAAGCAGGTCAACCGTCTCTACATCGAGGAGGGCGCGCAGATCGAGGCGGAGTTCTACCTCTCGATGCTCGTCGACCGCGAGACCGGGCAGGTCGCCTTCGTCGTCTCCACCGAAGGCGGCATGGACATCGAGACCGTGGCCCACGACACGCCCGAGAAGATCGTCACCTTCTCGGTCGACCCTGCCACCGGCATCATGCCCCATCACGGCCGCGCCGTGGCCAAGGCCCTGGGCCTGACCGGCCAGCAGGCCAAGGAAGCGGGCGAACTCACCGCCAAGCTCTACGAGGCCTTCACGGCCAAGGACATGAGCATGCTGGAAATCAACCCGCTGGTGCTCACCGGCGACGGCCATCTCAAGTGCCTCGACGCCAAGATCTCTTTCGATTCGAACGCCCTCTACCGCCATCCCGACATCGTCGCCCTACGCGATGAGACCGAGGAGGACGCCAAGGAGATCGAGGCCTCCAAATACGACCTCGCCTATATCGCCCTCGACGGCACCATCGGCTGCATGGTGAACGGCGCCGGCCTCGCCATGGCGACCCTCGACATCATCAAGCTCTACGGCGAGGAGCCGGCCAACTTCCTCGATGTCGGCGGCGGCGCCTCCGAGGAGAAGGTGACGGCCGCCTTCAAGATCATCACCGCCGATCCGCAGGTGAAGGGCATCCTCGTCAACATCTTCGGCGGGATCATGAAATGCGACGTCATCGCCAACGGCGTCATCGCGGCGGTGAAGGCGGTCGGCCTGCAGGTGCCGCTGGTGGTGCGTCTCGAAGGCACCAACGTCGAGAAGGGCAAGGAGATCATCCGGAACTCGGGGCTGAACGTGATCCCGGCCGATGATCTCGACGATGCCGCGCAGAAGATCGTCGCCGCCGTGAAGAAGGGCTGAGAAACACCGATGTCCATCCTGATCGACGCGAACACCAAGGTCATCTGCCAGGGCTTCACCGGCAAGAACGGGACCTTCCATTCCGAGCAGGCCATCGCCTACGGGACGAAGATGGTCGGTGGCACCAGCCCGGGCAAAGGCGGCTCGAAGCACCTCAACCTGCCGGTCTTCGACACGGTGGCCGAGGCGCGCGAGGCCACGGGGGCCGATGCCAGCGTCGTCTACGTGCCGCCGCCGGGTGCGGCCGACGCGATCTGCGAGGCGATCGCCGCCGAGATCCCGCTGATCGTCTGCATCACGGAGGGCATCCCGGTGCTCGACATGGTGCGGGTCAAGCGCTCGCTGGAAGGCTCGAAGTCGCGCCTGATCGGGCCGAATTGCCCTGGCGTCGTCACGGCCGGCGAGTGCAAGATCGGCATCATGCCGGCCAACATCTTCAAGCGCGGCTCGGTCGGCATCGTCTCGCGCTCGGGGACCCTGACCTACGAGGCCGTGTTCCAGACCTCGAATGCGGGCCTTGGCCAGACCACGGCCGTCGGGATCGGCGGTGATCCGGTGAAGGGCACCGAGTTCATCTCCATGCTCGAACTGTTCTTACGTGACGACAAGACCGAGTCGATCGTGATGATCGGCGAGATCGGCGGCTCGGCGGAGGAAGAGGCGGCACAGTTCATCGCAGACGAGGCCAAGCGCGGCCGAAGCAAGCCGATGGTCGGCTTCATCGCCGGCCGCACCGCGCCTCCCGGTCGTCGCATGGGCCATGCCGGGGCCATCATCTCCGGCGGAAAGGGCGGTGCCGAGGACAAGATCGCCGCCATGGAAGCGGCCGGTATCCGGGTCTCGCCCTCGCCGGCACGCCTCGGCAGCACGCTGGTCGAGGTGCTGAAAGGCTGATGCTGGCCAGCCAAGGCAGGCCAGCGTTGCGGCGCGTTCAGGTGCGCCGCACCTATATGAAGACAGGCGGGGGGATCCCGCCGGATAAGCGAAACGGTCGCGTGATGGAGCGGCCGGTCACGGATGAGGGGCGCCGGAGGGCATCTCTCCCGAAGTGGTAGGATGAACGACGATGGCAAGTCAGGACGCGCTTCTCGAATCCTCGTTCCTCACTGGCGGAAACGCCGCCTATATCGAGGAGCTGCAGGCGGAGTACTTTCGCGATCCCGGCTCCGTCGATCCGGCCTGGGCTGCGTTCTTCAAGTCGCTCGGCGACGACAAGGCGCTCGCCGAGAAGAATGCCGCCGGCGCGTCCTGGGAGAAGCCGAATTGGCCGATCCACGCCAACGGCGAGATCGTCTCGGCCCTCGACGGCAATTGGGCGACCGTCGAGAAAGCCCTTGGCGAGAAGATCCGCGCAAAGTCCGATACCGCCAAGATCGATCCGAAGGCGGCGAACGGTGCTGCCCCGGCTACGAGCGCGGCATCGATCGAGCAGGCGACCAAGGACTCCGTCCGCGCGATCATGCTCATCCGCGCCTACCGCATGCGCGGCCATCTCCACGCCAAGCTCGACCCGCTCGGGCTCGCCGCGCGCGGCGACCAGCAGGAATTGCAGCCGCAGCATTACGGCTTCGAGGAGAAGGATTGGGATCGCCCGATCTTCCTCGATAACGTGCTCGGCCTCGAATACGCGACCATCCGTGAGATCGTCGAGATCCTCGACCGGACCTACTGCCAGACCCTCGGCGTGGAGTTCATGCACATCTCCGATCCCACCGAGAAGGCGTGGATCCAGGAGCGCATCGAGGGCCGGGGCAAGGAGATCTCATTCACGCCCGAAGGCAAGCGCGCGATCCTCAACAAGCTGATCGAAGCAGAAGGCTTCGAGAAGTTCCTCGACCTCAAATACACCGGCACCAAGCGTTTCGGCCTCGACGGCTCCGAGTCGATGATCCCGGCCCTCGAGCAGATCATCAAGCGCGGCGGCGCTCTGGGCGCCAAGGAGATCGTCCTCGGCATGGCCCATCGCGGCCGTCTCAACGTGCTCTCGAATGTGATGGCCAAGCCCTTCCGGGCGATCTTCAACGAGTTCAAGGGCGGCTCGGCCAATCCAGCGGAGGTCGAGGGGTCGGGCGACGTGAAGTACCATCTCGGTGCATCAAGCGACCGGACGTTCGACGACAACAACGTCCACCTGTCGTTGACCGCCAACCCGTCGCACCTCGAGATCGTCGATCCGGTGGTGCTCGGAAAGGTGCGCGCCAAGCAGGACCAGCGCGCCAAGCCCAACGTCCAGCGCACCAGCGTGATGCCGCTCCTGATCCATGGCGACGCCGCCTTCGCCGGCCAGGGCGTGGTGGCCGAGTGCCTCGGCTTGTCCGGCCTCAAGGGCCACCGCACCGGCGGCTCGATCCACTTCATTATCAACAACCAGATCGGCTTCACCACCGATCCGCGTTTCTCGAGATCCTCGCCCTATCCGTCGGATGTCGCCAAGATGGTGGAGGCGCCGATCTTCCACTGCAACGGCGACGACCCGGAGGCGGTGACCTTCGCGGCCAAGATCGCCACCGAGTACCGCCAGAAGTTCGGCAAGCCCGTCGTCATCGACATGCTGTGCTACCGCCGCTTCGGCCACAACGAGGGCGACGAGCCGGCCTTCACCCAGCCGAAGATGTACCAGCGCATCCGCAAGCACCCGACTGCGCTCGAGACCTACGGCAAGAAGCTCGTCGCCGAGGGCGTCCTCAGCGAGGATGAGCTCAACGAGCGCAAGGGCGCGTTCCGCGCCATCCTCGACAGCGAGTTCGAGGTCGCGGGCAACTACAAGGCCAACAAGGCGGATTGGCTCGACGGACGCTGGGCCGGCTTCAAGGCCGTCCGCGAGGATGTGGACGACCCGCGCCGCGGCAAGACCAGCGTCCCCGCCGAGACCCTGCGCGAGATCGCCCGGCGCATCACCACTCCGCCGCCGGGCTTCCATCTCCACCGCACCATCCAGCGCTTCTTCGACAATCGCGCGAAGGCCGTCGAGACGGGCGTCGGCATCGACTGGGCGACGGCCGAAGCCCTGGCCTTCGGCTCGCTGCTGATCGAGGGTCACCGCGTCCGGCTCTCGGGCCAGGACGTCGAGCGCGGCACCTTCTCGCAGCGCCACGCCGTGGTGATCGATCAGGAGAACGAGCAGCGCTACACCTCGCTGAACTCGATCCGCGAGGGGCAGGCCAATCTCGAGGTCATCAACTCGATGCTCTCGGAAGAGGCCGTCCTCGGCTTTGAGTACGGCTACTCGCTCGCCGAGCCCGACGCGCTCGTCCTGTGGGAGGCCCAGTTCGGCGACTTCGCCAACGGCGCCCAGGTCGTCATCGACCAGTTCATCTCGTCAGGCGAGCGCAAGTGGCTGCGCATGTCGGGCCTCACCCTCCTGCTGCCGCACGGCTACGAGGGCCAGGGTCCGGAGCATTCTTCGGCACGCCTGGAGCGCTTCCTGCAGATGTGCGCCGAGGACAACATGCAGGTCGCCAACTGCACCACGCCCTCGAACTACTTCCACATTCTCCGGCGTCAGCTCAACCGCGAGTTCCGTAAGCCCCTGGTGCTGATGACGCCGAAATCGCTGCTGCGCCACAAGCGGGCGGTGTCGAACCTCGACATGTTGGCGGAAGGCTCGACCTTCCACCGTGTGCTGTGGGACAACGCCCAGCACGAGCCGGACGGGATCAAGCTCGTCAAGGACGACAAGATCCGCCGCGTCGTGCTGTGCTCCGGCAAGGTTTATTACGACCTCTTCGACGAGCGCGAGAAGCGTGGCGTCAACGACGTCTACCTGATGCGCGTCGAGCAGCTCTACCCCTTCCCGCGGAAAGCCCT
This sequence comes from Methylobacterium sp., assembly GCF_019745455.1. Classification (GTDB taxonomy): domain Bacteria; phylum Pseudomonadota; class Alphaproteobacteria; order Rhizobiales; family Beijerinckiaceae; genus Methylobacterium. The sequence continues at coordinate 72,236 of NZ_JAIETD010000045.1, forward strand.
CGCCACGGAGATGTCACGCTTCCGCAATGCCGAGGTGGTGTGGTGCCAGGAGGAGCCCAAGAACATGGGCCCCTGGGCCTTCGTCGAGCCCTACCTCGAATGGGTGCTCGGCCAAGCGGGCTCCTCGTCGAAGCGTGCCCGCTATGTCGGCCGTCCGGCCTCGGCCTCTACGGCCGTCGGCATGCTCTCGAAGCATCAGGCCCAGCTTCAGGCCTTCCTCAACGAAGCCCTGGCGCTCTGAGGGCGGGGCCATGCCGTATTTTCTCCTGCGCCTGGCTCCGCCGCGCCCGACCTTTCCCTTCGACGCCACGGATGCGGAGAAGGGATTGTTCGAGCGGCATTCGGCCTATTGGCTGGATCAGGCGGAGGCCGGTGCGGCGATCGCGGTCGGTCCCGTCTTCGATTCTGCGGGCACCTGGGGCCTCGCCCTCGTGGAGACGCGGGATGAGGCCGCGGCCCTCGCGCTCGGGGATGGCGATCCCGTCGTCTCGGCGGGCATCGGTTTCGCTTACGCCCTCGCGCCAGTCCCGTCCTTGATCCTGCGGCCGCACTAGCGGACCGCGACACCGACTTCAGAGGAGGCCCCAAGCGGGGCGAAGAGAGCATGGCAACCGACATCCTCGTCCCGACCCTCGGCGAATCCGTCAGCGAGGCCACCATCGGCCGCTGGTTCAAGAAGCCGGGCGACACCGTGGCGGCCGACGAGCCGCTTGTGGAACTCGAGACCGACAAGGTGACGCTGGAGGTCAACGCTCCCGCCGCGGGCGAGCTCGGCGAGATCCTTGTCAAGGACGGCGAGACGGTGGAGCCCGGCGCCCTGCTGGGCTCGATCGTCGAGGCCGGAGCCGGTGGTGCCAAGCCTGCCCCGAAGAAGGCTGAAGCCAAGGCGAGCGAGACCAAGGCGGAGACTCGCTCCGAAGGCGCGAAGCCGGCCGGTTCCGAGCCCGCAGCCGAATCCTCCGCCGCCTACGGCAATCATGGCGAGGGCGCACCGCCCGCCTCGCGTCCGGCCGGCGACAATGGCCCGGCCGTGGCCAAGATGGCGCGCGAGACCGGCATCGATCCCGCCACCGTCAACGGCACCGGCAAGGACGGCCGTGTCACCAAGGGCGACATGCTCGATGCGACGTCGAAGGGCCCGGCCCCCGCGGCGGCCCCCGCCCGGGAGGCGAAGGCCCCGCCGGCTCCCCGCCCGGCCTCGAAGCCCGACGACGCGGCACGCGAAGAGCGCGTCAAGATGACGAAGCTGCGCCAGACCATCGCCCGCCGCCTGAAGGACGCGCAGGACACGGCGGCGATGCTGACGACGTTCAACGACGTCGACATGTCGGCCGTCATGAGCCTGCGTTCTCAGTACAAGGACGTCTTCGAGAAGAAGCACGGCACTAAGCTCGGCTTCATGGGCTTCTTCACGAAGGCGGTGATCGGGGCGCTGAAGGACGTGCCGGCGGTCAATGCCGAGATCGACGGGACCGATCTCGTCTACAAGAACTACTACCATATCGGCATCGCGGTCGGGACCGATAAGGGCCTCGTTGTGCCGGTGGTTCGTGATGCCGACACCCTCTCGATCGCCGGCATCGAGAAGACGATCGCCGGCTACGGCAAGAAGGCTCGCGACGGCAAGCTCTCCATCGAGGAGATGCAGGGCGGCACCTTCACGATCACCAATGGCGGCATCTACGGCTCGCTGATGTCGACCCCGATCCTCAACGCGCCGCAATCGGGCATCCTCGGCATGCACCGCATCGAGGAGCGTCCCGTCGTTCGCGCCGGCAAGATCGAGGCGCGGCCGATGATGTATCTCGCCCTCTCCTACGACCACCGCATCGTCGACGGGAAGGAGGCGGTGACGTTCCTCGTTCGCGTCAAGGAGGCGCTGGAGGATCCGGCACGGCTCGTGCTGGATCTCTGAACGCCCGGCAGCTGCCGTCCGCCGGCCGCCACAGCGCGGCCGGACGCTTCCGTGTGCCTGATCTCGATGGTGGGACCTGACCCGCCGAACCTGCAAGCGAGTCACAATCTCATGTCCTACGATCTCGTCGTCATCGGCACCGGCCCCGGCGGCTATGTCTGCGCCATCCGGGCGGCCCAGCTCGGTCTCAAGACTGCGGTGGTCGAGAAGCGGGCGACCCATGGCGGTACCTGCCTCAACGTCGGCTGCATCCCCTCGAAGGCCCTGCTCCATGCCTCCGAGGCGTTCGAGGAAGCATCAAAGCACTTCGCCGATATGGGCGTGATGGTGAGCACGCCCGAACTCGACCTCAAGAAGATGATGACGTTCAAGCAGGACGGCGTCGACGGCAACACCAAGGGCGTCGAATTCCTCCTCAAGAAGAATGGCATCGATGCCTATCGCGGCAGCGGCCGGCTCGCCGGAGCCGGCCGCGTCGAGGTGCTGTCGGAGGATGGCGGCAACCAGATGCTGGAGACGAAGAACGTCGTCATCGCCACGGGCTCCGACGTGACCCGCCTGCCGGGCGTGACCATCGACGAGCGGGTCGTGGTCTCCTCCACCGGCGCCCTTGAACTCGATGCAGTGCCGGGCAAGCTCGTCATCATCGGCGCCGGCGTGATCGGCCTCGAACTCGGCTCCGTCTGGCGCCGCCTCGGCTCCGAGGTGACGGTCATCGAGTATCTCGACCGCATCCTGCCCGGTATGGACGGCGAGGTGGGCAAGCAGTTCCAGCGCATCCTCGGCAAGCAGGGAATCGTCTTCAAGCTGTCCTCGAAGGTGACCGGGGTCGAGGTCAAGGACGGCGCCGCGACCGTGAGCGTCGAGCCGGCTGCGGGGGGTGAGGTGGAGACAATCGCGGCCGACGTGGTGCTCGTGGCGGTGGGACGCGTGCCCTACACCGAGGGCCTCGGCCTCGAGACCGTCGGCGTCCAGCTCGACAACAAGGGCCGGATCCAAACCGACAGCCACTACGCCACCAACGTCACCGGAATCTACGCCATCGGCGACGTCATCGCCGGCCCGATGTTGGCTCACAAGGCCGAGGACGAGGGCGTCGCGGTGGCCGAACTGCTCGCCGGCCAGTCGGGGCACGTCAATTACGGGGTGATCCCCAACGTGGTCTACACCTACCCGGAGGTCGCCTCGGTCGGGAAGACCGAGGAGGAGCTGAAGAAGGACGGGATCGCCTACAATTCCGGCAAGTTCCCCTTCACGGCCAACGGCCGCGCCAAGGTCAACCACACCACCGACGGGTTCGTGAAGATCCTCGCCGACGCCAAGACAGACCGGGTGCTCGGCGTCCATATCGTCGGGGCGGATGCCGGCAACCTCATCGCCGAGGTCGCGGTGGCGATGGAATTCGGTGCGAGTGCCGAGGATGTCGCCCGCACCTGCCACGCCCACCCGACTCTGACCGAGGCGGTCAAGGAAGCGGCCCTCGCCGTCGGCAAGCGGGCGATCCACATCTGACGTCGTCGCAGCCGGGCGGTGGCCTACGAGCTGTTTGACTGGCCGACCATCCAGGGCCGCGGCGAGTTCGTGCGCCTCGCCCTGGAGGAGGCCGCAGCGGCTTACACCGACGTCGCCCGCCACGATCTCGGCGCGATGATGGGGTTGCTCGAAGACCCGGCTCTTGCCCGACCATCCTTCGCCGCTCCGTTCCTGAGGGACGGGGAGGTGCTGATAGGGCAGAGCGCGGCGATCCTGTTCTATCTCGGACCCCGCCTCGGCTTGGTCCCCGAGAGGGAGGCGGATCGGTTCTGGATCCATCAGATCCAGCTCACCATCGCCGACATGGTGAGCGAGGCCCACGACACCCATCACCCGATCGCCATCGGCCTCGCCTACGAGGAACAGAAGACCGAGGCCCTGCGGCGCGCCGGCCATTTCCGCCGCGACCGCATCCCCGAATTCTTCGCCTGGTTCGAGCACATCCTCGCCCGCAATGGCGGCCGGCATCTCGTCGGCGAGGCCATCACCTATGCCGACCTGTCGCTGTTCCAGCTCGTGGACGGCCTGCTCTGCGCCTTCCCGATGGCGACCGCGGCGGCGCTTGCCGACAATCCCGGGCTTCGCGCCCTGCACGAATCCGTGCGGCAGCGGCCGCGGATCGCCGCCTACCTCGTCAGCCTGCGGCGGCTTCCCTTCAACGAGCAGGGGATCTTCCGGCGCTATCCGGAACTCGACGGCTGACCGCCCTTCCCGCCCGAGGATGGGCTGTGTCGAAGGCCTCCATCAGGCGTGCTGCGTCGACCTTGGTGTAGAGCTGCGTCGTCGAGAGCGAAGCGTGGCCGAGGAGTTCCTGTATCGCCCTGAGTTCGCCCTTGCGACCGAGGAGATGGGTCGCGAAGGAGTGGCGCAGGGCATGCGGCGTCGCGCTGTCGGGCAGGCCAAGACTGCCGCGCAACGATGCGACCGCGTATTGGATGATGCGAGGCGAGAGCGGTCCGCCCTTGGCGCCGACGAAGAGCGGTCCCTCCTCCGGCAGGGGATGGGGACACGCCCGGAGATAGGCCTCTACCGCCTCCGCGACGACGGGCAGGATCGGCACCATCCGCTCCTTGTCGCCCTTGCCCGTCACCGTCACCGCCTCGACGCCCCTCACCGGGGCATCCTTGCGTCTCAGGCCGAGCGCCTCGGAAATGCGAAGACCGGCGCCGTAGAGAAGCGCCAGTACGGCCGCGTCTCGGGCGAGCACCCAGGCCTCGCGCGGTTCGCCGGCACGAAGGTCGGCATCGGTCATCGCTCGGGCGGCCGGGATCGGGATTGGCCGCGGCAGCCGCCGCTCGACCTTGGGGGAGCGCACGGCGCCGAGGGCCGCCATGGTGCCGTGACCCTCGCGTTCGAGGTGCTTTCCGAAGGAACGAAGTCCTGCCAATGCCCGCATCAGCGAGCGTCCGCCGATCCCGTCCGCTCGGCGAGCGGCCATGAAGGCACGCAGATCCCTCGGTTTCAGGCCGGTCAAGTCGGCGATGCCGGGTGTGCCGCGCTTGAGACAGAGGTGCTGCAGAAACTGCCTCAGGTCGCGGCCATAGGCCTCGACGGTGTTGTCCGCCATCCGCCGCTCCCGGGCGAGTTCGTCAAGCCAGGACAGGGCCGCGGATCTCAGTCCGTGGTCGGCAGGCCACGCGATGTCCTCGGTCGTCGGCAGCGGGGGCGTGGGTTGGAGCATGGCGACCTGCGGGATCTGACAGCCCACCAAACCCGATCGTGGTTGAGGAGTCGTTCATCTCAGCCGTCGCCTCGGCAACTTGGCCCTATGAGGCAACCGAGGCGCGACAGCATCAGGGCCAAGGCTCCTACAAAAACATAAGTTAGTATCTATAGATCATAGATCTTTGCCATTTGCTTGGCAGTATTTATGGGACAATCCGTAGCAACAAGCGCGGGAACAGAAGGGCCCCACCGAGCGTCATTTCCCAGAATGCGCCGACTGCTCGGTGCGACGCCGACCTGTGTTGGCTGCCGCACGGAAAAACCGTGTCCGCGCTTGCCTATTGCCAGTCCAGCTTCGAAGGAGCGCTCCTCCATGGCCGACGACATCCGATCGATCTACGCCACCGCCCTCAAGAATGCCCACGCCGTCGAGCTCGAGGCTCTCCAGATCATGGGGCGGCAAGTGGAGCGACTTCAGCGGTATCCCGAGATGGAGCGAATCCTGCGCCGGCATATCGACGAGACGCATCAGCAGCGTGACCGCCTCGAGGCGGCGATGGCGGCCGTCAACGAGAGCCCCTCGGCCCTCAAGGAAGGCGTCATGGGGGTCATGGGCAATCTTGCCGCTCTCGCTCATACGCCGGCCCAGGACGAGATCCTGAAGAACACTTTTGCCAACCATGCCTTCGAGAATTTCGAGATCGCCGTCTACAAGTCGCTTCTCGTCATCACGGAAGCGGCCGGCCAGTCCCGTTACCTGTCAGGTTTCGAGACGTCGCTCAAGGAAGAGCAGACGATGGCCAAGGATGTGGCCGAACTCATCGATCCGACGACGCGGCGCTACATCGAACTGACGACAACCGGCGCCACCGCCAGCCACTGAGCCGACCCGCGCATCTCGAAATGGAGCGCCGGGAAAGTCCCGGCGCGCCTCGATCGTTCTTTATCGAAAAAAGGTATTGCCCGTGCGCAGAACGCATAAGCCGCTTCGCGAGCAGGTCATCGTCATCACGGGAGCGTCGAGCGGGATCGGCCTCGCCGCGGCCCGAAAGGCCGCGCGCCATGGCGCATCCGTCGTCCTCGCCTCACGCAACGGCGATGCCCTCGCGGCAATCGAACGGGACATTGCAGCATCCGGCGGCAAGGCCATCCATGTCGTCGCCGATGTCCGCGAGCCCGAGGATGTACGGCGCATCGCCGACGTGGCGATCGGCCGGTTCGGGCGGATCGATTCCTGGGTGAACGATGCCGGCCTCTCGATCTTCGGGCGGCTGGAGGAGGTCAGCGAGGCCGATCACCGGGCCATGTTCGAGACGAATTTCTGGGGCGTCGTCCATGGATCGCTCACGGCCCTGCCGCACCTGAAGCGCAGCGGCGGCGTTCTTATCAATCTCGGCAGCGTCGCCTCCGACGTCGCCTTCCCCCTGCAGGGAATGTATTGCGCCAGCAAGCACGCGATCAAAGGCTTCACGGACAGCCTCCGCATCGAGCTCGAGGAAGAAGGCGTCCCGGTCTCCGTCACCTTGATCAAGCCGGCAGCCATCAATACGCCGTTCCCGCAGAACGCCCGCAATTATACCGACCATGAACCGAAGCTGCCGCCGCCGGTCTACGATCCCGAGGAGGTCGCTCTCGCCATTGTTCACGCTGCCGTTCATCCTCAACGCGACATCTATGTCGGCGGCGGCGGCCGGGTGATGAGCGCGTTCCAAGCGCTTGCACCGCGAACGTTCGATCGGCTCGGGCGCACGATGACCGGACAGCAGCTTCGCAGTGAGCGGCCACGCAACCCGCAGGGTGCCCTTCATGCGGCTGGACGGGGCGGAGACATCCGCGGCGACCATCCCGGCTACGTCATGCGTCGCAGCTTCTATACCCGCGCGAGCCTCCACCCCGCTGCCACTGCCCTCGTTGCGGCAGCCGGCGCCGCTGCCGCGGCGGCTTTGGCACACCGCTCGTCCCGGCAGTAGACGCCGCGGTTTGAAATGATGGAGGCACCAAGGGGTTTGCGTCGGGATGAGTGAAGAGGCGTTGCGTCACGGTCCGCTCGACCACACCTGCATGCATCTCTGCGTCGACATGCAGGGGATGTTCGCGGAGAAGACCGACTGGCATACGCCCTGGATGCTCCGGGCCCTGCCGAATGTCCGGCGGATCGTCGCAGCGCAGCCTGACAGAACCGTCTTCACCCGGTTCATACCCGCCGAACGACCGGGACAGGGCCGTGGGACCTGGGCCCGCTACTACGACCGCTGGGCTTCGATGACGAAGGCCGAACTCGACCCGGCCTTGATCGAGCTGGTGCCCGAGCTCCTATCCTTCGCGCGAGACGGCCATGTCTTCGACAAGACGGTCTACTCGCCGTGGCCGGAGACGAGTCTCGATGCCTGGCTTCAGGGGCGCGATACCAGCACGCTGATCGTAACCGGCGGCGAGACCGATGTCTGCGTCCTCGCCACCGTCCTTGGTGCCGTCGATCTCGGCTACCGCATCGTCGTCGTCACCGATGCGATCTGCTCGTCGTCCGATGCGGCACATGACGCGCTTCTCACCCTCTATCGTTCCCGCTATGGCCAGCAGGTCGAGACGGTCACCACCGACGTCGTCCTGAGAAGCTGGAATCCATGAGCGCATCGCGCATCGTCTGCATCCGCCATGGGGAATCGACCTTCAATGCCGCCCATCGCGCCACCGGACGCGATCCGGGCCATGTCGATGCTCGCCTGACCGATCGGGGCCTGAATCAAGTGGCTGCAGCGCGCTCTGCGCTGCAGGCGATTCCCTTCGATCTCGTGGTGACATCGCCGCTGACACGGGCGATCCAGACGACGGTCGGCCTGTTCTCGGATCATCCTGCAAAGCCCGAGATCCTCGTCGAGGTGCTCCACCGCGAGTGCCAGGAGAGCAGCTGCGATGTCGGCCGCGCGGCGTCGCTGATCGCTCAGGAATTCCCGGAGGTGAAGGTCGACCACCTGCCCGAGACGTGGTGGTACGCGGACGGCGAGCCGGGCGAGACGGGGTTCCACGTAGAGCCGCGTCACATCTTCGACCGTCGCGTCGCTGCCTTCCGGGATTGGCTCGCCGCCAGGCCGGAGCGCACCATCGCGGTGGTCGGCCATGGGACGTTCTTCTTCCATCTCACCGGAACATGGCTCGACAACTGCGGTACCACGGAGCTTCCATTGCGCAACGCGGCCTGACCGCTTGCTGCGTCAGAAGCCTTACTCCTTCCGGCAGTATCTCGGGTCCGACCATCTGACCGGCTCCCTATCGGTGATTTGCGATCCGCTCTCTCAGGATCGCACGCGATATGCCGCTCTCAATCAGACGTTTGCCGCCGGTCCTCGCAGCCGAAAGCGGACACACCGAAACCGCTCCCTTCGAAGCCAGCAGGGGCACATCGTTGTGGCGTAGACCCCAGACCCGCGGTCCCAGGGCAAGGCCATGAACCTCGGGGCCAAGCTCCGCAGCAATCAATGTTTATCTTCCTGAGATAGGAAATTATTGATTGACAGCGGCACGCTCTTCGGCTATCAATGGCCCACGCTCCAGAAGTGTGGATGAGACGGGGGCCGAGGATGGCAACGTCGCTTTACTCATCCGAGCTGCGTCAGCGCGTCGAGGCGCTGGTGCGCGGCACGGACAGGTCGCTGACCCGCATCGCCGCGGAGGCCGGGGTTGCGGTTTCTGCCGTCACCTACTGGAACCGGGCCCATGGCTGGCGGCCGGTCAGATCGCCAGGGTTCACGAAGCCGGTGATGCTCACATCGAGGCGCCGCAACGCGGTGGAGCGTCTCTACCGGAATCCATCGGTCGCGACCGCCGACCTTGCCGCCGCGCTCGGCGTGCCAAGATGCGACGCGGCGGCGTATTTTCGGGGCTGCGGGTTCGACGATCGGCGCAAGACACTGATGCGGGAGCCGTCGGCGCAATCCGTCCGCGGCCAGACGCTGAGGCGGTCGCTGCGCAGCCACATCGCCCGCCAGATCGCGCGGTTCGACGCGGCTCTCGGCGGCGCCGAGGACGAGGGCGCGGCGCGCCTCGATTCCGCGAAGGTGCTTCGCGATCTCGGCGGCCTCAAGCGGCTCCTCGACGAGATCGACACGGACGAACGCAAAGGGGGCGGCAATGGCGAAGGCGGCGACAAGAGTGCGCCGGCCGGCCTCGACCTGCCCGCCCTGCGCGCGACGATCGTGCAGCGCTATGCGGCATTCGCAGGCGAATGGCCGGATGCGGGCCTTTCTGGCCAGCCTGCCGCCTGACCTGATCCTTGCCCTCTCCCGGGACTGGCTCCATTGCGCCAGGGCCGACCAGCTCCCACCCTGCGAGACGGCGCTCCCCTGGACCACCTGGGCGGTGATCGGAGGGCGCGGCTCGGGCAAGACTCGCACGGGTGCCGAATGGGTTCGGGCTCTGGCCCTAGGTGATCCGGCCTTCACGGCCGAGGCCGTCGGGCGAATCGCGCTCGTCGGCGAGACCTTCGCGGATGTGCGCGACGTCATGATCGAAGGGCCTTCGGGACTGATGTCCCTGTCGGGAGACCGTCCGCTCTGGTCTCCGTCCCGGCGGCGGCTCGATTTCTCCAACGGCGCCGTGGCCCTCGTCTTCTCGGCTGAGGAACCGGATTCGCTGCGCGGCCCGCAATTCGGCGCCGCCTGGTCGGACGAAATCGCCAAGTGGCGTCTGGCCGAGGCCGCCTACGACATGGTCCAGTTCGGATTGCGACTCGGCGCGAGGCCGCGCCACCTCGTCACCACGACGCCGCGCCCGACCGCCTTGATCCGCCGGCTCCTGACCGATCCCAGCGTGGTGGTCAGCCGCTCGCGCACCGCCGACAACGCCATCAACTTGGCGCCGTCCTTCCTCGATGCGGTGGTCGGGCGCTATGCCGGCACCCGCCTCGGGCGGCAGGAGCTCGACGGAGAGCTGATCGAAGACCGGCCGGACGCCTTGTGGAGCCGCGCCGCCATCGAGGCCGCCCGCGTTGCGGAGGCGCCGGAGGCCTTGGCCCGCATCGTGGTCGCGGTCGATCCGCCGGCCTCGTCGCGGGCCGGAGCCGATGCCTGCGGAATCGTGGCGGCGGGGCTCTCGGGAAGCGGCCACGCCTATGTGCTGGCCGACGCGACCTTAAGCCGGGCGCCGCCGCAGGCCTGGGCCAGCGCCGCGCTCGCGCTCTATCACCGGCTCGAGGCCGACGCCCTCGTGGTCGAGGTCAACCAGGGCGGCGAGATGGTGGGCGAGGTTCTGCGGGGGATCGACCTGGCCGTGCCGGTGGTCGCGGTTCGGGCGACGCGTGGAAAATACCTGCGGGCCGAGCCGGTCTCGCTCCTCTACGCTCAAGGGCGCGTCCACCATGTCGGCGCCTTGCCAGCGCTTGAGGACGAGATGTGCGACATCGGCCCCGACGGCCTGTCCACCAAGGCCTCGCCCGACCGCCTCGACGCCCTGGTCTGGGCTTTGACACACCTCATGCTGGGGCCGAGGCCGGAACCGCGGATCCGGCGATTGTAGCGGCCCGATTTCCCTCCTCTCCCCGCTTGCGGGGAGAGGGTTCCGGACCCCTTGCAGGGTCCGGAACGAGGCGGAAGCCGAGGGTGAGGGGGCGATGCCGGAGGAGCCTTATCCCCGTACGCCCCCTCACCATCGCCCTGCCGGGCTTACCTCGCCTCCTGACGAGGGGAGGACGAGGCCCTCTCCCCGCGGGCGGGGAGAGGGGATTCGCACATCGGTTCGTGCTGACCCACCAAGGATCGCCGTATGCCCAACCTTCTCAACCGCCTCACCCAGGCGATCGCCCGCTTACCCGCCACCAAGGCCGCGCCGCTCTCCGCGACGCAGGTGGCCTTCTACGGCGAGGGCCGCGCGGTCTGGACGCCGCGCGATTACGGGGCGCTCGCCCGCGAGGGGTTCCAGCGCAACGCCATCGTCCACCGGGCGGTGCGGCTGGTGGCAGAGGCCGCCGCCGCCGTGCCGCTGAGCTTGGGCGACGCCGCCGAGCCGCATCCGCTGACCGCGCTTCTCGCCCGGCCAAACCGTCACGAGGGCGGCGCGCGGCTGCTCGAATCGCTCTACGGGCACCTCATGGTGTCGGGGAACGCCTATCTTGAAGCGATCAGCCTCGATGGCGCCCCGCGCGAGATCCATGCGCTGCGCCCGGACCGGATGCGGGTGGTGCCCGGCTCGGACGGCTGGCCGGCAGCCTACGAGTATTCCGTGGGTGGCCGCAGGCTCCGCTATGACCAGGGCGGCGACGGGGTTCGGCCGATCCTGCACCTGACCCTGTTCCACCCCACCGACGACCATTACGGGCTCTCGCCGATGGAGGCGGCGGCGGTCGCCCTCGATATCCACAACGCGGCCGGCGCCTGGAACAAGGCCCTCCTCGACAATGCCGCCCGGCCCTCCGGCGCCCTCGTCTTCGCCACCGCCGCCGGCAATGGCTTGAGCGAGACGCAGTTCACGAGACTGAAGGGCGAGCTCGAGGCCAACTACCAGGGCGCCGGCAATGCCGGCCGGCCGCTGCTGCTCGAAGGCGGGCTCGATTGGAAACCGCTCTCGCTCTCGCCGAAGGACATGGATTTCGTCGAGGCCAAGAACGGCGCCGCCCGCGAGATCGCGCTGGCCTTCGGCGTACCGCCGCTCCTCCTCGGCCTGCCCGGCGACAACACCCACGCCAACTACGCCGAGGCCAACCGCGCCTTCTACCGCCAGACGGTTATTCCGCTGGTGCGCCGCACCGCCGAATCCCTTGCGCATTGGCTCGAACCCGCCTTCGGCCCTGCGCGGCTGGAGCCCGACCTCGACGCCATTGAGGCCCTGGCGCCCGAGCGGGAATCGCTGTGGCGCCGGGTGCAGGGGGCGGAGTTCCTGACCGAGGAGGAGAAGCGGGAGGCGGTGGGTTATGGGGTAAGGGCTTGAGGAATGTCCGTCTGAGCGAACTTCTTGCCCTTGAACAGCAGTGCAGCGCCGTTCGCCTGAGCACAGGCATAGGCGTGGCAATCGCCCCTGTTTCGCGCGGCGGGATGCCGGCCTTTGCCAGAGAGGGCGTAGGCCCTGACGGCAAGGTCGAACCCGACTTCGCCGATGGGAACGATGCGCAGCACTCACTGCGTCCGAAATATCTGGACGCGCTCGCGCGCGGCATCGTCGGGATATGCGTAGCTGTGGACCTGCCCCGCCACCGTCTCCCGAAGCGAAGTCGCTGAGCAAAGCCGGTCCTGATGAGCTTCAATGATGTCGACGAGGCTGTCGACATCGGGTTCCCGAACAACGATGGCGAACAAAGCCGAGGCATCGACGAAGACCCTCAGCTGCCGCTCAGATCATCGAAGAAGGCCTCGTCCGCCTTTTTGCCGGTCGGCTCAGGAAGCGGATAGCGCGCAGGGCGCTCTGCGATCCACTCGCGCAGCGGCTTCCTTCAAGCTAGCCGCGCGAACTCCGCTTCAACAGCACGACGCACCGCATCGGATTATGTCGTACCAACGGCCTGAGCGAGTTCCGCAACGAGGGCGGCCGTCGCGTCGTCCTTGATGTAGAGCGGCAATGCCGTTCCTCGGATATCCCCGATGGAGAAGAGGACATCCGACGTCGTCACCCACAGCATCCTCCATCCGGACGACGCGGGTCCTTTCAGGTCTGGAGCGAGTGCATCAGCCCACGCTCCACTTCAAGGATCTCAATGCAAGTATATCAATTCCAAGTATGCAGCACGCTGCGCCAGCCCGTTCCCTCCTTCTGGAGAACGTTGACCCAGTTGCCCTCGAAGGTCTTCTTCGCGCCGCCTTCGCCGCCGGGGCCGGACATCTGCCAGCGGCCGGTGGCGACGAGGAGGTCGCCGCGCATCTGCGCCGCCTGGACCTTCACCTTGTGGTCGTCGAAGCCCTTGGACTTCAGCCCGGCGAAGAACTTCTGGATGCTCTCGGAGCCCGAGACGGCCGCGCCCTTCGGGACCACCATGGCGTCGGCCGCGTAAAGCTTGCCGAGGCTGTCGAGGTCGCCCGAATTATAGACCTGGTCCCAGCGGTCGGCCGCCGCCTGGCCCTCTGCCGTCGGATCGGCGGCGAATACACGCTGTGATGTACCGAGGCTCAGAACGACAAGAGCAGCGAGAACCGTTCCCTTCCAAAGCATCGCGACCTCCCTTTGTGGTGCTCAGGCACCATTCGCAGTTAAAGACTAGATCGGGCTGACGGCGGGGAAAAGCGAAAACTTTCGAGTTCGCTCGTCGCTTGGCGCCCGGGCTCCGATCGACTGCATCGCATGAAATTTCGGGACTTCGATCGACGGTGACTTCACCGGCTATGCCAGCCTGTTCGGCGTGCCCGATACCAGCCGCGACGTGGTCGTGCCGGGCGCCTCCGAGACGGGTTTGAGGGAGCGTAGGGCCGTCGCGTCGACGGTCACCTTCACCTCGCCCGGGAGGTCTTGCGTGCCACATCGAACCGGATGTCGGCGCGTGGCCACGAATGCCGGCTTCTAGAACGGCCACAGACGGCGGAGTCGGCTGCGGCGACCGTAAGGATCTTTGCGGTCGCTCCAGGCGATCTTGAGACCGAAGTTCGGGTCCCCGAATGGTGTGGTGTGAACCTCGTGTCCTTCGGCGCCCCATTTGGCCTCGTAATACCTTCTGTTCCTCTCGTGCCACTCACCCATCGTCCGCTTCATTTCTGGGTTGCGGCCAAGCGTTGTGCTGCGCAGGTGTTCGGTAGCGTCCGCGGACGAGGTGTAAATTCGAGGACCGCTTTGGCGGGGATTGGGGTGGCCATCGGGCCATGCGGCT
>NZ_JAIETD010000058.1 GCF_019745455.1 Methylobacterium sp.
GCATGGCCCGATGGCCACCCCAATCCCCGCCAAAGCGGTCCTCGAATTTACACCTCGTCCGCGGACGCTACCGATCGAGACGCTCCTGGTGCCCTCAAAGGCCAGGCCTGTTCCGCATTGAGGTAGCCCCGGTGGGCCAGCACCGTGAGCGTGGCGTATCCCATCGCCTTTTGTGCCGGGAGTCCCATCGCCGCGACCTGCGCATGGTCGCTGCCGAGGGTGGTCACGGCATGCGCTACGCGGAGGTGATGCTCGGCATCCACCGCCGCCTGGACGTACCATGCTGGCACCCTTGCCGCCGGTCGCCATGGAGCGCGCGTCGGGATCTCTGAGCGAGACCTGGCTGTCGGGTGCGGCCTCGACCCGCCGGCTCGTTGCCTGGAGAACCTGCATCTGTTCGCGCAGGCCTGTGATTGCCACACGAAGCCGCTCCGTGCGTGCTTCGGCGATGTTGCTCGGGTCGCGGTCGGCCCGGTCCGCGCCGCGAGGTAAGGGCCGATGCCGGCCTCGACCTGAGTCAGCCGGGCTTCGAGCGGAGCGGCTGTAAAGTTCTTGTCGCGGTTGTTCACCGCCTCGAACTTCGAGCCGTCGATCGCGACGGCGGCCTTGCTGAACGGGCTCAGCTGGCGTCACAGCACCACGAACTGCGCGCAGGCGGCCCGGATGGCTGGGCCATCGTCCTTGCGGAAGTCGACCAGCGTCTTGAAGTCGGGCATCAGTCGGCACGTGAGCCAGATCAGCCCGACGTCGCGCTGGCTCTCGCGCTCAAGCGACGGCTCGATGGCACCGCACCTGCGAAGCCGAGTGCAGTCAGATCGAGCTCGTCGACGAACGCCTCGACGAGACGCACCGGATTGTCTGCGGCGAAGTCGTCATACGGGCAACCGAGGAGGAGCGTGATCTGAGTGCGCTCCTCGCCTGTGAAGAAGCGCTTCATCCTGACCTCCCCGGATTGGGATTTACGCAACCAGGTCAGACCGTCTTCACCTATCGGGTTCTCACTTTGGGACAAACGGGAATCGCGTGCGGCGGGAGTTGTCCGGATCGACCACTCGGCATCCATCGCTCGGAACAATCCGGATCCGCGTCTTCCTGGGTTGGAGGAGTGCTGCGCCGAGCGTAGAGAGCGGCTTTCCCTGTATGAGCGATGAGTGAGCGATGCCGAACCTGAGTATCGAGGCGGCCGAGGCCGTTGCAGTCGAGACCCTGGTCCGTTGCGGCACCGCGCCGGGCGCCGCCATGAGCGTCGCACGGGCTCTCGTGGGGGCGGAAGCCGACGGCCTCAAGACTCATGGCCTGATGCGTCTCATCGCCTATGGCGAGCAGGTCAAGGCCGGCAAGGTGGTCGGTACGGCGACCGTCTCGGCGGAGCGGCCTCGGCCGGGATTGCTCGCGATCGATGCCGCCTATGGCTTCGCCTACCCGGCCCTCGACCACGCGGTCGCGGTGCTTCCCGCCATTGCGAGGGAGCAAGGCATCGCCGCCGCGGCGATCCGGCGGTCGCACCATTGCGGGGCTGCCGGACGCTCGGTCGAGGTCCTGGCTGATCAAGGCCTCGTTGCCATCCTGTTTGCCAACGCGCCCGCATCGATGGCGCCCTGGGGCGGCACGCGGCCGGTCTTCGGCACCAATCCCATCGCATTCGCCTGCCCCCTCCCCGGTCATGCGCCGATCGTGGTCGACCTGTCGCTCTCGAAGGTGGCCCGCGGCAACATCATCGCGGCCAAGCAGCGCGGCGAGCCGATCCCGGAAGGCTGGGCCCTCGACGCAGCGGGCAACCCAACCACCGACGCCGCCGCTGCGCTCGACGGCACGATGGTGCCGCTCGGCGATGCCAAGGGGACCGCGCTGGCGCTGATGGTCGAGCTTCTAGCGGCTGGACTCACCGGCGCGCGCTTTGCCGGCGAGGCCTCCTCCTTCCTCGATGCGGTGGGCGATCCGCCCGGCACCGGGCAGCTCATTCTCGCCATTGATGTCAGTGCCTTCGCGGGCAATGCCACCGAACGGTTCGGGCTTCTCGCCCGCTCGATCGAGGAACAGGACGGGGCGCGTCTGCCCGGCGCGCGGCGCTTCGCCCTCCGGGCCCGCGCCGCCAGCAAAGGGATCGCCGTTCCCGACGCGTTGATGGCACAGATCGAGGGGCTTTGACCTCCCTCCCATCCGACAGGTGACCTCATGGCTGCGCGCCACTTCCCCACCCCCTGGATCGCCGTCGAGACCGAGAGCGGCTTCCGGATCGAAGATGCCGACGGCGCCGAGATCGCGTCGACGCGGTTCGGCGAGGGCGAGGCTCCTTCGCCGATGAGCCGCGAGGAGGCGCATCGGATCGCCAAGGCGGTCGCGATGATCCCGGAGATGCGCACCATCATCAAGACGTTGCAGGAGGGGCTGGCGGAGGCCGAGGACGAGGCTCCCCCGGCCTGAGACGCGTCAGCCGAAACGCGCCAGGGCGAAGGGTGCGAGATCGATCTCCGTCCCGCCGGTCGTCACGAGTTCGGCGATCGTCCGCCCGACGCCGGCCGAGTGCTTGAAACCGTGGCCCGAACAGGCCGAGACGACGAGAACCCGGTCGTTGGCGGGATGGCGGTCGATGATGAAGCCTCGGTCCGGCGTCACGGTGTAGAGGCACGCTGCGGCATCGACGACCCGCGCCGTGGCGCCCGCGATCCGGCCCTCGACGTGGCGGTGATACATCGCGGCGGATTCCTCCGGCCTGACCACCTTATCGAGCGCGTCGGCGCTGGTACTTTGCTCGTATTGCTCGGTGGCGACCTTGAGCTTGTGCTCGCTCGGCATCGGCGGGAAACCGTAGAGGTAGTCGGCATCGGCGGCGCCGTGCATCCAGATGAAGGCGGGAGCGTCGGAGGGGTAGGCCGAGAGATCGTCGAGGGCGTACCAGTGGAGAAGCTGGCGCCGTACCGTCAGCAGGCGGTCGAAGGGAGCGCCCAGAAGCGTCGCGGTCCAAGCCCCGGCCGAGACGATGGCCCGCTCGGCCCGGACCTCTCCGGTCGAGGTCGTGACGACGACGCAGTCCCCGTCCTCAGCGATCGCCAGGACTTCGGCGCCGGTGCGGATTCGCGCGCCGAGTTCGGCAGCCCGGCGGAGCTGGGCCGCAATGCAGCGTTCGGGGCGTACATAGCCGCCGCCGGGCTCGTAATAGGCGGTCTCGTCGCCCTTCAGGCCGAGGAATTGCGGAAAGCGCCGCCGGACTTCCGCTCCGTCGAGCACCTCATGGGGGATGTCGAAGGTCCTGGCGCCGGAGATCGAGGTGGCGACGAAATCGGGCTTGCCGTGATGCGAGGCGCCGCCGGCCGGCGCCATCACCAGGACGCCGCAGGCATTGAGCAGATCCTCGCCGGTCTCCGCTTCGAGCTCGCGCCAGATCCGGTGCGAGGCGAGGACGAAGGGGATGTAGGCGCCGCCCTCCCCCACCGCCTGGCGGGTGATACGGCTCTCGCCGTGGCTCGATCCGTTTGTATGGGGCGGCGCGAACCGGTCGAGCCCGATGACCGAGGCGCCGCTCCTGGCGAGCTGGTACAGGACGGCGCTCCCCATCGCGCCGAGACCCACCACCACGACATCCGCCCGCTCGCTCATCGCCCGTCGTTCCTCCGCACCGATTTGTTCCGTCGCCGACCCATGATCCATGCCATAGACCGCGGCCGATGACTCGCCTGGATCGCCCTGTTTCCGCACCGATGATGCCGCGGCCCCATCAGGTCGCGGCGAGCCACGCCATCCTGGCGGCACGACAAGCGGGCCGGAAGGGCTTTCTCCTCGGCGATATGACGGGGCTGGGCAAGACGCTCTCGGTCTGGAGTGCCCTTGCCGCCATGTCGGAACCCGAGGTGCTGATCGTCTGCCCCAAGGGCGCGATGCCGCAATGGCGGCACACCATCGCCCGCGCAGGGCTGGCGCCGAAATCCGTCACGCTGCTCAATTACGAGCGCACCAAGTCGCTGATGGCGGCGCCTGCCGCCAGCACGAGGCGATCGACGCGGGCGAAGAACAACGAGCTCGCCAAGCACGGCGCCTTGAAGCGGGCCTGGCCGCTCGTGGTGTTCGACGAGAGCCACCGCCTGCGCAACCCCTATGCCCAGCAGAGCCTCGTCTGCCGGCACCTCGCCGACGAGGCGGCCTTCACGGTCTATATGAGCGCCACGGCGGGACAGGAACCGCACGAATTGTCCTATCTCGGCGACCTGCTCGGCGAGTCCGTCGGCATGCCGACGACGTCGCTCGCCGAGTTCCGCCTTCTGATGCAGCATCTCAAGATCGGCCGCGCCAAGGGGCGCTGGGTGAACTGGTCGTGGCAGTCCAATGCGAGGGACTGCGCCGTTATGGCGGAGCTGCTCTATACCGGACCACGCGCCATCGGACTGCGACGGCGGCCCGGCGACATCGCCGGCTGGCCGGAGGTGCAGCGCGAACTCGTCCCGACGGCTCTGGGACGCGATGAGCGCCGCCTCTACGACGCAACGTGGCGGGAATTCCGCAAGGAATGGGGCCTTGCCGGCGGCAGCACGCGCCGTCCGGCCGGGTGGGCGGCGGATCTTCGCTTCCGCCAGAAGGCGAGCCTGATCCGCGTCGCCGGCAGTGCGGATTTCGCAGAGCTTCTTCTCGACGATGGCCAGCAGGTGGCGGTCTCGGTCGCCTTCCTGGAGACCGGCGCCGCCCTCGTGGCGGCCTTCGAGACGCGCGGCTGGCGCGCCGGCGCCATCGACGGCACCCGTCCGGCCGAGGCGAACGAAGCGACCCGACTTGCCTTCCAGAGGGGCGAGCTCGATGTCGTCGTGTTCACGGTGACCGAATCGATCTCGCTGCACAGCCAAGAGCATGAAGGCGGCGAGCGGCCCCGCAGCCTCGTGATCCACGATTTGCGCCACAGCGCGATCCAGCTCGCCCAGATCGAAGGCCGCTGCCATCGGGACGGTCAGGCCGCGACGGTATTCTACGCCTTCGCCGAGGACACGGTGGAAGAGGCGATCGGATCGACGGTCATGCGCCGGATGAGCGCCATGGAAGCCATGGCCGGGGAAGATACCGCGATGCTCGACGCCATCGTGGCGTGCCTCGACGACGAGATCACGGCCGATCAGGGCCTCACGGCGGGCGTCTCGATCGGCAGCGGCGCGGCGCGGCTCATCAAGTAGAGTTCGAGATCTAGAGCCTCCGAAGAGCCGGCGGCGAAGGGCTCTGCCCGCATGCCGGTCATGCAGTTGCGAAGGCGTCGCTGCACCGAACCGAGCCCCTGCCATTCGAGCCGATAGAGAGGGTAGCCATTGGGATGGCCCTGCGGGATCGTCGCCGCCCCGAGCTTGTGGCCGTGGTTGTCGTCGTGACAGGCGGCACATGTGAGGCCGAGCTGCCCCATGCGGGCAGTGAAGAGAGCGCGTCCCCGCTCCCGCGCCGCACCCAGTCGGGGATCCGGCACGGGGGTGATCGGCAGTCCCCGCGACTGGGTAGCGACGTAGGCCATCACGGCAAGGAGTTCGCGGCTCTCCTGGGCGTACGGCGCTTCACTCTGATTGTCGGTGCGGCAGCGATTGATCCGCGTCTCAAGATCGATGGGGCCTCCACTCCGCTCGTCGAAGGCGGGATATCGCGCCGCGACGCCGCGCATGGCTTGAGTGGCATCGCCATGGCAGCCGGCGCAGGCGAGTTTTGCCTGGGACGGCACCTTCTCCCACAGGTCGGCGCCATCCTGGACCCAAAGCATGCCGGGATTGGTCGTATCGTCCCGCTGCATCGCCTGGGTTTCGGCGCCCATCGTGTCGTAGCCGGAACGGCGCTCGGCGGGCGGGATCTCGGTTGCGGAGGCGGTCGTCATGATGCCAACGAGCAGCCATGCCCCGAACGCTACCTCGGCGCCCTTCCCCGGACGGGTGGAGCGATCGTGATCAGGATGCGAAACCGCGTCCTCATTCCGGGGCGCCGAAGGCGAACCCAGAATCCATAGCCGCCGACGGCGCCAAATTAAGAGAGCGCGGCGACGATGGATTCCGGGTTCTGCTGCGCAGCCCCGGAACGACGCGAGGTTGATGATGAGCGCCATGCCGGACATCATCAACCGAAATTCTGTCTTCCTGCGAAGTGCTGGAACTTTCTGAGCCCACCCCACGCTCATGCCACATTCAACGTCGCGGTCTCGGTCTGGTCGAAACCGTTGTCGCCGCGCCAGGTGAAGGTGAGCGTTCCGGTGCGCTCGGCCTTGAGCGTGAAGCTCACATACGGGTTTGCGGCCGTCGCCGGAAACATCTCGGCGCGAAACACCTCCTCGCCGTCGTAAGCGCAGACGAACTCCGTGAGGATGTCGCGCGGCTTGATCCGGCCGTCGGCGCCCGGCCGGAACCCAGTCTCCATCGGATGCGAGATCAGGGTCTTGATCGTGACAACCTCGCCCGGCTTGGCGGATTTCGGCACGTTGATGAGCGTGCGGGCCATCGGGTCAGCCCTCCAGGCAGGCAGCGAGAGTCACGATCGCCTCGGCGCTCGTCGACCAGTAGCGCCCGTCGCTGGTCTCCGCGATGGCGGTGATGCGCTGCGTATCGGCAAGCCGGATGCGGGTCGTCACCGCCGCGCGGCCAGAGCGCGGCCCAAGATGGATCGTGACGACGTTCGGCTGCGGATTCTTGTCGTTGAAGACGGCGATGCGGCGGATGTGGTCCTGCGGCGTCATCGGGCTCTCCACCGTCACCGTGATGGTCACGGCGTTGCCGTTCTCGACGAGGGCCGGCAGGTCGAGATGGATCGGCCCGGAACCGATCGCGGCATCTCCGGCAAAGCGACGAATGGCGTCTGCCGTGCTTTCGGTGCGGATCGCCGCCGCCGCCGGGACGGGACGCCATGCCACCATGACGACGAGGCCCGCCCCCGCGGCGAGAAGGTCGCGCCGGTTCGTCATCCCGGCCGTTTCGCGCATCACGGTCTTGACCCTTCCGTCTGTCCGTCGCGGAGGGTCGCCAGATAGGCGACCACGTCCTCGATGTCCTGTGCCTCGAGCACCGGCTTCCCCCGCCAGGGTGTGCCGACGCGGGCGGTGCCCTCGATCCTGTAATAGGAGGGCATGATCGTGTCGGGGTTCAAGGCCCTGGCATCGACGAGCCGCAGACGCAACGCGCCCACCGACCAGCGGCTCCCCGCCCCGGCGAGGTCCGGCCCGATATCACCGTGGAACCGCTCCTCCGGGATCGGCCCAGCATGGCAGAGCAGGCACAGCCCCTTGGTCCGATCCGCGACGATCGCCCGGCCGCGTACGGCATCGCCGGGCGTGTCGGTGAGAGAAGCCGGGATGCCGTCGCCGACGATCGTGAACGGCCGGAGCGGCGGCCCTGCGGCTGCGAGGGATGCCGACGCCGCGAGGCAGCAAAGGAATGCTGTTGTCAGAACAAGGCGCGCGTATCCACTCCCCCCACGGATCTCGGGCTTGCCCGAGATCCGCACTTTGGTGGCCAAGTCGGGCAAGCCCGACTTGGAATGGGGGAGGGTGGCCTGCGAAGCGGGTCGGGAGAGGGGAGCACCGCCTTGTCCGATGGGGTCGCGATCCCCTCTCCCGCCCGGCATCCGCCGGGCACCCTCCCCCGCAAAGGGGGGAGGGTTTCGGTTCAGGCCCCTCACCCGAAGACCTGCTGGGTGATCGTGCGATACCAATCGGCGGCGTAGAGCGCCTCCTGCTCGCGGAGCGAGGCCGGGGCGTCGAGGGGGCTGGTGCCGCCGGCGCCTTCGATATCGGCGAGGACGCCGTTGGCCGGATGGTACACCCCGGCGACCGAGATGCCGTAGCCGGGCGCGACGAGGCTGTAGCAGGTGTTGATGAGCTTCGGCTCCTGCGGCGCCCGGCCGGCCAGAAGATCGATGACCGCCTGAGCGCAGACCTTGGCCTGCGCATTGGCCGAGAACGCAGATTTCGGCATAGCCCCGGCGATGGCCGCGTCGCCGATGACGTGGATGCCCGGCACCAGCTTCGACTCGAACGTCACCGGATCGATCGGGCACCAGCCGGAGCGGTCGGCGACGCCCGCGGTCGCCGCGATCCGGCCCGCGCGCTGGGGCGGGATGATGCAGGCGACATCTGCCTTGTAGTCGGAGAAGTCGGTGCGCACGGTCATCGTCCCCGGCTCCACCGCCGAGATCTGGCCGCCCGAGGCCAGCGGCACGTATTCGAGCTGATCGGGGTAGAGCGCGGCCCAGGCGGATTGAAACAGCTTCTGCTTCGAGAACGTGTCCTTGGCGTCGAGCACGATGAGCTTCGCCCGCTTCTTACGGGTCTTGAGCACATGCGCGATCAGGCTGGCACGCTCGTAGGGGCCGGGCGGGCAACGATAGGGATTGCCCGGCACCGACAGCACGACCGTGCCGCCCTCCGGCATCGCGTCGAGCTGACGCTTGAGGAGTTCGGTCTGCGTCCCTGCCTTCCAGGCATGCGGCATGAGCTCGGCCGCAGCCTCGTCGTAGCCGGGGATCGCGTCGAAGCGCAGTTCGATGCCGGGCGAGAGGATCAGGCGGTCGTAGGGCAGCGTGTCGCCTCCCGCGAGGGTGACCCGGCGCCCGGCCGGATTGATGCCGATGGCCGATGCATGGACGACCGGGATACCGGCTCGCGCGAGACCGTCATATCCAAAACGCTGCGCCGTCATCGGCTGCAGCCCGGCAATGACCTCGTTGCTGTGGGGGCACGAGACGTAGGTCGGGTTCGCCTCGACGAGCGTCACGTCGAGCCCTCCCACATGCAACGCCCGCGCGGCGGTGGCCCCACCGAACCCGCCGCCGATCACCACGACCTTAGGTGAAGATTGAGCGAGGCTCGGCCGCGGAAAGGCGAGAGCGGCTGTTCCGGCAGCGAGGAAGTGGCGCCGAGTTGGATTGGTCATCGAACGAATCGAGACAGCTGAGCGAGTTCCCCTCTCCCCGCCGCGCGGGGAGAGGGGATGCCTTCGAGCGCACCACCCATCACTGCGCCTTCCGATTGGCGAGATACACCGCGATCGCCCGGCTCTCCTCGTCCGAAAAGCCCTTGGCGATGCGGGTCATGACGGATGCCGGCCTCGTGCCTGACCGGTACTCGGCCATGGCAGCGGCGATCTCCGCCTCCGGCCTGCCATCGATCACCGCCATCGCCGCGCCGTCGCCGTGGCAGCCCGAGCAGGACGACGCGCCGGGCGGCGGGCGCAAATCGGCGGCCGAGACCGGCAAAGCGGTCCCGGCCATGACGATCAGAAACAGGGCAGCGTGCCTCACGCCTGGCGCAGGTCCGTGTTCTTCACCGGCATCTGCCGCACGCGCTTGCCCGTGGCCGCGAAGATCGCGTTGAGCACCGCGGGCGCCGCTACCGCGATGGTCGGCTCGCCGACGCCGCCCCAGAAACCGCCCGAGGGCATGATGATGCTCTCGACCACCGGCATCTCGTCGAGGCGCATCACCGGGTAGGTGTCGAAATTCGTCTGCTCGATCCGACCGTCCTTGACGGTGCATTCCTGATAGAGCGCCGCCGACAGGCCGTAGACGAAGGAGCCGCCGATCTGGGCCTCGATCTGCTGCGGGTTCAGGGCATGGCCGCAATCGGTCGCCGCCACGATGCGATGGACCTTGACCTTGCCGTCATCGACGGAGACCTCGGCTACCGCCGCCACGTAGGAGCCGAAGCCCATCATCTGCGCAAGGCCGCGATGGATGCCCGCGGCGGGCTTCGTGTCCCAGCCGGCCTTGTCGGCCGCCGCCTGCAGCACCGCGCGGTGCTTGGGATGATTGCCCATCAGCTTCAGCCGGAACGCGAGCGGATCCTGGCCCGCCGCATGGGCGAGCTCGTCCATGAAGCATTCGAGGTAGATCGCGTTGGGGTTCATGTTCACCCCGCGCCAGAACCCCGGCAGGATGTGCGGGTTGCGCATGGCGTGGTCGACGAGGATGTTCGGGATCGCGTAGCCGATCGCGGCCTCCGGCCCCGACGGGTTCAGGCCCTGGAACACCACCGGGTCCTTGCCGTCCACCATCCGGTTCGGCGCCACCGAGGCGAGGATCGACTGCCCCGAGATGCGCATGTGCAGCCCGGTGAGGTTGCCCTTGTCGTCGAGGGAGGCCCGCATCCGGCACTGGGTCACAGGGTGGTAGCGCCCGTGGAGCATGTCCTCCTCGCGGGTCCAGATCATCTTGACAGGCGTGCCCGGCATCTCCTTGGCGATCGTCACCGCCTGCCGGAGCCAGTCATGGGTCGCGCCGCGGCGCCCGAAGCCCCCGCCGAGATGGATCTTGTGGACGTCGCATTTCGTCGCCGACAGGCCCGCTGCCTCGGCGACGGCCGCCAGAGCCGCCTCGCCGTTCTGCGTCGGCGCCCATGCCTCGCAGCGCTCGGGCGTCCACACCACGGTGGCGTTCATCGGCTCCATGGTGGCGTGATTCTGGAACGGAACACCGTAGGTCGCCTCCACGACCTTGGCCGCGCCCTTCAGAGCCCCTTCGACGTCGCCGCCCTTGTTGCCGATATAAGCTTCCTTGGCATCCAGCCCCTCGGCCAGCATCGCGGCGATGTCGGCGCTCGACACCTTGCCGTTCGGTCCGTCGTCCCAGACGATCGGCAGGGCGTCGAGGGCGGTCTTGGCCCTCCAGAAGGTGTCGGCGATCACGGCGACGCCGCTGTCGCCGACCTGGACGACCTTCTTCACGCCGGGCATGCCCTCGACCGCCTTGGCGTCGAAGCTCTTCACGGTACCGCCCGTCACCGGACAATCCTTGACGGCGGCGTTGAGCATGCCGGGCAAGGTCAGGTCGATGCCGTAGATCTGGCTGCCGTCGACCTTCTCCAGCGTATCGAGCCGCTTCAGCGGCTTGCCGGCGATCGTCCAATCCTTCGGGTCCTTGAGGACGATGTCCTTCGGAGGCGTGATCTTGGCGGCCTCGCCGGCCACGGCACCGTAGGTGGTGGTGCGGCCGGTGGCGGCATGGGTGATCGTGCCCCTCTCGACGCGGCACTCGGCGGCGGGCACGCCCCAGTCCTTGGCCGCGGCCTCGACCAGCATCATACGGGCAGCGGCCCCGCCCTTGCGGACGTATTCGTGTGACTCGCGGATGCCGCGGCTGCCGCCGGTTCCGAAATCGCCCCAGACCCGGCCGCGCGCCACATTCTGGCCCGGCGTCGGGTATTCCGTGACGACCTTGTTCCAGTCGCAGCCGAGTTCCTCGGCGACGAGTTGGGCGAGGCCGGTCAGGGTCCCCTGCCCCATCTCCGAACGGGCGATCCGGATCACGACGGTTTCGTCGGGCCGGATCACCACCCAGGCATTGACCTCGGGGGGCAGGCTCGCGGCGCCCTGTGCCGCCGCCTCCTCGGCGAAGGGAATCCGGAAGCCGAGGCTGAAGCCCCCGGCGATGGCCGCCGCGCCCGCAAGGAAGCCGCGGCGCGATGAGGCGGCGAGAGGATGTGTCTGGGCTGTCATGGTCACCTCACTCAACCGCGGCCGGTCTCGCCGCCCTGGGCAGCGAGCTGGATGCCGGCGAGAACCCGCGAATAGGTGCCGCAGCGGCAGATATTGGTGATCTCGGAGCGAATCTCGGCCTCGCTCGGATGCGGGTTCTGAGCGAGGAGGGCGGCCGAGGCCATGATCATGCCCGTCTGGCAGAAGCCGCATTGCGGCACGTCGAGCGCCGCCCAGGCCTTCTGCACCGGATGCGACCGATCGGGCGACAGTCCCTCGATCGTGACGATCTTCTGATCGGGCGTCACGCTCGACACCGGCATCGAGCAGGACCGGACGGCGACTCCATCGATATGGACCGTGCAGGCGCCGCATTGCGCGATGCCGCATCCGTACTTGGTCCCCGTGAGCCCAGCCTGCTCACGGATGACCCAGAGCAGCGGCGTATCGGGCTCTGCATCGACCTCGCGAACGGCCCCGTTGAGATTCAACCGGATCATGCGGTGTCCTCGTGCTCTGCTCATCTAACGGGCGGATCGCTGGTATCAAATGGACCAGTCGAGGCGTTTGGCAACATCGCAGGACGTCGCGGTAACGCTTTCGGGCCTTAAGATCGCGTGAGTCCAAGGTTTCCCACGCCGTCATCCCGGGCCCGCAGAGCGGAACCCGGGATCCATAATCGCCGACGCGACAAGCTCAGGCACCGTTGGGGGCTATGGATCTCGGGTTCGCCTGCGGTGCTCCGGGATGACGGGTTTGGAGTGGTTGATCGAGATGATAGGAGCGATCCGGAGATGCACGCATTTGCATCTCTTGCCGAGCAAGGCCATCAGTGCGGGCATCACCGCGCCCGAGGCGACCATCGCGACCATGCGCTACGCCCTTCGCCGCATCGCCGTTGTTCTCATCGCGATCGTGATCGGCTGCCTCGCGGGCCTCACCGCGGCGGCGCGGCCCTTCGTCGACGGCGCAGGCCGCACTGTGGTGATTCCCGAGCGGGTCACGCGTGTCCTCGCCGCCGGGCCGCCGGCCTCGGTCCTGCTCTACACGCTGGCGCCGGGCCGCATGGTCGGCTGGGTGCGGGCGCCGCGCCCGGAGGAGAAGCCGTTCCTCGCCCCGGAGACCCACGGCCTGCCCGGCTATGGCCGCCTGACCGGCCGGGGCAACACCGCCAATGTCGAGGCGGTGCTGGCGCTCAAGCCCGACCTCATCGTCGATGTCGGCAGCACCGCGCCGACCTTCGTCTCCCTCGCCGACCGGGTCCAGGAGCAGACCGGCATCCCCTACATCCTGCTCGACGGCGCCTTCGCCAAGATTCCCGAGACCTACAGGAAGCTCGGCGAGCTCATCGGAGAACCTGGCCGGGCCGCCGAGCTTGCCGCCTATGCAGAGACGACGATGGCCGAGATTGCGAAGGCCGTGGCGACCGTTCCGGAGGTAGACCGCCCTCGGGTCTATTACGGCCGCGGACCGCGCGGGCTGGAGACGGGGCTCGCAGGTTCACTCAACACAGAAATCCTCGAAATCGCCGGCGCCCGCAACGTCGCCGCTTCCGGTGCGGCCGGCGGCCTCGCCGCCGTCTCGCCCGAACAGGTGCTCGGCTGGAATCCGGACGTGATCATCACCCTCGATCCGTCATTCCGCCGCGCAATGGCGGCCGACCCGCTCTGGAGCGGGATCAAGGCCGTGCGCGAGGGCCGCGTCTACCAGACGCCGACGCTTCCCTTCGGTTGGTTCGACTCGCCGCCGGGCGTGAACCGCCTCATCGGCCTGCGCTGGCTCGCCGGTTTGTTCTACCCCTCGCTGTTCAAGCAGCCCCTCGGCGAGACGACGCGCGAGTTCTACCGGCGGTTCTACCATGTCGAGCTGACCCCGCAGCAGGTCGAGGAGTTGCTGCGCGACGCCACCGGCGAGGCGCGCTGATGCCGGTCGCGGTGCCGGAAGTAGCCGTGAAGACGGCGCATCCGGCGCTTTCGATCGGGCGCCTCGTCCTGCCGGCGGCGGCACTCGTGCTGCTTGCCCTGGTCTCGCTGGCCATGGGCAAGTTTCCCGTTCCGTTGGCGGACGTGGTCTCGCTGCTCGGCGCCAAGCTCCTCGGCCTGCCCTCCTCCGTCGACCAGACGGCGCAGATCGTGGTGCTGCAGGTGCGGCTGCCGCGCGTCGTCTCGGCCCTCGTCGTCGGAGCAGCACTCGCAGCCGCGGGGGCGACCTATCAGGGACTGTTCCGCAATCCCCTGGTCTCGCCCGACATCCTGGGCGTCTCGGCCGGCGCCAGCCTCGGGGCGGTGCTCGGCATCGTCCTGTCCCTGCCGGTTCTGGCGATCCAGCTCCTCGGCTTCGCCGGAGGGTTGCTCGCGGTGGGCATCGTGTACGGAGTCGGCGCCATGGTGCGCCGGCACGATCCGGTCCTAACCTTGGTCCTTGCGGGCGTCGCCGTCGGCGCCGTGCTGGGCTCGGGCATCTCGCTGCTCAAGGTGCTCGCCGATCCCTATAACCAATTGCCGGCGATCACCTATTGGCTCCTCGGCAGCCTCGCCTCGGTGACGATCGGCGATGTCTCGGCGATCATGCCGGCGATCCTTCTGGGCCTGTGCCCCCTGGTGCTGCTCGCCTGGCGGATGAACCTGATGAGTCTCGGAGACGAGGAGGCCAGGGCGCTCGGCGTCGAGACCCGGTGGCTCCGTCCGCTCTTCATCGCGGCGGCGACCCTCGTCACCGCCGCGGCGGTCTCCGTGACGGGGGTGATCGGATGGATCGGCCTCATCGTGCCGCATGTGGCGCGGCTCCTCGTCGGGCCGGATTTCCGGCGCCTGCTGCCGGCCTCGCTGATGCTGGGCGCCGGCTATCTGCTCGCCGTCGACCTCGTGGCGCGCAACATCGCCTCGATCGAGGTGCCGCTCGGCATCCTCACGGCGCTCATCGGGGCGCCGTTCTTCCTCTGGCTGCTGGCGACCTCGCGCCGGGGCTGGACCTGATGCTCGCCGTCGAGGACCTCGCCTTCGGCTACGGCGCCCGCGAGGTCGGCGCGGGCGTCGGCTTCACCCTCGCGCCCGGCGAAGTCCTGTGCTTGCTCGGTCCGAATGGCGGCGGCAAGACCACCCTGTTCAAGACCCTGCTCGGGCTGCTGCCCGCCCGCGCCGGCCGCGTCCTCCTCGACGGCGAGGACGTGTCGCGCTGGCCTCGCTCACGCCTCGCCCGCGCCATCGCCTACGTGCCGCAGGCGCATGCGGCCTTCTTTCCGTTCGGCGTTCGGGACGTCGTGCTCATGGGACGAGCGAGCCGCCTCAAGCCCTTCGCCAGCCCCGGCGGGCGCGATAGGGAAATCGCGGACGCGGCCCTCGAAACCCTCGGCATCGGCCATCTCGGCGAACGGATCTACACCGAGATCAGCGGCGGCGAGCGCCAACTCGTGCTCATCGCCAGGGCGCTGGCCGGCGAGCCCCGGCTCCTCGTCATGGACGAGCCCACGGCCAGCCTCGATTTCGGCAACCAGACCCGACTCCTCACGCAGGTGCGGCGCCTCGCGGACAGCGGCATCGCGGTGGTGCTCTCGACCCACGACCCCGACCACGCCTTCCTCTGCGCCGATCGCGTCGCGCTCCTCCATGGCGGCCGGATGGTGGCGCTCGGCTCGCCACAAGTGACGATCACCTCCGAGACGCTACGGCTCCTCTACGGCGTCGAGGTCGCGGTCGTGCCGCTTACCGGCCATGGCCGCTCGGTTTGCATGCCGGTTCTGCCCGCACCTTAACGAGGCGCTTATGCGATCGGGGCCCGCTCCCGCTCGATCCCTGAGGCGGCGCGGCACAGATTGAGAGTGCGGTCCCACCGATGGATCGCGTGAACGTGCATCAGGCCATGTCCCTCTCGATCGAGCCTCCCTCCCCGCCTACGCGCGAAAGCTGCTTCATCGTCGGCCAGGACGGCTCGGGTCGCTGGATCGCCGTGGAGACCCACGGCCTCGCCGGCGGCATCTTCCGAAGCTGCAAGGATGCGATCCAGTATGCCACGGGCGAGACCCGGCGTCGTCCCGACGCGGTCGTGCTCTCGGCGGAACGGGTCGAGTTCAGACCGTGATGCAATTCAACGGTGACCGGCTCGGTGTTGTCCCACACATCGCTGCATAAACGCCCGCCGCATCACGCGATTTCCGCATAGCCTCCGCGACGGAAGGGTCGCGCAGGCGGCGGGCGATGGTGGCGAGGGCGTCAAGCTGGTTTCCGGCGGGGTTCGTCGGCAGCAGGAGCAGGACGACAAGATCTATTGGCTGCTCGTCGATCGCGTCGAAGTCCAGCGGCCCGCGCAAGCGAGCGAGGAGAGCGAAAGGCCGCGCCACCTCGTCGAGTCGGGCATGCGGGAGGGCGATGCCGCCGCCGATTCCTGTGGAGCCGAGCGTCTCGCGTTTTTCCAGAGCCGTCCGGATCGTGCCCCCGTCGAGGTCGAGGGCAGCGGCGGCCCTCGCGGCGAGACCGGCGATGAGGCCGGCCTTCGACGAGGCGCGCAGGCCGGCGACGACGTCGGTGGGCGAGAGAAGGTCGATGACGATCACGTGGTCGGCCCGATGTCCGGAGCGCGCAGGCGGTAACCGATTCCGGTCTCGGTGAGCAGGATCTTGGGCCGCTCGGGATCGGCTTCGATCTTCTGGCGCAGGCTGCGCATGTAGACCCTCAGGTATTGCGGGTCCGAGGAGGTCGAGACCGCCTTCATGAGCTGGGCATGGGTGAGGGCCTTGCCCGCATGCTGCACCAGGATGCGAAGGAAATCGTATTCGCGCGGCGTCAGCTTCACCTCGGCGCCGTCGATCCGCACGATCCGCCGCACGAGGTCGACGCTGAGGCGGTCGACTCGGAAGACCGGGCGCTCGCCCTGCTGCGCGAGCTGGTGGCGCAGGGCCGTGCGAATTCGGGCGAGGAGTTCACCCATCCCGAAGGGCTTGGTGATGTAGTCGTCGGCCCCGAGATCGAGGGCCTCGACTTTGCCGGGCTCGTCGTCCCGGCTCGACAGGACGATGACGGGCAGGTCGGGATGGGTCTCGCGGATCCGCCGCAGAAGGTCGTGACCGCGCATGTCGGGCAGGCCGAGATCGAGGATCGCGAGGTGGACCTTGTCGCGTGCCAGGATGTCGAGGGCCGTCTTGCCGTTCGGCGCATCGAGCACGGCGTAGCCCTGCGTCGTCAACCCCATGCGCAGGAGCTTGCGAATCGGCGGCTCGTCATCGATGGCCAGGATGGTGAGGCTCATGTCATGGCGCTCATGCGGCGATCTCCGAGGTGTCGCGGGGGCGGGCAGGGACCGGCAGGCTCACGGTGAACACCGCGCCGCTGCGGTCGGACCGGTTCGCGGCGGTGATCCGCCCGCCCATCGCCTCGACGAAGCCGCGCGAGATGGCGAGGCCGAGGCCGGTGCCGGCGCGGACGGAATCGGTCTTGCGGACCCGGTAGAACTTGTCGAACACGCGCTCGATATCCTCTGGCGGAAGGCCCTCGCCCTCGTCCGTCACCTCGATGCGGACCGTAGCCCCGTGTTGCCACGAGCGCAGGCCGACGGTGGAGCCGGGCGTGGCGTATTTTGCCGCGTTGTCGAGGAGGTTGACCAACACCTGCTCGAATAGAACCGGGTCGAGGCGGAGCGGCGGCAGGTCCGGGGCGATGTCGATGCTGAGCTGGTGGTCCGCCAACACTTTCTCCGTTCTTCGCAGGGCCGTGTCGGCGATCTCCGCGACGTCCTGCAGGCCGAAATTCGGGGTGACGGCGCCGGATTCCAGGCGCGTCATGTCGAGGAGATTGACGATGAAGCGGTTGAGCCGCTCGGCCTCGTCGATGATCGTCTGGAGGAGTTCCACCTTCGAGGTCGGATCGAGGGCGTTGTCGAGGTCGCGCAGGGTACTGGCCGAGCCGAGCACGGCGGCCAGCGGCGTACGCAGGTCGTGCGAGATCGAGGTGAGAAGGGCTCGAGCGAGACGGTCGGTCTCGGCGGCGCGCTCGGCCCTGTCGAGATCTTCGACGAGGCTGACGCGCTCGATGGCGAGGGCTCCCTGGTCGGAGAGCGCATCGAGGAGGCGCCGGTTCTCCGGCGTCAGGATCGGCCCCGTTCCGTCTGCGTCGAGGCCGATGACCCCGATGGTGCCGCGTCCGGTGCGCATCGGCAGGAACAGGCGCTTGGCGCCCGGCAGGGTATCGGCGCCGCGGCCCGCCGGGCGCTCGTTGTCGAAGGCCCAGCGCGCGGCGGCGAGATCGGCCTCGTCGAGGAAATCCTCGGGCGGGTAGCCGGCCCGCACCGCGACCTTGCCCTCCTCCGGCAGCAGCAGGACGACACGGACCTTGAGCATCGCGGCGACCTGGAAGGCGGTGGCCCAGAGGACGTCGTCGAGGGTGCCGCAGGCGGCGAGCTTGCGGCTGAAACCGTAGAGCCGTTCGGTGCTGCGTGCCCGCGCCCTTGAGACCACCGCCTCCTTGCGCGAATGCGCCGCGAGGTTCGAGACCAGCACGGCGACCAGGGTGAACAGAATGAACGCCGCGATGTTGGTCGGGTCGGCGATCGTCAGGGTGTAGATCGGCGGCAGGAAGAAGAAGTTGTAGGAGAGAGAGGCCGCCAGCACGGCGAGGAGAACCGGCCCGAGGGCGTAGCGGACCGCGACGGCGATCACCGCGGTCAGGAGGACGAGGTCGGCATTCTCGACCCCGACGAGGGGCTGCAGCAGCAGCCCGATGCAGAGGGCGATCGCGACGGCGCCGAGAGCGAAGGCATAGGGCAGCGGCTCGAACGGAGCGGCGACCGGGGCCGTTCGCACCGTCTTCTTCGGCACCGCCTCGGCCTTGACTGCGTCCCCGGCGATCACGTGGACGCTGATGGCGCCGGAGCGCCGGACGAGGTCATGCGCCACCGAGCCGTTGACGATCTCGAACAGGCGCGAGCGGTCGGATTTCCCGACGACGACGTGGTTGGCGTTCGTCGAACGCGCGTAAGCCAGGATGTCATCGGCGACGCGCCGGGAGCCGGGGATCGTCACCGCCTCGGCGCCGAGGCGGTCGGCGAGACGCAGGGTGTCGGCGATCCGGTCGCGCTCGACCTCGCCGAGGGCGGCGCTGCGCGGCCCCTCCACGGTCAGGGCGATCCAGGGGGCGTGGAGCCGGTCGGCGAGGCGCTTGGCGTAGCGCACGAGGCCGCTCGACCGCGGGTCCTCGCTGACGCAGACGAGGATGCGCTCGCCCGCGCCCCATGGGCCCGGAATGGCGTTCGCCCGCATATGGGTGAGGAGTTCGTCGTCGACCCGGTCGGCGGTGCGGCGCAGGGCGAGTTCGCGAAGCGCCGTGAGATTGCCGCGCGAGAAGTAGTGCTTGAGTGCGCGCTCGGCGTTGCGCGGGACGTAGACCTTGCCGTCCTTGAGGCGCTGGATCAGGTCGTCGGGATTGAGGTCGATGACCTCGATGTCGTCGGCCTGCTCCAGGATCGAGTCGGGCACGGTCTCGCGCACGCGGATGCGGGTGATCTGCGCGACGACGTCATTGAGGCTCTCGACGTGCTGGATGTTCAGCGTGGTCTCGACGTCGATCCCGGCCGCCAGCAGCTCCTCGACGTCCTGGTAGCGCTTGGGGTGGCGCGAGCCCGGTGCGTTGGTGTGGGCGAGCTCATCGACGAGGGCGAGCGCCGGGCGGCGCGCCAGCAGCGCGTCGAGGTCCATCTCCTCGAGCTCGGTGCCGTGATAGGCGATCTTTCGCCGGGGCAGGACCTCGAAGCCCTCGACCAGGGCCTCGGTCTCCGCCCGGCCATGGGTCTCGACCACGCCGACCACCACGTCGATGCCGGCCTTGCGCCTGGCCTGCGCCACGGTGAGCATCTCGTAGGTCTTGCCCACCCCGGGCGCCGCGCCGAGATAGACCTTTAGTCGGCCGCGCGTTCGCTCCTCCCGCCGCGCCGCCTCCAACAGGGCGTCGGGCGAGGGCCGGTCCGGGTCCCGGTGCGGCTCGGCCATCCCGTCTGGTCCTCGCGCGTCCTAGGGACGTCCGAAATCGTCCAGGGCGAGGTTCAAGGCAAGCACGTTGATGCGCGGCTCGCCGAGAACGCCCAGCATTCGGCCCTGAACCTTGGCCTCGACGATCCCGCGGACTGCGTCTTCGGTGAGGTTTCGGGCCTTGGCGACTCGGGGCACCTGGAACAGGGCCGCCTCGGGCGAGATGTCCGGGTCGAGGCCCGATCCGCTCGTCGTCACGAGGTCGACCGGAACGGGCTTGCCGGGATTCTCTGTTTTTCGCGCCTCGACATCGCCCTTCACCCGCTCGGCCAAAGCCGCGCTCGTCGGCCCGAGATTGGAGCCCGACGAGTTGGCGGCGTTGTAGGGCGACGGCACGGTCTTGGTGGCATCCGCAGGGTCGGCAGCGGTCGTCGCCGAGGGACGGCCCCGAAAGTAGCGCTCGCTCGTGAAGGATTGCCCGATCAGGCTCGACCCGATCGGTTTGCCCTCCTGGCTGACGATGCTGCCGGCGGCCTGGCTCGGGAAGATCAGGCCGGCGATCCCGGTCATCGCGAGCGGATAGGCGAGCCCCGTCAGCAGCGTGAGCGCAACGAGGAGGACGAGGGCGGGACGAAGCTGGGTGAGCATGGCGTTTGGTCCGAGTAGGGCGCGGGGGCTCTCCTCGCCCTTGTGGGGAGGAGTCGGAGGTGGGGGTGGTTCCGCGGGCCTCGACACAGGGTCGCCCGGCCACCCCCACCCTCGGTCCCTCCCCACGAGGGGGAGGAAGGCGGTACGTCACGCGAGGCGCAAAGCCGTGACGGCCATGTCGATCAGCTTGATGCCGACGAAGGGTACCAGGATGCCGCCCAGCCCGTAGACGAGGAGGTTGCGCCGCAGGAGCGCCCCTGCCCCGACGGCGCGGTAGGTGACGCCGCGAAGCGCCAGCGGGATCAGGGCGATGATGATCAGCGCGTTGAAGATGATCGCCGAGAGGATCGCGCTCTGGGGCGAGGCGAAGCCCATGACGTTGAGCGTCTGGAGCTGCGGGTAGAGCCCGAGGAACATCGCCGGAATGATCGCGAAGTACTTCGCCACATCGTTGGCGATGGAGAAGGTCGTCAGCGCCCCCCGGGTCATCAGCAGCTGCTTGCCGATGCCGACGATCTCGATGAGCTTGGTCGGGTCGGAATCGAGGTCGACCATGTTGCCGGCTTCGCGGGCGGCCACCGTGCCGGTGTTCATGGCGACGCCGACATCGGCCTGGGCGAGGGCCGGGGCGTCGTTGGTGCCGTCGCCGCACATGGCGACGAGCTTGCCCTGCGCCTGCTCCTTGCGGATCAGCGCCAGCTTGTCCTCCGGGGTCGCCTGAGCGAGGAAGTCGTCGACGCCGGCCTCCGCCGCGATGGCGGCCGCGGTCATCGGGTTGTCGCCGGTGATCATCACCGTGCGGATGCCCATCTGGCGCAGCTCGGCGAAGCGCTCCCGGATACCGCCCTTCACGATGTCCTTCAGGTAGACCACGCCGAGGAGGCGCCCGTCGCGGGCCACCGCCAGGGGCGTACCACCGGCCTTTGCGATCTCCTCGGCGATGGCCTGGATCTCCCGGACCGCATCGGCGCCAGCCGCAGGGTGGTAGGCGAGCGCCGCGCTCGAATTGGGCGACGCCACTGGCTGGCCGCTCACCGAGGCGATGATCGACTCGACAGCGCCCTTGCGGATCGACGAGCCGTCGAGATCGACGCCGCTCATCCGCGACTGCGCCGTGAAGGGCACGAAGGTCGCATTGAGGTTTCCCATGTCGCGGGCGCGGATGCCGTATTTCTCCTTGGCCAGCACCACGATCGAGCGCCCCTCCGGGGTCTCGTCGGCGAGCGAGGCGAGCTGGGCCGCGTCGCCGAGTTCCTGCTCGGAGACGCCGCGCACCGGCCGGAATTCGGTGGCCTGGCGGTTGCCGAGCGTGATCGTCCCGGTCTTGTCGAGGAGCAGGGTGTCGACGTCGCCCGCAGCCTCGACGGCGCGGCCCGACATGGCGAGGACGTTGAAGCGCACCAGCCTGTCCATGCCGGCGATGCCGATGGCCGAGAGCAGCGCGCCGATGGTCGTCGGGATCAGCGTCACGAACAAAGCGACGAGGACGATCAATGGGATCGCCCCGCCGGCATAGGCGGAAAAACTCGGGATCGAGGCGACGGCGAAGACGAAGATCAGGGTCAGGCCGGCGAGCAGGATGTTGAGTGCGATCTCGTTCGGCGTCTTCTGGCGCGAGGCGCCTTCGACGAGGGCGATCATGCGGTCGACGAAGGTCGAGCCGCTGGCGGCGGAGATCCTGACTTTGATCCGGTCGGAGAGCACCTGCGTGCCGCCGGTCACGGCCGAGCGATCGCCGCCGGATTCGCGAATGACGGGGGCGGATTCGCCGGTGATCGCCGCCTCGTTGACCGAGGCGACGCCCTCGATGACCTCGCCGTCGGAGGGGATGATGTCGTTCGTCTCAACCAGCACCACGTCGCCGACCTTGAGGGCGGTGGCGGGCATGGTCTCGTAATCGGATCCGGCACCGGTGAGGCGCTTGGCGCTGGTCTCGGTGCGGGTGCGGCGCAGGCTCGCCGCCTGGGCCTTGCCGCGGCCCTCGGCGAGCGCCTCGGCGAAGTTCGCGAAGATCAGGGTGAACCAGAGCCAGAGGTTGATCTGACCCGAGAAGGCGAGATCGCTGCCGCCGGTCACGACGTCGCGCACGAACAGCACGGTGGTCAGGGCGGCGACGACCTCGACCACGAACATGACGGGGTTGCGGATCATGCTGCGCGGATCGAGCTTCATGACGCTGCCGAGAAGCGCCGGCCCGACGAGGGCGGCGCTGAACAGGCTGGTTGTCTGGCGGGCCATGGGAGACTCTGGGGTCTGAGGGAGGTCGCATTCCCCTCTCCCCGCTTGCGGGGAGAGGCCCGGACGCACCTTGCCGTGCGTCCGGCGAGCGGTGGCAAAGCCGCCGCGATGGTGAGGGGGCGCGTCCGGAGGAGTCTGGCGCGGAGAGCCCCCCTCACCTTCGGCTGCCGCCTCGTTTCGGACCCGACCAGGGGTCCGAAACCCTCTCCCCGCCTGCGGTGAGAGGGAATCTGCGCTCACATCGGTAAGGCGCGCTCGACCACGAGATGCGCCGCATAGAGCGCGAGGGCGCCGAGGAGGACGAGCCCGGCAATGGCGAGCAGGACATCCGACGCACGGGCCTTGCCCTGCTCGGGCCTGCCCCGGCTTGAACACCGAGGCCGATGCCGGCTCAGAGCCCGGCGCATCGTGCTCCGGCGCGGATCGTGGAGAAGGGCATGACGCATCTCAGCCTCCCGTCGAGAAGGTCTGGCCGGCCGCGCCCGCCAGATGCTCGACGATCGGGCCGAGGGCGAGGGCCGGGAAGAAGGTCAGGCCGCCGACGATCAGGATCACGCCGACCAGAAGGCCGACGAACAGGCCGCCATGGGTCGGGAAGGTGCCGGCGGAAGCCGGCAGGGTCTTCTTGGCCGCGAGCGACCCGGCGATCGCGAGGGCCGGGACGATGACGAAGAACCGGCCGAACAGCATGCCGATGGCGAGCGTCGTGTTGTAGAACGGCGTGTTCGCGGTCAGCCCGCCGAAGGCCGAGCCGTTATTGGCCGCCGCCGAGGTATAGGCGTAGAGGATCTCGGCAAAGCCGTGCGGTCCGGAATTGGCGGGGCCGGCGAGGCCCGCCGCCGTCACCGTGGCGATGGCTGTGAAGCCGAGCATCAGGAGCGGCAGGCACAGGATGGCGAGCATCGCCATCTTGACCTCCTTGGCCTCGATCTTCTTGCCGAGATATTCCGGCGTGCGCCCCACCATCAGACCGGCCACGAAGATCGTCACGATCACGAAGATCAGGATGCCGTAGAGGCCTGCGCCGACGCCGCCGACGATGATCTCGCCGAGCTCCATGTTGATGAGCGGGATCATGCCGCCGAGCGCCGTGAACGAGTCGTGCATGGCATTGACGGCGCCGCAGGAGGCGGCGGTGGTGATCGCGGCAAAAAGCGAGGAGGCGACGATGCCGAACCGCACCTCCTTGCCCTCCATGTTGCCCCCCGTGAGCCCGAGCCCGTTCAGGACCGGGCTTCCGGCGGCCTCGGCGGCGTAGACCACCGCGACACCGGCGAGGAACAGCACCGCCATTGCGCCGAGGATCGCCCAGCCCTGGCGCTCGTCGCCGACCATGCGGCCAAAGACGTTGGTGAGTGCGGCGCCGATCGCGAAGATCGAGACCATCTGGACGAAGTTCGAGAGCGCCGTCGGGTTCTCGAAGGGATGCGCGGCGTTGACGTTGAAGAAGCCGCCGCCATTGGTGCCGAGCATCTTGATCGCGACCTGGCTCGCCACCGGCCCCAATGCGAGCGTCTGCTTGCCGCCCTCCAGCGTCGTCACCTCGAAATAGGGCGCGAGCGTCTGCGGGATGCCCTGGGAGACCAGGAACAGGGTGTAGAGGATGCATAGCGGCAACAGCACGTAGAGAATGGTGCGGGTGAGATCGACCCAGAACGAGCCCACCGTCCTCGCCGAAGCGCGCGAGAAGCCGCGGACCACAGCGACGGCGACGGCGATGCCGGTAGCCGCCGAGAGGAAGTTCTGGTGCGTCAGGCCCAGCATCTGAGTGAGGTACGACAGGGTCGTCTCGCCGCCATAGGATTGCCAGTTGGTGTTGGTGACGAAGCTCGCCGCGGTGTTGAGGGCGAGGTCCGGCGCCACTGCCGACTGCTCGGCGGGGTTGAAGGGCAGAATGGCCTGGAAGCGCAGCAGCGCGTAGAGGACGAGGAAGCCGAAGACGTGGAAGATCAGGATGGCGCCCGCATAGGCGAGCCAATGCTGCTCTTGGGCTCGGTCGATGCCGGCGGCGCCGTAGAGACCGTTCTCCAGGGGGGCGAGCACCGGCGAGAGCAGCGTGCGCTCACCGTTGAAGACGCGGGTCATGTAGCCGCCGAGCGGCTTCACCAGCGCCAGCACGACCGCGCAGAACAGCGCGATCTGAATCCAGCCATTGATCGTCATGATGACAGGTCCTTCAGAACCGCTCTGGGCGGACGAGGGCGTAGGTGAGGTAAGCCATGAGCCCGAGGGTCACGAGGGCGCCGAGGGTGTAGTCGAGGGTCATCGAATTCTGGCTCAAAGCCGCTCGCACAGGGCGGCATAGCCGGCCGCGAGCGCGAAGAAGGCGATGCCGCCGGCGACGAAGATTATGTCGATCATTCTGGGCTCCGGTCGCGGCGCCCGGCCCCTTCGTTCGGGAGCCCGCTCGCTGACGGAGTGAAGATGGTCCGGAGCCCAGTATGAATTCGAGATAGGGCCGGGCGCGATTCTATAAGGATCGCATGAAGATCGCGGGGCCGTGCCGCCCGTTGGCCCAGTTCTTCATATGATGCTCGGGCGATCGGCCTGCATCGAACTTCGCGTCCTGATGGCCGCCTTCGCTGCTCCGCAGCAGCTAAAGTCGAGCACTGCTGCCGGAATGGAGGTCATTCCTGCACCGGAGCGGGCCGCCGACATGTGCAGCCAGGATCGGCGTGTCATGCTCCTCCGCGTTGTCCTCCTCGCCAGCCATAGTGTGAGCATCCTGCCGAGATCTCGATCCGGTAGGCGATCCTCGTTGCCTATACGAGTTCACAAGGGTTTGATGAAGGTTCTCAATCGAATCGAAACGGCTTTGCCGGCATGATCGAGACGTCAAAAATGCAACGGTTGTGCCCTCGCAGGTTGATCGATCATGAGACGTACTGTCGTCATCATTCTAGCAACGGTGTTATCGACTCTTCCATGCGTCGGCGCTGGCAGCTATTCCTTCGACACCTATATGTCTGAGCGCGGCGGCTGTAGCTCCCACCGCCAGATCCTCGATAAGCGCTTGAAGGAAATCAGGTTCGACTTCGTCGATCCGGGCAAGGCCAATACCGGCCGCGGCATCGAGCTTTTCGGCCAGCCCGCTGCCGAGTGGACCGAGCAGGATATCCAGGTCGCGATCGCCGCCTTCCGGCGCTGCGAGGAGCAACTCTTCCGGGCCAATCTCGACCCGACCGGCCAGCCGCAGAACCGTAGGGCGGTGATGAAGGATTACGAGGTCCTGATCACCCGCGGCGCCGCGCGGATCGAGGAAAGCCTGCGCGAGATCATCCTGGTGGATCGTCGTAAATCCAGCGGGAGTACCGCTTCGGCTTCTTCCCAATCCGGTCCCGAAACGGCTTCGGCCGAACGCCGGTCGCGCGACCCGGGGCAGAGGCCGAACCCTGACGAGGCTTTCAACCTCGGCCTTGCCGCCTCGCCCGAAGGTCCGGACCTGCGGATCTCCCGCGAAGCTGAAGTGAAGCTGGCGCTGCTGCAGGATGCCAGGCGCATCGCCACGGACCGGGAGCGCGAGAACCTAAGGGCCGGCATGCCGCCTTCGGAGCGCCGGATCGCACAGGGCGCGAGCGTCAGCGACCGCTCCGGCGAGGTCGCCGCCTACGTTCCACGGCCCATCGTCAGCAGCTTCAACTGCGCGCTCACGCGGGACGGATTCGAGCAGATCCAGAGGGGCATGCTGCTCGAGCGGGTGGAAGCCGTGATCGGTTGCCGCGGGAGCCTCACCGCTACCTCGACTGCCGCCGACCTCGGCAAGATCGAGGTCCATCTCTGGGACGACCGCAGGACGAGCGGTACCATCACGGTCCAGTTCCTCAACAACGTCGTCTTCACGAAGAGCCAGGTCGGGCTGAACTGAGGGCGAAGCCGCGTCGGTTTCGTCGTGGCCGATGAATCCGGGTGGTGGGCCACCGTTGCTGCGCTTTGCCCGCACAAGGCGAAGGTCCTTTCTGGGGCCCTCTCCCGTCACACTTGCGCGCGAGCGGCCGAAGCTTTGGTCAAGGACGACGAGGTTCCACGTTTTTCGCCAGCACGCTGCGATCTTCGAATGTGGATTCCGGCATGGTCATCCATAGTAACGTCAGGTCGAGAACGATCTGCTCGGGCAGCGGCATCCGGCAGCGTGGGGTCCGCCCTCGCCGGCAACACCGTGAACTCATCGCTCGCTGACAACGGAATTGGCCTTCGACTACCCAGAAGCCCCTAGGCCGTTCGATCTAAGCCGTTCGCCAGATGATCCGAATGGCTGCCCGCAGCTTGGGGAAAGGCGATCGATGTCGCATCGATCCGCATTCAAAGCTGAAGACAAGCTGCGGTGTTTCAGCCTAGAACCCTGGTATGCAGCAGGCCACTAAAAGCCGGCGCATCAAGGGAGGACTAACATGAGTTCACGTGAGCCAACGGGCCGTCGCGCGACGCGCCGCCGGTTCCTCGGCGCTGCCGCAACGGCAGCGACCATCGTGGCGGCGCCCACCGTCGCCAAGGCGCAGGGCCCGATCAGCATGCGCTGGCAGAGCACTTGGCCCGCCAAGGACATCTTCCACGAATTCGCACTCGATTACGCCAAGAAGGTCAACGACATGACCGGCGGCGACCTCAAGATCGAGGTGCTGCCCGCGGGTGCCGTGGTTCCCGCCTTCGGCCTGCTCGATGCCGTTTCGAAGGGCACGCTCGACGGCGGCCACGGCGTGATGGTCTACCATTACGGCAAGCAGCCCGCCCTCGCGCTATGGGGCTCCGGACCTGGCTTCGCCATGGATGCCAACATGCTGATGGCCTGGCACAAATACGGCGGCGGCAAGGATCTCCTCGACAAGCTCTATTCGTCGATCGGTGCCAACGTCGTCTCTATGCCTTACGGACCGATGCCGACGCAGCCTCTCGGCTGGTTCAAGAAGCCGATCGCGAAGGCGGAGGACCTCAACGGGTTGAAGTTCCGCACCGTCGGCATCTCGATCGACGTTCTCACCGGCCTCGGTGCCGCCGTGAACGCTCTTCCGGCTGGCGAGATCATTTCTTCGATGGATCGCGGCCTCCTCGACGCGGCCGAGTTCAATAACGCCGCCTCCGATCTGGCACTCGGATTCCCGGACGTCTCGAAGGTCTGCATGCTGCAGAGCTATCACCAGAATGCCGAGTCCTTCGAGATTCTGTTCAACAAGACGAAGTACGACGCGCTCCCCGAGCGCCTGCGCGCGATCATCTCCAACGCGACCGAGGCCGCCTCGCAGGACATGCAGTGGAAGGCGATCGACCGCTACTCGAAGGCCTACCAGGAGATGCAGGCGAAGGGCGTCAAGTTCTACAAGACGCCGGACCCGATCCTGAAGAAGCAGCTCGAGGTTTACGACGACGTCGTCAAGAAAAAGGCCACCGACAACCCGCTGTTCAAGGAGATCATCGCCTCGCAGATCTCCTTCGCTGAGCGGACTGCCCGATGGGAGCAGGATACGATCGTCAACCGCCGCATGGCGTTCGACCACTACTTCGGCCAGAATGCTGCGGCCAAGAAGATCTAGGGTCGAGACGATCTGAGAGTAGCGTCCCGGTCCGTTCTTGCCGGACGCGACTTCAAAGCCTCTGAAACAAGTTGAGGGAGCCGTCCGGCTTGGTCCGGTCGGCTCTCCGCCCATGCGAAGGTCCGGCATGAGAGTGCAGCGCTTCCTCCATACGATCGACGCCCTGAGTACCTGGGTCGGCAAGGCTGCGGCCTGGCTGATCATCGGGCTGATGGCGCTCATCTGCGTCGAGGTGTTCAAGCGCTACCTGCTGAACGCGCCGACCGCCTGGATCTACGACGCCAGCAACATGCTCTACGGCACGCTGTTCATGCTGGCGGGTGCCTACGCGCTGGCGAACAACGCCCATGTACGCGGCGACTTCCTCTACGGCTCGATGCGCCCGCGGACGCAGGCGAGCTTCGATCTCGTCCTCTACATCGTCTTCTTCGTGCCCGGCATCCTGGCCCTGATCTATGCCGGCTACGATTACGCGGCCCTGTCCTGGCGCATCGCCGAGCACTCGACCACCACGGCGGACGGCCCGCCGATCTACCATTTCAAGACGGTCATCCCGGTAGCCGGCGCCCTCATCATGCTGCAGGGCCTCGCCGAGATCGTGCGCTGCGTCGTCTGCCTGCGCACCGGCGAATGGCCGAGCCGCCTGCGAGACGTGAGCGAGATCGACGTCGTCGAGGAGCAACTCGCTCAGAGCGAGCACGTCGACGCCGACGCGCGCGAGGCTGCGATCGCCCGCGCCCACTCTATCGAAGAGACCGCGCGCCAACGCGGCATGACAGGGGACCTCCACACATGACCGATCCCGGCCTCGGCCTCCTGATGCTCGGGCTGATCGTCGTCGCGATCATGATGGGCTTCCCCACGGCGTTCACGCTGATGGGGCTCGGCATGTTCTTCGGCTTCTACGCCTTCTACAATCCGACCGAGGCGTTGATCGACAACAAGATCTTCGACCTCATGGTCCAGCGCACCTACGGCGCCATGACCAACGACGTGCTCATCTCCATCCCGCTCTTCGTGCTGATGGGCTACGTGATGGAACGCGGCGCGCTCGTGGACAAGATGTTCTACGCGGTGCAGCTCGCGTTCCGTCGCGTGCCCGCCTCCCTGGCCGTGGCGACGCTGATCGTCTCCACCTTCTGGGGGATCGCGAGCGGGCTCGTGGGCGCCGTCGTCGTGCTCATGGGCGTCATCGCCATGAACCCGATGCTCAAGGCCGGCTACGACACCCGGCTCGCCGCGGGCGTCATCACGGCCGGCGGCACCCTCGGCATCCTGATCCCGCCTTCGGTGATGATCATCGTCTACGCGGCGGTGGCGGGCCAGTCGGTGGTCAAGCTCTACGCCGCCGCCATTTTCCCGGGCTTCTTCCTCGCCTTCCTCTACCTCGTCTACATCGTCGGCTGGGCGATGCTTCGCCCCAAGGTCGCGCCGAGGCTCTCGGTCGAGGAAACCAAGGTCCCGGTGGAGGACTGGATGGTTCGCCTCCAGGCCGCCGCATCGAACAACATGCTGGTCGGCCTCGTCCGCGCCAGCTTCGCGCCGGGCGGACTCGGCGCCGCGGCCGGTCTGATCTCGCGCGCCAAGGCGTTCAAGAACCTCGCCACCGCCCTGGTGCCGTTCCTGTTGACCTCGGCGATCCTCGGCACGATCTGGTGGTACGTCACCATCTACCAGACGGCCAAGCGGGACGATTCGGCGCCCGAGGGGCTGGAGCAGCTCGGCGGCGGCGGTGCGCCCGTGGAGGCGGTCACGGCCTCGGCCGCCGGCCCGGCCGAGGCCTTCTACTGGAGCTTCGCCGTCACGGCAGCCCTGAGCCTCGTCGTGCTCGCGCGCTACTATCGCCGCATGAACGCCGAGCGGTTCGAGGTGCTCAAGCTCCTGTCGTCCTCCGTCATGCCGCTCGGCATTCTCAGCTTCCTGGTGCTGGCCGTCATCCTGTTCGGCATCACCACCGCGACGGAATCGGCCGCAGTCGGCGCGGCAGGCGCCTTCCTGCTCGCGCTTCAGGCCAGAACCCTGAACTGGAAGCGGACGAAAGAGGCGGTGTTCCTCACCGCCAAGACCACCGCGATGATCTGCTGGCTCTTCATCGGCTCGGCCCTGTTCTCGGCCGTGTTCGCGCTGCTCGGCGGTCAGGCGCTCGTCGAGCAATGGGTGCTCTCTCTCGGGCTCACGCCGCTGCAATTCATGATCCTATCCCAGGCGATCATCTTCATCCTCGGCTGGCCGCTGGAATGGACGGAGATCATCATCATCTTCGTGCCGATCTTCATGCCGTTGCTGTCGCATTTCGGCATCGATCCGATCCTCTGGGGCGTGCTCGTCTTCGTGAACCTCCAGGCGGCCTTCCTCTCGCCGCCGGTGGCGATGTCGGCCTTCTACCTGAAAGGCGTCTCCCCGCCGCATGTGACGATCAACCAGATCTTCGCGGGCATGATGCCCTACATGCTGATCGTGATCCTGTGCATGATCTTCATGTATCTCTGGCCGGGCTTGGTGCTGTGGCTGCCGACTTATCTGTATGGAGCATGAGCCGAAGGTTGCAGGGACAGCCCGCCGTCCTTCGCTATGGCCGGATGGATGGGCAGCAGGGATGTAGTTGAGTTGAATTCGGTCGGCGGTGCGTGCTGGGTATGGCCGCGATCGGCGACGACGGCCCGTTGCCCATCGCGGTGACGGGCCGTCTCTGTCTTTCAAGGACCGCCATTCGTCGAGCCGGTGCTCGAGCCGGAACGTTCTGCGCGACCATGGTACGGGATACGTAACCGCGCGGCCCGCTGACCATCGGTGGCGGTTCGGAGTG
Source organism: Methylobacterium sp. (assembly GCF_019745455.1). GTDB lineage: Bacteria > Pseudomonadota > Alphaproteobacteria > Rhizobiales > Beijerinckiaceae > Methylobacterium. Next base: position 30,577 of record NZ_JAIETD010000058.1, read on the forward strand.
ACGTCCGTTCGTCCGCCGGCGTGAGACCCGCCTCTTCCCGTGATGCCGGAGCGAAGCTGAGGCCGGGAGTGCAAGCTCAAGGGTCGCATGCATTCCGCGCAATGCCGCGCTGACCGCATCGATTGCGGGCTGAGGGGCGTGCCGCGGAGAGTGCCCCTCTTCTGAACTGCAAGAACTCCGTTAAGCTTAACCGATCGTAGAGTCCTCTGATCCTAGATGAATCAGCGCGGCTTCAGGCCGCTAAACACCTGCTGCATTTCGAAGAGACGGTTGGCACTCAAGTGACGAGCCTTCTGACCAACAACGCGGCGATGACCGCGCTGACGACCCTCAAGTCCATCAACGCCCAGCTCGACATGACGAGCAACCGGGTCTCGACCGGCCAGCGCGTCTCGAGCGCCTCGGACAACGCCGCCTATTGGTCGATCGCCACCACGGTGCGCTCCGACAACGCCTCGCTCTCGGCGGTCAAGGACTCCCTCGGCCTCGGCTCCTCGGCGGTCGACACCGCCTATAACGGCCTCAACAGCATCATCACCGACCTTCAGAACATGCGCGCCAAGCTGCAGACCGCCCTGCAGCCCGGCGTCGACCGCGCCAAGGTCCAGACCGAGATCACCGCCATCCAGAACAAGATGAAGGCCACCGCGGACTCGTCGACATCCTCGGGCCAGAACTGGCTCTCGGTCGATTCCTCGTCCACCAACACCAACTATCAGGCCACACAGAACGTCGTGGCCGGCTTCTCGCGCGATGCCACCGGAACCGTCACCTTCTCCAAAATCGCCGTCGACGTGAACGCCATCAAACTCTACGACGTCAATTCCTCAGTCGCGACGCTGCCGGCCAGCAACGCACAGATGACGGGATCGACGGCTTTGGACGCCAGTCCAAGCTTTGTCGGAGGCGGCGCCGACTTTAGCGGCACCAGTGAACTTGCCCTGAGACTGATCTCCTCCGCCGGGCAGGATACCGTCATTTTGAATCGCACGACGATGATGTCCGCGGTCGACGACATCGCGAAAGTCACGGGGGCCGAACTCGTTGCGGCCATCAACGATCAGATCGCCAACTCCTTCTCGCTGCAGGGTGCCGTTATCGCTTCGCTCGACGAGTCCGGCCGGCTTGTCCTGGGCACGAGGGATACAGGAGCTTCCACGTTCCTTTACGTCGATACCGGCGTCGCGACCTTGGGCAACACGTGGATCGATGCCGGCATCGGCTCCGATGGCGGGACCGCGCTCTATGGCCCGATGGTCTTTCCCGCGAGCTCCTATGCCGACATCGATCTGTCGGGCGCAAATTCCAAAACGATCACGTTCAATGACGGGACGGTCACGACCACAGTAGTCCTCGACGTCACCAGTACACCGCTCCCGGTCAATCCGGCCGCAGTCACCTTCAGCGAAGTCCGAGCGATGCTGAACGCCAACCTGGCTGCTCAGGGCAGCGGGATCGGGTTCGGTGCATCCTGGGGACCGGGCTACCAGTTCCTCGTCCTTTATGGCGCCGGTGGCGGTCCGGCCTCGTCGATCACCGTGGGAGGCCCCGACGCCGCAGCCTTCGGCTTCACAGCCGGTCAGAGCGCTGTAGGTACCACGGGTGTCGGCAGCAGTGGCAATCCAGTGGCGACAGGTTCGGACGAGACGGTCGGTACGAGCGGCGGCCTCCTCGATACGACCGGCGTATCGGGCTACGCCGTCTCGACGATCGATATCAGCATGCTCTTTGGTACGGCAGGCGACGCGGCTCTTCAGAACATCATCTCGCAGGTCGAGAAGGCGCTTGCCAAGGTCACCGACGCCGGCACCAAGCTCGGTGCCAACAAGACCCAGATCGACGGGCAGAAAACCTTCGTCGACTCGCTGATGAAGGCCAACGACCGCACCATCGGCATCCTGGTGGACGCCGACATCGAGGAGGAGTCGACCAAGCTCAAGGCTCTGCAGACCCAGCAGCAGCTCGGCATCCAGTCGCTCAGTATCGCCAACAGCGCCAGCCAGAACGTGCTCTCGCTGTTCAGTTGAGGCGAGCCTCTCGAGCTTATGCGGATAGGACTCGTGCTACTATTTGAACCGATCGTTCGAAGGCACGAAACACCTCTGACGAGGTCACGCGACGCCGACGACGAACACGGCCTTTGGTTTACTCCGCCGCCGGCCGACGCTCTTGCCCTGGCTCCTCACGAGCATCCGTGAACTGGAGCGCCGCGAGCTGGGCGTAGAGGGCGCGCTGGGCGAGCAGGCTCTCGTGGGTGCCCTGCTCGACGATACGGCCTCCATCGAGGACGAGAATGCGATTCGCCGCGCGGATCGTGGCGAGGCGGTGGGCGATGACGATGGTGGTGCGGCCCTGCATCAGCGTGTCGAGGGCGGTCTGCACCGCCCGCTCGCTCTCGGCGTCGAGGGCCGAAGTTGCCTCGTCCAGGAGAAGGATCGGCGCGTCCTTCAGGATTGCGCGCGCGATGGCGACGCGCTGGCGTTGGCCCCCCGACAGAGTTACGCCGCGCTCGCCCACCAGGGTCTCGTAGCCCTGGGGCAGCGCCTGAATGAAGCCGTCGGCATGGGCGAGCACGGCGGCGCGGCGGATCTCGGCCTCCGTGGCCTCGGGCCGGCCGTAGCGGATGTTCTCGGCGACGGTGCCGGAGAATACCACCGGGTCCTGCGGCACCAGGGAGAGGCGCTTTCGCAGCACCTCCGGATCGACGGCCGAAATGTCGGTCCCGTCGATCCGTACCGTCCCCGAGGCCGGATCGTAGAATCGCAGGATGAGCTGGAGCACCGTGGTCTTGCCGGCGCCCGAGGGGCCGACGAGCGCGATCCGCTCGCCGCGCGAGACCGTGAAGCTGATCCCGTCGAGGGCGGCGTGCTCGGGCCGGGTCGGATAATTGAACCGCACCTCCTCGAAGGCGAGTTCGCCCCGCGGCGGACTCGGCAGGGGCTTCGGCTCTGCGGGGGCGCGGATCACCGGCTCGGCCGCCAGGATCTCGCCGAGGCGCTCGGCGGCGCCCGCGGCCTGCGCCAGTTCGCCATAGACCTCCGAAAGCTGGCCGAGGGCACTGGCGCCGAAGACGGCGTAGAGCACGAATTGCGAAAGCTGGCCGGCGGTCATCGTGCCGGCGAGCACCCCTTGTGCGCCGTACCACATCACGCCGACGACGCTCGACGAGATCAGGAAGATCGCCACTCCGGTGAGGAGTGAGCGAGCCCGCACCGAATCCCGGGCCGCCCCATAGGCCTCCTCCGAGGCGTCGGCGAAGCGTGAGGCCGTCGTCCGGCCCATCCCGAAGGCCTGCATCGTCCGAATCGCGCCCACGGCCTCCGAGGCGTAGGCCGAAGCCTCGGCGAGGCGGTCCTGCGCCGCCCTGGACCGGCGACGGACGCCGCGGCCCGACAGGATCAGGGGGAAGACGATGAGCGGGATCGCGCCGAGGACGAGGATCGATAGCCTCGGGCTCGTGATGACCATCATGGTCGTCGCGCCGATGAACAGGAACACGTTGCGCAGGAGAATCGAGATCGAGACGCCGAAGACCGATTTCACCTGGGTCGCATCCGCCGTGAGACGGGAAATGATCTCTCCCGATTGCGAGCGGTCGAAGAAAGCCGGGTCGAGGATGGTGAGGCGGCGGAAGACGGCCGTGCGCAAATCCGCGACGACGCGTTCGCCGAGGGTCACGACGGTGTAGTAGCGCGCGCCGCTCGAGATCGCGAGCACGGCGACGACGCCGAGGAGGCCGGCGAAATAGGTGTCGATCACCGTGGCGCCCTGCGCCGAGAAGCCGTGGTCGATCACCCGCCGCATCGCGATGGGGACGATCAGGGTCGCGCCGGATGCGACGAACAAGGCGAGGAACGCCGCCAGGATCCGGCCGCGATAGACCGCCGCGAACGGGATCAAAGGCCTGAGCGATCCGAGCGAGGCGCGCCCGGCGCTGTCCTTGGTGTTGCCTTCGCCGCGGCGGAGACGGTCAGATCTGCGGGCCATCGTGCCTCGGTGTTAAGAACGACATCGAACCTCTCTGCCACGAATCTCGGCCATGAATCTCGCCGGCTTCGCTTTTCCAGTGCGGTTGCCCGCTTGTTCCGGACTGAACGCTGGGGTATAGGCGCGACTTCATCCGATTGCGCGTGATCTATGGCCGCGGGCCGCCAGGCGGGCCGGTCGGCGTGGCTATTGAAGGACTTCGTCATGGCAAAGAGCGCGGCCGACAAGGCCAAGGGGACCGAGCATCCCGACTACCACTTCATCAAGGTCGTGATGACCGATGGGTCCGACTACATGACCCGCTCGACCTACGGCAAGGAGGGTGACACTCTCAACCTCGATATCGATCCGAACACGCACCCGGCCTGGACCGGCGGCGAGACGAAGATGCTCGATCGCGCCGGCCGCGTCTCGCGCTTCAACTCGCGCTTCGGTGCCTTGTCGTTCGGCAAGAAGTAAGACGCTAGCAGCCGCGCAAACGCGAGGCGGTACGAAACAGGCGGCGCTCCACCGGGCGCCGCCTGTTTCGTTTCGGGGCATGGTCGTGACTGCGTGAGAGGCTGCTGGACCGGCGATTTGCTGCTTGCGGCCCGAAAGCACATTGATCGCCAGGCGTTATTGCAAACGAAGAGCATTTTCGCGGATACACCCCGAAGATGCTCTTCGCGGAGCGTCAATGCGCCGTGTTGAACGAGGTGCGCAGGAGGTCCTGCTGGGCCGCCACCGGGCTCGTCCGGGCCACGGGGGTCGGCCGGTCATCGCTGATCAGTGCGTCGAGATGGAGCACCCGGGCGTGCAGCCGGCGTGCCCGGACGACGAGGTCCTGAAGCCGGGTCGGCAGCGTCGCTCCGGCATCGGCCCGCGGCAGGTCCGGCGTGGTGAGGCGGACCCGAGTCTTTTCCTGGAGCGCCTGGGCGGGACTGATTTCCCCTTCCGCCACGGCGCGCTGGACGAGGAGCCAGGAGGCGATCTGCATCAGCCGGGTGGTGAGGCGCATGCTCTCGCTGGCATAGGCCAGCGTGCCGTCTCGCGACAGCAGCCGCGACTCCTCTCGACCCTGACCATCGAGATAGGCCGCCGATTCTTCCACGAGCGCCATGCCTTCGCGGAACAGCGTCTTGAACGCTTCCGACGCGAGGTAGGTCGAACCGAAATCGACCCAATCGCGCTCGTCCCGGAAGGTGACGTCGAACCCGTTCATGATGCCTCCTGTGCCGCCGCCGGATCGCTTGTGTTCCCAACTGGAACGCGAAAGCTGCGTTGGCCTCTCTCTGGCAAACCTAACGCCGAATCCGACCGGGCGCCCCGTTGACCATGGATTAACCTTAATAGCTGCGTCGCGGCCCCAAAGGACTCTCCGGGCTCTGGTTCGGTCCTCCTTACCAACGCGACGATGCGATCGGCGAGGACTTCAATCGCGAAGGGCTTCGTCACCACATGCTTCCCCGGCTCGCGCCGGCCGCTACCGATCAAGGCCTTCGAGGCGTAGCCGGTGATGAAGAGGACCTTCACCCCAGGCCGGACACTCCTTCCGGCATCGGTGAACGGGGGTCCGTTCATGGCCCAAGGCCACCCGACATCGGTGACCAGAAGGTCCAAACGCGCGTCCGCTCGCAGGACCTCGAGCCCCGTCGGCCCGTCCGGGGCCTCGACCTGGTGGTAGCCGAGATCCTCCAGGACCTCCGTGACCAGCTTGCACGCCGTCGGCTCGTCGTCGACCATCACGTCCATTATCCGGACGACGGTCGGACCGTCGATCATGAGCGGCTCGGACGCACCCCGTGGACACTGACCGGGCCGGCCGTTCAGAACAAGCCGGACATCTACGTTCGCAACGAGCGGCAGGTGAACGTGCTGGAGACGCAGCATCGAAGCGGACTCGACTTCGTCGCGTTCGGCGGGGCGACCGTCGGCCGCATCGCCGAGCGCCACCTGCTGGATGAACCTTTCGCGCGCGGAGCGCAGAAGTCAGTCTTCAAGCTCGGCGGCTCGCCCGTTGCCGTCTTCGGCGAGCAGGGCGCTGGGCAGCCTGCCGACGATATCCTGGCCCACACGCCCCAAGGCATGGAGATCTTCGTGCGCCCTGGCCAGCCAATGGCCACACGCTTCGGGAACTGACGCCTCACGTCCGGAGGTGCCGGCTGAGCGGGTCCTGGGCTATGGGCTCGGCGCTCCTCGACGCGATAGTTTAGAGCGAGCGCGACGCTTTCCAGTGGCCGAACGCGCCGGCGACAAAAAATGCCGCCCTTTCGAGGCGGCATGGAATGAGTCGATAGGAGGCATCGAGCGAGCAGATCGAAATTCGGCTCCACGTCCAAGTCACTGGACGCATGGGCACCCTTCCCGATCATGGTTAAGGTCGAGTTAATAGCCAGAGATTCCTCTCCCGTGGCCGCCTTCGCCGAGAAAAGCGGAGCCTTCTCTGGGGAGGCCGCCACGGCCGAAATCGCATTGACTTGAACCCCCCTGTCGGCCATAAGCCGCGCCATCGCGATGCCGCGCCCTTCTGGGCGCTGTTCGCGCTTGCAGACAGATTCTTGAGCAGTTCGAGGATGTCGCGCGTGGCCTGACGGTCCGCCGCACCGGATCTGTTCTTTCGGAGAACGCGCGATGAAAAGAACCTATCAACCCAGCAAGCTCGTTCGCAAGCGTCGCCATGGCTTCCGCGCGCGCATGGCGACTGCCGGCGGCCGTAAGGTCATCGCTGCCCGTCGCTCGCACAGCCGCAAGAAGCTTTCTGCCTGATCGCTTCTTGGCGTCGCGTCACCGCGATGCCTGCGATATGGACAGGACCGATGGCCCGTCGCGCGAGCCGCGCGCTGGCGGTGATCCCCGCAACGGTGTGGTCGAGCGGACAGTGCCGACGGTCGAACGCCTGACGCGACGTGCCGACTTTCTCGCTGCCGCAGGCGGCCGGCGCTTTCACACCGAGAGATTGACGGCGCAGGGGCTCTTGCGCCCGGGCACGCTGCCGCACGGTCTTCGTATCGGTCTGACTGTCACGAAGCGGGTGGGACATGCGACCGAACGCAGCCGGATCAAGCGGCGTCTTCGTAGCGTCATCGCAAGGGCAGCCAGCGATCTGCCCGGTTTAGCCGCCGACGTCGTCCTCGTTGTCCGTCGTCCGAGCCTCCACGCGCCCTTTGACGACCTCGTCCAGGATCTACGGCGCGCCGTGGACGCGGTGACGAAGCCGCGCGGCGAGGCCGCCACGCAAAAGCGACCGCCGCGCGCTGCCAAAGCCCTTTGCGGTGTTGCCAGACCTCCCTCCCCCGCCAATTCGTGTGACGGATCGACCGATGGGTAATGACAAGACGAACATGATCGTCGCGATCGCCCTGTCGCTGGCGGTCCTGCTCGGCTGGAATTACTTCATCGCCGCGCCGCGAGTCGAACAGCAGCGCCAGGCCGCCCTTCAGGAGAAGGCCGCCCAGCAGGGTCGGACCACCGCCGGAGCCGACGGCATCCCGACGCCTGCACCGAAGGAAGGCCAGCCGTCTTCGCCGATACCCGGGACCCTTGCTGGTCCGGGACAGGCGATCGAATCCCGTGAGGGGGCGCTGGCCCGTTCGCCGCGCATCCGGATCGACACGCCGGCCCTCGCCGGATCGGTGGCCCTTAAGGGCGGCCGGATCGACGACGTGTCGCTGAAGGGCTACCACGAGACCGTCGACGACAAGAGCCCCCGGATCGTGCTGCTCTCGCCTACCGGCAGCGCCAACCCCTATTTCGCCGAGTTCGGCTGGGTCGGGCAGAATGCCGGCCCTCTGCCCAACGGCGAGACCGTCTGGACCGCGGACGGCACCGTGCTGTCTCCGGGCACGCCCCTGACCCTGACCTTCGACAACGGCGCCGGCCTCGTTTTCAAGCGCGTCCTCGCGGTCGACGACAAGTTCATGTTCACGGTGCGCGACGAGGTCGAGAACAAGGGCAGCGCCGCCGTCACGCTCTATCCCTACAGCCTGGTCTCTCGCTGGGGTAAGCCGACGACCCAGGGCTATTACGTGCTGCACGAGGGCCTGATCGGCGTCCTCGGTGGTGACGGCCTGCAGGAATACACCTACGACCACCTCGCCAAGGAACCGGCCTATGGCGGTCCCGCCACCAAGGGCAAGGCCTGGGCGAACGTGACTGGCGGCTTCGTCGGCATCACCGACAAGTACTGGGCCGCTGCGGCCATCCCCGACCAGGGCGAGGCCTATACCGGTGCCTTCACCGAGCGCACCGACGGCGCGACCAAGGTCTACCAGGCGAGCGTGCGCGGCGATGGCCGCAACGTCGCCCCCGGCGCCACGATCGGCGCGACGCAGCGCCTGTTCGCCGGCGCCAAGGAAGTCAATTCGATCACCACCTACGAGAAGGATCTCGGCATCAAGCAGTTCGATCTGATGATCGACTGGGGCTGGTTCCACTTCATCACCAAGCCGATGTTCCGGGCTCTCGACTTCTTCTTCCATCTCTTCGGCAATTTCGGCGTCTCGATCCTGGTCGTGACCTTGCTGTTGAAGATCCTGTTCCTGCCGATCGCCAACAAGTCGTACAAGTCCATGGCCAAGATGAAGGCCGTGCAACCGGAGATGCTCGCCATCCGCGAGCGCTACGGCGACGACAAGATGAAGCAGCAACAGGCGATGATGGAGTTGTACAAGAAGGAGAAGATCAACCCGGTCGCCGGCTGCTGGCCGGTCCTGATCCAGATCCCGGTCTTCTTCGCCCTCTACAAGGTCCTGTTCATCACCATCGAGATGCGGCATGCGCCGTTCTTCGGGTGGATCCAGGATCTCGCCGCGCCCGATCCGACGAGCCTTCTCAACCTGTTCGGTCTGCTCCCCTTCGCGGCGCCGGACTTCGTACACCTCGGCATCTGGCCCATCCTCATGGGCATCACGATGTTCATCCAGATGAAGATGAACCCCGCGCCGCCGGACCCGGTCCAGGCGCAGATCTTCACCTTCATGCCGATCGTGTTCACCTTCATGCTGGGCTCGTTCCCCGCCGGCCTCGTGATCTACTGGGCCTGGAACAACACCCTCTCGGTGATCCAGCAATACGTGATCATGCGCCAGAACGGCGTGAAGGTGGAACTATGGGACAACCTGAGCGGGATGTTCAAGAAGAAGCCGGTCGAAAAGGTGCCGGCGGCCAAGGGCTGAGCGGCGCATCGCCCGGTCGATCCGGCGAGCCGCGCTCGTCTCTCTGGCCGAAGGGTCAGGGGGATACCCCAAGCCCGAGCCGATCAACTGGAGAGCGGATGTCCCAAGCCGAAGACGATGCGGCCCTGCTGGAGGCCGGCCGCCTGCTGTTTGCCGGCAATGCCGACTTCCTTTCATCCGCCCCCACGGTGGAGGCGCTCCCGCCGATGAAGGGCGTCGAGATCGCATTCGCCGGCCGCTCCAACGTAGGCAAATCGAGTCTCGTGAACGCCTTGACCGGGCGAAACACCCTGGCGCGGACCTCCCACACACCGGGCCGCACTCAGCAGCTCAACTTCTTCGATATCGGCGGGCGGCTCACACTCGTGGACATGCCCGGCTACGGCTACGCCAAGGTCGAGAAGGCCAAGGTCGAGGCCTGGACCGACCTGATCCACGATTACCTCAAGGGCAGAGCCAACCTTGCGCGGGTCTTCATGCTGATCGACAGCCGGCATGGCCTGAAGAGCATCGACACCGACGTGCTCGACGGCCTCGACAAGGCAGCGGTGAGCTACCAGATCGTGCTGACCAAGGGCGACGCCCTCAAGAAATCCGAGATCGCAGCGCGCATCGCCTCGACGCAGGCCGCCCTAGCCAAGCGCCCGGCCGCCTATCCGGAGATCCTGATCACATCGAGCCGCGACGATAGCGGCGTGCCGGAACTGCGCGCCAGCGTGGCGCGACTGCTCGCGGAGCGCGGCGCATGAGGCTGGCCCTCCCCGACCGCCTCATCCTGGCGCTCGGAGCCCTCGCCGGCCTGCTCGGCGTCCTGGCGAGCGCCGCCGCAGCCCATGGCGGCGGAACCGACTCGCTCAAGACCGCCGCACAGTTCCTGCTGTTTCACGCGCCGGTTCTGATCGGACTTGCGGCGCTGATCGCGACGGGCGCGGTCCACCGCGGGCTGACTCGCGTGTCGGGAGCCGCCATCCTGATCGGCCTCGCCCTATTCTGCGGCGACCTCGCCTTGCGGGCCCTGGCGGCGACCTCGCTCTTCCCGATGGCGGCGCCGGCGGGCGGCATCGTGCTGATGCTGGGCTGGCTCATCGCCGCGGCGACGGCCTTTGTCAGAGTGCGGGTGTGAACAAGATCCAGAACGAGCGGACGACGCTGCTGGCCACTGCTCTCAACACGGCCGCAACTCCTGCTTCACCGTCGGCATCGCGACGCCGATTGCTGCGTAAGTCTACAATCTAGGCAACCTGTAGACCGTCCTTGACCCCTACATCCTGGCATTCGGCGTGCTCGGTTGGCTTTCGGCAGCCATCTTCCTACATCTTATGGCACGGCATACCTCGAAAAGGCTCCTGCCATGAACGGCCTTGCGATTTTCGCCTTCGTCATCATGCCGATCATCGTCGTCACAATCGGATATGTAGCAGTCCGTTTGCATGAGGCGTCGATCGATCGTTACCTGCAAAAGGAACGATCCGAAGCTTAGAAAACCTGCGGACCCCTATCACCCTAGCCGCCTACGGCATCACCGGCGGGTGGTAGGTCAGCGTGAAGGCGAGGGCCCAGAGCAGGAACAGCACCACGGGCAGGTGGATCAGCATCTGGAGGAAGCTGAAACCGACGATGTCTCGCGCCTTAAGGCCGAGGATGCCGAGAAGCGGCAGCATCCAGAACGGGTTGATGAGGTTCGGCAGCGCCTCGGCCGCGTTGTAGATCATCACGGCCCAGCCGAGATGGACCTTGAGCTCGTTTGCCGCCTGCATGACGTAGGGCGCTTCCAGCAGCCACTTGCCGCCGCCGGAGGGCACGAAGAAGCCGAGCACCGCCGAGTACACGCCCATCGAAATCGGGAAGCTGCCCGTGGTGTTCAGGCTGACGAAAGCGTGGGTGATGAGGTCCGAGACCGAGGTGCCGCCCGCGTTCTTCGCCCCTGTCAGCATCGCGCTGATCGCCGCATAGAGCGGGAACTGGATCAGCACTCCTGCGGTGGCCGGCACGGCCCTGGTGACGGCGTTCAGGAAACGCCTGGGGCGCCAGTGCAGCAGGAGGCCGAGGGTGAGGAACAGCAGGTTGTAGGTGTTGAGATTGGAGATCGCGGTGATCCAGGATTGGCGCGCGAATTCCTGAACGATCCAGCCGCCGGCCAGCACGACGAGGAGGATCGTCAGGACCGGCCAATGTTCGAGCCACTCGCCCGGCTGGGCGGGCCGCTCCAGTGTCTGCTCCTCCCGCGAAACGTCGAGGCCGAGATCCTGTGCGGTCACCGCCGTGGAAGGGGCCGGGGCAGAGGCCACCGCGATCACCACCGAGATCACGAACAGCACCAGGGCCACGAACATCGACTGCCATAGGAAGATGGTCTCGCTGAACGGGATCACGCCGGTGATCGGCAGAAGGCTCGGCGGCAGGCTCTTCGGGTTTGCCTGGAGCTGGGCGGCCGAGGAGGACAGGCCCATCGCCCAGGTGGCGCCGAGGCCGAGATAGGCTGCGGCACCCGCCGCCCGGTAATCCATGCGCAGGTCCTCGCGGCGTGCAAGCGCCCTCGCGAGAAGGCCGCCGAAGATCAGGCTCAGGCCCCAGCTCAGGAACGAGGACAGCATGGTTGCCGCGGCCACGAGGCCGACCGCGCTGCGGCCGGTCTTCGGCACCTGTGCCAATCTGTCGATCAGCGCCTGCACGGGGGGCGCCGTCGCCACGACGTAGCCGCCAATCGTGACGAAAGCCATCTGCATGGTGAAGGGGATCAGGCTCCAGAACCCGTCCCCGAAGGTCTTGGCCACCGCCATCGCTGAGGCCCCGTTGGCGAGAGCCCCGAGCGCGACGACGACCACCGCGATCGCCACGAAAATGAAGGCATCGGGGAACCACCGCTCGGCCCATGCCGTGAAGCGGATGCCGAGGAGCGCGAGCGCTCCGTCGGTCGCCGGCTCTTTCCGGAGCGGTTCTGGCGATGGCATGACGTCTCCCTCTGGCGCCGGCCGCGTTCCGCCGACGCCAGAGGGATGTCGCTCAAAGTTCGGCAGCGCTCAAGCACCTTTCGAGGGGCGCCCGCGCCGCCGTGTCATGGCTCCGCTCAGTTCAGCAGGGTTCCGGACGGCCGCTTGGTCTCCGCGACGACGCGGTCGCCCACCATCAGGCCGGCGGGCCCGAGCCGGATGGCCACGGTCTCACCGTCATGGAGCACGCCCTCCAGGATCTGCTGCGCCAGCGGGTCCTGGATGGTCTTCTGGATCACGCGCTTCAAGGGGCGCGCGCCATAGGCCGGGTCATAGCCCTTGTCGGCGAGCCAGTCGCGGGCGTCGGGCTCCACCGACAGCGTGATCTTGCGCTCCTCGAGGAGGTTCTGCAGCCGGCCGAGCTGGATCTCGACGATCGCGCCCATCTCGGACCGCCTGAGGCGGTGGAACAGGATGATCTCGTCGATCCGGTTCAGGAATTCCGGCCGGAAATGCCCCCGCACCATCGCCATGACCTCGTCGCGCACGGCGTCGGTATCCTCACCCTCGCGCTGGTTGACGAGGTACTCGGCCCCGAGATTGGAGGTCATGATCAGCAGCGTGTTGCGGAAGTCGACCGTGCGCCCCTGCCCGTCCGTCAGACGCCCTTCGTCGAGCACCTGCAGGAGGACGTTGAACACGTCCGGATGCGCCTTCTCGATCTCGTCGAACAGAACGACCTGATAGGGCCGGCGCCGCACCGCTTCGGTCAGGGCACCGCCCTCCTCATAGCCGACATAGCCGGGAGGCGCGCCGATGAGCCGGGCGACCGAGTGCTTCTCCATGTATTCCGACATGTCGATGCGCACGAGGGCCGTCTCGTCGTCGAACAGGAAGCCGGCCAGTGCCTTGGTCAGCTCCGTCTTGCCGACACCCGTCGGCCCGAGGAACATGAACGAGCCGGTCGGCCGGTTCGGGTCCTGCAGGCCGGCACGTGCACGGCGCACGGCGGTCGCAACCGCCTCCACCGCCTCGCGCTGGCCGACGACGCGCTTGCCCAAAGCCGTCTCCATGGCGAGCAGCTTTTCCCGCTCGCCCTCCAGCATCTTGTCGACGGGCACGCCGGTCCAGCGCGAGACGACACCGGCGATATGGGAGGGCGTCACGGCTTCCTCGACCATGCCGTCGCGGGCGGCCGCGCCTTCGGCCTTGGCCTCGATCTCGGCGAGCTGCCGCTCGAGGCCCGGGATCACTCCGTAGGCGAGCTCGCCGGCACGCTGGTACTGGCCCTGCCTCTGGGCACCGGCGAGCTCGTTGCGCGCCTCGTCGAGCTTCTTCTTGAGCTCGGCCGCGGCGCCGAGCTTGTCCTTCTCGGCCTTCCAGCGCGCGGTAATCGCCGAGGATTTCTCCTCGAGGTCGGCGAGTTCGCGCTCCAGCCTCGCGAGACGGTCGCGCGAGGCGGAATCGGTCTCCTTCTTCAGTGCCTCGCCCTCGATCTTGAGCCGGACGATCTCGCGGTCGACGTTGTCGAGCTCCTCGGGCTTCGAATCGACCTGCATCCGAAGCCGCGAGCCGGCCTCGTCCATGAGGTCGATGGCCTTGTCGGGCAGGAAGCGGTCGGTGATGTAGCGGTTCGACAGAGTCGCCGCCGCCACCAAAGCCGCATCCTGGATGCGCACTCCGTGATGCTGCTCGTACTTCTCCTTGATGCCGCGTAGGATCGAGACCGTGTCCTCCACGGTGGGCTCCGACACGAAGACGGGCTGGAAGCGGCGGGCGAGGGCCGCGTCCTTCTCGACATGCTTGCGGTACTCGTCGAGAGTCGTCGCCCCGACGCAATGCAGCTCGCCGCGTGCGAGCGCGGGCTTGAGCAGGTTCGAGGCGTCCATTGCCCCGTCCGCCTTGCCGGCACCCACGAGCGTATGCATCTCGTCGATGAACAGGATGATGCCGCCGGCCGCGGCGGTGACCTCGGAGAGCACGCCCTTCAGCCGCTCCTCGAACTCGCCGCGATACTTCGCGCCTGCGATCAGGGAGCCCATGTCGAGGGCGAGCAGGCTCTTCTCGCGAAGCGATTCCGGCACGTCGCCGTTGACGATGCGCAGCGCCAGACCCTCGATGATCGCGGTCTTGCCGACTCCGGGTTCGCCGATGAGAACCGGATTGTTCTTGGTGCGCCGGGACAGGACCTGGATCGTCCGGCGGATCTCCTCGTCGCGGCCGATGACCGGATCGAGCTTGCCCTCGCGGGCCGCCTCGGTGAGGTCCCGAGCGTATTTCTTGAGCGCGTCGTAGGCGTTTTCGGCCGTCGCATTGTCGGCGGTGCGGCCCTTGCGCAGGGCGTTGATGGCGGCGTTGAGCGAGTTCGGCGTGACGCCGGCAGCCGCGAGGGTACGCCCGGCCTCCGTGTCCTTCTCGACGGCGAGCGCGAGCAGCAGCCGCTCGACGGTGACGTAGGAATCGCCGGCCTTCGCGGCGGCCTTCTCGGCGGTATCGAACAGGCGCAACAGGTCGCGCGTCGCCTGCGGCTGCGCGGCATTGCCGGAGACCTTGGGCTGCTTGTCGAGCCATTGCTCAGTCTGGGCCAACGCCACGCGGGACTGGCCGCCGGCGCGGTCGATCAGGCCGGCGCAGAGCCCTTCTGGGTCGTCGAGAAGGACCTTGAGCAGGTGGCCGGGCTGGAATTGCGGGTGGCCCTCGCGCATGGCGAGGCTCTGGGCGGCCTGGATGAAGCCGCGGGCGCGTTCGGTATAGATTTCAGCATTCATGCGCAGTGCTTCCCCTCTTCGACCCGTCCCGCCCGCCTCTGGCAGCGCCGAACTGGTCAAGGTGTCGTCCTCCGGCCTTTGCCGCGAGTGACCCCGGCGCCATGCCGGCCGCCGGTGACCGAGATGTGGTGTTGTAAATTCGCACCACAAGGGGTCGCGGCCTTCGATCGTCGAGGACTTGCAGAACCCGCGATTTCACGGTCAGGCTGAACCCATGACGACCCTGACCCTCGACACCCTCTACCGCTACCCCGTGAAGGGCCTGAGCCCGGAAACGATCCGCGAGGCGGCGCTGACGCCGAACGATTATTTTCCGGGCGACCGCCTCTTCGCCATCGAGAACGGCCCTTCCGGCTTCGACCCGCTGCAGCCTCGGCATCAGCCCAAGATCAAGTACCTGATGCTGATGCGTGACGAGGCCCTCGCCCGCCTCGATACCCGCTTCGACGAGGCCGCCGGTGTGCTGACCATCCGGCACGAGGGCGCGTTGGCGGTCGAGGCCGACCTTGCGAGTCCCGAAGGATGCCGGAGTGTGGAGGGTTTTCTGAAGAGCTACATGGCCGATTCGCTGCGCGGGGAGCCTCGCCTGCTCACGGCGCCCTCCGGCTATCGGTTCACGGATTCGCCTCGGGGCTACGTGTCCCTCGTCAATCTGGCCAGCGTGACGGCCCTTGAAGGCATGACCGGCGCCGCCGTCGACCCCTTGCGCTTCCGGGCCAATCTCTACGTCACCGGGCTCGAACCCTGGGCCGAGCTCGACCTCGTCGACCGCATCCTCGCCGGAGCCGACGGCCTGCGCCTGCGGATCATCTCGCGCACGGTACGGTGCGCTGCCACAAACGTCGACCCCGCCACGGGCATCCGAGACCTCTCCATCCCGCGCACGCTCCATGCCCATCTCGGTCACGCCGATTGCGGCGTCTATGCCGAGGTGCTCGAAGGGGGGCGTGCAGCGATTGGCGACAGACTGACTTTTGGGCCGACATGACCAAAGGTTCTGAATGTCCGCCTGGGTCTTCCCGCCGCAGCACAAGAATTGTCATTTATTAAAGGCCGTCTGTCATCGTCTCGCCAAGAGTCGCGGATTTGACGATGTATTCAAAACGCAATCCAATCGGTATCGGCGTTGTAGAGCGTCAGATCAACGATGGGTTCAGATGGCTGAAGTTCGAGCGCGCCATCGAGACGCAATTCGAGCATGATATCGGCGGCGAACGTTGTCGTTTGATGATCAGGCTTAACTATATCGGTCTTTTCGTCTATCATGCATTCTTGATTACAGATTATCGTTCAATCCGTGACGTGTTCGATCTCGATCTGTTCGTTCATTTCGCAATCATGACACCTCTCATGATAGGAGCAAACTTGATCTTAGCGCGGCATCCGCCGGTATGGGTACGCGAAACACTCGAGTCCATATCGGTGGTCATCCTCGCGCTGACGATCGGCTGGGTGACCTCTTCGACCCGAGCTCCGGATCGAGAAATCATCCTCTTGACTATCATTCTGGTGGTCCTGTTCTCGATCCTCATGCAACGTATACGGTTCTGGTATGTCCTTCCGGCCAGTTTCGTGATGGCCGCGATCTACGGAATCTGCCTTGCCGGTTTCGAGGGGCTGTCCATGGACCGGGTCAATACGTCGATTTCCCTGGTGCTGGGCGTGATCGTATTCTCCTTGGTAGGCGCCTATCACCTCGAGTCCGAGCAACGGATGGGATACTTGCTGCGGCTACGAGATCGCCTGCGTAATGACGAACTCCAGATCACGAGCCTGAAAGACGCGCTGACGGGAGTCGGCAATCGTCGCGCGCTCGATCTCGCCCTGCTTTCGGCGACGCGTCGAGACATGGCGGGAGCCGATCGCTCGGTAGCGGTGTTGCTCCTGGATATCGACCATTTCAAACGGTTTAACGACACCAACGGACATCAGGAGGGCGACCTCTGCCTGACACGGGTCGCCGGATTATTGGCAGCCTGTCTGCGCGACGGAGATGGGCAAGTCTATCGCTTTGGCGGCGAGGAATTTCTAATCCTGCTGGCGGCGGCGACACTGCCTGAAGCGATCCTCGTTGCAGAGCGGATACGCTCGGCCGTGGCCGACGCTCGCTTGTCGGCCGGGCCGTCTGGTGAAACCGTGACGGTGAGCATCGGCGCCGCGTCTGGGATTCCGGTCCACGGTTCGACGCCGCAATCGCTAATCGCGGATGCCGATAGGGCCCTCTACAGCGCTAAAGCACAGGGGCGCAATCGAGTGTGCTCCCGTACCGAGGATACGGATGAACCGACAACTGCGCCGCTTCAACTCCGTCTGGCGATTTGAGGCGTATCACGGCGTCGCGGAGATCCTCAATTGGCGAAACGGAAGTGCAGGACGTCGCCGTCCTGAACAACGTACTCTTTGCCTTCGAGCCGCAGCTTGCCGGCATCGCGGGCTCCGCCCTCACCCTTGAGCGCGGTGTAATCACTGAAAGCGATCGTTTCGGCTCGGATGAAGCCCTTCTCGAAATCCGAGTGGATCACTCCGGCCGCCGCCGGTGCGCGAGTGCCCTTCTCAATGGTCCAGGCGCGGGCCTCCTTGGGTCCAACGGTGAAATAGGTGATGAGCCCGAGGAGCTCGTAGCCGGCACGTATCACGCGATTGAGGCCCGGCTCGGCAAGACCGACCGCTTCGAGGAAATCGGCCTGATCGGCCGGAGGCATCACGGCTATCTCGCTCTCGATCTTGGCTGAGACGACGACCGCCTTTGCGCCCTCTTCCTTGGCGCGCGCCATGACCGCGTCCGAATATGAATTGCCCTTGTCGGCATCGGCCTCGTCGACGTTGCAGACATAGAGGACGGGTTTGGCCGTCATCAGCCCGAGGGACTGGAAAAGCTTCTCTTCGTCCGCCTTCCGCTCCACAAGTCGCGCAGGCTTACCCTCGCGCAAGAGCGGCAGGGAGCGCTGAACGAGATCGAGCATCTCCTTCGCCTCCTTGTCGGCGGTCTTGGCCTTCTTCTCCAGGGCGACGACGCGCTTCTCCAGGCTGTCGAGGTCGGCCAGCATCAGCTCGGTCTCGATCGTCTCGATGTCGGCGGCCGGATCGACCTTGCCCTCGACATGGGTCACGTCGCCGTCGGTGAAGCACCGCACCACATGGGCGATGGCGTCGACCTCGCGGATGTTGGCGAGGAACTGGTTGCCGAGCCCCTCCCCTTTCGAGGCGCCACGCACGAGGCCGGCGATGTCCACGAAAGTGAGCCGCGTCGGGATGATTTCCTTCGAGGAGGCGATCTTCGCAAGATCGTCGAGACGCGAGTCGGGCACGCCGACTTCGCCGACATTCGGCTCGATTGTGCAGAACGGGTAATTCGCCGCCTGCGCCGCCGCCGTCTGCGTCAGCGCGTTGAAGAGGGTCGACTTGCCGACGTTCGGCAGGCCGACGATGCCGCATTTGAAGCCCATGGGATCAGTTCCGTCGCAGCACGTCGTCCGGCGACATGCAAAAGGGGTTGACGAGGGTGAGCCCCTCGAAGGTAGCGCCGTGCGCCATGTCCTCGGTGAGGAAATAGCGGCACCCGGCCAGGATGGCGGCAGCAAGCAAAAGGCAGTCGAACCATTGGTAGCCATGTGCCTGGCGAACGACCCAGGCAAGTTCGGTATCGTCTTGGTCGGTCGGGCGAGCACCCCAAGCACCGATGACCTGGACCTCGTCCTGCACCTCGACGAGTGGCCGACCCGGCTCGTTCTTGAGAATCCAGCGCGTCAGCTCGTTGAGAACCTGCAGGTTGGTGCGCGCAAGGCCTGCATCGCTGATGGCGGTGAGCCAATTGCGAGCGCGCTCCCGCTTATCGGCATTTCGGTTATCGCGAAGATAGATGAGCACGTTCGTGTCGATGAAGACCGCGTCATTCATAGAGTTCGTCACGTGACGGCGCTTTCCCGCTCTCATCGGTCAGGTTCATCAGCGGACCGGCCAAGAAGCGGTCGAGAGCCTCGCGCTGGGTCAACGGTCTGCCCACCCGCTGTTCGACGGCCTCGGCGACGAAACGCGACAGGCTTTTCCCATCGCGTGCGGCGGCAACCCGCGCGCGCTGCAAAAGGCTCTCGTCCATCGTCACGGTGACGTTCTTCATCAAAAGGCTCCAGAGCCTTCACGTATCGTGTCCTCGTGTTTTCGTGTCAATCAGGCCGCCCGAGCGCCTTGACGTCGTCCCAGCCGCGAGCAGCCATGGCGAGGTGGACCTTATTCTGAAAGCTCGCGTCGTCGCCGGTCGCCAACAGTTCGGCGTGGTCGGCGACGGCACGGCAGAGATCCTGGACCCAGGGCTGTTCCGACTTGCCGAAATCGTTGAGGACGTAAGCGTGGACAAGCGCCTTGTCGCCCGGATGACCGATGCCGATGCGGACGCGCCGAAAGTCGTTGCCGCATTGAGCGGTGATCGAACGCAAGCCGTTATGACCGGCATTTCCGCCGCCGAGTTTCAATCTGACCTTGGCCGGCACCAGGTCGAGTTCGTCGTGCAGCACGATCACATCGGCGAGCGCGATCTTATGGAAGCGCTGCGCCTCCGCGACCGACCGGCCGGATTCGTTCATGAAGGTCTGGGGCTTGAGCAGGATCACACGTTCCGGACCGAGGGTCGCTTCGGCGATCTCGCCCTGGAACTTGCGCCGCCATGGACCTGCGCGATGCGCGGTTGCGATCTCGTCGAGGGCGAGGAAGCCGATATTGTGGCGGTTCTTCGCGTAGCGCGAGCCTGGATTGCCCAGGCCGACGATCAGACGCATGGCGAACGCTCCATGGCATCAAAGAAAAGGTGCCCCGACCCTGCGGCCGGAGCACCTGTCGAATGGAACGAGACGGGGTTGAAAACCCCTCGCCTCAATCCGCTTTCTTCTCGCCCTCGGCAGCCTCTTCGGCCTCGCCCTCGGCCTTCTCCTCGGCGGCTTCGCTGGCCTGAGCCTCTGCAACCGCAGCTTCCTCAGCCTCGACCTCGGCGCCGAGCACGGTCGGCGGCACGATGTTGGCGACCGCTGCTTCGGGCTCTCCGGTGAAGGTGGCGTTGGCGGGCAGCTTGACCGACTCGATATGGATCGTGTCGCCGATGTCGAGACCGGTCAGGTCGACCTCGATCGAATCCGGGATGGCGTCGCCCGGAACATCGAGTGAGAGCGTGTGAAGTACGACGTTGAGTGTGCCGCCCTTCTGCTTGATTCCCGGTGCCGCGTCTTCGTTGACGAAATGTACGGGCACCTCGACCGTCAGGGTCTGGCCGGCGACGACGCGCAGGAAGTCGACATGCAGCGGAACGCCGTTGACCGGGTCGAGCTGGAAGTCGCGCGGGATCGCGCGGGTCTTCTTGCCGCCGGCATTGATCTCGAACAGCGTCGTCTTGAAGCCGCCGGCGTAGATCAGGGTGCGGGTGCGGACGAGGTCGATGGCGATGGCCTGCGGGGCCTGGCCGCCGCCGTAGATGACGGCGGGAACTTGGCCCTGGCGACGAACGGCCCGGGCGGCCCCCTTGCCGACCCGGTCGCGTGCCACGGCCTCAAGCGGCTTAACGGCGCTCATGGCGTGATCCTTGATTTAGAACGTGATCATGTGATGAGGAAACGACGAAGGCCGCCCGAAACGGACGGCCCAGCACCGATCCCAGTGAGCGCGCCCGTGCCTCCAAGGGTGTCTGGCGGACGCGTGTGTGCCGTATAGCCCCTCGTCGCCATCGGCGCAACGACCGACGTCGTCGGCCGAAGGTGTCGCGAGATCGCAACGGTTCAGGCGAGATCCTCGAAACCATTACGAATGATTTCCAGCGCAAGGCCGATCGGTCGAGGATCGACGTAGTCCGATCTTCATCTTGTCGATGCTTCTTGAAGGAATTCTTTTGGGCAGGAGCAATGATGACTCGGCCGGTCTTCTGGGCGCTCGGCATATCCGCGGTGGCGGCTGTTTGGGGTGTTGGTCTCGTCGAGAGACTCGATCGCCGCCCTTCGCCGAGCCCAACTCCCATTCTGATGGAAGCCAGCCAACCGTCGGGGACTCTCCCCAACACCCTGGTTCTCGAAGCTAACGCCCAAGGTCATTTCCTGACTGAGGTGACTGTCGACGGGAGCCGGCTGTCCATGCTTGTCGATACAGGTGCGACCCTCTGTGCTTTCTCCCAGGAAGATGCCGAACGCGCCGGCATCCGCGTCTCGGAACGCGATTTCACCGCCAGGACGCAAACGGCAAACGGCGTCGTCGCCGTAGCGCCGGTACGCATACCCGTCATCCGTATCGGGACGATCACCGTGCGCGACGTCGAAGCGGTTGTAGTTCCGAGAGGCCGATTGAGCACGAGCCTACTCGGCATGTCCTTCTTGCGCCGCCTCAGCGACGTCGGCATGGCGCGCGGGCGCCTGACTCTGCGCGGCTGAGGCAGAACGTCGAACACCTCGGGTATCCCCTCGGCCGATCCTTCCGATATGGCCGACATCGGCGGTTGAATCGTCAGGAAGGGTGATCCGAAGTCGCCGAGTCGCAGGACCCGCCCCGCCAAAACACCGTCGCTTTCGAGCATTTTACGCCGGTCGAGGTGTCGTCGTTCGGGGAAGATAGATGGGGTTGGCTCCCTCTTGGGAGATCAACGTGATTGGAGTGCAGGTGCCGGGCTAAGGGATCGACATGCTCGTCCACGAACCTGGAAGGAGCTTGGATTGAGGCGCGATATTGTTGCCGACGGGGTTTCTCGAGCCAGTTCCTAGTCACTCGGACCGTCGGACTTCTGCGGCGCGGTTTTCTGTAGTCTCCTGAAGTGTCGACGCAGCTTTGCGCGAGCACCTTCCGGTCCGGCGCGTGACATCAGACAAGATGACCGTTTTGGGCCTGCTTGGCGGCCTCTCAGCGCTATTTTCCGCCTGATGCGCCAGTTGCCAGGCTGCGGCGGCTATCGGCTTGACCGCTGACCTCACCGAAATACTTGACCGAGTCGCCGAGTTGGACCGACGGCTGGCAATTGGGCGTGCAGGAATAGGATTCCCGTTCGAGCCCGCGTTGGACCATCACCACCGAGGCTTGCGGCGCCTGGACGCTGATCATGGATTCCGCCAGCATCTCGCCCGCGCCGTCCAGAGCGATGAGGTTCGTGACCCCGAAGCTCTTGCCCGTGAGGATGAGGACGCCGTTCTTCTGCAGCGAGACATCGGCGATGATCGGATTGCCGACGATGACCGTGCGGGTTTTCTCCGGCAGCCGGATCACCTTGGCGTTGTCCACAGTGACGGCCACCACTGGCGTCGTCGCCTCCACGGCACGACAGGGGGCAATTGCTGCCATCATCACGGCGCCGGCTGCGAAGATCATGCGTCGTGCAGAACAAGTGGTCCGGTCGGACATGTTAGGCGACTCGAGCGTCTAGGATCGATGATCGGCTAGGTGCCGACGCACCGTCCCTTGGCCTCAGGCACCGTGCCGATGAAGGCGCGACGTTTCGGCCGCCGATCGGTGGCGCCTTCCTATCAAACGGCAGAATGGTGAATGAAGCGCTAAGCTAGGAACAGGACGGCGAATGAGACCATCGAATCAGCAGACATCGGTGCCGCTCTAAAGAGACGGCATGCCCGTCGTTATTCGCTGAAGAGTTTAAGCGCAATTTTACCCTAGAAACATCCCTACCGGCAGAAGCCGGTTTCGAAGGCCGATTTAACCTAATCGCAAGGGGCCCCTGCCAATCTGAATACGTCACCGAATGAGCCGCGACGGTCTTCGAGGACAGATCGTAGATCGTCTCCAGGGGAACCCATCATGACCAACATCTTCAAGCGCTTCGCCGCCGACGAGTCCGGCGCCACCGCCATCGAGTACGGCCTAATCGCTGCCCTGATCGCCGTTGTTCTCATCGCAGGAGCGACGACGCTCGGCAGCAATCTCAGCAGCAAGTTCACTGCCATTGCCACCAAGATCGGCACCACCGTTCCGTAGTGGCCTTAACGCGCCGGGTCGCATTCGAAGGCGCCCGGCGCGCCATGCAGGGCGACGAATTGCTACCCGGCCTCATTGGTCGGGCGCTTTCACGTCCACGCAGACGAACAGGTGACGACCAATGGCAAGCCTCGGCCTCCTGCTTCTCTTTCCGTTCCTGATGGCTTACGCCGCTGCGAACGACCTCCTCACCATGCTTATTCCCAATCGGATCTCCCTCGCACTGACAGCGGCCTTCGCCGCCGTTGCGGCAGCCGCCGGTCTGGGCCTGCCGGAGATCGCTTCCCATGTCGGGGCAGGTGCGGCAACGCTCTGCGTAACGTTCCTGATGTTCTCTCTTCGACTTATCGGAGGAGGTGACGCAAAGCTTGCGTCAGCGACCGCCCTTTGGATGGGCTTTGACCACCTTGTTGCTTACGCCCTGACGGCTTCTGCGCTTGGTGGATTGCTCACGCTGATGATCATCGTCGCTCGCGCTCAGCCGGTGCTGCCAGCTTCGATCGGACGTCTTCCGTTTGCCTGCCGCCTTCACGACGACAGGACCGGCGTACCCTATGGCATCGCGCTCGCTTTGGCAGCGCTCTTGGTATTGCCGGAAACATCAATCTGGTCACGCGGCCTAGGCAGCTGAACGCCTCTATGGTTCAGGCCCGGCGTGCGGCAACCAACTAAATGTTAACCGTAATTTGAGGAAGTCCAGGCCATTCTCCTGACCAACGGCATCCCGCCGTCATGTTTGGTTGAAGCTCGGCCATGAAACCAGCGCGCCTAGCCGTCCTCGGGATCGCGATCCTCACAGGTTGTGCTGCCGTCTATCTGATGAGCGACGGCGAAGCTCCGCCGCCCAGTCCGGTCGCCATGGCACCTCCGCCCGCGGTACCCGTCACCGACGTTCTGGTCGCTGCCGCAGAGCTGCCGATGGGGCAGACGATCCGCGTGGCCGACCTGCGCTGGCAGCCCTGGCCCGATCAGGCGATCACCGCAGGCTACATCACCCGAACCGCATCGCCGAAAGGTCTCGAGGAGATCGCCGGATCGGTGGTCCGGTCGGCCTTTCTGCCCGGTGAGCCCGTGAGATCTCAGAAGCTGGCGAAGCCCGATGGTGGCTTCATGGCAGCGATCCTGCCGGCTGGCATGAGGGCGGTGGCGATCACGATCGATACGCGTGGGTCCAGTTCGGCCGGCAACTTCATCCTGCCGAACGATCACGTCGACCTCATCCGCACGTTCCGAGACGAGGACACCTCTCGCTCCACCGACAGCCAGACATCCGAGACGCTGCTGACCGATGTGCGTGTGCTCGCGGTTGGTCAGATCGTCCAGGAGAAGAACGGGGCCGCCGTTGTCACTGGCGAAACCGCGACCCTGGCATTGACCCCTGCTCAGGCTGAGGTCGTCACCTTGGCGCAGAAGGTCGGATCCCTATCCCTGTCCCTCCGCAGCCTGGCCGACGCCGGACGGGCGGCGGAACCCGATGCAACATCTGATTCGCGCAGCGACGGCGCCGTGACGGTGGTGCGGTTCGGTGTCGCCAAACAACAATCCAGGCGCTGAGCGATGAGTGACGCTTCGCCAAGGAAAACAAAGGAATCGGCGATGACCACCCCTTCACGGATCGCGACCGGCGCCGGTATCATAGCCGTCACAATGGCGGCGGCCATTGTCGTCGAGCGTGCTTCGGCACCGGCCCATGCGAGGCCGGACTCCCGTGTGACGGCGGCACCAATCCTCGACGTTGGATCGGACGAAGGTGGCGTCTCGCGCAAGCTCGATCTTACGATCGGCCGATCGCTGATTATAGACCTGCCGCGCGATGCCAAGGAAGTATTCGTCGCCAATCCGAAGGTCGCCAATGCGGTCGTCCGTTCGACGCGCAAGGTATTCATCATTGGCATGGAGAACGGCGCGACCTCGATCTTCATCATGGACGCCGAGGGCCGGCAGATCAGTGCACTCGACGTCACTGTCACCCGCGACCTCAACGTTCTGCGCCAGACCCTCAACCAGAGCATTGCCGGATCACGCTTCGACGTGCGCGCCGCCGGCGATTCGATACTGCTGACCGGATCGGTCGCCTCTTCCGCGGAGGCAGCTCAGGCGATGGATATCGCCAATGCCTTCGTCGGCATCGGAGGTGGCGGTGGCGGCGCCTCGCGCGGGACGGTCGTGAACAACCTGACGATCCGCGGCAAGGATCAGGTCATGCTCCGCGTGACCGTAGTCGAGGTGTCGCGCTCGGTGCTGAAGCAGTTCGGAGTGAACCTGAGCGGCAGTTGGTCGGGACTCGATCTCCGCAACGCGGCACCGCTCGGTCTCAATGGCGCCCAGTTTCCCTCCGGCAACCTGCTGGAGGGTAGGATCACGGGCACCGGAGGCGCGAGCTTGACCGCCACGCTCCGCGCCTTCGAACAGGCCGGCGTCTCGCGTATCCTCGCCGAGCCGACCTTGACGGCGATCTCTGGCGAGGCCGCGAAGTTCACCGCAGGCGGCGAGTTGCCAGTGCCGGCCTCTCAGAACTGCAGCGCCGGGATCTGTACCATCGGCATCACTTTCAAGCCGTACGGAGTAAGCTTGAGTTTCACACCCGTGGTGCTCGCGGAAAACAAAATCTCAATCCGAGTCGCAACCGAAGTCTCCGAAATCGACAAGCAGAATTCTTTCAACTTCACGACATCAGGGAGTGATCAGACCACCGCCGTTCCGGGCTTTTCGGTTCGGAAGTCCGAGACGACGGTGGAACTCGCCTCGGGCGGTACGATGATGACGGCGGGCCTCATCCAGCAAAAGAACAAGGCCGTGATCGCCGGTCTTCCCGGTCTTATCAATCTTCCGATCATCGGCGCGCTCTTCCGCTCTCGCGATTACCAGCGCGACGAGACCGAGCTGATGATCATGGTGACTCCGTACATCGCCAAGCCGATGGAGCCGAAGCAGGTCCGCAAGCCCGATGATGGTTTCGTCGATGCGCAGGACAGCCAAGCCATCCTGCTCGGACGTTTCAACCGGCTCTACGGCCCTGCCGGCGCCGCCCCGCTCGGCCCAGCTTATCGCGGCCGCGTCGGCTTCATCACCGACTGAACGATCGCACAGACCCTTCGCGCTATCAGGATCTTGGAACGATGACTCTGCGATACGTGAAATCCGCAGCCGCGCTGGCAGCCATCACTACTCTGACGGGACTTCTCGGCGCATGCCGTGCGGAGCGTGTCGCGACCACGGGATCGGTCTATCCGCACGATTACCGGGCTCGCCACCCGATCGTGCTGACGGACAGCCAGCGCAGCCTGGACGTCTTCGTGACAGGTACGGGTCACCTCGATCCCCGCCAGGCGGCTGATGTCGACGCCTTTGTCCTGGAATTCCGCCGGTACGGACGAGGCGTCCTGGTAGTCGACCTGCCGCGTGGCGTGTCTCCGGCCGTGGGTGCCGGCGTCGAGCGCACGGCCTCGACGATTCGCCGTCTTGCCGCCGAGGGCGGCGTTGCTCCGCGGCAGATCGCGGTAGCGGGCTACGCGGTTGCCGACCCGTCCTTGGCGGCGCCTCTGAGGCTCAGCTTCCAGCGGATGGAGGCCAAGGTGGGAACCCAGTGTGGGACTTGGCCGCGCGACCTCGGGGTCAGCGATCCCGTCGTCGATAATCGAAACGAAACACACTGGAACTTCGGCTGTGCCACCCAGTCGAACGTCGCTGCCCAGATCGCCGATCCCGTCGACCTCGTACGTGGTCGGCCCGACGGCCGCATCGATACCGTCCGTCGCACCGGGGACATCATAAAGCTTCGCGACGGCAAGGATCCGTCAACCCAATGGAATCAAGATGGGAAGACGAGCGTGAAGTCGCAGGTCGGCGGCAACTGAGTTCCGCGGAGGATCCGGAAAGCCGGAGCCGCCCCATCCAATCGACCGCTCGCGCGGCAACCAAAAGCGGAACAGCGACCATGGCGGACCTGCACGAAGTGCCAGAGCGCATCATCGCCCCGGTGCCGCGCATCACGATCCAGGCTTTCTGCGAGACGCAGGAGGCTGCGGCGACGGTTGAGACCGCATGCCTCGATCGTCGCATGCAGAAAGCCCATACTAAGGTCCAGATGGGCGGCGGCTTGGCCGCCGTCGAGGCGTACAAGCACGCCCCGACACCGAACGTCATCATCATTGAGACGCAGGGTGCGAAGTCGAAGCCCCTGGAATGCCTTGATGCGCTCGCCGAGGTCTGCGACGAAGGCACCAAGGTCATCGTCATCGGGCACGTCAACGACGTGCTTCTGTACCGCCAGTTCCTTCAGCGCGGCGTCAGCGAGTACCTCATGGCGCCCGTCGACCCCCTTACGCTGATCGAAGCCGTCTCGGGCCTGTTCTCGGCACCGGGCGCAAAGCCCGTGGGCCGGACAATCACCGTGATCGGCGCCAAGGGCGGCGTCGGCGCCTCCACCATCGCCCACAACATCGCCTGGACCATCGCGCGCGGCCAGGGCACGTCCACGGTGATCGCAGACCTCGACATCGCCTTCGGGACCGCCGGCCTCGACTTCAACCAGGACCCCCCTCAGGGGATCGCGGAGGCGGTGTTCGCTCCCGAGCGCCTCGACACGAACCTCCTCGATCGACTGCTTTCCAAATGCAGCGACAACCTCAGCCTCCTCTCAGCCCCAGCGGTCCTCGATAGAACCACCGATCTTTCGGAACCCGCCTTCGATCACCTCATCGATCTGCTTCGCGCCACGGTACCCTGCATCGTTCTCGACGCCCCACACCAATGGTCGGCCTGGACCCGCCGGCTCCTGATCTCGTCCGACGAGATCGTCATCGTCGCCGCGCCAGAGCTCGCCTCTCTTCGCAACACCAAGAACCTGCTCACGCTACTTCAGCAGGGGCGCCCCCACGACACGCCGCCGCGCATAGTCCTCAATGGTGTCGGCGTGCCGAAACGCCCCGAGATCAGCTCTGTGGAATTCGCGAAGGCCCTCGACGCGTCCCTGGACGCGATCATTCCGTTCGACCCCGCCCTCTTCGGAACGGCTGCCAATAACGGACAGATGATCTCCGAGATCCAACCTCATGCCAAAGCGACCGAGGTCCTCACCCAGTTCGCCGGCCGGTTGACCGGGCGCATCGAAGCTCCGCGCACGCGGTTGAGCTTGCTCGAACCACTCCTGTCGAAGCTCGGCCGGCGCAAGGCATCGTAATGCGCCTCTTTCACTCCCATACCACCCCGGAGCGCATGCTGACCGCCCGTCCTCCCGAGGCGGCTTCTTCCGTGACCCCAGCGCGGATGCTTTGCCATGTTCGGTAGGAGAAACGGGTCGGCAGCCGTACAGACCGCGCCCTCTCCCGCGAGTTCCGAACGCAGCCTGCCGTACCAGATTGCGCGGGAGGAGACGCCCGCCGTCGTCACGCGCACGGAAACGAACCGACGGCCCGAGCCGATCGTGGCCGCAGAGCCTCAGAAATCCGAGGAGTACTATCGCACCAAGAGCATGATCTTCGGCGCGTTGATCGAAGCGATCGACCTGACGCAGCTCTCACGCCTCGATGCCGAGACTGCGCGCGAGGAAATTCGCGACATCGTCTCGGAGATCATCGGCCTCAAGAACATGGTGCTGTCGATCGCCGAGCAGGAGGAATTGCTCGACGATATCTGCAACGACGTCCTCGGCTACGGGCCACTGGAGCCGCTGCTGGCCCGCGACGACATCGCCGACATCATGGTCAACGGGGCAAACCGCGCCTTCATCGAAGTCGGGGGCAAGATCCAGCTCACCA
The DNA here is from genome assembly GCF_019745455.1 of Methylobacterium sp. Lineage (GTDB taxonomy): Bacteria > Pseudomonadota > Alphaproteobacteria > Rhizobiales > Beijerinckiaceae > Methylobacterium. The sequence continues at coordinate 59,118 of NZ_JAIETD010000058.1, forward strand.
ACGTCCGCTTTCGTGACAATCAGCAATTGATGAACATCTGTCAGCGCATCGTCAGCCAGGTCGGCCGGCGCGTCGATGAATCATCTCCGATCTGTGACGCACGTTTGCCCGACGGTTCGCGCGTCAACATCATCGCGCCGCCGCTGGCGCTGGACGGTCCGATCCTTACGATCCGCAAGTTTAAGAAGGACAAGCTGACCCTCGATCAACTCGTCAAGTTCGGAGCGATCTCACCCGAAGGCGCCAAGATCCTCCAGATCATCGGCCGTGTTCGCTGCAACGTCGTGATTTCCGGCGGCACCGGCTCGGGCAAGACGACGCTCCTGAACTGCCTGACACGCTATATAGACGAGGACGAGCGCATCATCACCTGCGAGGATGCGGCGGAGCTGCAGCTTCAGCAGGCCCATGTGGTTCGCCTCGAGACACGCCCCGCCAACATGGAGGGATCGGGCCAGGTCACGATGCGAGACCTGGTGAAAAACTGCCTGCGCATGCGACCGGAGCGGATCATCGTCGGCGAGGTACGCGGACCCGAGGCCTTCGATCTCCTGCAGGCGATGAACACCGGTCACGACGGGTCGATGGGAACGCTTCACGCGAACTCGCCGCGCGAAGCCCTCGGACGTATCGAGTCCATGATTACGATGGGCGGGTTCACACTGCCTTCGCGCACCCTGCGGGAGATGATCTGCGGATCGATCGACGTCATCGTGCAGGCGACCCGCCTGCGCGACGGCTCTCGTCGTATCACCCACATCACCGAAGTGATGGGCATGGAAGGCGACGTCATCATCACGCAAGACCTGTTCGTCTACGACATCCGCGGCGAGGATGCGAATGGGCGGCTGATCGGGCGCCATCGCTCTACAGGCATAGGCCGCCCGCGCTTCTGGGAACGCGCCCGTTATTATGGCGAGGATCAAGCCCTAGCCGCCGCCCTGGACGCTGCGGCCGTTCTCGAAGGGGAAACCGCATGATCGGAGCAAATGTCGCGCTTGCTTCGGCACTTGCGGCGATCGCTGCGGGCGGGGTCGCCTATGCGCTTCTAGCTCCCTACCTCCTGGGTGAGAACAGGGCCGAGCAGCGGCTTCGTGCTGCCAGCATCGTGACAACACCCTCCGCAAGGGTCGCCACCGTGAACCGACGCGAACAAGTTGCTCGCAGCCTGAAGGAGATCGAAGCAAAGACCGCAGGAACCAAGGTTTCACTCGAACTAAAGATTGCGCGCGCTGGCCTTGACTGGTCAAAGCAGAAATTCTTCGTCATTTCCGCCTTGTTGGGCGCAACGTCTGCTGTGCTCATACTCTTGCTCACCTCGACTCCCATCGCAGCACTTGCCGCGCTGTTTGCCGGCGCTTTTGGACTGCCGAGATGGCTGCTTGCGCGGTTGCGAAAGCGTCGAATCAAAGCTTTCATAAACGAGCTTCCGACGGCCATTGATATCATCACGCGTGGCGTGCGCTCCGGCATTCCCCTTGGGGATTGCTTCAAGATCATCTCGCGCGAAGCCGAGGAGCCAATTCGGTCGGAATTCAAGCAGATCGTCGATGCTCAGACGCTTGGCTTGCCCGTAGGGGACGTGATGCAGAAGATGTACGAGCGCGTTCCGGTAGCTGACGTGAACTTCTTCGCCATCGTCATCAGCATCCAATCGAGTTCGGGCGGAAACCTATCGGAGGCCCTGGGCAATCTCTCGCGAGTCCTGCGAGAGCGCAAAAAGATGGCTGGCAAGATTCAAGCGATGAGCATGGAAGCCAAGGCATCAGGCGGCATCATCGCCGCACTCCCTTTTGTGGTCGGCGTACTCACGTATTTCTCGAGTCCCGCCTACATTGCGCTTCTGTGGACGACAGATCTTGGACGCATTGCGCTTGTCGCATCGGCGCTTTGGATGTCGATTGGTATTTTCACGATGAAGAAAATGATCAACTTCGATTTTTGAAATATTACAACTGATTAAAAAAATCAGTCGTCACGATCTCGCGGACCATCACGATGATTATGCTCTACGCTGAGAACCTGATTAATCCGCGGTTCATAGGTCTGGTTCTTGTTGGCATTGCCGCCGCCGCGACGGCCTTCGCCTTGCTGCAGCCTATCCTTGAGCCTGACCGTCTCAGCAGGCGGATGAAACTCGTCGGAGATGAGAGAGAGGAGATCCGCCGTAGGGAGCGTGAGCGATTGGGCAACAAGGCCTCGCTCCGAGTGACGCCGAAGGCATACATGAAACGAGTGGTCGATCAATTCAATCTGACGCGTTGGTTGGGCACCGAAACGGCCAAGCGGCAACTCGCCATGGCAGGATACAGGTCACCCGGGGCGGAGACCGGGTTCCTGTTTTTCCGAATGATCAGCCCAATCATCGCCGTCGTATTCAGTATCTTCTATCTATTCGTATTGCAGGTACTCGATCAGCCTATCCTGATACGTGTGATGATTGTCATCGTGGCGGCAATCCTTGGTATCAAAGCTCCAGAAATCTACCTCTCGAACAGGATCTCAAAGCGTCAGACCGAAATCCGAGCGGCTTGGCCTGATGCGCTCGACCTCGCGCTGATATGCGTCGAATCGGGCATGTCGGTCGAACATGCCTTTCGTAAAGTCAGCGCCGAGATTGCGATCCAGTCGTTGACGCTGGCGGAAGAGCTAGCCGTCATGACCGCCGAGCTGTCGTATCTTCCAGATCGGCGGCTTGCTTTCGAAAATCTTGCGATGCGTACCGGTCTCGATTCCATCAAGGCCGTCACCACCGCCCTGATTCAGGCTGAACGCTACGGGACGCCTGTCGGCCAAGCATTGCGTGTCTTGTCCCAAGAGAGTCGGGACCTGCGCATGACCGCAGCTGAAAAGAAGGCTGCTGCCCTCCCGCCGAAACTCACCGTGCCGATGATCCTGTTCTTCCTGCCGGTACTCTTTGTCGTAATTCTGACGCCGGCCGCGATACAGATCATGCGCTGAAGGGTAAGTCGCAGTTTAGAACAGAGAGCCGGCGCTGGGTCCTAGAACCGTCTCGCTGGCTAGGTCAGCTTCTCGCCGACATCTCCAAGACCCGCGGCGGCGCCGCGGCGGTTGACGACACCAAGAGCCAAGGTCACGCGTTCAAGGCCGTCGATCGCATCGACCAACCGCTCTCTCCAGCGCTGTATTGCGACCGTTCCGTCCTCTGGACGGGCTTCGGCCAAGCTCACCGCAGTAATCAGGACGCGGTCCCGTTCGTCCTCAATGCGGGGATCGCGCTCAAGATGGCCGCGGACGGTGTCATCGAAGGCCTTGATGACTGCCAACGGAAGAGCGTCTCCGCCGATCCCCGAATACTTCTCCGCCCGGCGGCGTGCATATGCGGCAGCGAGCCTGACCTCCTGCGCCAGCTTGACGTCCATCGTCTTTTCGATCCGCGGTCCGTGAAAATGAAAGGGACATCGCCCGATTAGCGCTGGAAGCCAAGGAGGCGATCCTGCGACAGGAGGCGGCGGATGCGGCCCCCTGTTTTTCGCTTACGCCAATGTGAGGCTGACGGCTGCATCCGATACCGAACTGGCCGAAGCGCTGTCGCGGCCTGATCGGAGCAGGCGGCGAAAGGTCTTTCGAGAATCAGGACTGTTTGTCGAGATCCTGAGCCATCTTGAGATGGTGTTCCAATGCCGGGACGGTCTTAGCGGCCCAGGCCTTCAACTCTGCATTCTCGCCGCCATTCGCATACCGCTGAAACAGGTCGACGGCATTCTTGTGAGCCGTCACCTGCTCGTCGTGGTAGCGTTTTGTGAAATCGGCGCCCTTGAGCTCCTTGAGCTTGTCAAGCTTGCTCTGATGGCTGCCGTCGAGAGCAGTCGGGATCGTGGCCTTGACCTTCCCACCCGTCACCATGCCCTTCATTTCGCCAGAGACCTTCTCATGGTCGGAGATCATCTGCTGGGCGTAGGCCTTGGTTTTGTCGTCGGCTCGCTCCAGCGCAAGCTGGCTGGATTGGATCTCGAACATGTCGCTGATTGCGGCCTGAAGAACAAAGTCTTCCGTCGTTGGACTCGTACCGATCAGAGAATTGAGACCGGTTTTCTCGCCGACGGATTGCGCGAGTGCTGGGGTTCCAGCGAGCAGACATGTGATGACTAAAGCGTGGCGTTTCATTGTGGCTCCTCCTTGATTGTCGATGGCAATCAAGGTGGGATACCCCGGGTTCCCTTTCGCCTCGTCTCGCAGCGGTTGTCGTACTGCCCACGAATCACGTTTTCGCTGCCCGACAGTTGCTAGCTTCTGAAGGATCCTTCCGGACAAACAGCCTCGGACTGCTGAAGCTTTGCGGCAACAGTTAGGTCCATTATGATTCCCGTATTACGACTTGACCGTTTCATGGGCGACCTGCTTGGAATTTGCGCAAGTGGTGTGCCTGCCCGTGCTTTCTGCGTTAAGTACCCGCCGATACCTTTGCTGAAGATCGGGCCTCGTTAAAGTGCTCCTGCTGCCTTCGCAGCAAGTGCTTTCCGAGATCCGCCAAGAGACGTCCGACGGGCAGCGTCGGCAAGAGGATCAAATGGGTATGCACATGACGACGAAACTTGTTCTAGCTGCACTTGGCGGCCTTGCAATGGCCTGCTCATCGGCAATCGCCGCCGATTACGCGGCACCGAAAGTCATGCCGGTCGAGGCGAAGGCGCCTGACCCACTGATAGGGTTCTCCTTCGGATCGCGCTACCAGACAGACTACAATTTCCGCGGCGTGTCGCAGTCGAATCTACAAGGCAGCTACCAAACCTTCTTCGAAGCGCAATTCTTTAATAATTTCGCTTACGCAGGCTTTGCAACCTATCAGACGCGCCTACCCACCAGACCCGACATGGAATTCGATCTCGTCGCCGGTATCCGTCCGACCTTCGGCAAGTTCGCCTTCGACCTCGGCATCTTGTACTACTTTTATCCGAACGAGACCCGGCTTTTCAATGCCGACGGAATAACACCATTCACGACTGCCAACACCGACTACTATGAGGCCGCCGGCAAGGTGCTGTACACCGCCACCGACTCGCTCACTCTCGGCGCCAATGTGTTCTTTTCGCCGAATTTCCTCGGCACTCATGCCAATAGCACCTATGCATCGGGCACCGCAGCTTTCACGCTCCCTGCCACACTGTTCTCATTCCTTCCCGAAGCCTATGCTGGCGGCTTCTCGATCTCGAGCGAGCTCGGCTATTTCTTTCTCGGCAGCGCCAAGAGCTCAGCCACCGGAGCTTTTGGAAGCACGGCGCCTGGCCGCTTTCCTAGCTTCAACTTACCGAGCTACCTCTACGGCAATGTGGGATTGTCTTACACCTACAAGAACATCGTGCTCGATGTCCGCTATCACGATACCGACTTGAGCAAGACCCAATGTGCCGCGCTGACCGGCGACTTCCGCCAACTTACGAACGGCGGCACGTCGAAGTGGTGTGGCGAAGCCGTAATCGGCTCGATCACGTTCCAGACCTCCACGGCTGCTCCCGGCATCTATGCAGAGCCCGGCGGTCTCCTCAACCTTTTCCGTTGAGACCTAGATCAGCAACAGCGATCTGAAGATGTTAAGCTAAGAACGTTGAGCGCGCCGGTCCCAAGGTCCGGCGCGTGTTTGTTTTGGTCAGCGCTTCCAGTTGCGCAGGCGTGTAACCGCCTCGCAGCAATCGTCATGGCTTCCGGCGAAGGAGAAGCGGACATGGTGGCGGCCCTCCACGGGGTCGAAGTCGAGGCCCGGCGTCGCGGCCACTCCCGCCTCATCGAGCATCCGGCGACAGAAATGCGTGGAATCGTCCGTGAGGTCCGAGACATCGGCGTAGAGATAGAAGGCGCCATCCGAAGGATGAGTTCGCCCGAGGCCCAGGGCCGGGAAGGCATCGAGCAGCAGCGTCCGGTTAGCCTCGTAGCCGGCTCTCGTCGACTCGACTTCCTCGATGGCATCGAAGGCGGCCAGAGCCGCCACCTGAGACAGGTAGGGCGCCGAGATGTAGAGGTTCTGCGCCAGACGTTCCACCGGTCGAACCAGCGCCTCGGGCACCACCATCCAGCCGATGCGCCAACCCGTCATCGACCATGTCTTCGAAAACGAGTTGATGATGACGGCATCCGGGTCGGTCTGTAGCGCCGTCTGGATCGCTACGCCGTATTCGAGACCGTGGTAAATCTCATCGGAAATGATGGGGATACCGAGATCGCGGGCAGTCCGGCATAGCTCTGACAACCTCGCAGGCTCGATCACGGTCCCAGAGGGGTTGGCCGGGCTCATTACCAGGAGACCTGCCAAGGGCTCCTGTGCATGCAAGGCTCGGACCCCCTCCCCTGTCGGCGCAAAACGGTCTTCGGCATGCAGCCGCAACGGCGCCGGTATGAGATCGAGCGCATTCAGGATATTGCGATAGGCTGGATAGCCGGGCTCTGGTACCGCCACGCGGGCGCCGGCGTCGAAAAGGGTGAGAAACGTCAGCACGAAACCTGCCGACGAACCAGTCGTCACCACGATCCGCTCGGGTGCGACCACGACCCTGTAGGTATCTCGATAGTGACGCGCAATTCGCTCGCGCAGAACGGGCATACCGAGCGCCTCGGTATAGGGCAACCGGCCCGATGACAGCGCCTGTCCTGCGGCGGCGATGACACGTCTCGGAGCCGGGCCAGATGGCTGCCCGACCTCCATGTGAATGACGCTGGCGCCGGACCTCTCCTTGAGGGCGGCGGCGGTCATGACATCCATCGCAAGGAACGGCGCCACGCGAGACACGCGGACCGAACTGGTTTTACGTGGGAAATACCGGCTGTCGTAGGTCATGGCGGCTTCATCGCGCCATTCCGGCAACGTTCCAAGAGGTTTCGGTCAGCAAACTGCTTGCGCCACCACGATCGACTGGATGGGCGGATAGAAAAGCCCACCGGTCAGCATGAAAACGATCAAGGCCTCCACGATCATGGAAGATCGTGGAGGCCTCGCACCACCCCATCGCTCGTAGTCGACGTCCGGCTGACTAAGTCGCGGTCGCCTCGACCAAGGCTCGTTCGACTGCGTCAGTAGCCGTACCCACGGCGGTCCCGGCGATCTCCACGGTCGTCATTGTAGCGCTGCTCACGATACAGACGGCGATCGCTCTCACGATCCCGGCGATAATCATCACGCCGGTAATCGCGCTCCCTCTCGCCGCGTGAGCGTAGATCCACGCTGGGGCCACCTGGGCCGATATCGATGCGCTGGGCAGAAGCGGGCACGGCGCTGATCAGCGCGGCAGCAAGAACGGTTCCGGCAAAAAGGCTCTTCATCACAACTTCCTTCTGTCATAGCGTTGCACAGGTCGAAGCGCCAACGGGTGAGCTACGGCATCGTTCCGGGTTTAGAAGGACAGAGCCCCTCCGAATGCCTGTATTCGATTTGGTTATTTATCCCGATTCGAGGCTTGCTCAGGCCGCCGCGCCGGTGATGATCTTTGACAAGGGTCTGGAAGAGCGAGCCGCCGGACTCCTCGGCGCATTGCAGAAGGCGGCCGCGATCGGGCTTGCCGGTCCCCACGTCGGCTTGAGCGAACGACTGGTCGTCCTGCAGATGGAACCAGGAGTCGCGCCGCGGACCTACGTCAATCCGGTCATCACTGAGATGTCCGAGGAGCGGGCGATCCATGAGGAAGGCAGCGTCTCGATGCCGGGCATCCGCGACGACGTCGAGCGCCCGGCACGCATCCGACTGACGTATCGCGATCTCCATGGGCGCGAACATTCTGAGGCTGCCGAAGGCTTCGAAGCGGCTTGCCTTCAGCACGAGATCGATCAGCTGGACGGCATCTTCTGGATCGAGCGGCTTTCTCGGCTGCGCCGGGAAAGGGCGAGAAGGCGTTTTGTGAAACTGCGCCGGCACGAGTGAGCTGCCGACCACGGCCACCCTGGTAGCCCCTCGTCGGGCTGTGATACGACAACCTTATGAGCAAACCGGCGCGCATCGTGATCCTCTGTGTCCTGTTAGGGGCTGCTACCACCGCTGCCGCAGCGCCTGTACGTCCGAGTACGGCCGTGGCCTGTCCTTCTCTATCCAACCTGCGCATCCTCGTCAGTCGCATCAACGAAGATTCGGCCGCGGCAGCGGTAATTCTTGCCGATACCAAGGCGGACCACCTTGGTTGCATCCTGATCGATCGAGACAAGGTCGCGGCCGTCACCGACCGTGTCGCGCTGAATGGCAGGGATTACGAATGCCTTGCTCTGCAAGGCACGACGATCTGTCATTGGGTCGTCTCGGGATCCCTTCCACTTTCGACGGCGAAACAGGCAGCACCTCTCAGCTCACGCCGCTGATCATGGGCACGACAGCCAGTGGAGCCCACCTGAAAGTCCTTCCGAAATAGTGATCTGGGGACTTCGCGATGATGATGAGATTACGAGTCGTTTACGCGCGGTCGGCGCTTCTCATCGCAGCAGGGTTGCTGATTGCGCTCCGTGAGGCGCCGGCGGTACGCGCCGATGACGCAACACCTGGAGCGATCGCCTGCGAGACTCTCGTCGAGCTGCGCGTGCTCACAGCAGGTCTTACGTCATCGGCGGACGCGGCCCCTCGGCTCGCCGCCCATCCCTCCTGCCGGCTGGTTTCCAAAGCCGATCTTGGCGAAGTCGCCCAACGCGCCATGATCGGAGGCGCGCCGTTCGAATGTCTGACCGTCAGCACATCGCAGAAGTGCATGTGGGTCTTGCCGTAAAGGCGGCCAGAAACGGGAAAGTACCCTAGCGTTCAATCCTCGTAGGGGCCGCATCGCCTTCGGCACGCGGCGCGCTCGATGCTCAGGTGAGTGCTCTCAGCGAGGTACGATGTGAAGCCCGTCTTCCGGTAGCAAATTGCGGGCAGGTCCGCCCGTCTGCTGACCTCGGCCCTGCTGATAATATGGTAGTTCCGGCCGCCGATCGTTGTCGCTGCCCGAATCGTATTCCCAGTTCTGGCTCCACGGTGCACGGCCACCGACCGTGCCGGTTGCATCGATGTCGCGGCTAGGTCCGCGAGCCTGAGCGACACCCGGAGCAGCGAGAGTCGCGAGGAGCAGTAATGCGCAGGCGCGGATGATCATGATCGTGTTCCTTCGACGAGGGAATCGACGGGACATGGCCCGTCTGATCGCCATGACAACGGCTAAGGTTGACCAGGCGTTCCAGCAGGCCGCCGGTGAACTACGGCGCAAAAAAAGCTCCCCTCCCGGGTAGGAAGCGAGCTTTTCGGTTCGGTGAGAAAACGGGCGTCAGTGCAGAACCGCACTCGATCCCGAATGGTCCCCCCGCGTGGACTTCGTCTTCGGCTTCGCGGCAAGTTTGGCAGCGGCGGGTTTAGCAGCTGCCGGGGCCTTGACCGCCCTCGCTTCTGCCTTCACCGCCACGGCTGCGGCGCTCGCGCCCCGCGCGGATCGTGGCTTCAAGGTCTTGGCCGGGCTCTTCGCGGACGAGGCCTGCACGACGGCAATCACCGGCGCGGCAACTTCGTCCAGGGCGCGAAACTCGGCTTCTGCCCTGAGCCAATGTTCGACGGCCTGACCAAAAGCCCGACCCTCGCCTTCCCAGATGTAATAGGCGCGCTCACGCACCTGCTGTTCGATAGATGGCATCTCGCTCTCCTGTCCGGATCCCGCCGGAACGATGAAAGCGGCTGGTTAATGGTCGGTTAATCGCTTTCGGATGTTCGCCGGCCCGGGTGTTCAGTCGAAACTGCGACCCTTGGCCGAGGAACCGCCGAGGCTGATCTTCTTGGGGGCCGGCGCAGCCGTCGGTGCCGCAACGGGCGCCTTGGCCGGCTTGAGTTGCGACTGACCGTGGACCACCGAGCCAATTTCACCGGCGACGCGCACGAGGTCCTCGCGCTGGCACGCCCGCGCAACCGTCAGCCCGAGCTGATGCATGTGGCTCTTGCCATAGAGGTAGACCGCGAGCTTGGCGCGTGTCGTCGCCGGAATGGCGGCCAGGATCTCGGGCAGGTCATCGGCGTCGGCCCGGTAGACGGAGCCGAGAAGATCGAGCGGAACTGGGCAATCGGGGTCTGCCACGGGACCACTGGTCGGGTGCGACTGAGTCATACGTATGCCTCTGGGTATCGGATTTCGCGGTCGGACGGAGGACGACGCCAACACGTCGTCGTCCCCGGTATCACAGCTTGAGCCTCGTCAGGGTCCCAACTGCGTGGTCTGCGGCAATCGCGAACCGGGATCGCCCCCGGCCATGCCGTTCACGGGCGGATATGTCGGCTCCTTAAGGCACCCGGTACAAATCGATGCGATCGCGATCTCGGCGTTGCGGCGGCTACGCTCCCACACTGCCTCGCGAGCCAGCCACGCCTGCCGAGCGATCGCTTCCGGCGATGCCGCGCTGCCACGTCCGAACTCATCCTCATTGTGGTTCGGCCTTATGCGAAGGAGAAGCGGCTCCTCCGCGAGGGCGGTCTGATGGGTCGCGAGGATCAGAAGAAGCGCCAGCCGTCGCATCGTCCCTCTGCTCGAGCTCGTGCCCACCGATGACGTCGGGACGATCGCGCCGCCAAGGTTAACGAGCGATGAAGCCCTGGCGCCCGCCAACGAATGGCGACGCACAATCATCGGCTGACCTTGTCCTCCTCCGCAAGGTCGCTGGCCGAACCGCCTTCGCCATCGAGAAGGAGTGGCGTCGAGAGAGCCCGTTCTCGGCCATTCCCTGGATGTGGTTCTCGGCCCCACAGGTCGTACGCCCGATCCACCAGTTTAAAATTGCTTATGACATGTATAAAGCGGTGACCATCCAGCTGCCTTCATCGACGACGCTCGGCTGCAGGACTGGAAGATATGCAGCTGGGGGAACATTTTTTTGGCATGCGGCACCGACCATTGACGGCGCATGCTCCTCATTAGAAATGACGTTCATAATTTTAAAAGACCTGCGAAACGATCGCGTGGAGATTGGCGATGGATGCGAGATGGCTGCTCGGGCTCACAGGGTTAGCTCTTGCGGGGTGTTCGCCGGCTGAAACCGCCGTCAGCCCAAATCCTCCTCTGGTCCAGACAGTCGAGGTCGCCGCCGCGACGGGAGGCATATCGCGCTACACCGGCGTCATCCGGGCGCGCACGGAGAGCAACCTCGGCTTTCGGGTCGGCGGCAAGATCCTCGAACGCCTCGTCGATCCAGGCGACCGCGTCAAGCGCGGTCAGCCTCTGATGCGTCTCGACCGGACCGACTTCACCCTGGCGTTCACAGCGGCCCGGGCTTCGGTCGAGGCTGCCCGCGCCCAGATGATCAGGACCAAGGCCGACGAGGAGCGTAGCCGCAAGCTCGTCGGTGACGGCTGGACCTCGAAGCAGACCTACGACCAGAACAAGGCCGCAGCCGATGCGGCCGTCGCCCAGTTCGCCAGCGCCGAGGCCCAGGCGAGCCAGGTCTCGAACCAAGCCGGTTATTCCGAGCTCCAGGCCGATGCGGATGGCGTCGTGATGGAGGTGCCGTCCGAGCCAGGGCAGGTGGTCGCCGCCGGCCAGACGGTGGTCAAGCTCGCGCGCGATGGATCCCGTGAGGCAGAGGTTTTTCTGCCGGAGGCGAGTCGACTCGTGGCGCAGGGCTCGGCCTCCGCGACCCTCTACGCTGAGGGCGCAGCGACCTATCCGGCGCGCTTGCGGGAATTGTCCGCCACGGCCGATCCGGCGACGCGGACATACCGCGCACGCTACATCCTCTCCGGGCGCGGTGAAGACGCACCGCTGGGCGCAACCGTGACCCTTCAGCTCAAAGCCCAAGCCGCAGGCCTTGCAGCGCGGGTGGAGGTTCCCCTGGCCTCCCTGTTCGATCAGGGGCATGGCACCGCCGTCTGGCGCTACGACGCCGCCACCGAGACGGTGAAGCCGCAGACTGTCACCCTCGTTCGATTGGGCGAGGAGAGCGCGGAGGTCGCTTACGGCCTGACCCCCGGCGATCGAATCGTAGCGGTTGGCGCCCATCTCCTCAAAGCCGACCAGAAGGTGCGCCAGGCGCCCCCGAGCATGACCGGAGCGGTGCGATGAGCAGCTTCAACCTCTCCGCCCTGGCCGTGCGCGAGCGCGCCGTCACGCTGTTTCTCCTGATCGCGCTCACCGGAGCAGGATTCTTCGCCTTCCAGAAGCTCGGGCGTGCCGAAGACCCGGCCTTCACCGTCAAGGTCATGACGGTTTCGGCCGCGTGGCCCGGTGCCACCGCCGAGGAGATGCAGCGCCAGGTTGCCGACCCCCTGGAGAAGCGCCTTCAGGAACTCGTCTACTACGACCGGGCTGAAACCACGGTACGCCCCGGCCTGATGGTGACCAAGGTCATCTTCAAGGACAACATGCCCCCGGCCAAACTCCCGTCCGAGTTCTACCAGGCACGAAAAAAGCTCTCCGACCAGGCCTCCAGCCTGCCGCGTGGGGTGATGGGGCCGCTGTTCAACGACGAATTCTCCGACATCTACTTCGCCCTCTACGCCCTGCAAGCGAGGGGCCTGCCGCACCGGCAACTCGTCCTGCGCGCCGAGGACATGCGCCAGCGGCTGCTGCGGGTGCCGGGCGTCGAGAAGATCAACATCCTCGGCGAGCAGGCCCAGAAGATCTTCGTTGAGATCTCCTATCAGCGCCTCGCCACGCTCGGCATCACCGGCCAGCAACTGCTCGCGGCTCTGGCCAACCAAAACGACGTGACGCCGGCCGGCTTTGTCGAGGCGTCGGGACCGCGGGTTTACCTGCGCCTCGACGGGGCCATAGACGGGCTCGATGCGATCCGCGACCTACCGGTCGCTGCCGGCGACCGGAGTCTCAAGCTCGGCGACATCGCCGAGGTCAAGCGCGGCTATGAGGACCCGAAGGTCTTCGCGATTCGCAACGACGGCGAGGCGGCTCTGATGCTCGGCCTCGTGATGAAGCCCGGCTTCAACGGCCTCAAGCTCGGTGAGTCGTTGAACGCGGAGGAAGTAGCCATCCATCACGAGACGCCGGTCGGCATCACCTTCACCAAGATCACCGATCAGGCCAAGGTCATCGACGACGCCATCCATGAATTCATGGTCAAGTTCTTCACCGCCCTCGGCGTGGTGATCTTCGTGTCCCTGGTGGCGCTCGGATTTCGGGTCGGCATCGTGGTGGCACTGGCCGTGCCGCTCACCCTGTCGGGGGTGTTCGTAGTCATGTTGGTCACTGGGCGCGACTTCGACCGTATCAGCCTCGGCGCCCTCATCATCTCGCTCGGCCTCCTCGTGGACGACGCCATCATCGCCATCGAGATGATGGTAGTGCGCATGGAGGAGGGCTACGACCGCGTCGAGGCGGCGACCTATGCCTGGAGCGCGACCGCCGCGCCGATGCTCACCGGCACCATCGTGACCATCGCGGGCTTCCTCCCGGTGGGCTTCGCCGCCTCCACGGCGGGCGAATACGCCGGTAACATCTTCTGGGTGGTGGCCTTCTCGCTGATCATTTCGTGGCTCGTGGCCGTGACCTTCACGCCCTATCTCGGCGTCAAGCTTCTCCCCAACATCAAGAAGGTGGAAGGCGGGCACGATGCCATCTACGCCACCAGGAACTACGAGCGCCTTCGCAGGATCGTTCGTATGTCCGTCGACCACAAGTGGGTGGCCGCCGGCATCACGGTCGGGCTGTTCGCCCTTTCCGTCGTGGCCATGGGCAAGGTCGAGCAGCAGTTCTTCCCGAACTCAGAGCGGCCCGAGCTCATCGTCGAGGCGACGCTTCCGGCGGGTTCGGCCTTCGCGACCACGGAAGCCAGCGTCAAGCGGATCGAGGCCGCCGTGCGTGCCCTCCCCGAGGCCGGCGAGATCACAAGCTATATCGGTCAGGGCATGCCGCGCTTCGTGCTGTCGTTCGACCCTGAGCTGCCGGACCCCGCCTATGCGCAGATCGTGGTGCAGACCGCGGACGTGCACGCCCGCGACGTCCTGCGCGGCAAGGTCCGAACGCTCGTGGACGAAGGCCGCTTTCCGGAAGCCCGTGTGCGGGTGCAGCAGATCGTGTTCGGCCCGCCCATCCGCTTTCCCGTCGCCTTCCGGGTGGTGGGACCTGACCTCGACGTCATTCGCGGCATCGCCGGCGAGGTCCGGGATGTCATGGCGGCCAACCCTAACATGCGCCTCGTCCACCTCGACTGGGGCGGCAAAACCCCGAGCCTTCACCTCGCCCTCGATCAGGAGCGCCTACGCCTCATCGGCCTGACGCCGAAGGAAGCCGGCCAGCAGTTGCAGAGCTACCTCAACGGCACGCCCGCTACCCAGGTGCGCGAGAATCTGCGCTCCGTCGATGTGCTCCTGCGCAGCCCCGGCCCCGAACGGCGCTCGCCCGGCGAGATCGGCGACCTCACGCTGGCGACGAAGGACGGGCGCCAGGTGCCGGTCTCGCAAGTGGCGCGTCTGGAGACACGCACCGAGGACGCGGTGCTGAAACGCTACAATCGTGAGACCTACATCCGCGTGCAGGGCGATGTGCTCGATGGCAAGCAACCGCCTGATATCCATGCCCAGGTCTTTCCCCTGCTGGACCCGCTCAAGGCCAAGCTGCCGCCTGGCTACCGCATCGACACGGCCGGCGCGGTGGAGGAGAGCGAGAAGGCGATGCTATCGCTGGTCGCGGTGTTCCCGATCATGCTGATCGTGACGCTGACGGTCATCATGATCCAGGTGCGCTCGTTTGCGACCATGTTCATGGTCTTCGCTACCGCGCCGCTGGGGCTCGTCGGCGCTGCGCCGACCCTGCTGCTCTTTCACCAACCCTTCGGCTTCAACGCGATCCTCGGGCTGATCGCCCTGTCGGGCATCCTGATGCGCAACACCCTGATCCTGGTGGACCAGATCCACCACGACCAGGCGGCGGGTTTGTCCAATTACGAGGCTATCGTCGAGTCCACGGTTCGACGGGCACGCCCCGTCATCCTGACCGCGGCCGCGGCGATGCTGGCCTTCATCCCGCTGACCCACTCAGTGTTCTGGGGAGCCCTGGCCTATGTCCTGATCGGCGGCGTCGGCGTCGGAACGCTCCTGACCCTACTGTTCCTGCCGGCACTCTACGCCCTTTGGTTCCGGGTGGCGCGGGAGCCGAGAGCCGTCCACGTCGCATCGGAAGCAGATGGAATGCCCCTCCCGGCCAAGTCGTGAGGCTCTGAAGGTCTCGAGGTTCAAGGAAGGTTCCTGTCCAGGCCCAGGAACATCCGAGGATCACGCCTCCCGGTCGACCGACGGTGCGATACGGCGACCGGCCTGCGCCCTTCGAGCGGGCCGTTAACTCGTCCTCCTCCGACCGGCCTTCGGGGACGACCTGTGAAGCGACCCTTCATTAGATGACGTAACGCATCTATAATGGATATCGGAAGGTCGAAGGATCAGGATATGCCAAGGGTTTCCCAGGAGCAGGCAAGACTCAACCGTCAGCGCGTCGTCGAGGTCGCGGCGACTCTTTTCCGTGAGCGCGGACTCCACGGCGTCGGCGTCGCGGACATCATGGCCTCAGCCGGCCTGACCCATGGCGGCTTCTACGGACAGTTCGCCAACAAGGACGCCCTGGCGGCTGAGGCGTTCGACTCCGCAATCGCCGAGGATCGGCGCGGCGATGTGGATGCCATCCTCGCCAACTACCTATCCCTGGCGCATGTCCAGACACCAGGAATGGGATGTCCCCTCGCGGCCCTGGCGAACGACATCTCGCGGGAAGCGCCGAACAGTCCAGTTCGGACGCGATTTACCAAAGGTGTCGAGGGTCTGGCCTCCATTCTCGCAAATCTGACGCCGAAGGCATCGCGGGAGCGCCGTCGGCAGAAGTCCCTTGCGACGCTGTCGACACTCGTCGGCGCCGTGGTCCTTGCGCGGGCCGTCAATGACGAAGCGCTGGCGAACGATCTGCTCCAGGCGGCGCACGCTTCTGTCGCCTCCTGACGGCGAGAAGGCATGCCTTGGGGGGGTGAAGCGGGCCTCGGTTCATAGAGACGTTCCGTGCCGTTCAGTGAAGGTTGCGAAACGGCTCTGCAGCATCACCTTCGCGCTGCGAGGCAAACCGCTCGCCAGGAGGTGCGAGCCTGGCTTCGATTCGAAGCTGCGCTTGTCACAGCAATCTCCGGCATCCGGGACTTGCCTTAATAAATTATAAGCATAATCTATCGACGCTGGGATGGCATCTGGAATGGCTGCCCTGAAGGAGAGCGTCGTGAACCAAGCATCGAAGAAGACCGCGATCGTCACGGGTGCTACCTCGGGAATCGGATTGGCAACCGCCAAGGTTTTGCAGGCCGCAGGTTACAGAGTCTTCGGAACCAGCCGAAACCCAGCGCCGGCCGCCGGCTCGGACATTCAGATGCTGACCTGCGACGTGACCGAAGACGACTCGGTCGCGACCATGGTCGAGACGGTGTTCGGCGAGACGGGGCGCATCGACCTCCTCGTCAACAATGCCGGCTTCGGTATCAGCGGCGCCGCCGAGGAGTCCTCGGTCGAACAGGCGAAAGCGATGTTCGACGTCAACCTGTTCGGCGTCGTCCGCACCATCCGTGCGGTCCTTCCCATCATGAGGTCGCAGAACGATGGACGCATCATCAACATCAGCTCGGTGCTGGGGCTAATCCCTGCGCCCTACATGGCGCTATACGGCGCGAGCAAGCATGCGGTGGAAGGCTACTCGGAATCGCTCGACCACGAGATTCGCGGCCAGGGCATCCGCGTTGTGCTGATCGAACCTGCCTACACGCGGACATCCTTCGACCAGAACCTGGTCCGGTCCGACCGGCCGCTGGACATCTATGAGATCGAGCGTGCCGGGCGGGACAGGTTCCTGCGTGAGATGATGACGACCGCAGATACCCCCGAGGTCGTGGCGAAGGTCATCCTGATGGCCGCTACAGCAGCGAGCCCCAACCTGCGTTATACCGCCGGATCGAAGGCACGACAGGTCAGCCTGCTTCGCCGTTTCGTGCCGGCCAAAGGCTTCGACAAGAGCTATCGAAAGCAGATAGGTCTTCCTGCGGCCTCGTGAAGACCCATGGCTGGGTCCGAAACGGCGGCAATCTGAAAGTTCCGCACCACGAATCAGCCTATAATCTCCTGCCGACCATAGGGAGATCGGCGTTACGCGAGTTCGACGGCGTTCCTCTCGGGAAAGCAGACCCAGCTCATTTCGAGTTGACCGCATCGGCTGCTAATGATGCGAAGAGTGAACCGAGGTAAACATGTCTGGCCAGATCCTTCCGACCGCCCACCAGTGCGCCGTGAGATGAACCCTAACGGCTTTCATATCGGTTCTGCTGCTACGGGACGATGGTCTGCTTCTATCGACGAAACGGACCGTATCCTATGTCACCGTGGAATCGACACCGGACGGTCCGCATGAATGCCAGTCTCGGTCACTACTAACCTCCTGTGAGCATCCAGAAAGCGGCCATTTGCCGCTCCCGCAAAGCGTTAATTCGTAGGTTTAGATTTTCAAGTACAATGTCGGCCATTGGCAAATCATTATCACATGCCTCACTTTCGTGATGCTTCATAAGCTTTCGTTAAAATCAGGGGCTAATCTTTCTGATCAGCCTGATCTAAGTCACTCGTTACTTCTGTCACTCCAGAACCCGCGCTTCGTGACATCCGAAATTACCGGCTGACATCGAGGATGTGTCCGAGCGCACGACCCAGCGCCGAAACGCGAGGCACGCTGACGAGCGATTAAGGTCGGGGATAGCGCCGAAGACCTCCCATAACCAAGGCCATACGAGAGCGATGAACAGCCAGTCAGCCTGTGGTGGCTGGCTCCCGCTCGTCTGTCGAGATGCATGCGACGATAGGCGATCGTGAGTTTGACCGCGAGGAATGAGCCGAGATGACAGTTCTTTCACTCCTGGAACTAGTCCGCGTCACGCAGGACACGGACGCCGGAACCGCGATCAACAATGCCCGAGACCTCGCTCTCCATGTCGAGGAGTGGGGCTATAAGCGGGTTTGGGTGGCTGAGCACCACAACATGATTGGAATTGCCAGCGCCGCTACAGCGATCGTCATCGGTCATATCGCCGGTGGCACCAAGACGATTCGGGTCGGCGCCGGCGGCATCATGCTGCCGAACCATGCGCCCTACATCGTCGCCGAACAATTCGGCACGCTGGAGCGGCTCTATCCCGGACGCATTGATCTCGGGCTTGGCCGTGCGCCTGGCACCGATCAACCAGCTGTGCGAGCAATGCGGCGCTCAGCCGACGCGTCGGACCAGTTCCCGCAGGATGTACTCGAACTCCAGGCCTTCCTAAAGCCGGCCGGGCCAGACCAGCGAATCATTGCAGTGCCGGCTGCGGGGACCAACGTGCCGCTGTGGATATTGGGCTCAAGCCACTTCGGGGCGATGGTGGCGGCTGAGCTCGGGCTGCCATATGCGTTTGCCTCGCACTTTGCGCCCGACATGCTGCTGTCAGCGCTCGAGGTCTACCGCAGCCGCTTCAAGCCCTCGGCCCAGCTCGACCGACCGTACGCGATGGCCGGCATCAACGTCATTGCAGCCGATGCCGATTCTCAAGCGAGGCGGCTCGCGACCACTCAGCAGATGTCCTTTACCGACATGGTCCGGGGACAACGCGGGCTTAGCAAGCCCCCCATCGACGACATCGAGACCTACTGGTCCCCGGCTGAAAAGGCTCAAGCCTGGCGTATGCTGGCACGGTCAGTTGTCGGCTCCGTCCAAACCGTCAGAACGGGGCTGCAAGCCTTCGTTACCGAAACCGGCGTCGACGAGGTGATGATTGTCTCAGACGTCTACGACCATCAGGCGCGACTGCGTTCCGTCGAATTGATCGCTGAGGCTGTGAAACCATCGAAAGCCCGAAGTCTGGCTGCCGAGCACTTTCTGCAATGATCTAACTTCAGGCCAACACCGAAGTTCAGTTCTTATTATTCTATCGGATTTCGGAACGTGCGCGCTAGAGTGAATTAATTCGTCATTTTCTGTTATACCAGGCCTGCGGCAAAATAGTCGCGTCAAACACTTCAGTATGAAATAGCAACAGATATGGATGCGGGTCGCGGACCCTAGAGAGCCAACAGCGAGATCGCGCCGATCAACGCGACGCAAGTGGCGATCTGCACGCTTCGGAAGGTCTCGATAGAGCGACGACGATTGTCGTTAGCAGCTCTGCGGCGTGACCTCAGCAGATAGCGATCCAAGATGGGTTCAGGCGGTTCGAACCACTGTTCCGCATTAACGCGAACTCTAGCGACATTCATGTAGCGTTTCCACAATCTTCTCGTGCAACCCAACGATGCTTGTTGGTCATGCTTAAGCTGAGCCATTCTTCGGCATCTCTCGGTTGGTCAATAAGCAGAAGTCGCTGCTTATGTCCATGCACAATAGAGCTTAGCGACTGAGATGAGAGGAACCATAATGCATTCACGTGGGGGCTCACCCGATCGGTGACCCTACCTATGCGCAGGCTGTATGGCTGGCATTAGAAATGTGGCATACCAAAGAATGCTGCGAGGCGTCATAGATACCGCAACGCAAACAAACACACGAGAAGACCGCCATGATCACCCTGCTTCTGACCGTCGTCGCCGCTGGCGCTGCCAACGTTGCGCTGGTTGCCTTCCTGGCTGACCGGCTGGGCCCCAAGGCCGGCGCCGCCGTTTCCGCTGGTGAGTTTGTCGCTGTCGCCGAGACGGCTCCTGCTTCCGCTAAGCGCAGTGCCCTCAAGGTTGGCAACGAGAACGTACGGGTCGGAGGTGCGCAGCGCGCCGCTTGAGCAGAACGACGCAATCGTCGCTGCTACAGATTGAGAAGCCCCGCTGGTTCCCAGCGGGGCTTCTCTGCTTCTGGGCTGAGGCCGCAGGATCGACTGGGCTTCGGCTTTCCCGAATCTGAATAACCGGGCCGGGTGGGAAACCGAACGTTATCTAGTGTGCTAGGAGCCCGACTCTGCTGATGGCGAGTTCCTGCTCTACGGAAGCGCGATGTTCTAGCCATCGATTAAGTTTGGAGTACCCGTTTCAGCAGCTGCCTTGTCGATGCAATGCGAGACGGGCGGTTTTCTCTATAGATAATCGCAAGAGTTGATTTCGAGACTGGTGCACTGACTCTTCAATGCTAATATTGGGTGTTAATTCCTCGCTCCCTGAAGGGTTGTCTTCCCTGATTTAGGCTTTTGAGCCTATGGAGGGTGCCAGGAATGCTGAGGAAGCATCAGCTTGGAGAGATCACCGCGAAGCTAGTCTAGGTCGATCTGCTGTTGTCGCAGGGACAACCGTTTCGGATGCGATCCGCACGATCAGCGCGACGCCGTTCACCCAATACCGGTGTCGCGAGGAGTTCGGCGGGCTTAGCCGCAAACCGCCGGCACCAAGCGCCGTGCCGTGCCCGACTGCGCCAACGCAACCTCCTTCGCCGGTCACCTCAAGCTTGGTCGACAAGCTCACAATGCATGAGATTTGAACCGAGCGACCTAAGGGGGGTAGGCCAGTGCGTGTTGAGCACGATGGCGATGCCGCGTCTACAAAGGCGGAACCTTTTACGGCTAAACCTGATCTTAAGGGTGCAACGTCTCAGACTGTCACTGGAAATTTCGCATAGGAAGTTCTGCCATGAGCCTGGACCGATGACGGACCTCACGCGCGCGGTACCTTCCACTCCATCGAGCACACGGATACAGACTGGCATAAGCGGCCTGGACGAGATCCTTGGCGGCGGGCTTACGGCGGATCGTCTCTACCTGCTGGAGGGGACGCCCGGCACCGGCAAGACCACTCTCTCCCTGCAGTTCCTGCTTGCCGGCGCCGACCTTGGCGAGCAAGGTCTCTACGTCACGCTGTCGGAGACCGCAGACGAGCTTCGGGCGGCCGCCACCACGCATGGCTGGTCACTCGACGGCATCGAGATCTACGAACTCGTCAACGAGCTAGGCCTCGACCCCGACAGTGAGCAATCGGTTCTCCACCCATCCGAGGTCGAGCTCGGCGAGACAGTCCGGGAAGTCATCGCCAGGGTCGAGGACCTCAATCCCGGTCGAGTCGTATTCGACAGCCTGTCCGAACTGCGCCTTCTCGCCCAGAGCCCCTTGCGCTACCGCCGCCAGATCCTGGCGCTGAAACAGTTCTTCGCTCGCCGCAACTGCACCGTCCTGATGCTCGACGACCGCACCTCGGAAGCTGGGGATCAGCAGCTTCACAGCATCGCCCATGGCGTCATCTCGCTGGAGCAGTCGCCACGCGAGTTCGGTTCAGAGCGGCGCCGCCTCCGCATCGTGAAGATGCGCGGCATCAAGTTCCGCGGCGGCTATCACGACTTCGTCCTCGATACGGGGGGCTTGAGCGTTTTCCCGCGCCTCGTGGCCGCTGACCACCGCGCGACCTTCGACGCAACCGCGACGTCGACCGGCTCAGTAGAGCTTGATCTCCTCATGGGCGGGGGCTTGGTGCCAGGCACCAATACATTGCTCATCGGCCCTTCCGGTGTCGGCAAGACCACGATGGGGGTACGCTGCATGCTCGCCGCTCTGGAGAGAGAAGAGGTAGCAACCTACTTTCTGTTCGACGAGGGGCTCGCCACGCTGTTGGCGCGTGCGACCGCACTTGGCATGGACCTCACCCAGCATATCGATACCGGTCGTCTGACCATCCTGCAGATTGATCCGGCCGAGCTGTCGCCCGGCGAATTTGCCTCAAAAGTCCGTTTCGCGGTCGAGGAACGCGGTGCCACCTTCGTCGTCATCGATAGCCTGAATGCCTACCTGCATGCCATGCCGGGTGAGGAATTCCTGATTCTGCAGATGCATGAGCTGCTGAGTTACCTGAACCAGCAGGGCGTCACGACCCTGCTGATACTGGGACAGCACGGCATCGTCGGGGAGGTGCGTACTGACGTCGATCTCAGTTATCTCAGCGATGCCGTCCTACTATTCCGGTTCTTCGAGGCTCAGGGCGAGGTCCGCACCGCCCTCTCGGCGGTCAAGAGCCGCGTCAACGCCCATGAGCGCACGATCCGGGAGCTCAAGCTCACATCGCAGGGCCTCCAGGTCGGGGAGGCTTTGACCGATTTCCAAGGCGTGCTGACGGGGCTTCCCACCTATGAGGGAAGGGTCGGAATGTTGAGCGATCGTGTATCGGCTGAGAACAAGATGTAATGACCCGGACCGTGAAGAAAGAAGGGCGCATCGTCATCCTGGCACCGCGAGGACGAGATGCAGCCGTCATCGAGCAAGTGCTTTCAAAGTCAGGCAATCTGTCCACGGTATGCTCGGACCTCTCGAATTGGATGGACTGCCTGCAAATTGGCGCTGGCGCGGCGCTCGTCACCGAGGAAGCGCTCGCGGAGGCGGACACGACCCGGCTCTTCGCATGGCTCGAGGCACAGCCAGCTTGGTCGGACTTTCCTTTCATTGTCCTGGCTACGCGCCAAAGCGGCCGCAGATCAGAGCGCGCAGCGGGCATCCTCTCGCGTCTCGGCAACGTCGTGCTGCTGGAGCGTCCGATCAACGCAGAGACCCTGACCAGCGCCGCAGCTTCGGCCCTGCGGGCTCGCAGCCGGCAGTATCACGCCCGAAGCCTCCTTCAGGAACGTGAACGGACTCAAGAGGACCTGCGCGTTCTCAACGAGGACCTGGAGCGGCGCGTCATCGAGCGGACCCGCGAGGTCGAGGCGGCGCGCGAGACCCTGGCCTTCGCTCTCGATGCGGCAGGGATGGGCTCGTGGGACCTCGACCTGTCCAGCGGCACCTCTCGCCAATCACCTCGGTTCGACGCCATCTTCGGCTATTCCGACGGGATGCCGTCCTGGACACCGGAAAGCGTCATCACCCACGTCGTCGAGGAGGATCGCTTGCTCGTCGAGCAAGCCTTCGCAGCGGCGCCAGAAACTGGTTCGCTCGACCTCGAATGCAGGATCAAGCGGCCTGACGGGGCCGTGCGCTGGGCTGCTCTGCGAGGCCAGGTCAGGTTCGATGATGAAGGTCGGCCAGCACGCATTGCCGGAGTGCTGATGGACCGCACCGACCAACGCATCACCGAGGACGCGCTGCGCCAGGCCCAGAAGATGGAAGCCATCGGCCAGCTGACCGGCGGCGTCGCGCACGACTTCAACAACCTCCTCACCGTCATCGTCGGCGGGCTCGACATGATCATCCGGCGGCCGGAGCAGTATGAGCGTGTCACGCGATTGGCTGAGGCGGCAATGACGGCTGCGCGCCGTGGGGAGCAGCTTACCCAGCAGCTTCTTGCCTTCTCACGCAGGCAGATGCTGCGTCCGCAAACCCTCAATCCCAACCGCCTGCTATTGGACTTCAAGCCATTGGCCGAGCGCGCGGCGGGGGGTGCAGTCGAGCTCGCCTTCGACCTCGACCCGGCTGTCGACCCAATTCGGATCGATCCGGCACAGTTCGAGGCAGCGGTGCTGAACCTGATCGTCAATGCGCGCGATGCCATGGAGACCGGCGTGGCGATGCCTCGTATCGCGGTGAGCAGTCGCAACGTTCGCCTCGGCACGGCCGCCGTCGCCGACAAGGGGGTTCACCCAGGCTCCTACGTTCTGGTGTCCGTGACCGACACGGGCGACGGCATCCCGCCCGACATGCTCCAGCGCGTGTTCGAACCGTTCTTCACAACCAAGGAAGTCGGCAAGGGCACAGGGCTCGGCCTGTCCCAAGTCTACGGCTTCACGCGCAGCGCTAAGGGCTTCGTCGCCATCGACTCGGAGACAGGTAGGGGAACGTCGGTGAACCTGTACTTCCCTCGCTCCAGTGATCCGGCGGGCGAAGAGATGGGAACGGGCTCGGTGAGCAATCTGCCCCTCCGCCGTGCTGGTGAAGGTGAGACGATCTTGCTGGTCGAAGACGACGAGCAGGTGCTCGGCATGGCTGTAGAGAGCCTGGAAGAGCTACGCTACAAGGTCATCGTCGCCCGAAATGCTGCCGAGGCGCTGGACCACCTTAAGGGTGTCGAGCGCGTCGACATCCTATTCTCGGACGTGGTCATGCCTGGCGGAATGAACGGATCGCAGCTTGCCATCGAGGCGGCACGGATGCGGCCTGGCCTCAAGATCTTGCTAACATCCGGTTACGTCGCAAACCTCGATGAGGGACAGGTCATCGGGGATGGCGAGCTGCCGGTGCTGAACAAGCCCTACCGCCGCGATGAGCTCGCCCGCTCCCTCCGCCTTGTTCTGGGAGGCAACACTTAAGGCGGCGTTATCCAGTTGCCGCTGTCAATAGAAGCATTGTTTTCGGGACAGTCGGTCGCCCGAGTCACAGGCAGGACAACACTTTATTGCCGACTCACTTTAGCGGCATGTCAACGGTGACGCGCAACCCATCCGGGTCGTAGGCGATGTCGACCTGGGCCCCAACCTGGGCGGTCAGCACGCGGTTGAGGACGCGCGACCCGAAACCGTCCCGCGTCGGCAGCGCCACGGGAGGTCCGTCGTGCTCGTTCCACACCCAGTGCAGCCGTTGCCCCGAAGTGGCAGTCTCGAGGGACCAGGTCACCTCGATACGGCCGTCTGAATGCGCCAACGCGCCGTGCTTCAGGGCATTGATAGTCAGTTCGTGCAAGGCCATCCCGATAGGAACAGCCAGCTCTGATGGCAGCACGACCGGCGGGCCGTTGAGCGATAGCCGGTCCCGCCCGTTCTCGTAGACGCGGAGTTCAGCCTCGATGAGCTGTCGGAACAGGACTGCCTGAGCCAGATCCTCGGTGATCATGGCGTGGGTTTTCGCCAACGAGGTGATTCGTCCGGTCAGAATGCGGGCAAAGTCCGGGATGCTCGTCGATGAGCGGGTGGTCGCATTTAGGACAGCCTGGACTGTTGCGAGCGTGTTCTTGACCCGGTGATGAAGCTCGCGGACCATCAAGGTCTGGCGGTCCTCGGCGGCATGCCGCTCGGTGATGTCGCGCTGGGCCGAGACCCAATGCGAGATGTGTCCGTCATCACCCCGAATGGGAGTGATGAGCCACTCGACATAGTACGTTGAGCCGTCCTTCCGATAGTTGATGGCTTCGCCCTGATAGGCTTCGCCGGCGACGAGAGCGGCCCGAATTTCGTCGAGAGTGCGTATTCCGACGAAGCCGGCCGGGGATTCCGATTTGAAGCCGGCCGTCGTTCCGAGGCGAAGCCGGCCACCATTC
>NZ_JAIETD010000018.1 GCF_019745455.1 Methylobacterium sp.
GCGACCGGCTTGGCTGCGACCGGCTTGGCTGCGACCGGCTTGGCTGCGACCGGCTTGGCTGCGACCGGCTTGGCCGCTGGTTTGACGGTTTGCGCCTTCACGGAAGCCGGATTGGGCTTCGGCGTCGCCTTCGTGGATGTGAGCTTCTGCGCGGGAGCTCCGGCGAGAACCGGACTTGTCTCGACGGACGTGTAGGCTGTCGCAGAGGCAGGCGTCGCCGGTCGTGTCTTCGTCGCGGCCGTCGCGTTCTTGTTGCGGGCGGCTTTCGCCTCTCTGGCAGCCTTGGCGGCTTCCATCTTAGCCGTGCGGGCAGCTGCCTTCTCGGCCTTCTCCTCATCGTCTTGCGCTTGCATGGCGAGCGCGCCTTCGGCCGCGTCGCGGCCGATCCAGACCGGGATCGGCTGCAGCGGCGCACGAGGCGGCAGGGCGCGATTGCGGAGCGCGGCACTGTTCATGGTGGCAAAGGCGAGTGCCGAGGGTAGCGGTGAGGCCGCAGCCATGAGCTGTGTATTCGCCTGGTCTGCATTGCCGCCCGCGACGACCGCGCCCTGGCCGGAATCCACCGGCATGGGTCTGCGCTTGTCGCAAATGTACGGCCGCATATCCGGCGGCGCCGAGACGCCGGATCCCGGAAGGCCTTCCAGCGTCGGCGCGGTCCATCCGGCCGATTGCGCGAAGCCGTAATCGAACAGGTCGGCCGCCTTGATGTCACGCTCGCGTGCGCTCGGCTGTCCCATCACCACGGTGATGATGCGGCGGCCGTTGCGGGTCGCGCTTGCGACGACGTTGAACCCGCCCGAACAGATGAACCCGGTCTTCATGCCGTCGGCGCCGGCATAGCGCCCGAGCAATCCGTTATGGTTCGCCATGACCGAGCGTCCGAACTGGATCGCGCTGATCGAGAAGAGCTGGTGGGAATTGGGGAAGTCGCGGGTGAGCGCGCGGCCGAGCACGGCCATGTCGCGGGCGGACGTGTATTGCCGGCTGTCGGGCAGGCCGTGAGGATTGGTCCAGCGGCTCTCGCGCATGCCGATGCGCGCAGACGCCTCGTTCATCATCGCCGAAAAGCCCTCGATCGACCCGCCGAGGTTCTCGCCGATCGCATGTGCAACGTCGTTGGCCGACTTGACCATGATGATCTTCAGGGCGTTGTCGAGGGTGAGCTGCGTACCCGGCTTGAAGCCCATCTTCGAGGGCGGTTCCGAGGCGGCCTCGGCCGAGATGGTGATCAGCGAATCGAGCGAGACCTTGCCCTGCCGCACCATGTCGAGGGCAACGTAGGCGGTCATCAGCTTGGTGATTGAGGCCGGAAACCACGGATCGGTCGCCGCCTGGGCGTGCAGGACTTTTCCGGAATCCACGTCGACCACCAGCATCGGCGCGGTCACCGCATGGGCGGCGCCGCCAGCGACCAGTGCCGCACTGGCGGCGAGCCCGAGAACGAAACGGCTCAGCAATCGGTTCGTCATCAGGCCCGTCTCGAAAAGGTCGGATCCGGCCGGTCGGCCGCCGACATCTTGGAATGTGATTCGGCGGCTCCGCACCACGAATGTCCCGCAAGGACATCATGACGAGAGGCACAACACCGCCGCACTCACGACTCCGCCCCACCAACGCGGGTTCCATGGCGAGAGCATGGCAGAGGGCTTAAGTGTCGCGGAGCGGACTATTTCGTCCGATAACCAGAGGCTCGACGCTGGCTCGCGCGAGGTGGCGTCGATGTGGCGCCGGGTCTAAGGCCTTGCGCCTCTTCAGCAGTGCCGAACGTTACGGCGGCCTAAGGTCACGATGTCCTACGCGGTCAAGGAACTTTTCCATACTCTCCAAGGCGAGGGCGCCCAGGCTGGACGCGCGGCCGTGTTCTGCCGCTTTGCCGGGTGCAATCTCTGGTCCGGCCGCGAGGAGGATCGCGCCGGCGCAGCCTGCCGCTTCTGCGACACCGACTTCATCGGAATGGATGGCGAGGGCGGAGGGCGGTTCGCGTCAGCGGTAGACCTGGCCGAGGCGATCGCCGTCGCCTGGGCCGGTGGGGAGCATCGCCGTTACGTCGTCTTCACCGGCGGCGAGCCGTTGCTTCAGCTTGATCCCGCGCTGATCGACGCGGTTCATTTCCGAGGGTTCGAGATCGCCGTGGAGACCAACGGCACGCTGGCCGCGCCAGACGGCATCGATTGGATCTGCGTCAGTCCCAAGGCCGGCAATCCGCTGGTCCAGACCTCCGGCCACGAGCTGAAGCTGGTCTATCCGCAGGACAGCTTCGACCTGGATGCCCTGGCCGGGCTCGCGTTCCGCCACCATTGGCTCCAGCCGATGGACGGGCCGGATCGGCTCGCGAACACCCAGGCCGCCGTTGAGTTCTGCCGCCGGGACGCCCGCTGGCGCCTCTCGCTGCAGACGCACAAGATCATCGGAATTCCATAGCGTTCCGGTGCCGACGGTGGCATCGCGCGTGCGGGACGGTTAGGTACGCCCCATGAAGATCACCCAAGCCTTCACCTTCGAGGCGGCGCATTGGCTGCCGAACGTGCCGGACACCCATCGCTGCCGGCGCATGCACGGCCATTCCTACCGTGTCGAACTCACCTTGAGCGCGCCGGTCGATCCGCAGACCGGCTGGGTCGTCGACTTTTTCGATGTCGAGACTGCCTTCGACCCTATCCTGAAGCAGCTCGACCATTACTGCCTCAACGAGGTCGAAGGCCTGGAGAACCCCACCGCCGAGCATATCGCGGCCTGGATCTGGCATCGCACCAAAGGGGCACTGCCGGCGCTCTCCTCCGTGAGGGTATTCGAGACACCGATGTCCTGGGCCGAATACGAGGGCGATTGAGCGCGATGATGGACGAGGGCGCCCTGGTCCTGTTCTCCGGCGGGCAGGATTCCACCACCTGCCTCGCCTGGGCGCTGGCGCGCTTCTCCCGCGTCGAGACTATCGGCTTCGATTACGGCCAGCGCCATCGCATCGAGCTCGATTGCCGCGCCCGCCTGCGCGAAGGCATTTCGACTCTCGATCCCGCCTGGGCCGCCAGGCTCGGCGAGGACCATATGGTCTCGCTGGATGCCCTGGGGGCGATCTCCGACACCGCGCTGACCCGCGAGACCGCCATCGCCTTCGAGGCGGATGGCTTGCCCAACACCTTCGTGCCGGGCCGCAACATCGTCTTCCTCACCTTTGCGGCGGCCCTTGCCTATCGCCGCGACCTTCGCCGCATCGTCGGCGGCATGTGCGAGACCGATTTCTCCGGCTATCCCGATTGCCGCGACGACACGATCAAGGCGCTGCAGGTCGCGCTCAACCTCGGCATGGACCGCCGCTTCGTCCTCGATACGCCCCTGATGCGGATCGACAAGGCCGCGACCTGGGCCCTCGCAAAGGAGACCGGCGGGCAGCCGCTGGTCGACCTCATCGTCGAGGACACCCACACCTGCTACCTCGGGGAGCGCGGGGAGCGCCACGACTGGGGCTACGGTTGCGGCACCTGCCCGGCCTGCGATCTGCGGGCGAAGGGGTATTGGGCGTTCGCGGTGAATAAGCCTTGATCGGTCTCAGCGCGCGTTCTCGACGCTCGGTTTGACGGTCAGTTGCAGACCTAAGGCCTTGAGAACGCGGAAGATGGTGTCGAAACCCGGATTCTCTTCCTCCGACAACGCGGAGAGCCTTTCGCTGGTGAGGCCTGTCTCTCGGGCAGCTTGGGTCATGCCCCGCGCCCGCGCGACGATCCCGATGGCTTCGCGTAACAGCACCGGGTCGCCCTCCTCCAGGACAGCCTCGATATAAAGCGCCACGTCCTCATCGGTCTTCAGATGCTCGGCCGTATCGTAGGGAACGGTTTCCAGAGGCATCGGATCACTCCTGCTCAGCCAAGGCATGAGCCTGTTCGATATCACGCTTCTGGCTGGACTTGTCTCCGCCGCACAAGAGAACCAGGACTTCGCATCCGCGCTGAATGAAGTAGATTCTGTACCCAGGGCCGTAATCAATTCGCATCTCGCTGACGCCATGACCAACGGCTTTGACATCGCCAGGGTTGCCGAGCCGGAGGCGATCGATCCGCATCTCGACGCGAGCGGCAGCTCGCCGATCCCGCAGCGTATCTAGCCATCGACCGAATATCGCTGTGCGGCGGAATTGCATGATGCGGATCATGCCTGACCGGGTACGGAAATGCACCGCCCAGATGCCTTTAGATAGTTTTGGCCGCTATCGACCGACGGGTTCGAATCCTCTTTCCGCCACGAGCCCATCCCGTTCCGCCCTCAGCAACCCGATCAGACGCTCCGTCAGATGATCCGGCGGCTGCCCGGCCGGCCGGATCAGCACCGTCTCGATCGGGATGCGGGGCCGGAACGGCCTGAGCACGATCGGCAGACCGGCAAGGTCCCGGCTCGCGACGGGATCGACGATGGCGAGCCCCAGGCCCTCGGCCACGAGTCCGCAGCGCGCCGCGGTGTACTGCGCCATGAAGGGGAAAAGCGGCGCGATCCCTGCTTGCGCGAGGGTGTCCTCGATCGCCTGCTGGAAAACGCCCGGGCCACCCGCGATCATGATCTCGCCCGCGAGATCCTCGACGCTGATCACGCGCTTGGCGGCAAGCGCGTGGCGTTTCGGCAGAGCGCAGACCGCCTCGACGGTGAGAAAGGGTTCGCTGGCGACGCCGGCATGGCCCGAGCGCGGCCGCACGAGGCCGATATCGCATTGTCCCGAGGCGGCCCAGGCCCAGATCGTGTCCGGGCTCGGCACGTGGACCGCGACGCGGACTCCCGGGTGTTCGATGGTCAGGCGCCGGATGGCGGAGGGAACCAGGCGGGAGACCAGGGCCGGTTGGCAGGCGACGCGCAGCGGCCCTGTGCCGAGTTCGCGGATCTGGCGGGCGGCGGCATGCAGGTGATCGAGGCCGGCATAGGTCCGTTCGACCTCGCGCGCGAACGCCTCCCCCTCCCGCGTCGGAACCGCGCTCCCATGGCCGCGCACGAACAGGAGGAAACCCAGTTCCGCCTCGAGCTGTGCGATCGCGCGGCTGACATGCGGCTGACCGATGCCGAGGGATGCGGCGGCCCTTGTCATCCCGCCATGGCGCATGACGGCGCGAAACAGGTCGAGATGGGCCGGGTTCATCATGCCTGATCCGCATGGATAGCGAGCGAGGCGGTATTTGACGGCATGGGGCGGTCGTGATTGTCAAGGTTCGAGACCGGCTGTTGGCGGTGCGGCGGTGTCGGTCGGGGGAGGCCGTGAGATGCAGCGGAATGCTCAGGGCTGGGGAAGCGGGCTCCTCGGCGTCATTATCTTCAGCGCATCATTGCCTGCGACGCGCGTCGCCGTCGGCGGCTTCACGCCGTTCTTCCTGACCTCGGCGCGCGCGGTCATCGCAGCCCTGCTCGGGGCCGGGCTGCTTCTGGTTCTGCGGCAACGGCGCCCTGCGAGAAGCGATCTTCTCTCGCTGGCGATCGTGTCCCTCGGCGTCGTCATCGGCTTCCCGCTCCTCACCGCGATGGCGCTCCGCCACATCACCGCGGCCCACTCCATCGTCTTCATCGGCTTGCTTCCCCTCGCCACCGTGATCTTCGGCGTCATGCGCGGCGGCGAGCGGCCGAAACCCGCCTTCTGGCTGTTCTCGGGCATCGGCAGCCTGACGGTCGCAGGGTTCGCGCTCGCCAACGGCGACGGCGCCTCACTCACCGGCGATCTCCTGATGGCGGTGGCCATCCTGCTCTGCGGTCTCGGCTATGCCGAAGGCGCCGCGCTCTCGCGCCGGCTCGGCGGCTGGCAGGTGATCTCCTGGGCACTCGTCTTGTCTCTGCCCGT
This sequence comes from Methylobacterium sp., assembly GCF_019745455.1. GTDB lineage: Bacteria > Pseudomonadota > Alphaproteobacteria > Rhizobiales > Beijerinckiaceae > Methylobacterium. The sequence continues at coordinate 5,807 of NZ_JAIETD010000018.1, forward strand.
AATGGCGGTCGTCGCGCTGGCGACGCTTCCGGACGTCTGGAGCGGCATCGGCCTGCCAGCTTGGCTCGGCCTCGCCTATGTCTCGGTCTTCAGCATGCTCGTGGGCTTCATGTTCTGGTATCGCGGGCTGGCGCTCGGCGGAATCGCCGGCGTCGGGCAGCTGCAACTGCTGCAGCCCTTCTTCGGCCTGGCGCTCGCAGGCCTCCTGCTGCACGAGCCGGTCGCCCCGACCATGCTGGCGGCCTGCAGCCTCGTCGTTCTGTGTGTCGCGGGAGCCAAGCGCTATGCCTGAACTCCTGGTCGCCGCCGTGCTGGCGATGGTGGCCGGCGCGAGCATCGTGGTCCAGCACGCGCTGAACACGAACCTCCGCAGCGCCCTGAGCTCGGCCGCATTGTACGGTGTCGCGAGCACGTGGTCGGGCTCGCCTGCATGGCGCTGCTCGCCCTCGCCCTGCGCGATCCCCTCCCCTCCGCGAGCGCGGCGGCCCGCATCCCCTGGTGGGCCTGGAGCGGCGGCCTGTTCGGCGCGATCTTCGTCGGCCTCTCGATCGTCCTCGTGCCGCAGCTCGGCGCGGCGACCTTCATCGCGCTCCTGGTCGCCGGCCAGATGCTCGCCTCGGTGACCTTCGACCATTTCGGATGGATGGGCCTGACCCAGCGCCCCCTCGACCTGCCGCGCCTGATCGGCGTGGCGCTCCTCGTCGGCGGCGTGGTGCTAATCCGGCGGTGACCGCTATCGTAAGCCGCTCCTTCGGCGACGAGGATGATTCGCGATGCTGCTCAAAGGGCTATCGGCCTTTCCGATCACGCCGTCCGATGCGGCCGGCCAGGTCGATACCGCCACCTTGGGCAGGCTCGTGGCGCCACTCGCGGCAGCGGGCGTCGATTCGATCGGCCTCCTCGGCAGCACCGGCACATACCCCTATCTCTCTCGCGCCGAGCGGCGCCGGGCCGTCGACGCCGCGCTGGAGGAAGTCTCAGGCCGGGTGCCGATTCTCGTGGGGGTCGGCGCGTTGCGGACCGATGAGGCCGTGCGGCTCGCCCAAGACGCGAGAGCGGCGGGTGCCGCAGCCGGCCTTCTCGCCGCCGTCTCCTATACGCCGCTGACCGAGGACGAGGTCTTCGAGCATGTCTCGACAGTGCTGCGGGAGAGCGGGCTGTCCCTCTGCCTCTACGACAATCCTGGCACCACGCATTTCCGCTTCACCTCCGCCCTCGTCGGGCGCTTGAGCGGGCTTCCCGGCATCGTCGCCGTGAAGAGCCCTGCCCCGGAGGCACCTGCCGTGGCGGCGCATCTGGCCGAGCTTCGTGGCGCCGTGCCGGACGGGTTCTCGCTCGGCTATAGCGGCGACTGGAATGCGGTGGAGGCACTGCTCGCGGGCGGCGACGCCTGGTACAGCGTCATCGCAGGCGCGTTCCCGCAGATCGCCTTGGCGATCGTCCGCGCCGTCGAGGGCGGGGATGCAGCCGAGGCGCGTCGGCTGAATGCGCGGCTCGAACCGCTCTGGGGCCTGTTCAGGGAGTTCTCCAGCCTGCGCGTGGTCTATGCGAGCCTCGACATCCTCGGGATCTGCCGTGCGAAGCCGCCGCGGCCGATCCTGCCGCTGGAAGGCGCGGCCCGGCAGCGGGTGACGGAGGTGCTCCTCTCGCTCGATCTAAGCCGATGATCGAATGATTCGTTCGCAGGCTCGCGCCTGTAAACGCGAGAGCATCTTGGATGTGCGCATCTCCTCCCTCCCGCGACCTCATCCTAAGGTGCCCGCGTCAGCGGGCCTCGAAGGAGGCCTCCAGTGATTGCGGAGCCCACTGGAGGCCTCCTTCGAGGCTTCGCTCCGCTTCGCGCCTCAGGATGAGGTGGTGGGAGGGAGGAGCGGGGAGCGCTCGAACAAGGCTCGCCTCACCCCCCAATCGCCTGCAGCACGATCTCTCGCCGATGCGGTCGGTCGCGGTGCTCGATGACGTAGATCCCCTGCCAGGTGCCCAAAGCCGGTCTGCCGCCGACGATCGGAATGGTCAGGCCCGAATCCGTCACCATGGTGCGGATATGGGCGGGCATGTCGTCCGGCCCCTCGATCCCATGGACGTAGCCCGCATGGCGCGGAGCGAGGGTGTCGAGGGCCGTCATGAGGTCGGTGCGCACGTCCGGGTCGGCGTTCTCCTGGATTGTCAGGGACGCTGAGGTGTGCCGGCAGAACACCGTGACCAGGCCCTGTGCGATGCCGGCGGAGGCGACGAACTCGACCACGCTCTCGGTGATGTCGGTGAAGCCCTGGCCCGGTGTCGAGACCGTGAACCGGGCGCTCGCCTGGCGCCGCATCTCGCCGTCCTGAAAGCCCTCGATCAGTCCGATCCGGCCCGCCTTCATTCGCTCGCCTCCATGCTCTCGCCCGGCGCGACCTCGCGCTCTCCCCGTGCCAGGATGCGCTCCAGGGCCTCGACGCGATCGGCTTCCCGCGCGGGCTTGTCCCACCGGATGCGGCTGACGCGGGGGAAACGCATGGCCACGCCGGATTTGTGCCGCGTCGAGCGCTGCACGCCCTCGAAGGCGATCTCGAGCACCAGACCGCTATCGGCGCCGTAGGCCACCTCGCGGACGGGACCGAAGCGCTTCGTCGTGTTGTTGCGGACGTAGCGATCGAGCTTGGCGAGCTCGGCATCCGTGAACCCGTGATAGGCCTTGCCGACGGGCACGAGTTCCTCGCCGCCCTCGGGCGCCTCGCGCCAGCAGCCGAAGGTGTAGTCCGAGTAGAACGACGAGCGCTTTCCGTGACCCCGCTGGGCGTACATCATCACGGCGTCGACGATGTGCGGCTCGCGCTTCCACTTCCACCACGGGCCCTTCGGCCGGCCGGGAAGGTAGGGACTGGAGCAAGATTTGAGCATGACGCCCTCGATCGCGTCGGCATCCTCCCCCGCCCCGACCGAGGCCGGGTCGGCCCGGGCGGCGGCAAGCTCCTCCCAGGTCGCGAAGGGGACGAGCGGCGACAGGTCGATGCGGGCATGGTCGAGGGCGCCGACGAAGCCTTCGAGGCGCGTCCGGCGCTCGATGAAGGGCAGCGGGCGCAGATCCTCGCCCTCGGCGGTCAGGAGATCGTAGGCGCGGACATGGGCCGGGAACTCCTCCAGGAGCTTGCCCGTCACCGCCTTGCGGTTGAGCCGCTGCTGCAGGACGTTGAAGCTCTGCACCCTTTCCTCCCGCAGGATCAGGAGCTCGCCGTCGAGCGTCCCCTCGAAGGTGATCGCCTCGGCCAGGTCCGGGAATGCGTGGCTGATATCCTCGCCGGTGCGCGAGTAGATCTTCGCCACCTGGACTCCGTCCCGGTCGCGACCACCGGCGAGCTGGACGCGGATTCCGTCCCATTTCCACTCGCCCGAGAAATCTCGCGGATCGAACTTGTCGAGGTCGGCTTCCTCGTCGATCGGGTGCGACAGCATCGGCGGCCGGAACGGCGCCGGATTGAGCGTCTCCGGCCGTTCGGCCCGGCCCTCGACCCAGGCGAACAGGCTCTCGTAGGGCGGCGCAAGGCCGTGCCAGACCTCCTCGACGGCATCGGCGTCGTGGCCGCCGAGCGCGCCGACGGCGGTCTTGGCGAGCCGCGCTGAGACGCCGACCCGCAGGGCCCCGGTGATGAGCTTGAGAAGCGCCCAGCGCTCGGTCTCGTCGAGGGCATCGAGCCAGGCGGCGATATGGCCCGGAAGGTTGGATTTTTTCGTGGTCGCCAGGGTGTCGACGACCTCCGCAAGGGTTGGGATGTGCGGGGGCGGGTTGTTGTGGCCGAGGAGCGGTGCGCATTCCCCTCCCCCCTCTGCGGGGGAGGGTGGCCCACGAAGTGGGTCGGGAGAAGGGAGCATTGCCCTCTTCAGATATGCCTCGGTTCCCTCTCCCGCCTCGCTCTGCGAGGCACCCTCCCCCGCAGAAGGGGGAGGGCTTTCCTGCGGCCAGATCAACGCCGTCGTCTCCGCCAGATCCCCCACATAATTGTGCGACAGCCCGAACAGCACGGGATCGACCCGCGCCTCGACGAGGCCGCGGATCATCGCGGGCTTGGCTTCCTTGAAGGTCAGGCCGCCGGTCATGGCGGCGAGCGCATAGCCCCGCTCCGGGTCTGGCGCATGCGTGAAATAATCCTGCAGCAGCCGCAGCTTGGCGTTGCGGCGAGGCTCGTAGGCGAGGCGGTCGAGGAGATGGGCGAACTCGTTCACGCCGCCGCCTCCGGTGTCTCCGCTTCGCCGTCGTCGCCGTAGCCGAGCATGTGCAGCGGCCGCGCCCTGATCCCTTGCGTCCCGCACCAATGCACCAGCGCGTCCTCCTGCCCGTGCGTGACCCAGACCTCCCCGGCACCCGTCTCGCGGATGGTGCGGCAGAGGTCCGGCCAATCGGAGTGGTCGGAGATGACCAGCGGCAGCTCGACGCCCTTCTGGCGGGCGCGGGCGCGTACCCGCATCCAGCCCGACGCGAAGGAGGTGACAGGGTCGGGGAACTTGCGGGACCACAAATCCTGGATCGCCGAGGGCGGGCACAGCACGATGGCGCCGTGGAGCTTTGCCCGGTCGGCGGCCGCGACTTTCGGCGTCTCGCCGAGCGGAATGCCCTCGCGCTTGTAGAGCTCGGTGAGCTTCTCCATCGCGCCGTGAAGATAGATCGGCTGGTCGTAACCGGCCTGTCGCAGCAGGGCCATCACCCGTTGCGCCTTGCCGAGCGCATAGGCTCCGACGATGTGGGCGCGTTCGGGAAACAGCGCGACGGAAGCGAGCAGCTTCTTCACCTCGTCCGACGTATCCGGCATCCGGAACACCGGCAGCCCGAAGGTCGCCTCAGTGATGAAGACGTCGCAGGGCACGACCTCGAAGGGCAGGCAGGTCGGGTCCGGTGCGCGCTTGTAGTCGCCGGAGACCACGACGCGCAGGCCGTCCTTCTCTACGGCGATCTGTGCCGAGCCGAGCACGTGGCCGGCCGGGGCGAAGCGCACCGTGACGTCGCCGATGCGGATCGATTCGCCGAGTCTCGCTTCCTGACGGGTGCCGCAGAAATCCTCGCCGTAGCGCACGGCCATGATCCGCAGGGTCTCGGGCGTCGCGAGCACGTGGCCATGGCCGGAGCGGGCATGGTCGGCATGGCCGTGTGTGATCAGCGCCCGCTTCACCGGCCAGGTCGGGTCGATATGGAAACGTCCGAGCGGGCAATAGAGCCCTTCGCGGGTGAGGGTGAGAAGATCGCTGGCGCTGAGGGGCATGGGAGCGGATATAGGGCTCAGATCCCCGGTCAGGACCCCTCTCGAACCCGCTCATGGCCCTTCAGCAGAGTTCCGGAGACATCCTCGCCGACCGTCGCTATGAGTATGCGCAGTCCTGCCTTGCCGAAGGGAATGCACTCGCCGCCGCCGAAATGGCCGAGCAAGCCCTCGATCTCGCCCCGCGTTACGCTCCGGCCTGGTTTCTCCTCGGCCGAGCGCGCGAGGCACGCCATCGAAAGGGAGGCCTGCCGGCCGACCACGACGCCGCCATCCGCGCCTATGCCACTGCCCTAGAACTCGATCCGGAGGATGGCCTCGGCGCCCGCCTCCACCTCACGCGGCTAGGCGAAGGAGTGATGCTGGAGGCGATGAGCCCAGCCTATGTCAGGGCGCTGTTCGACGGCTACGCGCCGCGCTTCGAACGCCACCTCGTCGGGGATCTCGCTTATCGCGGGCCGGCGATCGTAATCGACGCTCTCGACCGCGTTGCCGGCGCCGCGGCTCGATTTGCAACGGTGTTCGACCTCGGCTGCGGCACCGGCCTTATGGGCGAGGCTCTGACCGGACGGTCGCAGAACCTCGTCGGCGTCGACCTCTCGCCCGCCATGCTGGTGCGGGCCGAGAAGTCCGGCCATTATCGGCGCCTCGTCGCCGGCGATCTTCGGACCTTCCTGATTGCCGAGCCCGAGGGCATCGCCGATCTCGTCGTGGCGGCTGACGTGTTCATCTACCTCGGGGACCTCGTCCCCATCTTCGCGGCCATCGCCACGACCCTCAAGCCGGAAGGCTTCTGCGCCTTCACGGTGCAGTCCCATGAGGGCGATGACGTCGTACTCGGGGAGGACGGACGGTACGCCCATGGCGACGCGTTTCTGCGGCAGGCGGCGACGGCGTGCGGCCTCGCGGTTCGGCTATTCGAGGAAGCCGCCGTCCGACGCGAGCGCGGTGCCGCCGTACCGGGACGGGTTGTGGTTCTGGAGCGATCCTGAGCAGGCCTTCGCCGTGTCGCGTGAGCCTCTTCGCGACGGTCTCATCGCGAAGTGATCGCGTCGCCGGAAGGGATCGCCCTCGGCGATGCAACCCTATGGCTCAGTTTCTGTTGCCGTCCGCTTGCAGAACGCCGTCGCACTGAGGCGCGGCCTCAGGAGAAGACGATGGCGGACCAGCAGGACAAGTCGTTTCCGGCGAGCGCGACGACGCGAGTCCCGCTCGCCCTGGCGCTGTCCGGCCTCGCCGGCTGCGCGGATTCCATCGGTTTCCTCGAATATTCCCAGCTCTTCATGTCGTTCATGAGCGGCAACACCACGCGCTTCGGCGTCTCCGCCAGCCTCGGCGATTGGGAGAGCACGGCTCGAGTCGCCTCCGTGATCCTGATCTTCTGCTTCGGCGCCTTCGCGGGCACGCTGATCGCCGCCTGGGTCGGGGCATGGCGGCTCTCGGTGCTGCTCCTGCTGCAGGCCCTGCTCCTGGCGGCGGGCGTCGTCATGCCCTACGGCACCTTCGCCTGGCCGCTCCACGCCTACCCGATCGTCCTTGCCCTCGGCCTCCAGAACGCGACGCTCCAGGACGAGGCCGGCAGAAGCCTCGCCCTCACCTACGTCACCGGGGCGGTGGTGCGGTTCGGGACCGGGTTGGCGAACCTCATCCTGCACAAGCCGGCGCCGTCTTTCTGGATCCAGGCTCCGCTCTGGGGGGCCCTGAGCACCGGCGCCGTCGTCGGCGGCATCCTGCAGAACCGCTTCGGCGAGGACGCCTTTCTGGTTCCGGCGGCCCTCGCCGGCATCCTCGCGGTGGTCGCCGTCGTCCTGACCTTGGCCAAGCCGGGCAGCGCCTACGTCACCGGCCCGTCGGCTCCGGCTCCCGACGCGCCCGCAAGCGCGCCTCCGGTCGGTGAACCGGCGGTGAGCCGTGGCTGAGATGGCGAGGCTCACCCAAGCGCCGCCGCTTCGAGCCTAGTCCGATCCCGAAGGCCCACGCATCCGCTTGGTCTCGCTCCGGCGCGACTTGTCGTCGAGGCGGCGCTTCTTCGAGGCAAGGGTCGGGCGGGTGGCGCGGCGCGGGGTCGGTGGCACCGCTGCCTCGGCGACGAGTTCGGCCAGCCGCTCGCGGGCGTCGGCGCGGTTTCGATCTTGGGTTCGAAAACGCTGTGCATTGATGACGATGACGCCATCCTGAGTCAGCCTGCGGCCGGCGAGCCGCATCAGCCGAACCGCGACGGGATCCGGCAGGGATGCCGAACGACGGACATCGAAACGAAGCTGCACGGCGGTGGAGAGCTTATTGACGTTCTGGCCGCCGGGACCCGAGGCGCGCACGAAGCTCTCTTCGAGTTCCGCCTCGTCGATGGCGATGAGCGGCGTGCATTGCAGGACCATGGCCGCTCCCGCCCACTTTCGATCTCAGCCTGCATCCGCCGGAGTGCGGGCCTTCACGGCCAGGGCGTGAAGGCCGCGCTGGAACGCCGGCTCCAGCACGCCGTTGACGAGGCGATGGCGCTCGACCCGGCTCTTCCCTTCGAAGGCTGAAGAGACCACATCTAGCCTGAAATGCGTTTCGCCCGCCTCGCGCCAACCGGAATGGCCGGCATGGAGGTGGGACTCGTCGACCACCTCGAGGCTGGTGGGTGCCAGGGCCTCCGTCAGCGCCTTGGCGATCCAGTCCTTCAGCGTTCCCGTCTCGCTCATCGTCTCTTCCTCCGGGGCCGATCCTCGGCTCATCCGCGTCAACCCCCGATGTCCGCATGCGTCATCAGGCCCGGCGCACTTGTGTTGGCCTGCCGCCCCCTCATAATCGCCTGGTCATGGATCTCAACTCGCGCCTGTTCGACAGCATCCGTATCAAGCCGACCTGCGACGAGCCCAAGGCGGCCGACGCGGCGGGATGCGAGACGCCCGGCTGCAAGCTGGCCGGGCTCTACCGCGCGCCGAAGGGGCGCAAGGCGGAAGGTCAGTATTGGCGCTTCTGCATCGATCACGTCCGCGCCTACAACGCGACCTACAATTACTTCGACGGAATGAACGACGCCGCCGTTCAGGCCTATCAGAAGGATGCGGTGATCGGTCATCGTCCGACCTGGGCGATGGGCGTCAATCCGGCGACTCGTGCGAGCAAGGCCGATGGCGGCGAACCGGCACGCGACTGGGCCTATGTCGATCCGCTCGGCATTCTCCGCGCCGAGGGGGTCGGGGGTACCAAACGTCGTGCGGCGCCGGAGCCGGTTCGGCCGCGCCATTCGGCCAAGATCCTGCGAGCGCTCGACGTCCTCGGCCTCGACGAGACCGCCGACACGGCGGCGATCAAGGCACAGTACAAGGTGCTGGTGAAGCGCTTCCATCCCGATGCCAATGGCGGAGATCGATCCTTCGAGGAGCGACTGCGCGACATCATCAAGGCGCACGATACCCTGCGGGCTGCCGGACTTTGTTGACGGTCCTGCTCTTTCGCTCAGGTCGGCACGAACGATGCAGGCCGCGCATGACGGCATTTCACGGGTCCGGTTCGGCAAATCGCGGATGAAGCCCTATATGCGGATGGCGTTTCGCGAAGTCCCGACGTTGCCGTTTGCCGGTGATGACGACTAAGCATGGCGCTTAGCTGCGGAGCCGAAGCGGCATCGCGGCGTTCCATGAACGATAGATCCCGCGAGGTTCGTGCCCTGAGGCACGCCTCGCCCCGACGAGGTCCTTATGCTCTCTGACGACACGCCTGCTTCGCTTCCCGACCGGACCGTTTCGGTCCGTGACGTGTTCGGCATCGACATCGACCTCAAGGTCCCGGCTTTCTCCAAGACCGACGAGCACGTCCCCGACCTCGATGCGGATTATCTCTTCGACAGAGAAACGACGCTGGCGATCCTTGCCGGCTTCGCGCGAAACCGCCGCGTCATGGTCACCGGCTATCACGGCACCGGCAAGTCGACCCATATCGAGCAGGTCGCGGCGCGGCTGAATTGGCCTTGCGTGCGGATCAACCTCGACAGCCACGTCTCGCGCATCGACCTCGTCGGCAAGGACGCGATCGTGGTGGAGGAAGGCAAGCAGATCACCGCCTTCCGGGACGGCATCCTGCCCTGGGCGCTGCAGAACAACGTCGCCCTCGTCTTCGACGAATACGATGCCGGGCGCCCCGACGTGATGTTCGTTATCCAGCGCGTCCTGGAAGTCTCGGGCCGCCTGACGCTTCTCGACCAGAAGCGGGTGATCCGCCCTCACCCGGCCTTCCGCCTGTTCGCCACGGCCAACACGGTTGGTCTTGGCGACACCTCGGGGCTCTATCACGGCACCCAGCAGATCAATCAGGGCCAGATGGACCGCTGGTCGATCGTCACCACGCTGAATTACCTCGCCCATGACCGCGAGGTCGACATCGTCCTCTCCAAGGCGACGCATTACCAGCGCGAAGGCGGCCGTGATGTCGTCAACCGGATGGTGCGTGTCGCGGATTTGACCCGCAATGCCTTCATGAACGGTGATCTCTCCACCGTCATGAGCCCGCGCACGGTGATCACCTGGGCGGAGAATGCCGAAATCTTCGCCGATGTCGGCTTCGCCTTCCGCGTGACCTTCCTCAACAAGTGCGATGAGCTCGAGCGGACCCTGGTGGCCGAATTCTACCAGCGCGCCTTCGGCAAGGAATTGCCCGAAAGCGCGGCGAACGTGGCGCTGAGCTGACGATCCTGGGAGGATGCGATGGGTGAGCCCGTTCCGAAGGACAGGCGACCCGGTGAGGGAACGACGCCGTCCGTGCGGACTCGCTATGAGGACGACCTCTATACCTGGGTCCAGGAGCAGGTCGTCCACCTCCGCGCCTGCGGGGTCGAAGCGCTCGACCTCGACGATATCGCCGAGGAGCTGAGCGAGGTGGGCCTCGACGAATATTGCCGGCTCCGGAGCGCGATCGAGATCATCCTGCTTCACATGCTTGAGTGGGATCACCAGCCCGAGCGTCGCAGCAGGAGCTGGGCGCTCAGTATTGCCGAGCATCGCGAGCGCGCGCTCATTCACCTGAGGAAGAGCCCTGGCTTGAAGGCCAGCCTTCAAGAGGTGCAGCAGGATGCTTTCCGCCTGACTCGCCTGGGCGCGGCGAGGCAGATGAAAAGGTCTCCGCGATCCTCGCCTGCGGACTGTCCCTATGCGTGGGACGACCTCCTGACCCGTCCCTTCCTGTTCGAGGCAGATCGCTAGCTCGCATGTCCATCTCCAACCGCAAACCCGGCGACCGCCGCGAGGCCGTGTCCGAGCCGTTGAAGCGCTCCGTCGCGGGGTGCCTGCGCGCTATCGCCAAGCGGGCCGAGGTCGAGGTCACCTATGCCAGCGACCGGCCGGCGCTGACCGGCGACAAGGCGCGCCTGCCCGAGCCTCCGCGTAAGCTTTCGCCCGGTGACGTCGCGATCCTGCGCGGCAACGCCGATTCCATGGCGCTTCGCCTCGGCTGCCACGACGTCGCGGTGCACCGCCGCCTGGCGCCCGAGAACGCGGCAGCCCGCGCGGTTTACGATGCCGTCGAGCAGGCCCGCGTCGAGGCCATCGGCTCGCGCCGGATGGCGGGTGTCGCCAGCAACATCTCGGCCATGCTGGAGGACCGCTACCATCGCGGCGGCAAGTACGAGGACATCACCGACCGGGCCGACGCGCCGATGGAGGACGCCGTCGCCCTGATGGTGCGCGAGCGCCTGACCGGGCAGGCCCCACCCGAGGCCGCTCGAAAGATCGTGGAGCTGTGGCGTTCGCATATCGAGGACAAGGCGGGGACGAACCTCGACGGCCTGATGAACTCGATCGAGAACCAACGGACGTTCGCACGCTCCGTACGTGACCTCCTCTCCTCCCTCGACCTCGCCGACGAGACGCCCCTCGAACCCGAGGACGACGACAGCGACGACGACAGCGAGGCGCAGGACGACGAGCAGAATCCGAGCGACGGCGATGCCGAGGAGCAGAGCCAGGGCGACCGTGCCGAGATGGAAAGCTCGGAGGAAGCCTCCGACGATCTGCAGGAGGGCGCCACAGAATCCGCGGACGCACCCTCCGGCGAGCTCCCCGACGAGGCCGAGGATGCGGAATCCGAGGAAGCCTCGGAAGCCTGGCGGCCTCCGACGTCAAAGGCCAACGAAGCGCGCGGGCCCGATTACAAGATCTTCAACCAGCGATTCGACGAGATCATCCATGCCGAGGATCTCTGCGACGGCGAGGAACTTGCGCGCCTGCGCAGCTACCTCGACAAGCAGCTCGCCCATCTCCAGGGCGTAGTCGGCCGTCTCGCCAATCGGCTCCAGCGCCGCTTGCTGGCTCAACAGAACCGGGCCTGGGACTTCGATCTAGAGGAGGGCCAGCTCGACCCGGCTCGTCTGGTGCGCGTGATCACCGATCCGTTCCAGCCACTCTCCTTCAAGCAGGAGAAGGACACGAACTTTCGCGATACCGTCGTCACGCTGCTGCTGGACAATTCCGGCTCGATGCGGGGACGCCCAATTACCGTGGCGGCGACCTGTGCCGATATCCTGGCACGGACGCTGGAACGCTGCGGCGTCAAGGTCGAGATCCTCGGATTCACGACGCGGGCCTGGAAGGGCGGGCAATCGCGCGAGGCCTGGCTCGCGGCGGGCAAGCCCAACGCCCCAGGACGCCTCAACGACCTTCGCCACATCGTCTACAAATCCGCCGACGCGCCCTGGCGCCGTGCCCGGAAGAACCTCGGCCTGATGATGCGCGAGGGGCTCCTCAAGGAGAACATCGACGGCGAGGCCCTCGACTGGGCGCATAAGCGCCTGCTTGTGCGGCCCGAACAGCGAAAGATCCTGATGGTGATCTCCGACGGCGCGCCGGTGGACGATTCGACCCTGTCGGTGAACCCCGGCAACTACCTCGAACGTCACCTGCGCTGGATGATCGAGGACATCGAGACCCGCTCGCCGGTCGAGCTTCTGGCCATCGGCATCGGCCACGACGTGACGCGTTACTACAAGCGCGCCGTCACGATCATCGACGCCGAGGATCTCGGCGGCGCGATGACCGAGAAGCTGGCGGAGCTGTTCGAGGAGGATGACGGCGGCGTGATCAGGGCGCCGCGGCGGGCGGGCGGACAGCGGTAGGAAAGCGCCACTGCGTCTGCGGCCTCCTGCCCGACGCGACCCAGTTCCACGGCACGGCATCCGCGACGCGGGCGCGGGCTTATCAACCTTATAGGAGTTAAAGCCTAATTATATACCTGACAAAGCAGACTTTGGGAATCCATTCGGCTACAAGCTGATCGGTTAAGGCATTGATGCAGCGGGTGAGTTCGCTATGGCGGACGAAGAAAAATTGCAGGAATTTCCGCCTATAGACTGGGCTTACGGATTTCCACCCATTCATTGGCCTCAAGGCGAAGCCGTCCGCTCTGAGAGCCAAATTCGTAGCTTTGTTGATATTGCCAGACAGGAGATTTCTGAGCTTTTCGATCGGCGAGTTCGAGAAGGTGGCGAATGGCTCTCGCCATGGGAGCTAGACGACGTATGCGATCGTATATTTGTTCGCGCGTCTCAGAAAGCTTAAACCCCTGTATGCACATCAGATACTGATTAAACAAATATATTGCGTGCTCCGCCTCAAATATCTGATCTCTAATAGAATAGAGTGACTTGATCGTGTAGTGATAAACCTTAGCCATAAAGTCTTTTCTTTGCTCTGGGGTAGTCGTAAAATCCAGGCTTTTCAATTCCCTCAACAATCTTGTTTGTATTGTAACTCCATCAGTCATATTTATCCATAGAATACTTTCCGGCAAGACATCAGTACAGAAGTACTGCCCATGCGCTAAGCTATTTCTCTCGCCTTCTGCGGCATCAACAACGACCATTAAAGCCTTTAGAATGGCTGTTGCCTCGGCTTCTAAATGTATGGCAGCAGCATAGATCGCTTCCTTGCGTGCGGTAGAGCGACGAAGCGTCAGGTATACCGCTACGGCAGCGTCTGTGTCGGCGCGAAGAAGGAGCGCAAGCATCCGCGCCATTTGCATTTCGACTTCGGGCCACGTCCCGAGGCACTGGCCTATGACCGCTGCGTGATTGGGGCGAAGCACGAAAACTTGTTGGCCGATCGTCCAAGGTGCATGCTTCGCGGCATACGGAAGAGGTTGGCGAGACATGAGTGAACGGCCCAAACAGGAAGACGAAGCCAAGCTAGAGGCTCGCCACGCGAAGGGGCAAGCGTCGGCGGCCCCTGAACCCGACGAAGCGCGGATGAGCCAGATCGCCAAGCGGCTGCTGTCGACACCGCCTGAGAAGCGGAAGCCGCTTCCAAATAAGGGCTAAAGGCGGTCGAGGCTTCTCTCGATTTTTATGTATATGCATACCAAGCATCTTATTGGCGCAGTCTGATGCAATGGACGGCGGGCTAGTTTGGCCCTATGAGGATGCGGAACGACCCTGATCATAAGCCGTTAACCCGCACCTAACACAGTGTGTCGCAACTCGGGCCGGGCTAGCAGTGACGACATGAACCTCTTTCAAACATTTCGGCTCTGGCTAGGCCTTAGCAGCGACAAGAGCGAGAAGCTCGCGTTCAAAAATCAGCGCGAGGCTGCGGAGTTTGTGCGCCGTCTTTATAATGAGAACGGGGCGCCAAACGCCAAGCTCAAGGAAGTTTACCGCCGCGGTCGTGAAATGCGTGATAGCAACAACATCAGCGTGGCCGCGCGCTAGAACCCTTGCAAGTAATTATTGAGAGCTATCAACGAGACCGCCCGCGCAATTTTTTTGAGTGCGGACGGCGTCCCATAGATAACTGGTACAAGAATAATTCAAAGAAGTGCTTTGATCGCGTCGAATATCGCGTTTTTGAAGCCATCTTCCCTGCGACAGGTCGGGTTGTAGGTTATTACGCGCTGCAAATTGGAAACGAGAGCATGGCGGCTCTTCCAAGCAAGCCAGCAGATTACACGAAAAATTATACCGCATTTCCGGCCGTTCATTTAGCGTTTCTAGGTGTGCACCGGGAATGCCAACGCAAAGGCGTCGGAACCGCGCTGTTGTCGGACGTCTTTGATAAGGTATATCAAATCTCGGAAATTGCTGGGATGTACGCCCTAACTCTTCAGTCATACGACGAAGAGTCTACTGCGTTCTACAGCAGCCTAGGGTTTGAGCCATACTCTGATAGTAAAGCATCGCCAAAGATGCTAATGCCAATTAGAACCATACGCGCCTTAGTGGAAGGTGAATAACCGGCCGAGAATAAATTTAATATTTGCGCGCTTCCGCATTGCGCAAGCGCCTTAAATGTCTCTCAGCCCTATAGATATCGACTGGCTTCGTCAGTCCGCCGATAGGTGAGGCGCTTGCCGGCAAGGCCCTGCGCCAACTGGCAGGAACGCTCATAGTCGCTGTAGCCGAGCTTGGTGCGGTGGTTGTAGCGGAAGTCGAACTCAGCGAGGTAGCGGTGAAGGTGCTTCTCAGCGCAGTGCTGATAGATACCCTTCATGCCGCGCTTGAAGATGCTGAAATAGCCCTCGATCGTGTTGCTGTGGACCTCGCCACGGACGTACTCGCCGACCGAATGCTTGACGGTGGAGTGCTCCACGAAGTGCGCTGAGAGGCCCGTGTAAAGGCGGCTCTCGTCGGTGAAGAACTTCGACTCCTTGGCGATGTTCTCCTTCACGATCGCGGTCACGGCGACCTTGTCGGCCACGCCAGGATGAAACGAGCGGACTGTGCCGCCACGCTCAACCAGGGACACGATCGCGAGCTTGTTGGACGGGCCAGAGCGACCGCCCTTGGTGTAGGGGAGGCCCTTGCGCTTCGGGGAAGGACGGCTCTCCTCCGTCTTGCCGAAATAGGTCTCGTCGGCCTCCACGATCTTGCCTTCGCCGCCGATCGGGCCGGCGTCGGGACCGGGACGCATGGCCTCACGGATGCGATGGGAGAGGAACCACGCCGTCTTGTAGGTGACACCGAGCATGCGGTGGAGCTGGTGAGCCGACATGCCCTTCTTGGACGAGGACATGAGATGCATTGCCATCACCCACTTGTTGAGCGGGATCTTGGAACGCTCCATGACGGTGCCGACCGTGACGGTGAACTGCTCACGGCACTCGTTGCACTGATAGACGCCGGGGCGATGGGCCTTGCCAGCGAGCGCCTTGATCTTGGCTTCGTCGGCGTTGCCGCAGTGAGGGCAGACCCGACCGTTCATCCAGCGCTGCGCTTCAAGCCAAGCGCGGGCGGCGTCAACGTCGATGAAGCGAGGGTCCGAGAGGTTCATAACAAGCGTGTCCGTTCGATAGATAGGACTTACACCCTCGTTTCTGCTTTGTCACGTATATAATTGCGAGTTAAAGCCTATGAGGCGACATTACTCCTAATCCTCGCCACATTGGAACAAATCATGAACGAGGACGATCCATGCGGCTCCCTTCGAAGCATCAGGGCGAGATTGATGCCCTCCGTTACCGGCTCGCCGCCCTGGCCTTCGAGACGAAGCTGATTCGCGTTCAGCGGAGCCTGGATCGCAAGTACAGCGCCGACCAACCTCGCGCTCCGGCTGGACAGTCAGATGGCGGACGGTGGATCAGGGTCGGGTCCAGTTCGAATGATTGGTCGATCGAGGAGGGTGCGATCGGGTCGGACGGTACGGCGATCCGCTTCACCTACAATCGTGGCGATCGGTCGAAGGGCTGGGATGAACGCCACATCGTCGTCGCTCCCGACGGCACGAGCACGATCTTCGAAACGACAGGAGCGGTCCAAACCGTCCGCGACGGGAAGTCGGGCGAAGTCATAGCGAGGACGCGATGGACAGGCGATGGCCTTGAGGAGGAGGCGGTGGCGCAGCCGGCCTTCTCGCTGAAGCCCCCGCTTCTGCTGCCGGGCATCACGCCTGCCCACACTCGCCCTTCGATCAGGCGGCGAAGCTTTACGACTACCTATCGAGCCGCAACACCGCCGAACGTAAGGCCGTCTTCGGCTTCAACGCGCGGGACTATGATGCGACTGTTCCGGCGGAGACCCGCGCGACGCCGGGCTTCTGGGTCTGGACGTTGACACGCGACGTGGTCAACGAAGCGTGCCCCCTGCGCCCCGTCGTCCAGGACCGTACCGACTTGGCCGCGGACACGATCAAGATGCTGGGCAATTACTGGAATCCGAGCGAGTATGGGACGCGGGTCCACAAGGAACTGGAACACCTGATCGAAAGGCTGAATGACGATAGGTTGGTTCCGGAGTATTCTCTGCTGAAGTCAGGGAGTGAGGCAGTCTACGGAACTCTCGACAGATTTCGACTTGACGTCTTGGAGCGAGCACCAGTTTTTACGGCATGCATACACGAAGTAAAAACTGGAAATTCGCCGCTGACCGCCGCACGATCCTCTGAATTGGCGTTTGCTGTTTATAAAACGTTTCCTGGAACGAAGTGTATCGTCGTCATCGAGATGAGGCCCTACGAGCAGCCATGACGACGAAGCGCCAGATCAAGAAGCTGCTCCAGCCGATCGCCGTGACGATCTTGTTCGTTTTGACTACTGTATCGTTATGAAGCCTCTTCGCCACGTTTTAAGGAGCATCTGGATCTACCGCCGCCGGAATGCCGAACTGTTCAGGCCCTTTTGCCTCGTATCCCATATGTTCACGTATACCGGAGCGGCAAGCGGTCGAGATACAGATATGTTCCCAAGACAGAATCGCGACATTATTTAGGACCATGATGACCGTCGCGTTGCTGGAGAATTGTCGTATTCCGTTGAGAACTTCACAATTCATTTCCTGAGAAAAATGGAAGATCTTGAAACCTTCTTGGAACATACGAGAAGTCTGATTGGATTTTCCGCAGGCTATTTCGGAAGACTTGGCTACAGGAACTTTCTCAGGGAGGCCGGAGACGTCGACGCCGCGATGAAAATTTACGGCAAGGGTTTCGACATGTCGGTCTATATTTCGCCTCGGGACAGCCCCTCGTACAAACAGTATTACGCCGATGTCCAGACGGCGATCGATCGGCGGGCGCCGCTCGTCGCGGCGGACGACAAGTCGGGTGTCGGCGATGTCCTTCGGGATATGGAACGGGTGACGGCCCGCAAGCTCGGGATGGAGCATCTGTGGGAGCCGACGCCGTTCCCCTTCGAAGCTAATGATCGGGCTGTCGGATCAGTATGAAATGCGGCCCCGAGACGGTGAAGGGGAGCCCGATCGAATCATTTCAGGAGCCTGCCTCCCTTCCGATCGAGGGCGTCTCTGGATGCCTCCGCCGAATTCGGATCTCCGGTCTACAGCGCTCAGTGAATTGCGCTGATCCTGCTCAGCCCTTCCCGAGGACCGCGAGCCAACCGAGCGTCGTCACGGCGGCGAGTAGGGTCGAGATCATCACGGCGGCGGCGATGATGCCGGTCTCGGCCCGGTAGCGGACCGCGAGCAGGTATGAGTTGATCCCGATCGGCATCGCGGCGAACAGCACCGCCACGCCGGCATAGGCGGGCGGCATCGTGAAGACGTGGAACGCCAGCACCCAGACTGCCAGCGGGTGGATCAGAAGCTTCAGGCCTGAGATGACCAGAGCGCCCGGCAGGTCGTGCACCACCCGGTAGCGGACGAGGCCGGCGCCGAGGGCAATGAGGGCGCAGGTCGAGGCGGTGCCGGCGATGGCGTCGATCAGGGTCTTGACCATGCCGCCCGGCGAGAGCCCGAGGCCCTTCATCGCGAGGCCGGCTGCCAGGGCGAGGAAGATCGGGTTGCGGGCAAGCACGAGCCCGAGGCTGCGCAGCCGCCTCACTACCGATTGGTCTCCGTCCGATTCGATCAGGAAGGTCGCGGCGCCCATCATCAGCGGCAGGTGGACGGCGAGCAGCATGAAGAGCGGGAAGGCGCCGGCCTCGCCATAGGCCTGCAGGATCATCGGAACGCCGATGAAGACGGTGTTGGACTGGCTCGCCGCAAAGCCGTGAAGGACGGCGCCGCGGCGACCGACGCCATCGCGCCGTGCGCCGATGAAGGACGCCGCCGCCCAGGCCACCGCGACGCCGCCGAAATAGCTGAACCAGAACGACCAGGTGATCGCACCGGTGAGGCCGGGCCGTGTCAGGGTGGCGATGATGAGGGCCGGAACCGCGATCGCGAAAACGTATTCGGACAAGCCCTCGCTGACCTTCTCCGACAGGAGGCCGGCCAGGGCCGCGCCCCATCCGATCAGGATGAGGCCGAAAATCGGAGCGATGAGAAGGAGGGCGTTCATCGGCCGTGGCGGACCGTGTCACGAACAGGAAAGGCCGCCGCACGCTTCAGGCATGCGACGGCCGATCGAAACGAGAATGAAGATCGAAAGCGAGAGGCTCGAGAGGCTAATGCCTCGCGCGCCCACTCAGGCGGCGGCCGGAGTCTCGACCTCGGCAAGCTTCTTGTGCAGCTCGCGCTTGAGAAGGCGGGCGCCCTGCGACAGTTCGATCTCACGGGCCTTGATCAGGAAGGCGTCGAGGCCGCCGCGATGCTCCACCGAGCGCAGGGCATGGGCGGTGACGCGCAGGCGCACACGACGCTTCAGAGCGTCCGACTGCAGCGTGACCTGGCACAGGTTCGGCAGGAACCGGCACTTGGTCTTGCGGTTCGAGTGGCTCACGAGGTGGCCGGTCTGCACGGCTTTGCCCGTGAGTTCGCAACGGCGCGACATGGTCTAGGATCCCGTTTCGTTTCGCGGTTCGACCGACCTGGCGGGACGCTTCCACCGCCACTGCGACAAAAGCCTCACGCACGCCTGACCCGATCGATCGGCGCTGTCATTGAAGGCGCGAGGCTATAGGGGCTGGAGGGGGTCTCCGTCAAGGTCGAGCGACCACAAACCATCCGTCTCAAGCTTTGCCAGACTAAGCCTTAGCGGCTTTGCCAGACTTGGCCTCGGCCAACGGTGTGTTAACCATCTTGAGGCGACGATGGCGAGGTCGGCCACTTCGGCCAGCTAGCGACGCGCATTCCACCATGCGATCTCGCGAAAAACCGAGTCCGAAAGCCGAGTCCCGAAAGCCATGTGCGCCATGCGCCTTCTTCTCTCAACCCTCGTCGCGACTGCCGTCGCCGCCGTGCCTGCTATCGCCCGGCCGAAGGCGAGCCCTGCGCTCGTCACGGTCGATTACGGCGTCAACCTCGCCGGCATCCCGATCGGGACCGCGCAGGTCTCCGGCTCGTTCGAGGGCAGCCGCTACAAGATGGACGTGTCGGCCCGCCTCACAGGGCTCGTCGGCGCTGTCACCGGCGGCATGGGGTCAGCCCGCGCCAGCGGATCGATGACCAGCGCACCGCAGCCCTCGACCTTCGCCATCGCGACAAAGACCTCCAACGCCGGAATCGCCGTGCGGATGGCGTTGTCCAGCGGCAACGTCACCCAGGCCGAGATCACGCCGCCGCTGGTCGACCTCGGCGATCGCGTGCCGATCACCGCGGCCAACCGGCGCGGCGTCGTCGATCCGGCCAGTGCCCTGATGATGCCGGCGATCGGCAAGGGTTCGCTCACCGACGCAGAGAACTGCAACCGCACCCTGCCCGTCTTCGACGGCGCCACGCGGTTCAACGTGGTGCTGAGCTACGGCGAGACCCGCAATGTCGAGAAGCCGGGCTATTCCGGCCCCGTTCTCGTCTGCAACGCCCGCTACCAGCCGATCGCCGGTCATCGGCCGGACCGGCCCGGCGTGAAGTTCATGGAGGACAATCGCGACATGTCGGTGTGGCTGGCGCCCGTAGAAGGCACCCGCGTGCTTCTGCCCGTCCGGATCTCGGTGCGCACCACGATCGGCACGAACATCATCGAGGCCACCCGCTGGCAGCGCAGCGGCGGAACCACGACGGCTGCGGCACCCGCTCCGGGCGCGGTGGCGAGCCTCGACGGTCGATAGAGGACCGGCGATGCGCTGGCTTCCGGTGATCGCATTTCTCGCCACCGGTCCGGCCTGCGCCGAAAGCCTCGTTTCTTCTCCGTCCTGCGGAGGCGACGCCTATTCCTCCGCGCAGGTCACCGAGAATCGCCCGTCCCGGCGCGGGCCGATCACCAGCGTTCCGGATACCCTGTGCGCCGACCTCGAACCGCGGCGCGGCTCGACCCGCATCGAGATTTACGGCGTCCCGGGAATCGCCGCGGACGATCCGGCCCTTGGCGGAAGGGGGCGTGCCGCCCCATATGGTGAGGACAGCCGAGGGTCGCGGCCTTATCCCCGACGCGACCGGGGCGACTGATCCGCTCAATCCTCGCGCGTCTTCCATACCGCGCCGACGGCCTCTTTGCCCGAAGGGACCGCTCCTTCACGATGACCCGCCGTTCCCTCCCCCCGCAGGCCCGCTCTCGCGGCGTCACGGCGGTGCTCGGCCCGACCAATACCGGCAAGACGCATCTCGCCATCGAGCGGATGCTGGCCCATCCCACCGGTATGATCGGCCTGCCGCTGCGTCTGCTCGCGCGAGAGGTCTATCTGCGCGTCGTCGCCAAGGTGGGGCCCGAGAAGGTCGCCCTCGTCACCGGCGAGGAGAAGATCAAGCCGGACCGGCCTCGCTACTGGATCTGCACGATCGAGGCGATGCCGCGCGACCTCGACCTCGCCTATGTCGCCATCGACGAGATCCAGCTCGCCGCCGACATGGATCGCGGTCACGTCTTCACCGACCGCCTGCTCCACCAGCGCGGACGCGAAGAGACTCTGCTGATCGGCTCCTCGACCATGCTGCCGCTGGTGCAGTCGCTGATCCCGGGCGTCGCGATCACCACGCGCCCTCGCCTTTCCAAGCTGACCTTCGCCGGCGACAAGAAGATCGGCCGCCTGCCCAGGCGCACGGCCATCGTCGCGTTCTCGGCCGAGGAGGTCTACGCCATCGCCGAGCTGATCCGGCGCCAGCGCGGCGGCGCGGCGGTGGTTCTCGGTGCTCTCTCGCCGCGCACGCGCAACTCCCAGGTCGAGCTCTACCAATCCGGCGACGTCGATTATCTCGTCGCTACCGACGCTGTCGGGATGGGACTCAACCTCGACGTCGACCACGTCGCCTTCGCGGCGAACTGGAAATACGACGGGACCCGCTTTCGCAAGCTCACCCCTCCCGAGATGGGGCAGATCGCCGGACGTGCCGGCCGCCACCTTTCTGACGGCACCTTCGGCTCGACGGGTCGTTGCCCCGCCTTCGAGCCCGAGATGGTCGAGGCGTTGGAGAGCCACAGTTTCGAGCCGTTGCGCGTCCTGCAATGGCGCAACCCCGACCTCGAATTCGGTTCGCTCAAGGCCCTCCAGGAAAGTCTCGACGAGCATCCGCGCGAGAAGGGCTTGACCCGTGCCCCCATGGGCGAGGACCAGTCTGCCCTGGAGATCCTCATGCGCGAGGAGGACATCCGCGATCTCGCGCAGGGGCGGGCCGCGGTGCAGCGCCTATGGGACACCTGCGGCGTGCCGGATTACCGCAAGGTCCACCCCCAAACCCACGCCGACCTCGTCGCCCAACTCTACCGCTTCCTGATGAGGGGGATGGCCGGACGCATCCCCGACGACTGGTTCGCCAAGCACGTGGCGATGATCGACCGCGTCGACGGCGACATCGACGCGCTCTCTCAGAGGATCGCGCAAGGGAGGACCTGGACCTTCGTGGCGAATAGGCCTGACTGGCTTCGCGATCCCCTGCATTGGCAGGGCGAGACGCGTCGGGTAGAGGACAGGCTGTCCGACGCCCTGCACGAACGCCTCGCGAGCCGTTTCGTCGACAGGCGCACCAGCGTCCTGATGCGGCGCCTCAGAGAGAATACGATGTTGGAAGCTGAGATCACCGCCGGCGGCGACGTCACCGTCGAGGGGCAGCATGTCGGCCACCTCCACGGCTTCCGGTTCGTTCCGGACCCTGGTGCCGAGGGCCATGAGGCCAAGACCCTGCGCAGCGCCGCCGAGAAAGCGCTCGGGGGCGAGATCGAGGCACGGGCCGAGCGGTTCGCTACGGCGGCGGATTCGGCGATCGTGCTTTCGCATGACGGCATCATCCGCTGGACCGGCGATCCCGTCGCCAAGCTCGCACCCGGCGACAAGCTGTTCGAGCCGCATGTCCGCCTGGTCGCCGACGAGCACCTCACCGGTCCTGCCCGCGACAAGGTCGAGGGCCGCCTCACCGCCTGGCTCAAGGCCTATGTCGTTCGCCTGCTCGGGCCGCTGATGGAGATCGAGACGGCGGCGGATCTCGTCGGCCTGTCGAAGGGCATCGGCTACCAGGTGGTCGAGGCGCTCGGCGTGCTGGAGCGGTCCAAGGTCATGCACGAGATGCGGAGCCTCGACCAGGAGGGCCGCGGCGCCCTCAGGCGCCATGGGGTACGGTTCGGTGCCTATCACATCTTCCTGCCGGCGCTCCTGAAGCCGGCGCCGCGCACTCTGTCGGCACAGCTCTGGGCGCTGAAGAATGGCGGTCTCGACCAGCGCGGACTCGACGAGATCGCGCATCTCGCAGGCTCAGGCCGCACGTCGATCAAGGTCGATCAGGAGATCGCGAAGGGCCTGTATCGGGCTGCCGGCTTCCGGGTCTGCGGCGAGCGCGCCGTGCGCGTCGACATCCTGGAGCGCCTCGCCGACCTGATCCGCCCTGCGATCGCCTACCGTCCGGGCACCACGGCCGGTGATCCGCCACCGGGCACGGCCGATGACGACACCTTTGTGCCGACGGTCGGGATGACCTCTCTCGTCGGCTGTTCGGGCGAGGATTTCGCCTCGATCCTGAAATCGCTCGGCTACGCGCCGGAGAGCCGACCAGGCGCTGCGATCACGGTCCCGCTGATCCCGGCGGCGGCGACAAAGCCGATTGTGCCGGTGGCTGCGGCAAGCTCGGACGAAACAAGTGTTGTGAGTGAAACCGTTGGCGATGAGAGCGGAACGGAAGCCGTCCTCGACGAGACCGCCGGTCCTTTGGAAGATTCCATCCCCTCGACGAAAGAGGCTGGCGCAGAGATCGAATCCGGGTCGACGGAGGACTCGGTTCTCCCCGAGGACGTTCAAACCCCTGCGGACGAGCCGGTGGCTGTGGGCCTCGAAATCGAGGAGCGTGAACCTGAGGCGCATGAAGGCGAAGCCGTCGAGGCCGTGCCTGCAGAGCCGGACATTGCCGAACCGGAGATGGCCCAACCGGTAGCGGACGCCGCAGCTCTCGCCGAGGCCGTCGAGGAGCCTGTTGCAGCAACCGAGGCCGAGGTTGCGGAAGCCGCGTCCACCGACGCATCCGCAGCCGAGGAGGTCATCACCACCGAAGTCTGGCGGCTTCAGCGTCAGGCGCGCAACGCCAATCCACGCCAGAACCGGCCGCGCAGCGGACGCGACGGAGCTCCAGGTGCTCGCGGAGCCGGCGGCCGTCAGGACGATCGCGGCCAACAGGATCGGCGGCCCGCGGCTGCAAGTGCCGGCGATGGCCGCCGCAATCGGACGGCCGAGGGAGCCTCGCGGCCTCAGGGCTCCGAAGCCCGGCCGGAAGGCGGACGTCCGCCCCGCCGCGAGCGGTTCGAGCCCGGCCGCAACCGTCCGGAACGTCGTGACGAGGCGCGAGGTGCTACCCGCGAGGATCAACGTCCGCCGCGCCGGGAGCGCGCGCCCGATCCGGATTCGCCTTTCGCCAAGCTCGCCGCGCTGAAGGCCCAACTCGAGGCCGACGGCGGGAAGCGCTGAGGCAGATCATTACGACGGACCTCGATGAAGGATGACCGGCAGCGTATCGACAAGTGGCTCTGGTTCGCGCGGTTCGCCAAATCGCGCTCCCTTGCCGCGCGCCTCGTCACCGATGGCTTCGTCCGGCTCAATGGCGTTCGGATCGAGAGCGCGGCGAAGGCCATCGCCTGCGGCGACGTGCTGACGGTGGCGGCGCTACACGGCACCGCAACCGTGCGAGTGCTTGACCTTGGCGAAAGGCGCGGACCGGCTGCCGAAGCGCGGCTGCTCTACGAGGACCTGTCGCCTTCTTCCCCCGACTGAGGGGTAGGTGGCGGCTAGCACCTCGGTGCTTGTCACGACGATTTGCAGGGTCTAGAGCCCTGCCGTCTATGGGCGTGGGTCGAGTAAGGCCTTCACCTTGGACTTTAACCGCCAGGAAAGATGACTGGCGCACCATCCCGCCCGGGCTGCTGTGCACAACCCTATCACGCGCGATATGCCGGCTCCGGACCACCGGATCGAGGACTGAAGGCTCAATGACCTACGTCGTCACCGAGAACTGCATCAAGTGCAAGTACATGGACTGCGTCGAGGTGTGTCCGGTCGACTGCTTCTATGAAGGCGAGAACATGCTCGTCATTCATCCTGACGAGTGCATCGATTGCGGCGTCTGCGAGCCGGAATGCCCTGCCGAGGCGATCAAGCCCGACACCGAGCCGAGCCTCGAGAACTGGCTCAAGGTGAATGCGGATTACGCCAAGAGCTGGCCGAACATCACGCAGAAGAAAGACGCTCCCGCCGACGCGAAGGAATGGGACGGCGTCTCCGGTAAGTTTGAGGCGCATTTCTCCGCCAATCCCGGTACCGGTGATTAAGCCGGGACCGGCCGGGTCAGCGCCTCATAGCGGCATCCGGCGTTTCTCGAAAATCGTGCAGAAGCTTGGCTTAGCCGGGGAAGAGATTGCGGGTTTACGGCCGCAATCCTTTGATTCATGTGCCTGTTTGTGGTACACAGAGCGCCTGCCGTCGTTCTAGCCTGACGTGCCCTTCCTATCCCTGCTGGTGGTTCCCAGTTTTGTTTGGGAAAGAGTTCGGCATGTAACCGATCGTTGAAGGCGTATCCTGCCCTTCGCGGTTGCGTAGTCACGGTCATAGGGCAACGGCAAGCCTGGGAACCGATGGTTTTGGCGTGATGATCACGTTGCGAGCCGGCGGACAGGGGCTGAAGCCGGGTAACCCACCCCGGGCGACATGGTTGAGCACGGGTTTGAACCCGCGCGATGTTCTGGAGGCGCTTCTCGCATGACCACAGCTAAGAAGACGACGGCTGGCCGCCAAGGTTTCAAGACCGGGGAAGCGATTGTTTATCCCGCCCATGGTGTAGGTCGCATCACGGCGATCGAGGAGCAGGAAATCGCTGGCTACAAGCTCGAGCTGTTCGTCGTGTCGTTCGAGAAGGACAAGATGGTTCTGCGAGTGCCGACCGCCAAGGCCAACAGCGTCGGCATGCGCAAGCTCGCCGAGCCGGAACTGGTGAAGAAGGCTCTCGACGTGCTGACCGGCCGCGCGCGCATCAAGCGCACGATGTGGTCGCGCCGCGCTCAGGAGTACGAGGCCAAGATCAATTCTGGTGACCTCCTCTCGGTGACGGAAGTCGTGCGTGACCTGTTCCGCTCTGAGGCTCAGCCCGAGCAGTCCTACAGCGAGCGCCAGCTCTACGAAGCTGCCCTCGATCGGATCGTGCGAGAGATCTCGGCCGTGAATCGCGTGACCGAGACCGAAGCTCTCAAGCTCATCGAGCAGAGCCTCGCGAAGTCGCCGCGCCGCGCCAAGGGTGACGTCGAACCCGAGGGCGACGATCTGCAGGAAGAAGCCGCCTGAGGCACGTCCTCTCGCTTATGATGAGATCACAGGGCCCGGTGCGTCAGCGCCGGGCCTTTTTCGTGCTGCCGCGGCATCCTGACCCGCCTCTCGTCGAAGCGGAACCATGTTTCACTGCTCCCGTTGTCGGTTGCCTGACAAAGGTTTTGCAGCCGCTCCGTTGGCGCGCTTGGCCCTTGCAGTGGAAGCGCTCGGTTCACAGAGGCGGAGGCAGGGATGGCGGATATCGCGGGTATTCGGCGCCAGTTCATTCGCACGGCGATGGAAGCCCCCTTCCTTGCCCGTGACGAGGAGCGAGGGCTCGCAGTGGCGTGGAAGGACAGCCGCAACGAGCAGGCGCTTCATCGGCTTATCTCGGCCCACATGCGCCTCGTCATCGCCATCGCCGGCCGGTTCCGCCATTACGGATTGCCCATGGCCGACCTCGTTCAGGAAGGTCATGTGGGGTTGATGGAAGCGGCGGCTCGGTTCGAGCCGGAGCGCGAGGTGCGCTTCTCCACCTACGCGACATGGTGGATCCGCGCCTCGATCCAGGACTACATCCTGCGCAATTGGTCCATCGTGCGTGGCGGAACGAGTTCGGCGCAAAAGGCGCTGTTCTTCAATCTGCGCCGCCTACGCGCCCGGCTGATGCAATCGACCGAAGAGCATGTGGGCGACGAGATCCATCGCCGCATCGCGACCGCAATCGGGGTGTCGCGCGAGGATGTGGCGCTCATGGATGCGCGGCTGTCCGGCCCGGACATGTCGCTCAACGCTCCGGTCGGTGACGAGAGCGAGGCTTCCTCGGAACGGATGGATTTCCTCGTCGACGGCGCCGAACTGCCTGACGAGACTGTCTCGGCCTCGGTGGATGGAGAGCGGCGCCTGACCTGGCTGAACGAGGCGCTCGCAGTGCTCTCCGAGCGGGAGTTGCGGATCCTCAAGGAGCGGCGCCTCGCCGAGGATCAGGCGACGCTTGAGGCCCTTGGACAAAGGCTCGGTATTTCCAAGGAGCGCGTACGACAGATCGAGAACCGGGCACTCGAGAAGCTCCGTCGCGCCCTTGCCGAGCGCTTTCCTCAGACGGGCGGCAACATCTACGCGTGACGAGAATAGATCGAGGCCGGCCTGAACGTTCGACACACTGTGCCACGCCGATACCCATTGGATTCGTGCCGAGGCGATTTTACCACACTTAACATCCCGACAAGCGAGAGCGGACTTTTGGTCTCGCCGTCAGGTTGAAAACCAATCAAGGTCAACGCCGGAGATTCTGATCACCCGGTATTGCCAAGATGTCCAGGACGATTTGCTTGCTCGCGGCAGGCGTATTCCTAATTCTGTTTATTCTTCCAATCATCCGCTCGATGCGTTGCGACTGGGACGTCGTGAGTTTTCTCGGCTTCGGTTATGCCTCGGTCGCTGCAGCGGAAGTGGCATTTCTGGCCTGGATATTCCTATCCGCGGCCACCGGTACGGTGATTTCACGTGGAAGCTCCCGGAGCGGATCGCGTTCGATGTAGGTCCGGCCGGCGATGACGGAAGCTCATAGCGAGGTTTGGTGTGCCGGCCTCGCTACAGACCCAGACTGCAACCATGAAAGAGGTGTCGCGTGCTTCGCCCTCCTCTCTTCCGATGAGCGAGAGCGGGCCGACCGCTTTCTCAGGCGCGAGGATCGCGACCGCTTCGTCGTGAGCCATGCTGCCTTTCGTTTCGTCCTTGGCCGCGCACTCGACGTCGATCCGAAAGCGCTGCGCTTTGAAACCGGAACGACCGGCAAGCCGGAATTGGCCGGACCCGAGCGGGGTCGCCTCCATATCAACCTGTCGCATTCGGGCGATCAGGCACTCGTCGGCTTCTCAAGGATAGGTAGGATCGGCGTCGACATCGAGATGGTGCGCTCGATCCCGGATGCGCTGCGCATCGCACGGCATCACTTCGCGCCGGAAGAGGTCCGAGACCTCGAACGCCACAATGCCGATACGCTCCTTGACGCATTCATGGGACTTTGGACCCGTAAGGAAGCGTTTGCGAAGGCGTGCGGTCTCGGCCTTTCCCTGCCGCTCGACAGCTTCGTGGTCACCGTCCCCCCGCATCGTGCCGAGGTGCTGAGCATTGGCGGCGACAAGACTGCAGCGCGCGGCTGGAGTCTTCACGGCCTCACGCCCTTTCCCGGCTATGTCGGTGCTGTCGCCATCGAAGGCTGGAGGGTACCGATGAGCGTCACATCGCTCCTGCCAGGTTGGCCGGAGGAACTGAACCTTCCGGGCCGGCTTGCACGAACCGAGGACGAGGGCCGAACGATCGCTTGCGGCAGGGGACGCGGGTCGCTATAGCTCCGGCGCCGGCTTTTGCGCCGGCTGTCGGAGTGTAGCGCAGTCTGGTAGCGCACCACGTTCGGGACGTGGGGGTCGTAGGTTCGAATCCTATCACTCCGACCAATTTCCCGCCCTGATCCATCGCCCTTTTGTGTCTTGGCCTTAGCGGCCCCGATTGAGGTCCTCGACAGGCGGAAAGCTTGCAAGCGGTGCGACAGGCTGGCGACGTGGAGAAGTTCGACGAGGCGTCGCACGGCATCGCCGGCTGGCCCTTCGGAGACTTCCACAAAGCGCCCCCGCTTCCGCAGAACCTTCCGAACGGCAATCGGTGGCCTCTGATTCTGGTCGTCGTGACGGGATCAGCATCGGAACGAGGCGATGCCGCGACACTCGCTTCGGTGGAGCGTCAGGATTATCCGAATCTTCGAAGTCATCGGGTAGAATCCGGCTGTCTCCGCATCGCAGATGTGCTGGAATACGAAGGCGCGGAGTTCTTCTTCGTCATTCGGTCCGGCGATCTTCTCGCTCCCGGCGCGCTCGCTGCCCTTGCTCTCCATGCGGCGCTGATGGGCGCTGACGTCGTGGCCGGCTTGCGCGTCCTGTTCGATCGAGGCGTGCTTGCGGTCGATGCCTCGGCGCAATCGCCGGGCCGGATGAGACCTGCACGCGCTCTTCTGGCTTCCGACATCGATCTTGCGGTTGGTGGCGACTGTCTCTGGAAGAGGGCGGCTGTCGTCGAGGCAGGCGGCAAGGGCATCGAGGCCACCGATCCGATGACGGATCTCTGGAATCGGCTGTCCGAGCAAGGAGCCGAGTTCGCCCGCATCGGACGGCCTGTCCTGCTTCAGCGTTATCCGCGCGGCTCGCTGCCGTCCGCGTATGGGAGCCGGTCGATCGTAGCCCTCACGGATACGGGTTACACCGCAGGTGCCGGCATCGCTCATCGGCGCCTTGCCGAGGCCCTTGGCCTCGCCCACCATCGCCTGACACATGTGGAGTTGAGGTCTGAATCGCCTGCAGCAGCGGCGGAGTGGACCAATTCGTTCCCGAAGACCGAGGCCGCTATCGCTGCAGGCGGTCACGACCTCGTTCTGGCGGGCAATCTCCATGGTGCGACCCGGAGTAACGACATTCTGGGGCGTCTCGGTGCCTCCCTGCCCGTGGCGGCTGTTCTTCACGACCTCTTCCCCCTTACGGGCCGCTGCGCCTTTCCGCAGAGCTGCGCGCTGATCGCCTCGGGATGCGACGCGCGGTGCCCCACCCCCGATCATTACCCACAGCTTCCGCCGACCCGCATCGCTGAGGTCTATGCCCGCAAGCGCGCCGTGCTCGAGGCCCCTGGCGGCCCGATGCTGCTGGCCAATTCGGCCTGGACCGCAATGGCGGCCCGGCACCTTGCCGGAAACGATGCCGGCGTTTTCGAGATGGACCTCGCCTTCCCGACGGGCGTGTTTCGTCCGGAAAGCAAGGCTGTGCTTCGCCAGAGGCTGGGACTGCCGGAAGACGACGTGATCGTGATGTTCGGCGCTGTCATCGTCGACGCGCCGGGAAAGGGCTTTGCCGACCTGTCGGTGGCTCTGAAGGCCATAGCCAGGCCCGGTATCCGCTTCGTGGCAGCCGGACGGCTCGACGACCCATCCGTCTTCGGCCTGCCGGACCTGATCGCGACGGGGCCGATCGGGGACGAGGCCCGCCTGGCCGAATGGTATGGCGCCTGCGACATCTACATCACCGCCAGCCAGACCGAGACTTTGGGGCAGACGCCGGTGGAGGCGGGCTTATGCGGTACGCCGACCGTCGCATATCGCTCCTGCGGATTGACCACGGCCGTCATCGACGGCGTATCGGGATTGTTGACGCCCGTGCGGGCATCAGACCTCGTGAGCAGTATCGAACGCCTGATCGCAGACCCGGAACTTCGCCGCAATCTCGGCGCCTGGGGCCGCATCGCCTTGGAGAACCGCAACAGCTACGCTGCTGCTGCCCTCAGGATGCACGATATCCTGGAGGTCTGGCTCGGACCCCTTCCCGGTACTGCAGGGGCAAGAATTCGGTTCTCCCCCGATCTCATGAGATACTTTGCGTTCTCTGCCGATCGCTACGAGGGAAACGCAGCAACGCTGCAGGTATCGTCCCATCCTGCGCTGCGGCGCCTGAGGCGCGTCAAGCACAGGCTGATGGGGCGAGGTCAGCCATTCTGGCTCAGGAGGCTCATCTACCTTGCGAGCCTCCTGAGCCGCCTTCGGACCGGATCTTCCTGATGCGCGAGACACCGGCGACGCGGCGGATCTTCATCGACCAGACTCATCTACGCGGCCACGTCACCGGCATCGAGCGGGTGGCGATGGATCTCGTGGCCTCGCCGGCCCTGCGATCGCATTCCGTCCGGGAGGTCACCAGTTCCGGCCTGATCAGCCTCGTCGCATGGCAGCAGGTCGGGTTGCCGGCTCTCGGGCTCGCTCACCGGTCCGCCCTCATCGTCTTTCCCGGGTTCCCTCCGGCTCCCCTCTCGCTCGCTCTCGGCAGTCGCTGCCTTGCCTATATCCACGACCTCTTCCTGCTGACGCGGCCGCGGGAGCTGAACTGGAAGAGCCGCCTCTACATGGCGCCGAGCTTCGCCCTGGCGGTACGGTTCGGCCGGCGCTTCTTCGTCAACTCATGTACGACCGGCAAGGCCCTTCGGACCCGGTGCCGGCGCGATGCCCTCGTGGCGCTGCTTCGCCCTCCGGTCCGCGACGTGTTCGGGCTCTCGGACCTCTCAGGGCCGGCCGAGTACCGTGACGGCGAACCCGTTCGGCTTCTTGCCATCGGGACGATCGAGCCGCGCAAGGATTACGGAGCGGCCATCGCTATCGCGGCGGCCCTCAACGCCGGCGGCATCCGGACAGAGTTGCACATCGTCGGCCGAACGGGATGGGGCGAGCACGCCTTCCTCGCCGAACCGCCGCCATTCCTCACCCTGCACGGGTACCTCGACGAAGCCGCGCTGAGGACCCTGGCCGGACGTTGTCACCTCCTCATTTCCACGTCGCGGGCCGAGGGCCTCGGCTTGCCGCTGCTCGAAGTTCAGCATGGCGGCCTGCCGGTGGTGGCTCCCGCGGGCGAGGTCTTCGACGAGGTGCTCGGGGAGTCCGGGTTGTTCATCACCCCCGGCGAGCCTGCCGCCGCGGCAGCGACGCTGGCGACAGCGCTTCGATCCGGCCGGACGCGCGAGATGGCGAGCCGGGCCCGTCCGAACGTTGCGCGTTGGAACGCTCTTGCTCGTGCGGATTCAGGGCGCTTCCAGGCCTTCCTCGCCCAAGGGATCGACGCCTACCGGGACGACCCGGCGGGAGTGGTCGCACCCTCCTGAGCCAGCGGGCCGAATTGCTCACCGTTCACAGCTAACTCGGCAAAGTCGGTCTACTCGGTAACGTGCCGCGTTGACGGGCCCGCAACGATCCCGACTCGTTAGAGGCGCGCTCGCGGCTCTCATCGGTGCCGCAGCGCCGTTCTGCGCTGGCATGCGGGATGCGGAAGGACCTTCGCCCTCGGCCTTTGCAGGGCATCGTGGTTCAGAATGGGACAGTCCCGTTCCAAGACGTCACGATCAGGATGACCGTGCGGCGGACGGTTCAGGGAACGCAACAGATGTTTGAGTTCGGGACCAACATCAGAGGTGAACCGGTGCAGGTGGTGGCAGAGGATCGAAGCCTCGATGCCAAGACCGTCTTTCGGCGCCTGAGGCAGGGTTTCGGCTTCATCGTCCTCGGCGTTCTGTTCATGGTCACCATGGCGGTGGCGACCCTGACGATGCTGCCCCCTCGCTATACGTCGAGCATCCAAATCCTCGTCGACCCGGCCGACCTGCGTGTCCTCGACAACGACATCAGCAGCCGGACGCCTCAGGCCGATAGCGGCGTGTCCCTGGCGGAGAGTCAGGTCCGCGTGATCCAGTCGGACAACGTCCTGCGGCGCGTCGTGCGCAAGCTCGACCTCGCCGCGGATGACGAGTTCCTACGTCCACCCTCCTCCAGCCCCCTGATCAATGGGGTGAAGCAGGTGCTGGGGATGGAGGCGCCCCTGGCGGGGCGAGACCCAGTGAACCTTGCCCTCGATTCCCTCAAGCTGAAGACCACGGTGCGGCGTCCCGAGCGCACCTTCGTGATCGACGTCACCGTCGAAACCACTGTTCCTGAGAAGTCGGCCACAATCGCCAATACGATCGGCGAGGCCTTCTTCGCGGAAGAGGCGGCGGCGCGGACCGAGGTCGCCCGCCGCGCATCGGAATCCTTGAGCGGTCGTCTCGCCGCCCTTCGGCAGGGTGTCGAGGACGCGGAACGGAAGGTCGTCCGCTATCGCCAGGACAACAAGCTCGTGAGCACCAGTGGCCGGCTTCTTTCCGACCAGCAGCTCGGTGACCTCAACCAGCAGCTCGTCACCGCCTCGATCCGCGCCGCCGAGGCCCGCCAGCGCCTCGATCAGGCCAAGCGCATGAGGGCCGGCGAGGCAGGGACGTCGCTGCCAGAGATGCTCCAATCCCTCGAGATGCAGAACCTCCGCCAGCAATACGCTACGCTGTCGCGTAACACCGCCGAGCTCGCCACGCGGCTGGGCGAGCGCCATCCCGCGATGGCCGAGCAATACGCGCAGCAGCGCGACCTTCAGCGCCTGATCCAGCGCGAGAAGGAGCGGATCATCGACACGTCCCAGAAGGACTACGACCGGGCAGCGGCCAGCGAAGCCACGATCCGCAAGAGTCTGGAGGCGGCCAAGACCGAGACCGCGACCAACGACCGCGCCAATGTCGGCCTGCGCGAGCTGGAGCGAGAACTCGAATCCCGCAAGGCGGTCTACGAGACCTTCCTGCGACGGTCCGGCGAGACGAAGGAGCAGGAGCGGCTCAACAACGCGAATGTCCGCATCATCTCATCAGCGACGCCGGCGCGCGTACGCAGTTGGCCGCCTTCCCCCAAGATCATTCTGCCGATAGCTCTGGCCATCGGTGCGGCTCTCGGCGCCGGCATCGCGCTCCTTCTCGGCGCAGGTCGAGACCGTCGGCGGTCGAGGCACGGAAACGTCGCTCGGAGCCGAAGCTTCCGAGCCGTCGATGCGTGATACCTAGTTGCGATTGAACCTGGACGCGGGTGGGCCGCTTGTTGGAAATGGGTAATACCAGCCGATGTCACGTTGGACCGATGCATGCATGTCCTCGCAGCGTGATGTTGCCATCGTCTCCTGGACGAAGGCGGTTGTTCGGCTCCGTGGAGATGCTGTGACTGTCAGTACGAATTCCCTCGAAAGGGTCGCTGTAGGTATGCGGGGCGAAGGATCTGCATCGATCGCCCCTGTCGCCATGACGGGACCATCGCCATGGGCGTGACCCTTTTCGGTCTTGAATTCGCGTCGGGCAGTGCCGCCGACATCCTCGCCACGGCCGGCATGACAGCCGCGGGCCGGCCGCGCCTCATCGTCACCGCCAACATGGATCATATCGTTAGCCTTTCCGAGAACGCGGCCTTTCGGCATGCCTATTCGGGCGCTGTGGCTCGAACACTCGACGGCATGCCGCTGGTCTGGCTCGCTCGCTTGAAGGGACACAAACAGGCTCACCGCGTCACCGGGCACGACATCTTGGCAGCGGTTTTGGCGAGTCCTTGGACGGAAGACCGTCGGGTCTTTCTCGTCTGTTCTGACGATCGCGTCGGAGACGCCGCTACCGAGCGGCTGCACCGAGCCGGGGCTGAGCCAGGATCGGTCGCGTTTGCGGTCCCTCCGCTCGGGTTCGAGCGGGACGCTGCCTATTCCTCATGGCTCGCGGCGGAGGTGAAGGCTCACGGGTCGACGCTCGTCATCATGGCGGTCGGAGCGCCGAAATCCGAGATTTGGGTCGATCAGCAGGGTGCTGCGATGGGTGCGCCGATCGTGGCGGCCGTCGGCGACGCATTGAGCGTGGCGGCGGGCCTACAGCCCCGCGCGCCGGTGTTCATGCAGCGGAACGGCCTCGAATGGCTGTTCCGGTTCGTGCAGAATCCGAAACGATTGTTCCACCGTTATTTTGTCCGTTCATGGCGGTTCCTCGCCCTGATCGGTACGGAACTGTCGGATGGACGAGGCGATCCTCCACCGACGCGCCGGAGCACGGCCGAGGAAGCAGCCTCGAAGATCTGAAGCGACAGACCTCCTCCGCTCATGCGAACGGCCGCACCGACCCACTGACTGAGCGTCAGAAGAGTTCGGGATGCCGGAGCCTGAGGGCAAGGAGCAGCGTGAGCGTCTTCATATCGGTGAGTTCTCCGGCATCGCTCATAGCCGCCAGCGTCGCGAGCTCGATCTCACGGACGATGATGTTCTCCTGCTCCTCGGCGAGCCCGCCACCACTACCGTGACGATCCTTGGCGCGGTAAGGCCCGAGGTAGAGGTCCATCTGCTCGGTGGAGATACCGGGCATGCTCCAGACGGTGCCGACATGTTCGAGGGCGCCGAGCGTCACACCCACCTCCTCACTCGCTTCCCGCTTCGCCCCCTCTTCCGGGTCGTTCTCGTCGAGCAGGCCTGCAGGCACCTCGATCAAGGACGTGATGCCCGAGGCGAGGAAAGCAGGCGGCCGGAACTGCTCGACGAGAAGAGCGACTTTGCGATCCGGGTCGTAGGGCAGGACGGCGACGGCGCGGCCATGATCCTCGATCTCGCGCTTGATGCGGCTTCCATCCGCCAGCGTGATGTCCGCGACGAGGAACCGGCTCCATCCGTCGTGAACGATGCGCGTGCCGCCAATCGTTGGTGCCATCCTGTCCCTCTCTCGTCCTGCATGCGGTGAAGCGTCGATAGTCAGGACGTTCTGCGCATCCCGGGTCGATACCAACCAAGATAGCGCATGAATGAGGCCGACCGACCGAAGGACCTTCGAGCGCCGGCTAGGGACCGACTGGATCGTGACGTCGAATGGTGAAACGTAGAGCGGCCCCTGCCCTCTCCTGATCTTCCAGGTGATCGCCTTCCTCAAGCACGAGATGGGGAATATCGATCGCTGCCAGTGGATCGGTGCAAGTGACGGTGATGGTGGCACCAGGGGTGAGCGACCGCAGGGCACGGCGCGTGCGAAGGACCGGAAGCGGACACTTCAGGCCCGTGAGATCCAGCTCCAGACGATGTCCCGAATCGGTCATCTCACGCACTCCATCACGTCATGCGAAAGCCCCGCCCTCGATGTTCGAGGACGGGGCTTCATCGGTAGAGTTGGACCTGGTCAGACGGCCCGCTCGAGGCCGTAATGCTCAGTAGCCGTAGTAACCGTAGCCGTGGGACGGATAGCCATAGCCGTAGACCGGACGGGCGTATCCGTAACCGTAGGCAGGTCGGGCATAGCCGTACCCGTAGGCCGGACGGGCATAGCCGTAATCGTAGTAGCCGTAGCGAGGTGCGGCGCTCGCGGCGAGGGCGCCGCCGATGATGCCGAGGGCCGCACCGGCCGCCAGGGCACCGCCGACGCCGACGCCGCGACGGCCGTAACCGCGGCCATAGCCCCCGCCATAGTAACCGCCGCGATAACGAACCTCTTCGACGTGACCAGCCTGGCCGGCGATCTGCGCTGACGTCACCGCTGCGAGCGGAGCCGCCTGAGCCGGGGTGAACGAGCCGGCCATCATGCCGATGGCGGTCGTTCCGGCGAGGGCGGCGGTCAGGATGCGCGACATAGGGAAACCTCCATCTCGATAATGAGCCTAAAAGATCACTGACAAGATGAACCGTAACCGAACGCCTGAGTTCCTTGCGTGCGCGCGAACACCGCGGAACCGGCGCTCTTCCGGTCGGGTTAAAATGCGCAGGTCTCGAAGGCGGGCTCTACCGAACGGTGCCACTCGCTCTCGAACTTGGCGAGCCGCTCCTCCGCCAGCGAACGGCCGGCTGCGACGATTGCTTCGAGCGGTTGAAGGTAGATCGCCTCGTCACGTCCGTTGCCATCTCGCCGTGCGCGGGCAGTCAGCCCGCGGCGCGCGATGGCGAGAGCCTCGGCCGCCACGGCACCGACACTCCGTCCTCCGATGCTGGCCGCGAGCCCGAGACGCGGCGCGGTTGCGCGCAGGGATTCGCGATCGGCTGCGCTCCATTCCTTAACAAGGTCGCTGCCGTCGGAGAGCGCGCGGGCATCGTACAGAAGGCCTACCCAGAAAGCGGCCTGCGCGGCGATCATCGCCGGACCGCCGACATCGGCCCCACGCATCTCGATGAAGCGCTTCAGCCTCACCTCCGGAAAGGCGGTGGAGGCGTGGTTCGCCCAGTCGGAGACGGTGGCGTACTCGCCCGGCATGGCCGCCAAGCGGCCGGCCATGAGATCGCGGAACGAGGCACCGGAGACATCGTGATAAGTCTCGCCGCGCTTCACGAAATACATCGGCATGTCGAGGAGCCAGTCGACGTAAGTTTCGTAACCGAACCCCTCAGTGAAGGCCTGCGGCAGCATGCCAGTACGGTCCGGATCGGTGTGACGCCAGATTTCCGAGCGGCGCGACAGATAGCCGTTCGGGCGGCCATCCGTGAAGGGGGAGTTCGCGAAGAGGGCGGTCGCCACAGGCTGGAGCGCGAGCGCAACCCGCATCTTGGCGGCCATGTCGGCCTCCGAGCAGAAGTCGAGGTTGACCTGAACGGTGGCGGTCCTGAGCATCATGTCGAGGCCGAGAGTGCCGACCTTCGGCATGTAGGCCGCCATGATCCGGTAGCGACTTTTCGGCATGATCGGCGTCTGATCGCGGGTCCATTTCGGACTCATGCCGAGATCGAGGAAACCGATGCCGAGGGGTTTCGCTACGGCCGCAGCAGCCTCCAAATGGGTGTTCAGTTCCGCGAGCGTGTGGTGAACGTCGGGCAGCGGCGCCCCCGACAGCTCGAACTGCCCGCCCGGTTCGAGGGAGATCGCCCCGCCCTCGGCACCGGCGAGGCCGATGATATGCCCTGCATCCTCGATACCCTCCCAGCCGGTGCGCTCCTTGAGCCCTTCGAGGAGGGCGCGGATGCCGTTCTCGCCCTCGTAGGGGACGGGCCTGTTGCCGTCACGGTAGAACGGGATCTTCTCGTGCTCGGTGCCGATGGAGAAGCGCGAACCCGGCTTCTCGCCGGCCGCGAACCAGGCGATCAACTCCGCACGCGTTGTGAGCGGCGTGGTGTCGGACGTGTCGCGCGCCATGCGCTGCCTCGCGGTGAAGGAAGGGCCGTCCTCCGGTCAAGAGGCATGCCGTAAGGCGGGGCAAGCATGCCCCTTGGGTTGATGTCGCCTCCTTAGTCCAGCCGACAAGGTCGAACAACGCGCCGCGACGTCAACGTGTGTCCCCCAGCACCGACTGCACGAGGGCAAGTGCGACGACGGCAGCGGTATCGGCGCGGAGGATGCGAGGTCCGAGAGAGAGGGCGACCGTGTTCGGGCGCTCGAGGATGAGGGCGCGCTCTTCCGCCGCGAACCCGCCCTCAGGTCCGATAAGCACGGCGAGGGGCGGCGGAGCACCCGGATCCGCAGCTTGCTTGAGAGCCTCAATGGGGTCCGATACGGCGGCATCCTCGTCGCAGAACACGAGCAGTCTTTCCAGAGAGAGATCGGCCAAGGCCGCAGGCAGACGTGCCGGCTGCGGCAGATCGGGGATGGCGAGGATGCCGCATTGCTCGGCAGCCTCGATGGCGTTCGCCCGCAGCCTCTCGGTGTTCAACTTCTCGCCCTGCGTATAGCGCGTGAAAACCGGCCGGATGGTGCCAGCCCCCATTTCCACCGCCTTCTGGGCCAAGTAGTCCAGCCTGGCGCTCTTGAGCGGAGCGAACAGGTAGTGGAGGTCGGCCTTGCCTGGCTGCGGCCGAGTCCGCTCGAGCAACGTCAACTCTGCGCTCTTTCGCCCGGTCTGGCCGATTGCGGCGCGCCATTCGCCGTCCCGGCCGTTGAAGACCAGAACGGGATCCTGGGGCCCGCGGCGCAGGACGTTGAGGAGATAGTTCGCCTGTGCCCTGTCGAGGGGGAGGATCGCCCCGGCCAGCAACGGCGAATCAATGTAGAGGCGTGGGGCGGTGAAGTCATAGGCTGCCATGCCGGCGTCGTCGCGTGAGGGTTCGAGCGTGTCAACGCTGCAGCGCATTGCTCCTCGCCGTCAGTATTGCAGAAATGCAACGGATCTCGGTTTTCTCATCGTTCCCCACATGGCAGCGTCGCCGATCCTTTGCGGTTCGAAAGACGCCACATTCCTATGCGGAAAGGTCAGCCATTCGGATTGCTGTCGCTGCCTGACGGGCGAACTCTCGATATCGAGGGCACCCGTGGCAGGTCCCGGTTGATGACGCCGGGATGGGATGGGTGAGAGGGAGCTCGGGAATGTCTTTGAATCGTATCGCGTTGGCGGTGTCCGCGTGTGTCGCCGGCATGGTGATTGCCGGCCCAGCCCTGGCGCAAAGTGTCGATTGCGGCGCGATCCAGAAGACGCTTCAGGACCGCAAGGATCTCGTGGCCAAGGCCAACTCGGCATCGAACTCGAAGAATAAGATGACGCCGCAGGCCGCCTGCGCGCTCTTCGGCAAGCTCCAGTCGAACGGCACCGAGGGCGTCAAGTGGATCGCCGCCAACAAGGAGTGGTGCTCGATCCCGGATTCCTTCGCCGAGGGCTTCAAGGCCGACCACGTCAAGGTCGGTGGCATCAAGACCAAGGTCTGCGCCGTGGCCGCCCAGGCTTCCAAGATGGAATCCCAGGCCCGTGCCCA
The DNA here is from genome assembly GCF_019745455.1 of Methylobacterium sp. Lineage (GTDB taxonomy): Bacteria > Pseudomonadota > Alphaproteobacteria > Rhizobiales > Beijerinckiaceae > Methylobacterium. Next base: position 44,532 of record NZ_JAIETD010000018.1, read on the forward strand.
GGCGTCCAACGGCGGCGGCGGCCTGCTCGGCGGTCCTGGCCTCACCGGCAGCATGAAGATGCCTCAGGGCGCCCTCTGATCCGCATGACATCGACGCTGCTGCGGCCGTGCCAGAGCCGCTGATGGCCGATGGCAGGGTCGCCGATGCGGTGGCCGGTCATTGGGTGGACAGGTTGGCGCCGCGCGCGGCTCGGCCCTATCTGCGTCTCGCCAGGATCGACCGGCCGGTGGGCTGGTGGCTCCTGCTCCTGCCGTGCTGGTGGTCCTCGGCCCTCGCGGCGGTCGCGGCAGGGAGCCCCTATCCGGACCCCTGGCACCTTGCACTCTTCCTCGTTGGCGCCATCGCCATGCGGGGAGCCGGCTCGACCTTCAACGACATCGCCGACCGGGACATCGACGCGAAGGTCGAGCGCACGCGCGGCCGTCCCCTGCCCTCGGGACAGGTGAGGCCTCGCCACGCCGCGATCTTCCTCGTTGCGCAAGCCCTCGTCGGGTTTCTGGTGCTGATGCAGTTCAATGGCACGGCCATTGGCGTCGGCCTGGTTTCCCTGGTGCCGGTGGCGATCTATCCGTTCATGAAACGGGTCATGCCGATGCCGCAGCTCGTGCTCGGATTCGCCTTCGCTTGGGGGGCGTTGATGGGCTGGGCCGCTTTGTTCGGCCGTGTCGAGGTGCCTGCCCTGCTTCTCTATGCCGGCACGATCGCCTGGGTGATCGGATACGACACCATCTATGCGGTGCAGGACATCGAAGACGACGAGATCGCGGGCATTCGCTCCTCGGCCCGCTTCTTCGGGGCCATCGTCAGGCCTGCAGTGGGTCTCTTCTACGCTGCGGCGGCGCTCGGGATCGGTCTCGCCGCCTGGCTTTCGGGAACCGGCGTCATGGGATGGCTTGGGCTCGTGCTCTTTGCAGGGCATCTCTCAAGTCAGGTTCTGCGATTGCGGGAGAGGGATGGGCGCCGCGCCCTTGCCCTGTTCCGGTCTAACCGCGACGCGGGTCTGATCCTGTTCGCCGGTCTCGCCGCCGACGCGATATTGCAGGCCTGGCTTCGGGCCTAAGGACAGTTCAGGACAGTTCAGGACAGCGCGCCGCTGATGATCTCCGATTCGCCGCGATGGATCAGCGGCCGGACGGGCAATTGCCCTGTCTTGCGGCGGACGAGAAAGCGGGGACGCCTGTTGCTCAAGGATCCATGCCGCCGACGCTGACGGGTGGTTCCGAGAGAAACCGGCCCGATCTGGCGCGAGACGGTGGCAAGCTGCCCGTCCTCGCGGACGATCATCCGCGGCAGGCCCGACTTGGCGGCGACATCGCGCCAGATGGCGACGACGTCGTCCTCATGGAATGGCCCGAGCCTTCCAAGCGTCTGGCCCTCGGCATCGACGACGAGGAGCGCGAAGCAATCGTCACCGCAAGCCTCGGGATCGTCCCCAGCAAAGCTCAGGGCGATCCCGGCGGGGCTGCTGCTGCCGGGAATACGTCCGAACATAGGGAGACGGGATACGACGAGACCGGTGATGGAGGCAGATATGCCATCCTGGCCGATGACCTCATGCGCCTCAGTGAAAATGGTTGCTGAAGTCTTCATCGCGAAGGTTGCTTTCTAGCTTGCTAATGCACAGTCTCACTGCGCGTCATGACAAGCATATTTGGGTCAGATCTCCTTTAGACGCCTTAAGAGTGACAGTTAAGCGATCGTGGCTCCGATGAAAGCCATCGGAATGCTCAACGGTTCCTTGCCATGATCATCGAGAGGTGCGGCATCCCCACCGAAGCGCCGTCCTTGTGGCGTCCCTGGCCGCGCCCTACAACGCAATGGGCGACGGCTTGCGTCTCGCTCGGAGATTCGGTCTGCCTTGGAGCGGCCGGCCATCCCAAGCCGTACGGAGCCGTATGTCCGCCTCGCTTTCTTCCACTGCCGCGCGTGCCCTGCTCCCCGCTTTGCGCGAGACGATCCGCGAGGCGGCAGGCCTTGCATTGCCGTTCTTCCAGGCCGGAAGCCAAACGCGGGCGAGGGTCTGGTCGAAGGCGGGCGGCTCTCCGGTAACGGAGGCCGATGTTGCGGTGGACACCTTCCTAAAGGTGCGGCTCAGCAGCCTTCTGCCCGAGGCAGCTTGGCTCTCCGAGGAAACCGTCGACGACGCGGCACGGCTCGGCAACGATCTCGTCTGGATCGTCGATCCCATCGACGGCACACGCGCCTTCCTGTCAGGTCATCCGGATTGGTCGATCGCCGTCGCGCTGCTGATCGGCGGCGCGCCTGCCCTCGGATTCGTCCATGCGCCGGTAACAGATCGCTTCTACGAGGCCTCCGCGGGCGGTGGGGCAACGTGCAACGGCCAAGTCATTTCAGCTTCCCGGCAGACGGTGCTGGAAAGCGCTCGGGTCACCGGACCGAAGCCGATGATCGACCGCCTCGCGCGCGGTGGAACCAAAGCCGGTGCGAAACCGAGCTTCGTTCACGTCGACCGGGTTCCTTCCCTCGCCCTGCGCATCGCTCGCGTGGCCGAAGGTTCGATCGATATCGGACTTGTTTCGTCGGATGCGCGGGACTGGGATCTGGCCGCCGCAGATCTTCTCCTGCGGGAAGCTGGCGGGGTGGTCAGCGATCTCGATGGCCGAGCCACCGTCTACAATCGTACGGACCCTGTCCACGGCGAACTGGTTGCCGTCTCAGGCGGCATGAAAGATGCGGTGTTGGACGCTTTCTCGCGATAGCACCACCGAACCTGGCGATGACCCTGGAGGCAGTATCGAGCCCGCGTGCCTCCTTTGAACATGGAAAAGCCAGCGGCCTTCTCAGGTCCGCTGGCCATGCTCAGATCAGGCGCTCTCGCGAAGGGCGACGGCAGATGGGGCCAGTCCAAACCGCTCGGCGAGATGCCAACGCAGTTCGCGGGGAGAGTGATAGTTATAAGAGCTATCGATGAGGTCCGTCAGGTCGACGGAGTTGGTCTTGCTGTCACTGCAAAGACCGAAGGGCGCCTCGCGCAGGCGGGCCACCTTGAAGGTCGCCGCATCCGTGACAGGCGACCGGACGCCACAACGGCGCGTATATTCGAACAACATTCGAGTTTCGAGTACTTTCGTTCTTGATTGGGCCGTAGCGCAGTGGCCGGCCGATATGTTACTGATTGGCCTTGAGGTCGAGCGACCTTTCCGACGGATCTATTGTTTTGCCGTCCGGCAACATCCTCCCGCAAGAGAAGGTCGTCGGAAAGCGGAGACCGGTCTTGTATCCGGCGTGGCGACGCCGACCTAGCAGGTCGGTCGCGAGAGGACCTTAGGCCGCCTGGAGATTTCCAGCCGAGTCCTTGCCGCTGCGCTTGTCCGTCTGGATCTCGTAGGAGATCTTCTGGCCCTCGACGAGGTTGCGCATGCCAGCCCGCTCGACTGCGGAGATGTGAACGAACACATCCTTGCCGCCGTCATCCGGCTGGATGAAGCCGTAGCCCTTGGTCTCGTTGAACCACTTAACAGTGCCGGTATTCACGAATAAAACCTCGTATCGTTTACGTCCCGACAACGCTTGCCCATCACTGGACGATACGAAGCGGGTATTTTCAGTCTTGCGGAAACGAAAGGACCTGGACGTTGGCACCGATCGAGCACCGATCCCTCCCCTTTCCGCAAGCCACTACTTAGGCCCATGATGCGGCGGCAACAAGGCGCCTTAGCCGAGGGAATCGGCGCCGACGCCGCGAGATTGCGTGATAGATGGCGTCCCAGACCTGTGTTCTTTGACCCGGCGAGATCATATAAGGGTTCGACCCCAAACAGTTAGGCGATCCATGGCGGGTATCTCTGTTTCCCTTGAAGGTGCGAACATCCAGCTCTCTTTTCAGAAGGACGAGCAATCCACGGCCGTCGTGATGGATGCGCGAGCCGCTCGTGCGCTCGTCCGAGCGGTTGGCCAATTGCTTACGGCTATCGACGAACCCGACGACGGCGATCTGCCTGACGATCTCGCGGACGAGGATATCGCGATGCTGGAAGTCACCTCTTCCGCGATCGAAGTGGGAACCGATGAACGGGGGCAAGCTGTCGTCGCATTGCAGGCCGGAGCTCTGCCGCCGTTCCAGCTCCGGCTGACCGACGAAGAGGCCCGCCATGTCGCAACCAGTCTATCGGAAATACTGAGCGCCCCACGCGACGTTCGCGCGTCGCATGGGGATCATTGAGCAGACTTACAGTCTCACGCCGGGGTCGGTCGGCACGCCCGGGAGATAGTCAGGCTCGCTGCCTGGACCGCCGGGCTCGCCAATTCCGGGATCGTCGACAGGATAGGGCGAGCGCGGACCGGTCGGCCCGATGTCAGGCGTTTCGTCGGGTGGCGGCGGCATTGGAAGGTCGCCGGGAATGCCGCCGGGCAAGGGTTCGGGGATCGGTAGGCCTGGATTGGCCATGCAGAGCCTCCTGTTTCGGTTGTCGGGTATGCTCAACCAACCGGCGCCCCCAGACAGGGTTCCATCTGTGGTGCCCCACCCGCCTCAGCCGCGCGGCGCTCTCTCGCTGCCCGCCAGGACCTCGATCAGCATGGAGGATTGCAGCGGCCGATCGTATTCGTCGCGGACTCTCACCGTGATGCAGTGGGTGCCGGCCAGCAGCGTCTCTGGAAGACGCGCGGTCCAGATGTGGCTCGATGGTTCCGCCTTGACCCACGGTTTCCTGGTGTCGGGATAGCGAAGGAAGAGTTCGGCCACGAATGGGTCGGGCCGCCTCCGCCGGGTCATCGGGATCGCCTCGCCATCGCCGATCGTGTAGGCGACCCTCGTCTTCGGGCCCCCATCGAAGACATTGACGACGAGGTCGGTGGCCGGGACGCTCTCGAGGGCGATCGGCGAGCGCAGAGTCTGAGTGGGACGGTATTCCTTCAGAACCTCGGCGGCCCCGCCCCGGAACTGGCTCTCGAGCATGATCCGCATCGCCTCGTCGGGCTCGCCTTGCGCCGAGCGGTAGCGCGTGACGTAACGATCACCGTCGATCGAAAGCATGTGAAATCCGTTCGGCGTGCCGTCGCGGCTATCTGCGGAGGGAATTCCGGTCCGCACGCTCGGCCCGCTCCACCACGACCCAGAGACGGCGGTGAGGACGTGGTGATGATGGCTATCGCGCGGGTAATGATGCTCGGTGGTGTGGGTGTGCCCGGCGATGCTGACAACGCGGCGCCCTTCCAGGAGCGCGAGGAGCGCGTCCCGGTCGGTGGTGTTCTGGCGCGGGTCGTTGGGATCGAGGTCGGTGAAGAGCGGGATGTGCATCGCCACCACGACGAGCCGGTCGCGCGGCGTCTCCGTCAACACGTTGGCGATGAAGGCGAGCTGGCGCTCCCCGATCCGGCCCTCGTAACGACCGATGCCGTCACCCTTGCCAGAGGCGGCGCCGAGATAATGGACGTTGTCGAGCATCAGGAAGAGCGCCTTGCCGTGATGGAAGGCGTAGTAGGGCGCGCCGAAGACCTGCTTGAAAGTCTCGCGGCTGTAGCGGGCGTCGGCGGCTTCGAAATTGAGGTCGTGATTGCCGCCGATGTGGAACCACGGAACGCCGATGCGGCCAATGATGCGGTTGGAGCGACCGTAGAATGATAGGTCGTCGAACAGGATGTCACCGGTGGTGATGCCGAACGCCGCCGACGTGCCGAGAACCCTGGCCACCGCCGTGTCGCGCACATGACCGAGTTCGATCGGGCTCTCCGGCTGCGGATCCGTAAAGAGGATCGCCTCGAAGGCGTCGGGCTCGAACCGGGGCGTCAGGCCGAAATCAATGGAGGCGGGCATTGGCCCCGTCGGCGCGATGCCGCGATAGCGTAGGGCGAGCTCCGGCGGCGTTCCGCTCGGGTGATGGATGTAGCTGAAGCGCGGAATGTTGTCGGCGTCGTGTGGCAGCGCGTAGCCGGCCGGCTTCACGACGAAGATGATGTCTTCGTCCGCGACGGCGAGCGCGTAGCGACCATCTTGATCCGTACGAACGATGTCGCGCCCGTTTGAGACAAGAACCCCAGGGAGCCCGACCGTTTCAGCCTTCGCGCCCTGCGCTACCTTCGCGGCATCGTAGACGAGGCCTCGCGCAGTCAGGACGGAGGTCTGCGCCGTCGCTATGCTGGAGCGCAGGCTGCTTGCGGCTAGCCCTATGGCCACGGCTCCGGCCATCGTCTCGCGCCGGGTCGGGTTCCGCAGGTCCGTCATCGCTCTCGCTCTCCTCGTGATGAGGGAGAGCGCATCAGAGTGTGACGACCGTTACGTGACGGTCTCGATTCAGCGCTTGGCGGCTTCGGCCCGTTTAGGCTTCGCCTTCTCGGGCGCAGTTCCGGCGATCAACTCCGACAGGTGGCGCTGGTCGAGGCCGCTGGCGGCGTCCTTTGGTTTCGGAGGCTCCACCGAAGGACGAGGCGAGATCGAGCCGGTCGTGACCGGATCCGGCATCGCCGCGACGGCCCGGTTGTCGGGCGCGGGATCGCGCTGAACCCGCATCGCCCAGTGAGCCGCAGTTGAGAGCACGGCGATCGCGAGGATGGCCTTGATGCCGCCCGTCAGAAGGCGTCGCATGGTCGTGTAACCCAGGGCTCGGCGAGGATCGGAGATCGGTTCCCCGATCGAGCACCATCCTCAGCGAAGATCCCTAATGCAGCCCTTCAGGCTGCCGAACTGCGCTGTCCCGGAACGAAGCAGGGACAGCACTCGTCAACGTCGCGACCGGCCTCGGCTTCTTCCGGGCAAGCCGGGAGCCTCGTCTTCAGCTCAGCGAGCCACAGAACCGCTGGATGCGGTTGCAAGCCTCCTCCAGCGCCGTGTTCGACGTGGCGTAGGAAATCCGGAGGTTTGGACCCAGCCCGAAGGCTGAGCCGTGAACCGCGGCGACGCCCTCCGCCTGGAGCAGCTCCAGCACGAAATCCTCGTCCGTCTCGATGGTCTTTCCCGACGGGGTGCGGCGGCCGATCGTCTCGGCGCAGGACGGATAGACGTAGAACGCACCCTCCGGCGTCGGGCATTTCAGGCCCTTGGTCTGGTTGAGCATCGACACGACGAGGTCGCGGCGTTCGTGGAAGGCTTTGCGGAAGCGGGCGAGATGCTCCTGCGGCCCGTCGAGGGCGGCGACCGCCGCCCATTGGGAGATCGAGGAAGCGCCCGAGGTCTGCTGGCCCTGGACGAAGTCCATCGCCTTGATCAAGTGCTCGGGGCCGGCGGCGTAGCCGATGCGCCAGCCTGTCATCGCATAGGCCTTCGAGACGCCGTTCATGGTGAGCGTGCGCTCGTACAGGTTGGGTTCGACCTGCGCCGGGGTGACGAACTCGAAATCGCCGTAGCAGAGGTGCTCGTACATGTCGTCGGTGAGAACCCAAACATGCGGGTGCCGCATCAGCACGTCTGTGATCGCCTTCATCTCGTTTCGCGCATAGGCGGCGCCCGAGGGATTCGACGGCGAGTTGAGGATGATCCACTTGGTCTTCGGGGTGATCACCCGCTCGAGCTCCTCCGGCTGGAGCTTGAAGTCGTGAGCCATGTCGGTCTCGGCAAAGACCGGGGTGCCGCCGCAGAGTACCACCATCTCCGGATAGGAGACCCAGTAGGGACGCGGGATCACGACCTCGTCCCCGGGGTTCAGGGTGGCGAGGAGCGCGTTGTAGATGACGTGCTTGCCGCCGGTGCCGACGATGGTCTGCGACGCCTTGTAGTCGAGGCCGTTCTCGCGCTTGAACTTCTTGGCGATGGCCTCGCGCAGCGGCACGATGCCGGAGACAGGCGGATATTTGGTCTCGCCTCGCCGGATCGCCTCGACCGCCGCGTCTTTGATGTGATCGGGCGTATCGAAATCGGGCTCGCCCACCGAAAGGCTGATCACGTCCATCCCGCCGGCTTTCAGCTCGCGCGCCTTCTGCGTCATCGCGATGGTCGCGGACGGCTTTACGCGGGAAAGGGCGTCGGACAGAAAGCCCATGGCGGCATGCTCCTCATGATCGGGTACGGGCGGGCGAAGCTTCGACCAAGCTCCCGCCGCGGCGCGCGGACCCTAGAGATGCCGGCAGACCCGGGCAAGATGCGTGTGACCCGCGCATCGCCGCCCTGCAGCGGAAGCGGACCTCGCCCGGCCCCTCGCTTGGCGATGAAACCGCATCATCGCACAGACCATCGAAGAGGAAACCGTGTCGCCTCAGATGCCGCCGAAGACCCAGCGCAGCCTCGACAGGAAGCCACCGCCCGAGCGGGCCGCACGGCTTTCTTCCGGCTCGTCCTTGACGCTCGACGCGGCTGCATCGGGTTGGATCAAACCGAGGGCTGCGGTGTCCGTGGTCTCGCGATCGATCAAGATGAAGCCGCCGGTATCACGGTTGGTGCCATAGGCATCCACCGCGACCGCCCGGTCCAGGCTGAGCGAGACGTCGGCAATGTCGTTGGCGGTGAGCCGTGCGGCCGACTCCGCCTTGCCGGTTTCGGGGTCGATTCGGGTGCGGATCTCGGTGACTACCGCGTTCACCATCACGGTTCCGATCTTGGCGAGCAAGGTCGCACCCGGCAGCAACTCGCTCTCTGCCGCCCAGAACAGGCGGGCGTCGAGCTTGTCGGTGACGCGCATCGGTGCGTCGGCCGCCACGATCACCGAGCCGCGCGATGCGTCGATCTCGTCGGCGAGGACGAGCGTGACCGACTGGCCCTCGACCGCGACGGGCAAGTCGCCGTCCGCGGTGAAGATGCGGGCGACGGTCGAGGTCCGGCCCGACGGCTCGACGATGACCGCATCACCGGGCGCGATGCGGCCGCTGGCGATGAGCCCCGCGAAGCCGCGGAATTCCGAGTTCGGCCGGTTGACCCATTGGACGGCCATGCGGAACGGCGCCGCCTGCTCCTCGACGCGGACGGGAACCTCTTCGAGGTACTGGAGAAGCGGCGTGCCCTTGTACCAGGGCACCGCCGCGCCGGGCAGGACGACGTTGTCGCCGTTCTTGGCCGAGAGCGGGATTGCGCGGATCTCGGTAAATCCGAGCGGCGCGGCGAAGGCTTCGAAGGCCTTCGTGATCTCCTCGAACTTGCCTTCCGACCAGCCGACGAGATCCATCTTGTTCACCGCGAGCGCGATGCGCCTGATGCCGAGCAGCGAGACGAGGAGCGCGTGGCGGCGGGTCTGGCGTGTGAGCCCCGCGCGGGCATCGACGAGGATCACGGCGACGTCCGCCGTCGAGGCGCCGGTCGCCATGTTGCGGGTGTATTGCTCGTGGCCGGGCGTGTCGGCGACGATGAAGGAGCGCTGGTCGGTGGAGAAGAAGCGGTAGGCGACATCGATGGTGATGCCCTGCTCGCGCTCGGCCTGAAGCCCGTCGACGAGGAGGGCGAGGTCGATCTCGGCGCCCTGGGTGCCGTGCTTGCGCGAATCGCGCTGGAGCGCCGTCACCTGGTCGTCGAAGATCTGCTTGGTGTCATGCAAGAGCCGGCCGATCAGCGTCGACTTGCCGTCGTCGACGGAGCCGCAGGTGATGAAGCGCAGGACTTCCTTGTTCTGGTGCGCCGAGAGGAAGGCGTCGTAGCCGAAAGCCTGGGGTGCCTGATGGATCGTCATCTCAGAAATAGCCCTCCTGCTTCTTGCGCTCCATCGCGCCCGCGCCGTCCTTGTCGATCACGCGGCCCTGGCGCTCGGAGGTGCGGGCGGCCAGCGTCTCGCCGATGATCTCCGGCAGGGTCGCGGCATCGCTCTCGACTGCGCCGGTGAGCGGGTAGTCGCCGAGGGTCCTGAAGCGGACGCGCAGGTTCCTCGGAGTCTCGCCGGGCTCGAGCGGAAGCCTGTCGTCGTCGACCATGATGAGCTGCCCCTCGCGCTCGACCACGGGGCGCTCGGCCGCGAAGTAGAGCGGCACGATCGGGATCTGCTCCTGCTCGATGTAGAGCCAGACGTCGAGCTCGGTCCAATTCGAGAGCGGGAACACCCGCAGGGACTCGCCGCGCTTCTTTTTGAGATTGTAGAGGTGCCAGGGCTCGGCGCGCTGGCGCTTGGGGTCCCAGCGGTGCTGCGCCGTGCGCAGGGAGACGATCCGCTCCTTGGCGCGCGAGGCTTCCTCGTCGCGCCGGGCGCCGCCGAAGGCCGCGTCGAACTTGTGCGTGTCCAGCGCCTGACGCAGCGCCTGCGTCTTCATAACGTCTGTATGGACTTCCGAGCCGTGGCTGATCGGGCCGATGCCGCGGGCAAGGCCGTCCTGGTTGGTGTGGACCAGGAGTTCGAGGCCGAGCTCCTTCGCGCGGGCATCGCGGAAGGCGATCATCTCGCGGAACTTCCAGGTCGTGTCGATGTGCATCAGGGGGAACGGCAGGCGTCCCGGCGCGAAGGCCTTCAGCGCCAAGTGCAGCAGCACCGAGGAATCCTTGCCGATCGAATAGAGCATCACCGGGTTCTCGGTCTCGGCGACCGTCTCCCGCATGATGTGGATGCTCTCGGCTTCGAGCCGCTGCAGGTGGGTGAGGCGGTCGGCGCGCGTCGCGGCGCCGAGGGTGGCGGCGCTCATCGGGCCATCTCCAGGCTGGTGTTGCGAAGGGTGGTCTCGAAGGCGGCGGCTTCCTGCCCAGGCTCGACGTCCGCCCCGGGCTCGTCGCCGTGCGCCTCGGGCTTGTAAACGTGCAGGCCGCATTCCTTCTTGGATTCCTGCTCCCACCACCAGCGGCCGGCGCGCTCGGGCTCGCCGACCTTCACGGCACGGGTGCAGGGCGCGCAGCCGATCGACGGAAAACCGCGATCGTGCAGGACGTTGTAGGGAATGAAGTTGTCGATCACGAACCGCTCGACATCGGCACGGGTCCAGTCGGCGAGCGGGTTGATCTTGATCAGGCCGCGCGCCTCGTCGGGCTCGGCGAGTGGCGTGTCGGCGCGGTTGGCCGACTGCCCGGCGCGAAGGCCGGTGAGCCATCCCGAGGCCCCGGCGAGCGCCCGGCCGAGGGGTTCGACCTTGCGGAAGCCGCAGCAGGCCTGCCGCGCCGCCACCGAATGGCGGAAGCCGTTGATGCCCTCGCGCGCGACGAATTCCTCCTCGGCGACGCGTTCCGGCGCATAGGCGCGGATGCGGATGCCGTAGGCCGCCTCGGTCTCGGCCCACACGTCGTAGGTCTCCGGGTAGAGCCGGCCCGTATCGAGGGTGACGATCTCGGTCCGCCCCTTGGCCATGGCCACGGCATGGGTCAGCGCCTGATCCTCGATGCCGAGGCTGGTCGTGAAGATGAGGCGGCCGGGCACGCTCGCTTCGATGAGGCGGATGCGGGCGGCGAGTTGGAGGTCCGCCAACGCGAGGGCGAGCTCACGCGCCGACCGATCGAGAGGAGAAGTCATCGGATGACAGACTTTGGAAGGCTGGAAGTTGCCGGTTGTCGTGGACCTGAGATGTTCGCTATAACGAACGCTGTCAAGGCATGGCGGTCATGGCGCAGGGGCAATCCGGTGCCGTGCTCAACCGCTTCCGCAAACGGTGGCGGCGGGCAACGGTTGCCTCCGCCGGGAAGATCCTTCTCATGATCGTATCCGCGCGGTGCGCTCGCACACCCTGCCGCGCGGGCGATCACGGACGACGAGGTCAGCGTGGATTCGATAGACCTGAAGATCCTCGGGCTGCTGCAGAACGATGCCACCCTCTCGATCGCGACGATCGGCGAGCGGGTCGGCCTGTCGCAGACGCCCTGCTGGAAGCGGATCCAGCGCCTGGAGGCCGACGGAGTCATCGACCGCCGCGTGGCCGTGCTCGATCCGGTCAAGCTCGGGCTCGGGCTCACCGTCTTCGTTTCGATCGAGACCGCCGACCACTCTCGCGAGTGGCTGGAGCGCTTCGCCGAGACCGTATCGGCGATGCCGGAAGTCCTTGAATTCTACCGTATGGCCGGCGATGTGGACTACATGCTGCGCGTCGTCGTGGCCGATATGAGGGCCTACGATATGTTCTATAAGCATCTCATCGCGACGCTGCCGCTCAAGAACGTGACCTCGCGCTTCGCCATGGAGAAGGTGAAGTCCACGACGGCCCTGCCGCTGCCCGCGCTTCCGGCGCACGGACGGCTCCCGCACTTCGCAGCGGCGGCGCAGGAAGAATAATATTCTGTTTGGCGCCGGTGGCGCAGGCAGCCCCTTCTACCACGGCGTCGTTCTGTAAAACGGAAATTCCGCAGATCGCTCGACGCTCAGGACGACATGGCGACTCGATGGCACGACAGGCGATCATTCCTCGCAACTCTCCCTTCGACGACAACGAGCGCGCGAGCCTCGATGCCGTCCTCGGGACCGCCTCGCCGATGCAGCGTGCCTGGCTCGCCGGGTTCCTCGCCGGCCTCGATGCGGCAGCCGGTGGCCAGCCGGCGGCTCTGCCTGCCGCGCCGCCGAAGGCCGCCGAGCCGCTGACCATCATCTATGCGAGCGAGTCCGGGAACTGCGAGGCTTTGGCCGGCTCCCTCGCCAAGCTCGCCAAGAAGAGCGGCTTCAAGCCGAACGTCATCGATTTCGCCGACCTCGAGGTTGCCAGCCTCGCCACCATGAAGCGCGTCGTCGCCATCGCGGCGACCTGGGGCGAGGGCGAGCCCCCGGCCCGCGCCACCCGCGCCTATAACGAGCTGATGGGCGACGGCGCCCCGCGCCTCGACGGCGTCGAATTCGGCGTCCTGGCGCTCGGCGACACCTCCTACGCCGAGTTCTGCGCCACCGGTAAGGCCATCGACGCCCGCTTCGAGGCGCTGGGCGCGAAGCGTGCGGTGGAGCGCGCCGACCTCGACCTCGACTTCGACAAGCAGGCTGCCGACTGGATCAAGAACGCCCTCAAGGCACTGGCGCCACCGGCCGCCGACAACGTCGTGGCCGTCGACTTCGCCGGCCGCGCGGCGGTCGACGACGATGCGGATGTCGAGCCGAGCCGCGAGCCGGTCCTCGCCGAGGTCGTCGACCACGTGAACTTGAACTCCTCGCGCTCCGACAAGGAGACGATCCATCTCGCCCTCGAATTCGAGGACGGGGCTCCGGCCTACGAACCCGGCGACTCGCTGGAGATCTTCCCGGAGAACGACCCGGCTCTCGTCGAGGACATCCTGCGGGCCGCCGATCTTGCCGGCGACGACGCCCTGCGCCGCTCGCTCCTGACCGAGCGCGATATCACCACGCTCTCCACCAATACCATCGAGCGCTTCGTCAAGGCGACCGGGCACGAGGGCGCCAAGGCGCTCATCGAGGGCGGCGAGGCGCGGGCCTGGATCGAGGGGCGCCAGATCCTCGATCTGATCGAGGCGTTTCCGACGAAACTGACCCGTGAGCAGATCGAGGCCATCACCCGGCCGCTGCCGCCGCGGGCCTATTCCATCGCCTCATCGCGCAAGGAAGTCGGCGACGAGGTCCACCTCACGATCGTTGCGGTGCGCTACGAGACCCATGGCCGTGCGCGCTCCGGCGTCGCCTCGGTCCACGTGGCGGATCGCCTGAAGAAGGGCGCCAAGCTCCGCGTGAAGCTGAAGCCGAACCGGCATTTCCGGCTGCCGCACGACCCGGCCTCCGACATCATCATGGTCGGCCCCGGCACCGGCGTCGCGCCGTTCCGCGCCTTCGTGCAGGAGCGCCGGGCGGTGGAGGCGAGCGGCCGGTCCTGGCTGTTCTTCGGCGACCGTCACTTCCTCCACGACTTCCTCTACCAGCTCGAATGGCAGGAGGCGCTGGAGGACGGGTCGCTGACGCGGATCGACGTCGCCTTCTCCCGCGACCAGCCCGAGAAGGTCTACGTGCAGGACCGTATCCGCCAGCACGGCAAGGAGCTGGTGGAATGGCTCGACGGCGGCGCCAGCTTCTACGTCTGCGGCGACGCGACCCGGATGGCCAAGGACGTGAGGAACGCCGTGGTGCGGGCCTACGCGGAGGTGAAATCCCTCAGCGATGCCGACGCCGAGGCCGCGGTCGCGGCCCTGGAGCGGGCGCACCGCTACCAGCAGGATGTTTATTGAAGAACCTTGCCGACCTAACCACCGTCATTCCGGGGCTGCGAAGCAGAACCCGGAATCCATAGCCGCCGACAGTTCAGGCTGAAGAACGACCTGCGGTTATGGATTCCGGGTTCGCCTGCGGCGCCCCGGAATGACGGTGCGGGTTGGCGACGAAGGGCAGTGACAGACGAGAGTGCCGAGCGCCTGCTGCGAGCTTTGCAATAGACGCACCCAAATCTCAAACCGACCGGAATACCGCCATGGACGACCAGACCCAGCCCCGCACCTACGAGACCCCGCCGGCCACGCGCCCGATCGACGAGGCCGAGGCCGCGCGCGAGGCTGGTCTCTCGGCCAACGAGCACATCAAGATCGCCAGCGGCTTCCTGCGCGGCACCCTCGCCGACGGACTCCTGAAACACGCCACCGGGGCGATCTCGGAGGATGACGGCCAGCTCGTGAAGTTCCACGGGATGTACCTGCAGGACGACCGCGACCTGCGCCCCGAGCGGACCAAGAAGAAGCTCGACAAGGCCTACAGCTTCATGATCCGCCTGCGCATCGCCGGCGGCGTCGTGACCCCGAAGCAGTGGCTGATCCTCGACGACATCGCCACCACCTACGCCAACGGGACGCTCAGGGCGACGACGCGCCAGACCTTCCAGTATCACGGCGTCATCAAGTCGAACCTGAAGCGGACGATGGCGGCGATCGACGCCTCCCTCCTCGACACCATCGCGGCCTGCGGCGACGTCAACCGCAACGTCATGGCCGCGACGAACCCGGCCCAGAGCGGCGCCCACAAGGCGGCCTACGACCTCGGCAAGGCGATCTCCGATACGCTTCTTCCCAAGACCAACGCATGGCGCGAGATCTGGCTCGACGGCGAGAAGGTGGTCGGCGGCGAGGACGAGCACGAACCGGTCTACGGCAAGACCTACCTGCCGCGGAAATTCAAGATCGTGGTCGCGGTGCCGCCCTCGAACGAGGTCGACATCTTCGCGCACGATCTGGGTTTCATCGCCATCCTCGACAAGAAGGGGAAGGTCACCGGCTGGAACGTGACCGTCGGCGGCGGCATGGGCATGACCCATGGCGAGACCGACACCTTCCCGCGCACCGCCGACGTGATGCTCTTCTGCAAGCCGGAGGAAGCCGTGAAAGTCGCCGAGGCGGTGATGACCGTCCAGCGCGACTGGGGCAACCGCAAGGTCCGTAAGAACGCGCGCCTGAAATACACGATCGAGCGCTACGGCCTGAAGGCTTTCCGCGCCGAGGTCGAGAAGCGCCTCGGCAAGGCCTATCCTGACGCGAAGCCGTTCGCGTTCACCAACAATGGCGACCGCTACGGCTGGACCGAGGGCGATGACGGCCGTCACCACCTCACCCTCTATGTCGCCTCCGGACGGATCAAGGATTACGAGGGCGACGGTCCGAAGATCCTGTCGGGTCTACGTCGCATCGCGCAGGTCCATGAGGGCGATTTCCGGCTGACCGGCAACCAGAACGTCATCATCGCGAACGTGTCGGTCGAGAAGCGCGCCGAGATCGAGGCCCTGGTCGACGAGTACGGCATGCTCAAGGGCGCCAGCGCCCTGCGCCGCAATTCGATGGCCTGTGTCGCCCTGCCGACCTGCGGCCTGGCGCTCGCCGAGAGCGAGCGCTACCTGCCGGACCTCCTCACCGAGTTGGAGGAGAGCCTCGCGTCGCACGGGTTGTCCGAGGATGAGATCACCATCCGGATGACAGGCTGCCCGAACGGCTGCGCCCGTCCCTTCATTGCCGAGATCGGCCTCGTCGGACGGGGTCCCGAGCGCTACCATCTCTATCTCGGTGCGGCCTTCGATGGCTCGCGGCTCGGGAAGCTCTACGCAGAGGATGTTACCGCCTCCGAGATCAAAGCGGTGCTGGATCCGGTCTTCGCCGCCTACGCCAAGGATCGCTCGGCCGGAGAACGCTTCGGCGATTTCCTGATCCGTGCAGGCTTTGTCGCGCAAACGGTTAACGGGCCGGACTTCCATCTCACCACTGGTGCCCTCAGAGCGGTGGCGTAAGGACGTCCGGCTGGTCGGAATTCTGTCTTCGTCGTGCGAGCGCCGCTGCGTTCGTCAGGAGCGGCATCGTCGATGGCGAAATTTCGACTCTCGAAACCGCAGAAATGTCCCGCAATGCAGCAGTGCGTTGTGCGACGCGGAACAAAACTTTAAGCTTAAGCTTCCGGAAACATCGTTGCTTTATGGGTGAACCGATCGCCGACCTGGCCGTTAATGCGTCAGTCGGACTGAGAGGCGGCCATGGCCAAGCACGAGATTCTCAACTTCTTCGAACACCGCCGCGACGGCGCTTGGATCTGCGTGAAGCCATTCACGCTCACCACTAAAGTCAGCAGCGTCGATATCCGCCAGGGTATGCGCTTCGACTACGGGAAGCGGGTCGGCGGCGTTGATCTCGCTGAATATCTCGAGCAGCTCGGCTCTCAATTCGGTTCCTGAGACCGGATCTTGAATCCGCCAGACAAGGCTCAAGATTGGATCGGGGGGACGGGCGCGGACATGCTCCTGTCGTGCATGGTTGCGGATTCTTGCTCCTGACCGCCGATCATGATCGATGTGCGCGATGATCCGAGTTCAGTTTTAGCAACTCCATCTGCTCAAAGACACTTTTTGACGGACGTATGTGGGGGTCCTAGGGTCTCCGCATGATGACAGATTCAGCCGAGGTAGCCCGATCCATTCTGGACGATCAGGCGCCGACGACGCGATGCAGAATTCTTGCGACCGCTGAACGATTTTTCCGCGAGATCGGCTATCAGAAAACGACCGTATCCGACATTGCCAAGTCTTTGGGTATGAGCCCTGCCAACGTCTATCGCTTCTTCGAGTCGAAGAAGGCGATCAACGAGGCGGTTGTTGCCAGCGTGATCAAGGACATCGAAGGGCTCATCGCCGCCATCGCGGATGTACCGAGCCTCAGTGCCGCTGACCGCGTCGCCGGAATCGTTCGCGCTCTTCATCACGATTGCGTCGAACGATGCCGCGCCAATCCCCGCATCCACGAGATGGTCGAGGCGGCGATGACGGAAAGCTGGGGCGTGTGCGAGCACCACGTCGCTCGCATCAGCGCCGTTCTGACCCGTGTGGTGCGTGAAGGCGTGCTCGGAGGCGAGTTCGATACCAAGGATCCAGAGGTGGCGGCGCTCTGCGTCCAGGCCTCGATCATCCGGTACTGCAATCCGATGCTCGTCAGTCTTTATCCAAATGTCCCCGGCCCGCCGCTCGACGACATGATTTCCTTTATCATCAGCGGCCTACGCGGTGCTTCGCGATAGACAGCCTGGCGCTTTTCCCGTCGCCCAGTCAAACTAGGTCGGCCAGTATCGCTTGGACGACGGCGCGTGGATCCTCAGCCCCTGTGATGGGACGACCGACGACGATGTGATCGATCCCTGCCGCCTTCGCCTGTGCTGGAGTCATCACTCGCTTCTGATCGCCCGCTGCGCTACCGGAAGGACGAATCCCGGGCGTCACGATCGCCCGACCGGTTCCAATTTCACGTCTTACGGCCTCCGCTTCGAAGGCCGCGCAAACGATCCCATCGATGCCGGTCTCCGCCGCCTGGCGTGCCCGCAAGGCCACGAGATCAGGAACATCGAGCGCATAGCCCGCCTCGGCGAGATCGCTCTTGTCGTAGGAGGTCAGCACCGTCACGGCCAGGAGGCGAGACCCTGACGACCCGCGCCCCCGCACGGCCGCCCGCATCGTCTGCGGATAGGCGTGGACGGTAAGGAATGCGGCTCCGAGATCGGAGAGTGCGCGCACCCCATCCTCAACGGTGTTGCCGATATCGTGCAATTTCAGGTCGACGAAGACCTTGAGGCCGGCCGACGCCAGGCGCGGAACCAGGGAAAGGCCGCCCGCATAGGCCAGCCTGTAGCCGATCTTGTAGAAACTCGCCGCATTGCCGATCCGCTCGACAAGAGCCAAGGCCTCATCGGGCGTTCCGACATCGAGGGCGACGATCAGGCGATCCCGTGTGTCGCTCATCTCGCGGGTGGTCGGCTTGAGCCCTGGCATCGACGTCTCCGGTGTCCTCGCAGGTGGGATCATGCACAGGGTCGCAGTGTCAATCTCTTGATGCCGATGGCTGTACCATCACTGCCGCCACCTCGGCTTTGAGCGCGGGAAGTAGCTCCGCGGCGAACCACGGGTTCGCCTTCAGCCAGCCGTTGTTGCGCCATGACGGGTGCGGCAATGGGAGAACCCGAGGGCGCCTCGGCTGGCTCAAAATCTGGCGCCATGCCCGTACCGTCGCGGTGAGGCCGCCCAGCATCGGGCCGAGGTGCCACGCCTGCGCGTACTGGCCGATCACCAGGATCAGGTCGAGGTCCGGCAATCCTGCGAGTAGTTCGGCTCTCCAGCGGGGAGCGCATTCGCGCCGCGGCGGCCGGTCGCCGCCTTTGGCGTCGAGCCCCGGGAAACAGGCGCCCATCGGCAGGATCGCGACCCGGTCCGGATCGTAGAAGTCGGCTTCGTCGAGCCCGAGCCAATCGCGCAGACGAATTCCCGACGGGTCCTGAAAGGGAATGCCGCTGCGATGTGCGCGCGTACCGGGCGCCTGGCTCGCGATGCAGAGTCGCGCCATCGCTGTGCCCTGGACGATGGGCCGGGGCTCTTGTGGCAGAGGCGCGCCGTAATGGGGCGCATCCCGGTAGATCCTGCAGGCGCGCAGGGCTTCCGCGGTTTGGTCGAATGGGCCGTCGGCCTTCATCGCCGGGTCGACGAACTCTCGGCGTCCTGCACTGTGACCAGCTCAGACGCCCTTCATTCCGGTCAGGTCCAGAGGAAGTGAGCGCAGCCGTTGCCCGGTTGCCGCGAAGATGGCGTTGGAGATCGACGGCGCGAGGACCGGAACGCCTGGCTCGCCGATGCCGGTCGGTGCCGCTGACGAGGGCATGATATGCACCTCGACGATGGGCATCTCGCTCATCCGTGTGGGCTCGTAGGAGTCGAAGTTGCGCTCCTGCACGACGCCGTCCTTAAGCGTGATCTTGTTGCGCAATACCGACGAGAGCGCGAAGCCGACGGCGCCCTCGACCTGGGCCCGGATGATGTCGGGATTGACCGCGATACCGACATCGACGGCGGCGACGATGCGGTTGACCTTTACCTTGGAATCCTCAGCGGTGATATCGGCGACCATCGCGACATAGGATCCGAAGGATTCATGGGCGGCCACGCCAAGACCCCTGCCCTTCGCGGAGGCGGCGCCCCAGCCGGCCTTCTCGGCGGCGAGCTTCAGGACGCCCGACAGCCGAGGCGCTCCCGTGAGGAGGCCGAGACGGAAGGCCACCGGATCCGCACCCGCCGCATAGGCGAGCTCGTCGATGAACACCTCCATCGCCTGGGCCGTATGGGTGTGGCCCACCGAACGCCACCACAGCACAGGCACGCCCTCGCGGGCATTATGCACCTCGAAACGGTAGGCCGGCAGGGCGTAGGGCGTGTCGGAGGCGCCCTCGACCGTCGTCGAATCTACGCCGTTCTTGACGATCATGGTCTCGAATGGCGAGCCGATCATGATCGACTTGCCGACCATGGTGTGGGTCCAGCCGGTGATGGCACCCTTTGCGTCGAGGCCGGCCTTGAGGGTGTGGAGAACGGTCGGCCGGTAGAAGCCGCCGGCCATGTCGTCCTCGCGGGTCCAGACCAGATGGATTGGGGCCTTGCCGCCGGTTGCGCGCACGATCGTGGCGGCCTCGGCGAGATAATCCGCACCCGGCGTCGCCCGGCGCCCGAACGAACCGCCCGCCCATTGGGTGTGGAGACGAACCTTATCGGTGGTGACCCCGAGATTGGCGGCGATGACCGCCTGCTCCACCGTCTGGAGCTGGCAGCCGGCATAGACGTCGTAGCTGCCGTCGCGAGCGCGCTCGATGGTGGCGTTGAGGGGCTCCATCGCGGCATGGGCTAGGTAGGGGAAGCTGAACTCGGCTTCCAAGACCTTGGCCGATCCCTTGATCGCGGTTGCGGCGTCGCCCCGTTCGGAAGCGACGAGTCCTGGGCGCCTAGCAAGCTCGCGGTAGGAGGCGAGGATCGCATCGGACGAGCGCATCTCGGCCGCCGTGTCGTCCCAGGTCACGGTCAGGGCCTCCCGGCCCTTCATCGCCGACCATGTGTCCTTGGCGATCACCGCGACACCAGTGGGGATCGCCACTACGTCGACCACACCACGGACGGCGCGCGCGGCCTTGTCGTCGAAACTCTTGGCGACGCCGCCGAAACGCGGTGGATGAGCGACGACCGCCGTCACCTGGCCCGGCCGGCGGATGTCCATGGAGTAGATCGCTGTCCCGTCGGTCTTCGCGACGGAGTCGAGGCGCGGCACCTTCTTGCCGATGAGGCGCCACTGGCTCGGGTCCTTCAGCCGCGGTTCCTGGGGCACTGGCTGCGCCGCCGCGGCCTCCGCCAGCTCACCGAAGCGTACCTGCCGGTTGGAGGCGGCATGACGGACCGTTCCGGATTCGACGGTGATCTCCGATGCGGGGACCTTCCACTTGTCCGCAGCCGCAGCGACCAGCATGGCCCGGGCGGCGGCGCCGGCCTTGCGCAACTGGTACCAGGAATTGGCGATCGCCGTGGAGCCGCCGGTGCCCTGGACCGGCCCCAACAGCAGGTTGGCGTAGAGGGTCGCGTCGGCGGGGGCGAAGGCGGTGCGGACCCGGGACCAATCGGCATCGAGTTCGTCGGCGAGAATGGTCGCGAGACCGGTCGTATTGCCCTGGCCCATGTCCAGATGCTTGATCATCACCGTCACTGTGTCATCCGCGGCGATCCGAACGAAGGCGTTCGGTTGCGCGGGGACGCCTGCCAGATCCGGTCCGCCCGCAGCGCGGGCTGCCTTGCCCGGGTCGAGTCGGAAACCAATCAGGATCGCGCCGGCTGCAGTCGCCGCTCCACCGAGGAAGGCGCGGCGTGAGGGCGCGCGCGTCGGGTTGACCTTCAGCATGGCTCGGCTCCAGCGTTCGAGGGCGTCAGGCGAGGGAGCGGGCGGCGTCGTGGATCGCCGCGCGAATGCGCTGGTAGGTGCCGCAGCGGCAGACGTTGCCGTCCATGGCGCCGTCGATGTCGGAGTCGGTCGGTCTGGGCGTCGAGGACAGCAGGCCGATCGCCGACATGATCTGGCCGGACTGGCAATAGCCGCATTGGACGACGTCCAAACCGCGCCATGCGGTTTTGACCGCATCAGCGACTCGGCCCGAAACCCCCTCGATGGTCGTCACCGAGGCAGTGCCGACATCCCCGATCCGGGTTTGGCAGGAGCGTACCGGCTGGCCGTCAAGATGGATCGTGCAAGCGCCGCATTGGGCGATGCCGCATCCATATTTGGTTCCAGTCTTGTCGAGATGGTCGCGCAGGACCCAGAGCAGTGGCGTGTCTGGGTCGGCGTCGACCTCGTGCGTCACGCCGTTCACGGTCAACTTCGCCATGCCGCGCCTCCCGGAATACGAATCCTGACTCTACGCTAAACGCCGACCCGGCGTGCCCATGTGCGGCGGCGCACATGGGTTTGTACCTATGTAAACAGGCCACGGGCCGGAGATTGCGCGGGTTTTGAGGAAAACCGCACCGGAATTCATAGGTCGTTCTTAACACATCGCGAGCAGGTTGAAGGGTGTCTTGGGGCGTCGTCGATCGAATGCCCTTGCGACCCTTCTCTCCTCGAATTTCAAGCCGGTGATGACCGATCTGACGGCGGAGATGGTGCAACGCGGGCGAGGCCCATCCTCGCAAGATTCAGCGCGGCGCCGTGAGATCGCGCGCGAGATCCGCTCGGCACGCGATCGGCTGACCTCGACGAGCGGCCTCGAGCGCGCCTTCGACTACGAGCTGATCAAGATCTACGCGCAGTACCGGGCTGGAGCAGGCCTTCCGCAGGCTCTCCTCGCCACGGCCGTCGCCTTTGCCGCGGCCTTCTGGGTGCCTCTCAGCTTCGCGTTGCCCTGGGCCATCGGCCTTGTGGCCTCGGTCGCCCTGACGATGTCGCTGACTCGGCGCTTCCTGTCCCTTCCCCCGAGCGACGTTTCGGTGAAGCGCTGGCGGAGGGCCTTCGTCGCCACCGAGTTCATTCAGAGCACGTCCTGGGCCTTGATGATCCTCGTGGGCGCCAGCGCGGCGCAGACCTTCATCCTGTTCGGTCTCGTGATCGTGGCCGCGGTGGCGACGATGCTGGCCGCCACCCTGCCCGCGGCGGCGGCGGCGGCACTTGTGCCGCTGATGATGGCGGCGTTGGCACTCCTCGCCCAATCCCACGACATGGATACGATGGTCCTGGTGGTGATGGCGATCGGCACCCAGGTCTTCTTTCTCGCCCTTGGCCGCCGCGCCTACGCCTCCACCGTGGAAGCCCTGCAATCCCAAGCCGAGAAGGACGCCATCTTCGGCGAGCTCGAACAGGCCAAGGCCAATTCCGACGAGGCGAGGCGTCGGGCGGAGGAGGCGAACCTCGCCAAATCCCGCTTCCTCGCCACCATGAGCCACGAGCTGCGCACGCCCCTCAACGCGATCCTCGGGTTCTCCGAGGTCATGAAGAACGAAGTTTTCGGTCCACACGCGGCTCCGTCCTACGGCGAATACGCCAACGACATCCACGAGAGCGGCCTGCACCTGCTCAACCTCATCAACGAGATCCTCGACCTCTCGCGCATCGAGGCCGGGCGCTACGAGCTGAACGAGGAGGCCGTGGAGCTTGCGCAGGCGGTGGAGGAGTCACGCCACATGGTCGGCCTGCGGGCGCGCAGCAAAGGTCAGGTGTTCCGCGAGTTCGTCGACGAGACCCTGCCGCGCGTCTGGGCCGACGAGCGGGCTCTGCGCCAGATCGTGCTCAACCTGTTGTCGAACGCGGTGAAGTTCACCCCACCGGGCGGCGAGATCATCATCAAGGTCGGCTGGACCGGCTCGGGTGGACAATATGTGAGCGTGAAGGATTCCGGCCCGGGCATTCCAGAGGACGAGATCGGCACCGTGATGTCGTCCTTCGGACGCGGATCACTGGCGATCAAGACCGCCGAACAGGGTTCCGGTCTCGGGCTACCCATCGTCAAGGGCCTCGTCGACTTGCACGGTGGCACGTTCCAGCTCTCGTCGCGCCCACGCGAGGGCACCGAGGTGGTCGTCACTTTCCCGGCGAGCCGGGTCATGGACACCCTGGCGGCGGTGGATCTCAATGGCGAGGAGAAGGAAGCAGCGCCGATCAAGCGGTCGAAGGCAGCCTGAGGCGAATCTAAGATTCGCTACGCTCCGACACCCCCGCCTGAGCGAAGGTCGCCATGTCCCGATGGCAGGCCAGTGCGCCCTTGAGCAGGCCAAGCGCCATCGCGGCGCCGGACCCTTCCCCGAGCCGCATCCCTAGGACGAGCAAGGGCACGAGCCCCAATCGTTCCAGCACCTCGGCGTGTGCGCCTTCCGCGGAGACGTGGCCGGCGAGGCAATGGTCTAGGGCGCTCGGGTCGAGGGCGTGGAGCACCGCCGCGGCCGCCGTCGCCACGTATCCGTCGAGGACCACGGGCACCCTCTGCAGCCGCGCCGCCAGGATCGCTCCGGCCATCGCGGCGATCTCCCGGCCGCCGAGACGGGAGAGAACCTCCAGCGGGTCGTCGAGATGACCGGCGTGGTGGGCGAGCGCCTCCCTCACCGCCTCCACCTTGCGGGCGATCCCGGCCTCGTCGACGCCTGTGCCGCGCCCGACCCAATGCGAAGGATCGCCGCCGAAGAGGGCCGCGTAGATCGCCGCCGCGATGGTGGTGTTGCCGATCCCCATCTCGCCAAGCGCCAGGCAATCTGTACCGGCCGCCACGGCCTCCATCCCGAAGGCCATTGTGGCGACGCAGTCCTTTTCGGAGAAGGCAGGCCCGACGCAGATGTCACCGGTCGGCAGGTCGATGGCGAGGTCGAAGACCTTGAAGCCGAGGCCGTAGGCGGCGCAGATCTGGTTGATCGCTCCGCCGCCGGCGGCGAAGTTGTCGAGCATCTGGCGGTTGACCTCGGCCGGATAGGCCGAGACGCCGCGGGCGGTGACGCCATGGCTGCCGGCGAAGACGCAGACGAGCGGCCGGTCGAGGCTCGGGCTGCCCTTTCCCTGCCAGGCGCCGAGCCATTCGACGAGCTGTTCCATGCGCCCGAGGGCGCCCGCCGGCTTCGTCAGCATCGCGTCGCGCTCGCAGATCATTCCGATCGCCTCCCGGTCGGGGCCGGGCATCGTGGCGATCAGCCGGCGGATATCCGCGAAGGGGCCACCGTCGGAGGCCGAATTATCCGCTGTCATGACGTCATCCGTGCGAGGCGCGGGATGGAAAGGCGCGCTACCGGGCGGCTATAACTCCCGCGAATGGGTCGGTGAAGGCGAAGGTGATGGCCGAGGATGCGCAGGACGTCGCGGAGCCGGCCTTTCCCGGGGCGCGGGCGGCTTACGACCTCGCCGCTTGCCTGCGCTTCTACAGCCGCCTGCCCGTGCCGCGACTGCCCGGCGAAGGCGACCCGCATGGGCTCCCGGATTTCCGCACCGTGCCCAGGATGCTGCCGCTGGCGGGCCTGATCCTCGCGCTGCCCTCGGCCGCGATGTTCCTCCTCGCCCATGCACTCGGTCTCGGACCTTTCCTCGCCGCGACCCTGGCGATGACGATCGGCGCGCTCGTGACCGGCGCCCTGCACGAGGACGGGTTGGCCGACGTCGCCGACGGGTTCGGCGGCGGGACGACCCGAGAGCGGCGCCTCGACATCATGCGTGACAGCCGCATCGGTGCCTATGGCGGCGTCGCGCTCATGTTGTCGCTCGCCCTTCGCATCGGCGCGCTGGCGACGCTGACCGACCGCATCGGTGCTTATTCGGCGGTGGCGCTCCTGCTGGCCGCCACGATCTCTCGGGTCGCTGCCCTGGCACCGCTCGTCTTTCTCGATCCAGCGAGGATCGGCGGTGCGGGCGCCTCCGTCGGAAGACCGAGCCTGCGGACCTTGGGGTTTGCAACAGGGTTGGGAACTGCCCTTTCTCTTGTTGCCCTCCCTTTCGGCCTCCCCGTCGGAGGCGTGGCGCTCATGATCGGGTTCGCGGCGCTTGCCGCCTGGGGCGTCACGAACCTCGCGCGGCGCCAGATCGGCGGTCAGACAGGAGATGTCGTCGGTGCCTGCCAACAGGTCACAGAGATCGCGGCTCTCCTCGGACTTCTCGTCGCGATTCCGGCATGAGCTCGTCTACCCCTTGATCGCGACCGGCCGCACCGGCATGGAACGCGCGATGACACGTCTCGCCCCGAAACCAAGCAGCCCCTGCACCAAGCTCTGCATCCTCGACGAGCGACTCGGCCTCTGCGAGGGCTGCGGCCGGACCCGTGACGAAATCGCGCTCTGGGGTTCGATGCCCGAGGCGCAGCGCAGGGCGATCATGGCGACGCTGCCCGATCGCATGCGAGCCGCCCTACGGCAGCGCGTGACGCCATGATCTACCTCGCCTTGGGCCTCCTCGGCCTCGTCCTCGCCATCCTTGTCTTCAACGGCACCGAGAGCAGGATCGTCGGCATGGAGCCGGATCAGTTCGCCGGACTAGCCGCCACCGGCGCGCTCCTCGCCATGGTGATGGCCGGCTTCTGGGGTACGTTCCGCAGCCGCATGGGCGAGAGCCTGCGGGCCCTCGCCATATGGGCGCTGCTCGGCCTCGTCTGCATCGCTGCCTATTCCTACCGAGACGAAGCGCAAGAGATCGGCAACCGCATCCTCGGCGAGCTTCGCCCAGGCAGCGCCACCAGCGGGCCCGGCGGGACCGTCACCATCACGCGGCGCTCCGGTGGAGATTTCCAGGTCCGCGCAGCCGTCAACGGGACGACTCAGACATTCCTCTTCGACACGGGCGCCAGCTCGGTTGTTCTCACCGCCGAGAACGCCGCCGCCGTGGGGCTGACACCTAAGGATTCCGAGTACGCCGTCCGCGTCTCCACCGCCAATGGCGTCACCGTCGCCGCGCCGGTTTTTCTCGACAGCCTCGCGGTGGGAAACATCACCCTGAGACGTGTCTCCGCCCTCGTGAGCCGACCGGGCGCCCTCTCCGACAATCTTCTCGGCATGAGCTTCCTCAGCCGGCTGGCGTCATACGAAGTCCGCGGCGACAGACTGGTGCTGCGCGGCGCGCCCTAGAGAGGCGACACGTCAGGCCGCCGCGATTTCTGTCGGCGACAGGACCGTCTCAAATCGCGAGACCTGGGCGACGGCCTCGCGCAACGTGCCGAGATCGGCGTCGGCATTGGTACCGAAGGTCGAGAGATGGCGCCGATAGGCTCGGGCTCCGGGACGGCCGTTGAACAGGCCGAGCATGTGGCGAGTGAGCGTGTGGAGCCGAATGCCGCTCGCCAGTGCCTCGGCGACCCTCGGAGCGTAGGCTTCCACCGCCTCGAACGCATCGGCGACCGGTGCCGGCTCGCCGAACAGGACTGGATCGACGCCAAGCAGCACCGACGGATCGTTGTAGGCGGCCCGCCCCATCATGACGCCGTCGACCTCCGAGAGGTGGGTGAGCGAATCCGCGATGGTCGTGATGCCGCCGTTCACGGAGATCACGAGTTCGGGCCGAGCCCGCTTCAGGGCGGCGACGCGGCCGTAATCGAGGGGCGGGATGTCGCGGTTCTCCTTCGGCGACAGGCCCTGGAGCCAGGCCTTGCGCGCATGCACGATGAGGGCGTCGACGCCCGCCGCGACCACCGTTTCCGAGAGGTCGTCGAGGGCCTGCCCGACATCCTGATCGTCGACGCCGATTCGGCACTTTACGGTTACGGGCACCCTGACCGACGCCTTCATGGCGGCGACGCACTCGCCGACGAGGGCAGGCTCGCGCATCAGGCATGCGCCGAAGCGGCCGTCCTGCACGCGGTCCGACGGGCATCCCACATTGAGGTTGATTTCGTCGTAGCCGAACTCTTCGGCGATCCGCGCCGACGCCGCGAGGTCGACAGGGTTCGAGCCGCCGAGCTGGACCGCAACCGGATGTTCGACAGCCGAGAATCCGAGCAGCCGCTCACGCGGGCCGTGCAGCACGGCGCCGGTGGTGACCATCTCGGTATAGAGCCGTGCGCGCCGCGACAGGGTGCGATGGAAGGCCCGGCAATACCGGTCCGTCCAGTCCATCATCGGGGCGACCGAGAAGCGCAGATCGCTGGTCATCATCGGGCGGAGATAAAGGCGACCGGCCGCCGCTTCAATCGCGACCGAGGCTCAGTGGTCGTGCTTGCAGTTGGGGCCGTGGACATGGCCGTGATCGTGGTGGTCATGGGTGTGATGCTCATGCCCGTGGTGATCATGCCCGTGTTGGTCACGCTCATGATGAGCGTGGGCCTCATGCGCGTGATCATGCCCATGCTCGTGATGATCATGGCCGCAGGTGCTGTGGTCGTGGGCGGCGCGCTCGGGCTTGAAGGCGCGGGAGACCGGCCTCGCGGTACAGCCCTGGCCGCGGACCAGTTCCGCAACGGAGGCCTCGGCCGGTACGTAGAGCGCATCGGGCCCGATCTCGGCCGCGACGTGATTGCCGCCGAGCTGCCAGGCGAGGCGCAGGAGACGGGTCGGGTTCTCGGCCTGCACCTCCAGCAACTGCTCGACAGCGGCCTTCACGGTGACGAGGCGACCGTCTTCGAGGCGCA
This sequence comes from Methylobacterium sp., assembly GCF_019745455.1. Lineage (GTDB taxonomy): Bacteria > Pseudomonadota > Alphaproteobacteria > Rhizobiales > Beijerinckiaceae > Methylobacterium. The sequence goes on from NZ_JAIETD010000018.1 coordinate 72,120, forward strand.
GGGCGTCGCCGTCCTCAAGGCCGCTGTTCTTCTGAAGGGCGAGGGTGATTCCGATGCCGCCCTCGGCGATAAGGTTGGCTTCCGTCGCCTGGCGTGCTGCATGATCGAGGGTCACGGTATCGACCACCGCATCCGGACGAACGGCGGGCTTGCGGACGATGGTGGTGGCGCGCAGCATGATGTCCTCGACGCAGGTCCAGACGTGTGATCCGGCAGCCTCTCTAAAGGGTTTTTCGCGGCGACGGAAAGCGGAGGCGGAACCTAAGCCGTTCGGGGTGCATTCATGAGCTTGAACGGTTAAGCTCACTCCGCACGACTACGATCCATCCGTCGACCCCGACCAAGACCGGTGCAAAGCCGGACCTCATCGGATGCACAAGGGAGATCTGCGATCATGAAGAAGCTCGTCGCCACGGTTCTTGCCGGCGCCCTCGCCCTCTCGCTCGGCGCCTGCAACACGCCCGAAGACCGCGCCCTCGGTGGTGCCGGCCTCGGCGCCCTGGCGGGTGCCGCCATCGGGGGTGCTGCCACCGGCCGCGCCGGCGGTGCCCTCGCCGGTGCGGCGATCGGCGGCGCCAGCGGTGCCGTCATCGGAGCCACCACCGCCCCGCGCTGCCCCTACGGCACCTATCGCGACGCCTACGGCGACATCTACTGCCGCTGAGACGACCAGGACGCGCGTCCGGCTTCAAGCCGAAAGAGACAAGGGTCGGACTTCGGTCCGGCCCTTCTTTGCGTCGAAACCGGTGCTTTGGCACATGCGGCGCCCGGCCGGTCCGGTATAAGGCGCCGGTCTCCTTTCGATGCCGACGAGATGACGTTGCCTGAGCTGCCCTTTACTCCTCCTTCGCCGCAAGCCGCCCGATCGATCGGTGATCGCCGATGAGCAGCGGCGTCTGGGGCAAGCTCGGCGGCGCCGGGTTCGGGCTCGCCATCGGTGGACCGCTCGGCGGCCTCATCGGGTTGGCGGCAGGGCATTTCCTCGTCGATAGGGAGGGTGCGGTCTTCGGACCGACGCCGCGCGATGTCGTCTTCACCACCGGCCTCGTAGCGCTCGCCGCCAAGATGGCGAAGTCAGACGGGGTCGTGACGCAATCCGAGGTCGAGGCCTTCGGCAAGGTGGTGACCGTCGACGACGAGGCCCGGCCGGGGGTCGAGCGCCTGTTCGACCTCGCCAAGGGCACGACGAGCGGCTTCGAGGCCTATGCGCGGCAGTTGGCCGGCATGTTCTACGACGAGCCGACCCTTCTCGAGGACGTCCTCGACGGCCTCTTTCATATCGCCAAGGCCGATGGGGCGATCCACGAGGCCGAAGAGCAGTACCTGCGCTCCGTCGCCGCCATCTTCGGCTATGACGAGACCGCTTTCAGGCGGATCGAGGCGCGACACGTGCGCATCTCGGACGATCCCTACTTCCTGCTCGGCGTCGAGCCGGGCGTGGAAGATGCCGAGGTCAAGGCAGCCTATCGCAGGCTGGTGATGGAAAGCCACCCCGACCGCGCCATCGCCCGCGGCTTGCCCGCGGAGGCGGTGGCGATCACGACGCAGCGGCTCGCCGCCATCAACGCCGCCTACGATCGCATCGCCGCCGAGCGAGGCCTGACGTGAAGGCGGTCCCCGAGAGCCCCGTCGCCACCAGCGTCGTCCCCTCCCCCAATCACGGCGAACGGGTCGGCTGCCGGCCGACCATGCTGATCCTGCACTATACCGGCATGGATTCGGCGGCCTCCGCGATCCAGCGCCTCGCCAATCCTCTCGCCGAGGTCTCGGCCCATTACGTGGTCCTGGAGGACGGGCGCGTGATGCAGATGGTGCCGGAGGGCCGCCGGGCTTGGCATGCCGGCCGCGCCGCCTGGGGATCTGAGCGCGACATCAACTCGCGCTCGCTCGGGATCGAGATCGTCAATCCCGGCCATGAGGGCGGGCTGCCGCCCTATCCCGACGTGCAGATCGACGCTGTCATCGCTCTCTGCCGCGATCTTTGCACCCGCTGGTCGATCCGACCCGCGTTCGTCCTCGCCCACTCGGATATCGCGCCTGACCGCAAGGACGATCCGGGCGAGCATTTTCCCTGGGACAGGCTCGCCCGCGAAGGGATCGGCCACCACGTTCCCTCAGCGCCGATCCGCGACGGGCGCTTCTTCTCGGAAGGCGATGCCGGCCAGCCGATCGAGGCGTTGCAGGCGATGTTCGCGCTCTACGGTTACGACTTGGCCGTGACTGGCACCTTCGATGCGCGGACACGCGAGGTGGTAACGGCATTCCAGCGCCATTTCCGGCAGGCCCGCGTCGACGGGATCGCCGACGCCTCCACCATCACGACCCTGCGCGACCTGATCGCCGCCCTGCCCCGCTGACGGACGCCGACATGCGATACTCCGGAACAAGACGATCGACGTCTTTCGCGGCAGGCCTTTGCCTCGTAGCTTCGGCATCTCAAGCCGTTGCGGCCCCCTCCTGCGTAGGGGATGGGAACCTCAAGCCCGATTCCCCGATCTCCGTAGCCACGGTGGCCGGACAGGGGCGCGTTCCCTTCGTCAAGGATGCGTCGCAGGATCCCGCCTGCCCGAGCACGGCCGCCGCGTGTCGCGAAGCGGCTTACCTCGTCTCGGGAAACGTCGTGGTCGTCGGAGCCGCGCTCGGTGATTATGCCTGCGCCACCTATGTCGGCGCGAAGGGAGCGACGCGCACGGGCTGGCTGCCGCAAAGCGCGCTTGCGGCCTCGACCGCGCCGGTCGGCCTCGATGATTGGGCCGGCACCTGGACGAACGATGCGGAAGCCTCGATCGTCATCAGGCGAAAAAGCGAGGTCGTGGCACTCGAAGGTTCCGCGACCTATGGGACGCTTGATCCAGATCGCGTCCGTAGGGGTGCGATCAATAGCGGCGAGTTCTCGGCCGATGTCAGGCCGAGAGGCGCGATGGTGGGCTTTACCCAAGGTGACAATGGTGCCCTCCCCTACGAGTCCGGCGACGAGTTCGCGTGCCGCGTCAGGATGAAGATCGCCCCGCCGTTCCTGATCGTCGAGGACAACGGGGCCTGCGGCGGCATGAATGTCAGCTTCACCGGCCTCTATCGCCGACGCTGAAGCCTTCCCTCATCGAAGCTAAGCCAGGGTCTAGGCTCTTCGGGCGTCCCGTATCCGCTTCGGACCGTCACGGATGCGGGCGGTGAGCACCACCCCGCTCGTCGTCAGCGAAGCCCTGGGCGGCACGTGGATGTCGCGTCGCGTGAACCAAACCCGGCTGCTGATGAAGGGTTGTCCTTGACAGGACGGTGCCCGGCACGGATCCGCATGGGCATGGACAAGACCATCGAGATCGCCGTCGTCGGAGGAGGCCCTGCCGGCCTCCATGCGGCCGAGGTGCTGGCCGAGGCCGGCCATTCCGTCACGGTCTACGACCGGATGCCCTCGGTCGGCCGCAAGTTCCTGATCGCCGGGCGGGGCGGGCTCAATCTCACCCATAGCGAGCCGATGGCCGACTTCCTCGGCCGCTACCGGCCCGTGGACGATGGGCTCGACAAGGCGATCGCGGTCTTCCCGCCGCAAGCCCTGCGCGACTGGTGCCACGGGCTCGGCCAGCCGACCTTCGTCGGGTCGAGCGGCAGGGTCTTTCCCGAGAGCTTCAAGGCCTCGCCGCTGCTACGGGCCTGGCTCGCAAGGCTCGGCACCCTCGGCGTGCGTATCGTGACACGGCATCGCTTCGTCGGCTGGTCGGAGGATGGCGGCCTCGTCTTCGAAACCCCGGAGGGCCCGGTGAGGCGGCTGCCAGGACCGAGCGTTCTTGCGCTCGGAGGAGCGAGCTGGCCGCGGCTCGGCTCGGACGGCGCCTGGGTCACGCATCTCCAGGATGCGGGCGTCGCCGTCGCCGCGTTGCGGCCGGCCAATGTGGGTTTCTCCGTCGCGTGGTCGGCCCATTTGCGCGAACGCTTCGCCGGCACGCCCCTGAAACGCATCGCCCTCGCTTTCGAGGGAACGGTGGTGCGCGGCGAGGCGATCCTGACCGAGGATGGCATCGAGGGCGGCGCCGTCTACGCCCTGTCGCGAAGCATTCGGGAGGCGGTCGGCAGGGATGGCGGAGCGACGATCCATCTCGACCTGCGGCCGGACCTGGCGGCGTCCTCCCTCACCCACCGTCTCGGTGATTCGAAGCCGGGACAGTCCCGCTCCACCACCCTTCGAAAAGCGGCAGGTCTCGCCCCTGTGGGGACAGCCCTGCTGCACGAGGCCGCTGGCCGCGTCCTGCCTCAAGGCGCCGAGGCGCTTGCCGCCCTGATCAAGGCCGTACCCCTAGGGCTTCACGCTCCTCGACCCATCGACAGGGCCATCTCGACGGCAGGAGGAATCGCCTTCTCGAACATCGATGAGCGCTTCATGTTGCGCGCCCTGCCCGGCACCTTCGTGGCGGGCGAGATGCTCGATTGGGAGGCTCCCACAGGCGGCTACCTGCTTCAGGGAGCCTTCGCCACGGGCCGCGCCGCCGCGCAGGGTCTTCTTGCTTGGGTCAACGAGGAGCGCGTCAGTCAAGCCTCATAGGCGGGCGCAGATGCCGACCATGCCCTGGCTGTCGGCAGGGCATGAGGCGCCCGGAACCCCTCCGTTCTGGATGAAGGTCGGGCTGCGCGCCTTGATGCAATAGGCCGAGACCAGGACTTCGGCGTTGTCGCAGGCGACCTCGCAGCCGCCGACCGGGCAGGTATCGAGCTTCAACACACGAAAGCCTCCAGCGGCCGAGGTCGTCACGGGAGCGGCCGAAGACACGCTCGCCGTCGATGTGCCGGCGACGCCCGCGACTCCCTGCGAACCCGCAGGTCCGGGCGCCCCCCTCGGGCCGGGCTCGCCGGGAGGCCCGGTCTCACCCTTGGGCCCTGCTTCACCCGTCTGTCCCACTTCCCCCCTGGGACCGGCCTCGCCTTTGAGGCCGATATCCCCCTTGGCTCCAGGCTCGCCCTTGGGCCCCGGTTCGCCCCTGGGCCCGGCCTCCCCCTTTTCTCCCGCCGGACCCGTCAGGCCGGCCAAGCCTTGGGGCCCTGCCGGACCCGTCTCGCCGATCGGGCCGCAATTGGCGATCACTGCCTCGCGCTCGTCCTCGCCCACCTTGAGCGTCGCGATGCAGGTCTCGGGGCGGTAGGGCAACCGGAAGCTGAATCGGCCGTTCTTATCCGAAATCACCGAGATGTCGTCGTCGAGCACAACGACGCTGCCGCCCTTGCGCACGATTCCCGAGATCTTGAGATCGCCCGCCTCGATCCTCGCATCCGAGATGGTGATCGGCAGGGCCGGTACCGGCGGCTTCTTCGGGCGCGGCTTAGGGGCTGGCGCCGGAGCATCCTGGGCGATGCCCTGGTTGTTGGGGGAGGCTTCGACCCCGGGCGAAGCTTGATTGTTCGGGGAGACCTGATTGTTCGGAGAGACCTGGATCGCCAGCTGAGCGAAGGCCGGGCTCGATCCCGTCAGGACCGCCAGGATCATGGCGACGCCGCGCAGACGCATGGATCTCATCCCCGAACGACCCGCGTCCCCCACGCGGCTTGGCCGACATTGGCGTCGCGCATCCGACAGGGTCAAGCCGTTCGCATCGGCCTCGGAGACGACGAGGTCCGAGTGTTGCGATTTCATCCACAGATCTCCACAGGCCAAGCCCCTGCGAACAGGGACGAAACCCCGACTCCCCTGATCCCCCCATCGGAGCAGGTTGAGAATGTTCCTGTTTTGTTCCTATCATGCCGCGACCCAGGCAGCCCCTGAACGAGATCGTGGATCAAGCTAGCGATGAGAAGGCCTCGCGGGACATCCCTGAAAGACGTTCAGGACGCCGAGGCCCTGATCGCTTTGCGCGACCTCGTGGGTTCGCCCCCACCGTTAATCGTACCGGCCTGCCTGCCCTTCGGCCTTCCCGAGATCGATGCGCGGCTTCCCCATGGCGGTCTCGCCCTCGGCAGCCTGCACGAGGTCGCGCCCGATTCCGACGCGGATGCCGCCGCCGCACTGGGCTTCACCCTGGCCCTGGTCGCGCGCCATCTCGCCCAGGCGGAAGGCGAGGCGGTCCTCGTCATGGGACGCGGGCATCCCACGCCCTACGGCCATGGACTCGTCGATCTCGGCCTCGATCCGGGGCGGCTCCTGCTGTTCGAGGTCGAGACCGATACGGAGGTCTATCAGGCGGTGGAGGAGAGCCTGCATGCGCAGGGGCTCAGGGCCGTGGCCGGGCTTGTCGATGCCGCCCTGCCGCTCAAGCAGAGCCGCCGCCTGCACCTCGCCGCCGGGGGGACAGGCCTGCTCCTCCTGATCCTGCGACCGGCTCAGGCGGTGGAGGCCAATGTGGCCGCCACCCGCTGGCGGATCGCCGGGGCTGCCGCCTCCCGCGACCGCTTCGGCTGCATCCTGAAACCGCGCTGGCGCGTCCATCTCGATCGCTGCCGCAACGGTCGCACCGGTCATTGGCTCTTGGAGTGGAATCATGCCGCGCATCGTTTCGGTCTGGCTGGAACATTGGCCGATCACGCGCCTGAGGCGAGCCAGGGGCGATGCGCCCTGGGCTGAAACGTCCGATTCCCCCACTGTGGTCGCCGCCCTCGGCCCCGGCGGCCTGCGCCTCACGGCGTTGGACGCCAACGCCCGCGCCATGGGCCTGCAGCCCGGCGAACCCCTGGCGCGGGCACGAGCCCGGATTGGAACCGGCATCGTCGTCCATCCCGCCGACAGGCCGGCAGATGCGGCGGCGCTGGAGAGGCTCTGCCTCTGGGCGATGCGCTATACCCCCGTCGTCGTGCCGTTCCGAGAGAGCGAGGGCGGCGATGGCTTCTTCCTCGACGTGTCTGGCTCCAGCCACCTCTTCGGCGGCGAGGAGGCCCTGGTATCGGATCTCGCCGGCAGGCTTTCGGCCAATGCCATTCCGGCCCGGATCGCCCTCGCAGACACCCCCGGCGCCGCCTTCGCCCTGGCCCGCCATTCCGGCCCGGGAAGCCCGCGGATCGTGGCGCCTGGCGCCGGCGCTGCGGCCCTGCGCGGCCTGCCTGTCATCGCCCTCCGCATCGACCCGGCCATCGCCGAGAGCCTGCGCAAGCTCGGCCTTCGCCGGATCGGCGCCCTGGCCGATGCCCCCCGCGCGCCCCTGGCCCGGCGTTTCGGCGAGGCGCTGCTCCTGAGGCTCGACCAGGCGCTCGGCCATCGGCCCGAACCCTTCGTGTCTTTAAGCGAGGCGCCCGCCTTCTCGGCCTCGCGGGGCTTCCTCGATCCGATCGGTCACCAAAACATCATCGTCGCCACGGTCAGGCACCTGATGGAGGAGCTGGCCCATAAGCTGGCCGCGGCCGGCCTCGGAGCGCGATGCTTGCGGCTGATCCTGCACCGGGTCGACGGCCATTCCAGCAGCCTCGATCTCGGCCTATCCGAGCCGACCCGCTGCGAATCGACGGTGGCACGCCTCCTCGATCTGCGCCTCGATCGACTCGGCCCAGCCCTCGATGCCGGGTTCGGCTTCGAGACCCTGCGCCTCGACGTCACCGCCATAGGCCTGCTGGCACCTGGGCAGGCAGCCCTCGCCATCGTGCCTGCTTTGGGAGCAAGCGGTCTCGGGCCCCTTGCCGACGCCTTGCGCCAGCGCATTGGGCGCCGCGCCATCCGCCTGGAGCCGCGAGCGAGCCACATTCCCGAACGCGCCGCCGCACAGACGCCTTGGCGCGTCGACGCGGTCACCTTGCACTGGCCTGGCGGAGGCGCCTACGCCAAGCCGCGCCGCCCCCTCGTGCTGCTGCGCCGGGGCGAGGCGGCCGAGGAGGTGATCGCCCTGGCGCCCGATGGTCCGCCCCAGCGCTTCCGCTGGCGCCGGCGCCTCCACCGTATCACCCATGCGGAGGGACCTGAGCGTATCGCGGGCGAATGGTGGCACGAGACCGCCCCCACCCGCGACTACTACCTGGTCGAGGATGAATCCGGCTGCCGGCTCTGGCTCTATCGCGAGGGAAACTACAGCGCCCCACCCGTCGGATGGTTCGTCCAGGGGCTGTTCGCGTGAGCGGACGGGTTCAGCCCCCTGCCCCGCCCTATGCCGAGCTCGCCGTCACAACGAACTTCTCGTTCCTGCGCGGTGCCTCCCATCCTCAGGAGATGGTGGCGCAGGCGGCCGAGTTCGGGCTTCGGGCCATCGGCATCGCCGATCGCAATACGCTCGCAGGCGTGGTTCGCGGCTATGGCGAGACCAAGCGACGCGTGAAGGCTGGGAATCCCTCGATCGCCTATCTCGCCGGCGTGCGCCTCGTGACGCGCGAAGGGTTCGAGGCGGTGACCTACCCTATGGACCGCGACGCCTATGGCCGCCTCTGCCGCCTTTTGACCAACGGCAACCGCCGTTCGCGCAAAGGCCAGTGCGATTTCGGTGTTTCGGAACTCCTCGATGCGAGCCCCGGCCAGATCTTCAT
>NZ_JAIETD010000068.1 GCF_019745455.1 Methylobacterium sp.
CCTTGCAGAGCTCCGTGTCGTCGCTGCGGGGCGCCTTGCGGTTGCGCCGTGGCGGGATGACGACCTGGCTTGCCTGGGCGACGAGCTTTTCCTCGAGGGGGCCGGCGATCGACCGGATCGGATTGCCGAGCGCCGCGTGACCGCCTGATCGTTCCCCAGCCCCTCCGGAAGATCCCGCCAGCGCCCTCCCGGGCGCGCCATTCACAACAGCGCGTCCAGGAACCGCCGATTGGCGCACGCGGCTCGCGCTTGCCCTTCGTCCAGCCCGGAACGACGCCCTTCACACGTTCCCTCTGGTCGCCCAAAGCGCGTCGATGCCGCTGGTCATCGCTGATCTCCTCAATCGGCCTGCCTTCCCACCTCAATCTTCGAGCCACGCTGACGTCGCCGAAGCGTCACCACACCCTAGTATTCGGCTAAGGAAGATCAGTTTCAACGGACGTCGATCGAGCACGAGACTTAAGAATTGGGGAACCGGCAAACGACGACGTCGACGCTCAACCTCGCGAAGCGCGGCGGCCCGGGGCGGAGACGATGGCACCAGGACCTCAACCTCGCCGGTCACCTTGCGGCCAAATGTTCGAAGACATGAGCGTCGCCGGACCCGCTGGTCGCCGTGGGGAGCAAAATGCTCTCCATCATCCCGATGTGTTCAGCCGCCCCCGGAACGTCGTCCACGCTCGCTCTCCCGCTTCGAACAGGGGTCCGATTGAGGTCGGCAATTCCTTGAACGGACCCAAGTGGGGGCGCTGGTTTAAACGGCGCTGAAGGGCAAAACACGCTTTCAAGAGCGCGGCGGGTTGGCTAAGGGGAAGGAATGGGTTGGAGACGTGCGTTGCTAAAGTTGGGATCGAGAGTTCGAATCCCTTCGCCCGCTCCAGTTAAGAATCCAACGCCGATCGATCTAGGGGCTGCCGCGACGGCGGCCCTTGTCGTTTCCGCGGTGGTCTGGCGATCCGGAGGAACGCGATGGCGATCAAGGCGCTCAACGACCGCAAGAAGCTGTCGAGCGACTTCAACGAAGCCAATGACGCCTTCATCGACGAGGTGCTCGGTGCCCTGCAATCCGGCCGCATACCCCTGGATCTCGCAAGGGCCTATCTGGCGCATCCGGTCGCGATGATGCATGCCGACGGTGCGCAGGCGGTCGCGAACTACCTCGATCGCATCCTCTCGCAGCGGCCGAACATCGATTGGATGCCGGGCGAGTAGCCCGCAGCGTCCGGGACGGAGACGAAGCAGCATGACAGCCGACGAGATTACCGATCTGAACAAGGCTCGCGCGAGCCTTGCCCGTCAGCGCAGCGCGCTGGCCAAGCGGATCGGTTCGAGCGAGCTGGCCGCGGCCTCCGCGGCGGAAGACTTCATGCGCATTCTTCTCGCCATCGAGGCGGTGGACCGCGCCCTGGCGGAGGCCGGGCGTCCCTACATGTCGCCGCAGACCGAAGCCGAAAGGTGAGCGTTTCCGACGCGGCACGCGACGCCAATGGCACCATCCTCGCAAACGGGGATTCGGTCACGCTCATCAAGGATCTCAAGGTGAAGGGTACCTCGACGATCCTGAAGCGGGGCACCCTGATCAAGAACGTTCGCCTCACCGACGATCCGTCGGAGATCGAATGCAACGCGGACAAGGTCAAAGGCCTCGTCCTGCGCACGGAATTCCTGAAGAAGGCCTGACTAAGCAGCTCGGCCTTCGCTCGATGCTCAATCCTCGGCAGTGCTCGGCGCTCGCGCAGGCGAGCGATTGAGGCTCCGGATCGTCCGGGCCGGTCGGCCGGACCGTTCCGCGATGACCCGATCCTGCTCGGCGATCAACTCGCGGGCTGGCTCGTCGCCATCGAGGCCGCCAAGAATCTCCATCGGCACGCGCCGGTTCGAGGCGCGGGAATCATCTTCATAGACGACGTCGAACAGGACGGAACCGCGTTCCTGCGGCTTCGATTTCGTGCGTTTGGCCATGACCGATACTCGACGAACGGTTGAGGGAGGTTGGAAATGCGGACGGCCACGGATGGCGGGCGGGGGTGCGCGTACATCCGGCGTCACCCAAGGCCCGGCCTCGTGGCCGTCGCCGATCGAGCGACTGTCGTCGCGATCGGCATAGCAGGTAGATGGTGGGCTGGGCACGACATTTCAATCCTGCGACGTTTGCGTGCGTTGGCGTAGCCATCGGGCGACGCCGGCATGGCATGATGCGTGCGCACCGAACCGGCTGCCCGAGCCAGGAGCCACGATGACCGAGACGCGACCGCTCACCCGCTTTTCCGTCGAACCCCTCAGCACGATGACGCGCCGGCTCGCCGACGTCGCCGCCGGGCGTGCCGACCCGGACCTCGTCATCACCGGCGCACGCCTGCTCTCGACCTATTCGGAGCGCATCCTGCCCGACCGCGAGGTATGGATCTCCGGCGGGCGGATCGCGGCGGTCCACCCCGCCGGCAGCCACCGCGGCAGCGCGCCGCGCAAGGACGTCGCTGGCGGGCTCCTGGCGCCGGGCCTCGTCGACCCGCATCTCCACATCGAGAGCAGCATGGTCACGGCCTGCGCCTATGCCGAAGCCGCCCTCCTGAACGGCACCACCACGATCATCTGCGACAGCCACGAGATCGGCAACGTCCTCGATTCGGACGGCATCGCCTGGATGCTGGAGGATGCGCGGGAGGCGCCGCTCAACATCTACCTGACGGTGCCGAGCACGGTCCCGGCGACCTCGCCGGACCTCGAGACCGCGGGCGGCGATCTCACGGCAGCCAAGATCGCCGCCCTCTTCGAGACTTGGCCGGAGGCGATCGGGCTCGGCGAGAAGATGGATTTCGTGGCGGTGGCGGAGGGCGATGCGCGGGCGCACGCGATCATCGCCGCCTCGCTGGAGCGCGGCCGCCCGGTCTCCGGCCACATCTACGGGCGCAGCTTCGTCGCGCCCTACGCGGCGAGCGGCGTCACCGACACGCATGAAGCGATCGACCAGGACATCGCCGACGACCTTCTGGAGGCCGGACTCTGGATCTTCCTGCGCGGCGGGCCACCGACGACGCCATGGCACAGCCTGCCGAAAGCGATCGGCACGATCACGGCGCTCGGCGCTGCGGCCAAGCGCGTCTGCGTCTGCACCGACGACCGCGACGCGCAAGACCTTCTCGCCTTCGGCCTCGACTGGGTGGTGCGGGAGGCGGTGCGGATGGGCATCCCTCCGGTCCAGGCCTGGGCCATGGGTTCGCTCCATCCCGCGACCCGGTACGGCCTCGACGGCGAGATCGGCGGCTTCGGGGGCGGGCGCCGCGCCGACCTCGTGCTCCTCGATGATGGTCTCGTCCCGCAATCGACCTGGTATGGCGGGGAATGCGTGGTCGAGGATCGCCGGGTCACGCCGATCCTCGATGCGGCCCTGTCGCGGCCCTACCGCTATCCGAAACCCGCCTACGAGACGATCCACCTGCCCCAGCCGCTGCCGGGCCTCATTCCGGAGCTTCCGTCCGCGCCCTGCCTCGTCAACGCGATCCGGACGACGCTGCCGGGGATTGAGCTCGTCCATGAGCGCTTCACGCTCCAGCCCGGCACCGACTGGGCGGCGACGCTGGCTGCCAACGACTGCACCTTCGTCACCGTGATCGAGCGGCATGGCCGCGCCGGGAACGTCGCCCACGGGCTGCTGCGCGCCTTCGGGCTCAAGCGCGGCGCGGTGGCGAGCAGCGTCGGGCACGATTCCCACAACCTCATCGTCGCCGGCCTGAACGAAGCCGATATGCGCCTCGCCCTCGATACGGTGAGCGCGACGCAGGGCGGCGTCTGCGTCGTCGCGGATGGCCGGGTCGTCGCATCGGTGCCGCTGCCCGTCGCCGGCCTCCTCTCCGACAAGCGCGTCCTCGTGGTCGCCGAGGAGGTCCGCGTGCTCAAGGCGGCCTGGGAGGAGGCGGGCTGCACCATCCCCTATATGGGCTTCAACCTGATCCCTCTCTCGGTCATCCCGGAGATCCGCATCACCGACAAGGGCTTAGTGCTGGTGCCGGGCATGACCATCGTGCCGCTTTTCGAGGCGGCGTGAATGGTCGACCAAGAACCAACCCGGGGATTGAGCGATTTGCGGTCTGGCGCGTTGCTTCGCCGGTGCCGGCCCTCTAGGGGCTCACTAATGATCGAGGGCGTCCGTGCCACGGTGCAAGGCGCCGCGGGCGGGCGGCTCGTCACAACTCCGGAGCCGACCCATGCGTAACCTCCTCCTCCTCGTCATCCTCGTCGTCGCAGGCTTCGTCCTCGTGGGAATGTATGTGGCACCGACGCAGCCCTCGCTCAGGACCTGGTATCTCCAGAACGCCTGCGTCCACCTCGACAAGGTCTCACCGCAGATCTGCGCACCGATGCGCGAGGCCGAAGGCACTCAGCGTACCTGAGCCAGCGAAATCCGGAGCGGGAGAGCCGGAATGCCGTTCGCATTGGACTGGTTCTTCCGCAATCGGCGAACCGGCGAGATCACGATCGGCCAGTGGCCGAACCTGCCGCTCATCGTGTTTCTCGCCTGCATCGCCCTTGAGCTGACCCTAGCACCGGCAGGGCAATTCGGTGCGGCTCTGAAAATCGCCGGCCGAATTGCTCTTGCAGCCTGGGCGCTCGACGAGATCGCGAGGGGCGTCAACCCATGGCGGCGCTGCCTCGGCGGGGCCGTGCTCCTGGCTCTCGCCTATTGGGCGCTGGCCTGATCCGGGCTTAAAGTTCGGCCGAGCGCCCTGACAATTCCGCTCGCAGCTGACGCGCCGCGTCGAGCAGGGCGCCGTCGCGGCGACGGCGTGGGCGTGTCACATCGATCGCCATGTCGGCGGCGACGCGGCCCGGCGAGCCGGCGAGCACCACGACCCGGTCGGCGAGCGTCACCGCCTCGTCGATGTCGTGGGTGACGAACAGGATAGTCTTGCCGGTCTCGCCCTGGATGCGCTGCAGCTCGTCCTGCAGGCCCTCGCGGGTCAGGCTGTCGAGCGCCGAGAACGGCTCGTCCATGAGAAGCACATCGGGATCGACGGCCAATGCCCTGGCGATGGCGACGCGCTGGCGCTGGCCGCCGGAAAGCTGGTGCGGCCAACGGTCGGCGTAGTCGGAAAGGCCGACGAGGGCGAGCATCTCGCGAGCCTTGGCGATGCGCTGCGTCCGCGACAGGCCGGAGCCTTCGAGACCGAATGCGACGTTGGCGACGACCCGGCGCCATGGCAGCAGGCGCGCGTCCTGGAAGACGAGCGCCATCGGGGTGCGACAGCCAGGGCGGGTATCGAGCCGGACGGTACCGGAGCTCGGCCGGGCCAGCCCGATGAGCACACGCAGCACGGTGGATTTGCCGACGCCGGACTCACCGACGATGACGACGAACTCACCGCGCCCGACAGCGAGGTCGAGCCCCTCCAGGATGACGTTGCGATGGCCGTCGCGCTCGTAGGCGAGGCTTAGGCCCCGGATGTCGATAACCGGTTCCGCCATCACGGCCGCCACCGCAGCAGCCAGCCCTGGAGGGCGACGAATCCGGTATCGAACAGTCCGTAGAGGCCCGCCATGGTCAGCATGTAGACGACCACGATGTCGGTGGAGAGGAGGCTGGAGGCCTGCATCATCCGGGCGCCGACGCCGTGGACGCCGAAGATCTCGGCCGCGACCACCGCCATCCAGGCCTGGCCGAGCGCCGTGCGCACGCCGACGAGGATGCCGGGCGTCGCGGCGGGCAGCACGATCTTGGTCAGCCGAGACCAGCCCGATCGGAAGCCGAAGGCTTGCGCCACCTCGATCAGGTCGCGGTCGACGCTGCGGACCGCGCCTTGCGTTGCGAAGAACACGATCCAGAATACGCCGATGGCGATGATGAACACCGCCGCCTCGGGCTGGACCCCGAACCAGATGATGGCGAAGGGCACCCAGGCGAGGCCGGGGATCGGGCGCAGCAGACGGACGATCCAGGCCGTGGCGGCCTCGGCGATATGCGACATGCCGACGAGAAGCCCGAGCGCGATACCCGCGCCTGCGCCAGCCGCGAGGCCGGCGATGTAGTGGCTGAGGCTCGCCGCAACCGCCTCCCACCAGACCCCGATGCGGATCTCCTTGAGGAAGGCCGGCGGGATCGTGCTCGGCGGCGGCAGGAAGGCCGGGTTGATCAGGCCGAGGCGCGGCATCGCCTCCCAGAAGATCAGGAAGGCGAGGAGGCCGGCGGCGGCAAGACTGGTGGAGGCAAAGCGCGTCATGGGATCGGGCGCAAGGCGGTCAGCGCGCGGTCGCCTTCTCGTAGTAGCGGGAATCGAACAGGCCGTCGGTGGGGATGTCCTTGTCGAGTGTCCCGATCGAGACCTGATAGGCTTGCATCGCCTTCGTCGCTTCGATGATGGAACGGGGATCTGCGGTGAATTTCGCCGCCGGTGAGGTGATCGCCTTCTGGATCGTGGCGATATCCGTGATGCCCTTGCCGAGGGCTGCCTCAACGGGTCCTGCTGCGCGAGCGGGGTCGGATTTCAGAAGGTCGGAGGCGCGCACGAGCGCCTTGACGAGCCCCTCGACGGCCGCCGGGTTCTTGTCGGCGAAGGCGCCGTAGACGCCCACCACGGTGCCGGGCTGGTCGGGGAACATCTCGCCACCCGTAGCGATCAGCTTGATCGCCGGATTGCGCTGCTGGACGATGGTCAGGGCAGGCTCGCGGATCGAGGCGCCGTCAACGGCGCCTGCGAGCACCGCCTGCTGGGTCGCATCGATCCCCATGGCGATGACCTCGGCATTGGCCTTGTCGGCCTTGGTGACCTGCCAGAGCCAGTATTGCAGGGTCGTGTTGGGGACCGAGCCCGGCGGCTGCGTCGCCAGCCGTGCGGCGCGGCCTTCCTTGGCCTTGAACTGCGCGAAGGCCTGGGCCTTGTCGGCGCCGTCCGCGAAATAGGGGGCGAGCTTCGGGCCGGCGACGAACACCATTTCCTCGATCGCCGTGGCGGCGACCACGCGCACGTCGATGCCCTTGGTCCTGGCCACCGCGAGGGGAGCCACGCCGGCGACGTAGACGTCGATGGTGCCCGAGGCGAGCGCCTGGATCATATTGGGGCCGGATTCGAAAGTCGTGAAAGTCGGGTTCAGGCCCGCTTCCTTCAGCCAGCCCTCGCCGTTTGCGACGAAAATCGGCGCGGCGCCGATCACCGGGATGACGCCGATGCGCACGGGCACCGCCTGTGCGATCGCACCCGAGGCCCAGAGGAGTCCGACCATGAGGGGTGCAACGAGGGAGACGAGGCTGCGCATCGGGCGATGTCCGTAAACAGAAGCGTTC
Organism: Methylobacterium sp.; assembly: GCF_019745455.1. Lineage (GTDB taxonomy): Bacteria > Pseudomonadota > Alphaproteobacteria > Rhizobiales > Beijerinckiaceae > Methylobacterium. The sequence continues at coordinate 7,277 of NZ_JAIETD010000068.1, forward strand.
GGGCGTGGCCGGCTCCATGCCACAGGCAGGGGATTCCGCAAAACGTGCTGTCACTGCAGCCAGGAAATGCTCAAGCTTTCGCGTGAGAGAGGGAACGCCCGCGTGCGGTCCCGGTTTGTTAACGCACCGCAAAGGCTCCATGCCGGCGGCCAACCATCAAGGAACTACGCCATGAGCTTCCTCGGCAGCATCGTCAGCAAGATTCTCAATCCGTTCGGCGGCCCGGCCGAAGCGAAGACCGCAGATGCCGGCGGTGGCACCGCCAGCGCTCCGGCGAGCACCGGCACCACCGCTGCGCCTGCCGCCGGCGGCGAGCCCGTCGACGTCGAGGCCGTCCTGAACGGCATGGCCGAGAAGAACCCGCAGAAGCTCAACTGGCGGACGTCCATCGTCGACCTGATGAAGCTCCTGGACATCGATTCGAGCCTCCAGGCCCGGAAGTCGCTGGCCGATGAGCTGCACTACACTGGCGACAAAGAGGACTCGGCCACGATGAACGTCTGGCTGCACAAGCAGGTCATCAAGAAGCTCGAGGAGAATGGTGGCAAGGTCCCGGCCGACCTCAAGGATTGAGGTCGGCGTCCGCGAATCTCCGATAGGAGAACGTGGGGCGGTCCGGCTGCTAGCCAGCCAAGGGCCGCCCTTCGCGGCCGGGACGTTCATACCAGATGTTCACGCCCGGACCCATGGCTTCCATTCGACCACTTGCGCCTCGTTCACATGTGAAACAGTCTCCGCACACAATGGCCAAGCTAATGCCCGCCAGCGGCAGCACGTCCATCCGCCGATGGTCCAGTCTAACGTAAGTTAGTTCTCTGGGTGCCTTTCGGAACACTTCTTCAGACTGCAATCCAATCGCTGCTATCAAGGGCCTCGACGCCAACAACGAACACGTGATTTGCTGCAGGCGATAGATGAAGAGGGCTTCCGCCTTCGAGGGGGCAAGCGCGAATGACGGATTGGCTGCAGGGCGGCGGTGAGATGGCTGCCCGCATTCGCGCGCGGGACTGGGCCGCCACGCCACTCGGCCCGATTGAGGCCTGGTCCGATGTCCTGAAGACCAGCGTCTCCCTCATGCTCGGCTCGCACTTCCCGCAGGTGGTGATGTGGGGTCGGGAGCTGATCACTCTTCACAACGACGCCTTCGTTCCGATCCTCGGCAACAAACCTTCCGCGCTCGGGCAGCCGTTCAGCGAAGTCTGGCGAGAAGCGTGGCACGAGCTCGGTTCGATCGCAGAATCGGCGTTGGCAGGGCAGGCAACCTTCATCCAGGACTTTCCCCTCGTCGTCGAGCGCAGCGGCAGACCGGAACAGGCCTTTTTCACCTTCTGCTACAGCCCGATCCGCGACCATTGCGGCAAGGTCGTCGGCATCCTCGACACGGTGACGGAAACCACCGCGACGGCGGTCGCGAACCAGCGCCTCGCCTTCCTCGACAGCCTCGGCCGAGCCGTCGCAAACGCGAACGATCCCGACGTGATCATGGCCACGACGACGCGACTGGTCGCGGCGCATCTTGGCCTCGCCAATTGCGCCTATGCTGACATGGACGCCGACGAAGACGGCTTTACCATTCGAGGCGACTGGGCCGCCAAAGGCTCACCGAGCATCGTCGGGCATTACAGTCTCGCAGCCTTCGGGAAGCTCGCCGTCCGCAACCTCAGCGCCGGCGAGCCCCTCATCATCAGTGACAACCTGTCGGAATTGGAGCCGGATGAAGCAGCGACCTTCCAGGCCATCGGAATCACCGCGACGATCTGCATGCCGCTGGTCAAGGACGGGCGCCTGACGGCCCTGATGGCCATCCACGACCGCGTTCCGCGAATTTGGACGGATTACGATCTCGCCCTCATCCGAGAAGTCACCGAACGCTCCTGGGCGCATATCGAGCGTGTCCGCGCAGAGGCTTCGGTTCGAGAGGCGGTCGAGGCGCTCGCGCGTCTAAACGCGACGCTGGAGGAGCGGGTCGAGGAGAGAACTGCCCGCCTCGTCGAAGCCGAGGCCGCCCTGCGGCAATCGCAGAAGCTCGAGGCGGTGGGCCAGCTCACAGGCGGCGTCGCGCACGACTTCAACAACCTTCTGACCATCATTCGATCCTCGGTGGATTTCCTGCGCAGGCCGAATCTGCCCGAGGAGCGCCGTACCCGCTACATGGAAGCCGTTTCTGAGACGGTCGATCGCGCCGCCAAGCTCACCGGTCAGTTGCTCGCCTTCGCCCGCCGTCAGTCGCTGAAGCCGGAGGTGTTCGAGATCGGCGACCGGCTCAAACGAGTCGCCGATATGGTCGACACGGTGACCGGCACACGGGTACGGGTGGTCACCGAGGTGCCCGACACCGCCTGCTACATCAGAGCGGATGTCAGCCAGTTCGAGACAGCGCTCGTCAACATGGCGGTGAATGCGCGAGACGCCATGGACGGGGAGGGCGTCCTGACGCTGCGGCTTACCTGCCAGGTGACGCTTCCGCCGATCCGCGGCCATGCCGGCAATGACGGGACCTTCGCGGCGATCTCGCTCACCGATACCGGAACCGGCATCGATCCCGAACAGCTCGGGCGTATCTTCGAGCCGTTCTTCACCACGAAGGAAGTCGGGAAGGGTACCGGTCTCGGCCTCAGCCAGGTGTTCGGCTTCGCCAAGCAGTCTGGCGGCGATATCGATGTGGCGAGCATCGCGGGCGCGGGCACCACCTTCACGCTCTATCTCCCCGAGGTCGAACCCGAGACTCGTGAGGGGCGCGCGGTTGAGGAGGCCATCTCCGCTCCCGATGATGGCATCAAGCGGCATGTGCTGGTCGTGGAGGACAATCTCGATGTCGGACGCTTCGCCACGCAGATTCTCCAGGACCTCGGCTACGAGACGACATGGGCGACGAGCGGCGAGGCGGCTCTCGACGAACTCGGCCCCATGGCAGATCGCGTCGACGCCGTCTTTTCGGATGTGGTGATGCCGGGAATGGGCGGCATCGCCCTCGCGCACGAGCTCCGCCGCCGCCGCCGCCGGCCCGAGTTGCCCGTGGTGCTGACGTCCGGCTACAGCCACGTGCTCACCCAGGAAGGCGACCACGGCTTTCAGGTCCTGCAGAAGCCCTACTCGGCCGACCAGGTCTCTCGGACCCTCCGCCGCGTCATGCGGGCAGAGGCCGCCGGATCTCGCCGAGAATAAGGGCCTCGTCAGCGTCCGGTCCGGACCCGAGTCCAGGCGCGGGTCACGAAACGCTGGGTTCTGTCGTCCCAGGCGGTATTGGTGAAGAGCCGCGCCATCGTCGTTTCGTCCGGGTATATCCCGGGATTTGCGAGGATTTCGGGCTTTACCTGAGCCTTCGCGGCGAGGTTTCCGCTCGCATAAGACACGAAGTTGGTATTTGCCGCCCCCACCTCGGGCCGCAGCATGTAGTCAATGAAGATGTGGGCTTCCGCCGGATGCGGCGCATCCTTCGGGATCGCGAAGGCATCGAACCACATCAATGCGCCTTCCTTAGGAATGAAATACGCGATCTCGACGCCGTTCTTGGCCTCTTCGGCGCGCTTTTTTGACTGCATCACGTCGCCGGAATAGCCGACCGCGAGGCAAAGGTCCCCGGCCGCAAGCCCGTTGATGTATTCCGACGAGTGGAACTTGCGCACCGAGCCGCGCACCTTGAACAGCGCGTCGGTGACCTGGGTGATGTCGTCCCAGCGCTTGGTATCGGGCTTCAGGCCGTAGGCAGGCAGCATGCTCGGGATCAGGTCCTCGGGGCTGTCGAGCATCATCACCCCGCAATCCTTGAGCTTGGCCAGGAGCGCGGGCGTGAGCACGAGGCTCCAGCTGTTGAGGGCCTGGTTCGCGCCGAGGCGCTGGCGCACGGCCGGCAGGTTCACGCCGATACCGGTCGTGCCCCACATGTAGTCGACGGCGTAGAGGTTGCCCGGATCGTAGACCGCGAGCCGCGTCGCGATCTCCGGCCAGGCGTTCTTGAGGTTCGGCAGTTTCGCCTTGTCGAGGGGCAGGAACACGCCCGCCTTGATCAGCCGCTGCAGGAACGGGCCGGAGGGCACCACGATGTCGTAGCCGGACTTGCCGGCCAGGAGCTTCGTCTCGACGATCTCGTTGTTGTCGTAGGTGTCGTAGACGACCTTGATGCCGGTCTCCCTGGTGAAGGCTTCCAGCACCTTCGGGTCGATATAATCCGACCAGTTGTAGATGTTGACGACCCGCTCCTGCCCCGCGGCCTGTCCGGCAAGGAGCGCTAAGGCGACGGCGAGGAGGGAGACGAGGCGCGCCATCTCTCAGCCCCGCGCGGCCACGACGACGATCTCGACGAGGTATTCCGGGGCGGCGAGGCGCGCCTCGACGGTGGCGCGGGCAGGGGGGTTGGCGCGGTCGACCCAGGCCTCCCAGGCCTGGTTCATCTGAGAGAAGGTCGCGATGTCGGAGAGGTAGACCGTGGCCGAGAGGATTCGGCTCTTGTCGCTGCCGCCCAGGGCCAGCAGCCGGTCGATCTGGCCGAGGATCTCGCGGGTCTGCGCGGTGACGCCGACGCCCTCCGTGTTGGAGGCGGTCTGGCCCGCCAGGAAGACGAGGTCGCCATGCGTGACCGCCTGGCTCATGCGGGGGCCGGATTCGAAACGGGTGATCGTCATGGGCTGGCTCGGTCCTCAAGGCTCTCAGTTCGGGAGCCGGGAGGCTCGTTGTGCCGCCGCGAGGGCATGGCCGTAAAGAGGGCCCTGATCGCACGACCGCACTGCGACAAAGACCGCGGCGGCAGCGCAACTCAATGCGGGATCGAACGTTTCATCGACACGAACGGTGACGCTAGGAGCACACCACCATGATGTCGATTATCGGTACCATCATCATCGGCTTCATCGCCGGCCTCATCGCCAAGTTCATCATGCCCGGCCCGAACGAGCCCTCGGGCTTCATCCTCACCACCATCCTGGGCATTGTCGGCGCCTTTGTGGCGACCTTCATCGGCCAGGCTGTCGGCTGGTACGGGCCGAACCAGGGTGCAGGCTTCATCGGTGCCATCGTGGGTGCCGTCGTTGTGCTCGCGATCTATGGGTTCATCGCCAGCCGCCGCACCTCCACGCTCTGAACGAGACGATAAGACTGAACGAGAAAAGGGGTGCCGCGAGGCACCCCTTTTTTGTATCTGCCGGCAATGCCGCTCAGGCGTTGTGCGTCACCGCCTTGATCGCGCAATGTCCGGTGGCGCCGCGGATGGCGAGGCCGGCGCCGACCACGAGGGCGGCAAGGCTGAGCCACTTGTTCGGCCGGGGCTGCGCCGCCGCCGCCGCGATGCCGAGGCCGAGCACCACCGAGACCGCGCGTTCCGTCGTCGTCAGGTTCTGCGTTCCGCCGAAAATATCGCTGATCATGTCGTTGGCCATCTGGGTCTCCCGCTGGTCTCAAACTTCGCATGGCGAACGCAGGCGCGTCCGCTGGCGTTCCCCGTCCCGGTGCCGCAGCGCACAGCGTCCGGCCCGCCGAAACATCGGGACATCATCGAGAGACTTTCCGCCGCTATCATCGCTCTCGACGGAACGGAATGAGCACGATGAGACGACGGACCTTCCTCCTCGGCGGAGCGGTGGCGGCCACCGGCGCGGCGGCGATCGGCTATAAGCTGCTGCCGGATTCGGCCAAGATGCTGCTCGGCAACTACCGGATTCTGCCCGGACGGGTCCCGCTCCTCGTCGAGCGCGATTTCGGCTGGAGGGGCGCCGATTTCGCGGCCGGCGGCACCAAGACGGTCGATCTCAAAGCCCTCGCCCCGCCGATCTTTCGCGACCGGCCCAATAGCGTCGCCACCCTGGCGAACATCCTCGGGCCCTGCGATGCGGAGCGTGTTCCTCGCCGCATCGACATTTCGGAAGGCCGCCCCGGCCTGCCCATGCGGCTCTCGCTGCGGGTCCGTCGGAGCGGCGACCGGCAAGGCTTACGAGAACGCCGAGGTCCAGATCTGGCACGTCAACGCGAAGGGCATCTATTCCGGGCAGGACGTCAGCCGGGAATGCACCTTCGACGATCCCGATGCCATGAGCGGACTCGCCTTCCGTGGCCGGCAATTCACCGATCGCGATGGTGTCGTGACGTTCTTGACGGTCTATCCCGGCTGGTACAGCGGACGCAGCATCCACGTCCATGTTCGGGTGGTCGTCGACGGCCGTGAGCTCCTGGTCACGCAGCTCTTCTTCGACGATCTCCTCAGCGACGCGGTCTACGGCAGCCACCCCGATTACGAGAGCCGACCGCCGCGCAACACCCGTAACGACCGCGACTTCTTCTCGCCGCGCGCCTACCTCAACGCCCATATCTTCGACTTCGAGAAGCTCGACGGCGGCGTATTGCAGGCGACCTACACTGTCGGAGTGGCCTGAACTCGCAGCGGCCAAGTCACATCCCCGCGCCGCCCGCCGGATTGGCCGCCGCCAGCAATCCATCGTCGATCTCGCGGGCCTTGACCGCCGCCGGGCGGGCGGCGAGCGGCTCGACGTATTGCTGGAAGGCGGCACGCTTCTCGATCGTGCCGAACTGCATGCCCCACATCAGGTGCGAGCCGAGATAGAGGTCGGCCGCCGTGAACCGGTCGCCGACGAGGTACGGGCGGTCCGAGACCGCGCCTTCCAGGGTGTCGAGCACCGCCGCGAGGCTGCCGTAGCCCGCCATGCCACGCTTCCTCGGATCGTCCGGTACCTCGAAGCCGAGCGCCTTGTTGGTCGCCGCCGCCTCGACCGGGCCGGCGGCGAAGAACAGCCATCGATAATAGCTCCCCCGCGCGGGATCGCCGACGGGCGGGGCGAGCCCGGTCTCGGGGAAGGCGTCGGCAAGGTAGGCGCAGATCGCGGCGCATTCGGTGACCACGGTCTCGCCATGGGTCAGGGCCGGCACCTTCCCCATCGGGTTGACCGCGAGATAGGCCGGGCTGCGCGTCGCCCCAAATTCGAGGATCTCGGTCCGATAGGGCTGGCCGACCTCTTCGAGCATCCACCGCACGATCCGTCCGCGCGACATCGGATGGGTGTAGAGGACGAGGTCGGTCATGGAAGGATCGCTCCTGTCAGCGTCATCGGCATCGTAGCCTCGAATCGACCTCTACCGGCCTGCGGAGTCGGGCGGAGCGTCGTCACACGGATGGACCTCGACACGTCGTCCGTGAATGCTGCCCCATCGCAGAAGAGGGTGCACGATCCGCTATCGAGGGGAGCGCCCAAGCGTCTCCTCGACCAGGCGGGGGTTCTTGGCGAGGAGTGCCAGAAGCACGCGGGCGGGCCCCTCGGGCTGGCGGCGACGCTGCTCCCAGTTCCTCAAGGTACCGACCGCGACGCCGATCGTCTGCGCGAACGCATCCTGCGAGAGATCGACCGCCTTGCGGATAGCGGCCACGTCGATCTCGGCGGGGACGTGAATGCGAAGACCGGGCACGGCCTCGCCACGGGCATGAGCCGACGCCTGTTCCAGGCTCAGCTTCAGTTCGTCGAACATGGCGTCGTCCATCGCTCGTTCTCCTCAGAACAGAGTTTCGACCAGGCGGGCGAGCGCGCGGGACTGGTCGGGAGTCAAATTGCCCTGGTCGTTCTTCGCATAGGCCAGGAGCAGGTACACGCCGCGTGCGGCGACGAAGTACGAGATCACCCTCGCACCGCCCCGCTTGCCGCGTCCGGCCATGGGAACACGGACCTTCCGAAGGCCTCCCGCTCCGGGAATGACATCGCCCGCCTGAGGGTGATTGGCAAAGAAGTCCACCACCGCGACACGCTCGGCGTCCGTCATCACCCGCTCGGCGGAGCGAAGGTAGATCTCCGTTTCGATGACGGTATGAAGAGGACGCGGCATGACCTCGTCTGCGTTGCCGCAATTTATAAGTCAATGGCGTACTGTCAGCTCGTCCGTGGGCAGGGATTGTTCTATCGGGGACGCCCAGAGCGAAGCGACATGTGACCCGAGAAAGGATGGAGCCTTCCGGTAAGCTAGTGCCAACGAAAAAAGCGCGACCCCGGAGGGCCGCGCTTCTCACTTCATAGCGATGCAGAGGGGATTACTCCCCGGCGTTGCGGCGCTCGCCGCGCTCGCGGCGAGGTTCCTGGTCGCCGCCGCGGGTGCGGTCCTGGTCGGCGTTGCGCTCGGCCTTGAGCTTCTCGGTGATGTCCTCGCCGGTGGTCTGGTCGACGACCTTCATCGAGAGGCGGATCTTGCCGCGGTCGTCCTGGCCCAGGAACTTCACCTTCACCTTGTCGCCTTCCTTGACGACGTCAGTGACCTTGGCGACGCGCGCCGCGGCGAGTTCCGAGATGTGGACGAGGCCGTCCTTGGCGCCGAAGAAGTTGACGAAGGCGCCGAACTCCATCGTCTTCACCACCGTGCCGTCATAGATCATGCCCGGCTCGGCCTCGGCCACGATCGAACGGATCCAGTTATAGGCAGCCTTGATGGCCTTGCCGTCGCTGGAGGCGATCTTCACGGTGCCGGTGTCGTCGATGTTGATCTTGGCGCCGGTCTTCTCGACGATCTCGCGGATCACCTTGCCGCCGGTGCCGATCACTTCCCGGATCTTGTCGGTGGGGATCTGCATCGTCTCGATGCGCGGCGCATACTCGCCGAGCTCGGGACGGGCATCGGTGAGGGCCTTTGCCATCTCGCCGAGGATGTGGACGCGGCCTTCCTGCGCCTGGTGCAGGGCGACCTTCATGATCTCCTCGGTGATACCGGCGATCTTGATGTCCATCTGCAGCGAGGTGATGCCGGCTTCCGTGCCCGCCACCTTGAAATCCATGTCGCCGAGGTGGTCCTCGTCGCCGAGGATGTCGGAGAGCACGGCGTAGCGCTCACCCTCGAGGATGAGGCCCATGGCGATGCCGGCCACCGGACGGCGGAGCGGAACGCCCGCATCCATCAGGGCTAGCGAGCCGCCGCAAACCGAGGCCATCGAGGAGGAGCCATTGGACTCGGTGATCTCGGACACGACGCGGATCGTGTACGGGAACTCGTGGGCCGGCGGCAGGACCGGGTGGATCGCCCGCCAGGCGAGCTTGCCGTGGCCGATCTCGCGGCGGCCCGGGGAGCCCATGCGGCCGGTCTCGCCCACCGAGTAGGGAGGGAAGTTGTAGTGCAGCAGGAAGGTCTCCTTGTAGGTGCCTTCCAGCGCGTCGATGAACTGCTCGTCCTCGCCGGTGCCGAGCGTCGCCACCACGAGCGCCTGGGTCTCGCCGCGGGTGAACAGGGCCGAGCCGTGGGCGCGCGGCAGCACGCCGGCCTCGGACACGATCGGGCGCACGGTGCGCACGTCGCGGCCGTCGATGCGGCTGCCGGTGTCGAGGATGTTCCAGCGAACGACCTTGGACTGGGCTTCCTTGAAGGCCGCCTTGACCTTCTCGGCCGGGAACTTGGCCTCGCCATCGGCGGGGCAGAGGGCGGCCATGACCGTCGCCTTCACGGCGTCGACGGCGGCGTAGCGCTCCTGCTTGATCGTGTTCTTGTAGGCGGCGCGAAGCTCGGTCTCGCAGATCGCGAGCACGGCCTTCTCGACCTCCTCGTTCTCGGGAGCGGAGAAGTTGCGCGGCTCCTTGGCGGCTTTCTCGGCGAGGCGGATGATCGCGTCGATGACAGGCTGGAAGTGCTTGTGGCCAAACATCACGGCGCCGAGCATGACCTCCTCGTCGAGCTCCTTGGCCTCGGACTCCACCATCAGCACGGCGTCCTGCGTGCCGGCGACGACGAGGTCGAGGGTCGAGTTCTCGAGCTCGGGAACCGGCGGGTTGAGGACATACTGGCCGTTGACGTAGCCGACGCGGGCCGCGCCGATCGGGCCGGTGAACGGCACGCCCGACAGAGTCAGCGCGGCCGAGGCCGCCACCATGGCGAGGATGTCGGGATCGTTCTCGAGGTCGTGGGTCAGGACGGTGATCACGACCTGGGTATCGTTGCGCCAGCCGTCGACGAAGAGGGGGCGGATCGGCCGGTCGATGAGGCGGGAGACCAGAGTCTCCTTCTCCGAGGGGCGGCCTTCGCGCTTGAAGTAGCCGCCGGGAATGCGGCCGGCGGCGTAGGCGCGCTCCTGGTAGTTCACGGTGAGCGGCAGGAAGTCGATCCCCGCCTTGGGCTCTTTCGCCGAGACCACGGTGGCCAGCACCGAGGTGTCGCCATAGGTCGCCATCACGGCGGCGTCGGCCTGGCGGGCGACCTTGCCGGTCTCGAGGACGAGCTTGCGGTCGCCCCAGATCAGCTCTTCACATTGTACGTCGAACATTCTTTGTTTCCTTGCCATCATGCGGTCGGGCGGGTCGGCGCCGCCAGGGGCAAGACGGCAGGAGGTTTCTCGCATGGTCGCGAAAAGCCTCCGGCGATCCTGTCCCTGACGTCTCGCGTATTGATCCGGCCCGATCTTCGCGCGGCCGGACCCATTCCGGCGACGCGGCTTACGAAAACGCGGCCCGGAGCAAGCTCGGGGCCGCGTGGAAGAGTCGCCTTAGCGGCGGATGCCGAGACGCTCGATGAGGCTGCGGTAGCGGGCCTCGTCCTTGCGCTTGACGTAGTCGAGCAGCGAGCGGCGCTGCGAAACCATCTTCAGGAGGCCGCGGCGGGAATGGTTGTCCTTGCCGTGGGTCTTGAAGTGGCCGGTGAGGTTGGTGATCCGCTCGGTGAGGATCGCCACCTGGACCTCGGGAGACCCGGTGTCCTTGCCGCCCTGTGCGTATTCCTTGATGAGCGCGGTCTTGCGCTCTGCCGAGATCGACATCGCTATCCCTTTCAGATCGGCTTGGTGCGGGTTCGGCGACCTTCGCGGACGGTCGCGCGAGGGCTCGGGTCAGGCCGCTGCCGGGATGTCGTCCAGCAGGGTCGGTTCCCAAGCGGGTTCGGCCCCGAGCCCGTGACCGGGTCGAGGCTGCGCAGTTCATACACGAATCGACGCGAGACGCCAGCCCCGGGCCGGTCCTTCACGCCCCTGTCATCGACACCCGGTAGCCGCTGGGCTCATCAGCGGAGACGAACCATGCGTGCAGTTGCGGCGATCATGGCGTTCCTCCTCTCCGGGCTCGTGGCTTCTGCGCAGGAGCAGCAATACGCCCAGATCGGACCTCGCCCCTTCCACCTCGTCGACACGATGAAGCCGGGGCCGCTCAAGGATAGTCTCGCCGCCTGCGGCACAGATCGATCCTACGTCGCCAAGAACTTCTCGATCGCGCATCGTGGGGCGCCGCTGCAGTTTCCCGAGCATACCCGCGAGGGCGTGCTGGCAGCAGCGCGGATGGGGGCCGGCATCATCGAATGCGACGTCGCCTTCACCAAGGATCGTCAGCTCGTCTGCCGGCATGCCCAATGCGACCTTCACACGACGACCGACATCCTGGCTCGGCCGGACCTCGCCGCCCTTTGCACGATGCCCTTCAAGCCCGCCGATGCGGCCTCGGGCCGCAAGGCCTCTGCCAAGTGCTGCACCAGCGATTTCACGCTGGCCGAGTTCAAGGCGCTCAAGCCGAAGATGGATGCGGCCGACCCGGGGGCGACGACGCTCGCCGCCTACATGAATGCGACGCCGCGATGGCGCACCGACCTCTATGCCGGCGGCGCCACCCTGATGTCGCACAAGGACTACATCGCGCTCGTCAGATCCCTCGGGCGCCGGTTCACGCCGGAACTGAAGGCGCCCGAGGTGCCGATGCCTTTCGAGGGAAGTTACAGCCAGGAGGACTACGCACAGGCGCTCATCGACGATTATAAGCAGGCCGGCATCCCTGCCGACCACGTCCATCCCCAGAGCTTCCAGCTCCGCGACATCCTCTACTGGCTCAAGGCGGAGCCGAGTTTCGGCAGGCAAGCGCTCTATCTCGACGGACGCGACGAAGTCGACAAGGGGTTCGATCCGGCCCGCCCCGAGACATGGAAGCCCAACATGACGGAGCTCGCGGGCCAAGGCGTGAGGATCTTGGCGCCGCCGCTCTGGATGCTGGTAACCCTCGCCCCCGACGGGAGGATCGTGCCCTCGGCCTATGCAACGGAAGCCCGCAGGGCCGGGCTCGACGTGATCACCTGGTCGCTCGAACGCTCGGGGCCGCTTTCTCAGGGCGGCGGCTATTACTACCAATCGATCCGGGCCGCGATCGACCGGGACGGCGACATGCTCACCCTTCTCGACGTCCTCTACCGGGAGGTCGGGGTGCGCGGTGTCTTCTCGGATTGGCCTGCCACCACGACGTTCTACGCCAATTGCGCAGGGGCCGATTAGGTCGACGCCCATGGGCAGAACTGCCTTCCGCGCGATCACCCGCAGACGCGGCGCAGGGGCCGGGTCTGGCTTAGGACTTGCCCCATCGATACGGTTCGGGCGTTCGAAGGCGAGGCCGCGGTATGACGGGGCATACGACATCCACAGCATTGACCGCGGATTTCGCCCTTCCGAAAACCGTTGGCGCTTTCCACCTCGTCTGTCTCGGAATAGGGGCGACGATCGGGGCGGGCATCTTCGTCCTGACCGGAACCGCTGCGGCCCAGCATGCAGGACCCGGCCTGACCCTGTCCTTCGTGCTCGGTGGCATCGCCTGCGGGTTGGTCGCCCTGTGCTACGCCGAACTCGCGGCGGCGATCCCGGCTTCGGGCTCGACCTATTCCTACGCGCGAGCGACGCTCGGTCCCCTTTGCGCCTGGATCGTCGGCTGGGACCTCGTGCTCGAATTCGCCATGGCCGCCGCCACGGTGGCTGTCGGCTGGTCGGGTTACGTTCAGAGCCTCCTGGGGGATTTCGGCCTGCGCCTGCCGCCGGCGCTCGCCTCGGCCGAAGGGAAGGGCGGGCTCCTCAACCTGCCCGCCGCCCTGATGATCCTCGCCCTCACGATCCTGCTGATCCGCGGCACGAAGGAATCGACCGGCGTCAACGCGGTCCTCGTCGTCCTCAAGGTCGCGATCATCCTCGCCTTCGTCGGCATCGGCGCCTGGCACGTGAACGTCGCTCTCTGGTCGCCCTACGTTCCAGCAAATACGGGGACTTTCGGCGAGTTCGGCTGGAGCGGTGTACTGCGCGGCGCGGGTGTGGTGTTCTTCGCCTTCGTCGGGTTCGAGACCGTCTCGACCGCTGCGGCCGAGACACGGGACCCGCAGCGCGACGCACCGATCGGCCTGATCGGCTCGGTGGCGATCAGTACGCTCCTCTACGTCGCGGTGGCGGCGGTGCTCACCGGGCTCGTGTCCTATTCGAGCCTCAACGTCGCCGACCCTATGGCGAAGGCCACCGACGCGATCGGCATCGGCGGGTTCTCGCTTCTCATCAAGGTCGGGGCGATCCTCGGACTGACGACATCGGTGCTCACGGCCCTCTACGGCCAGGGCCGGATCCTCTACGCCATGGCGCGGGACCGGATGCTGCCGCCCGTCTTCGGCCAAGTACATTCGAGGTTCCGCACGCCGGCCAAGGGTCAGGCGCTCGTCGGCGGGCTAACGGCCGTGGTGGCGGCCTTTACGCCGATCGACGTGCTCGGCGAGCTCGTCAGCATCGGCACACTGCTGGCCTTCGTCGTGGTCTGCATCGCCGTGATGGTCCTGCGGCGGGCCGGCGGGCCCCGCCCCTTCCGTGCGCCCGGCGGCGCGGCGACGCCAATGCTCGGCATCATCGCCTGCCTTGCGCTGATGGCCGGTCTGCCCTTGGAGACCTGGGCGAGGCTCGGCCTCTGGCTCGGGCTCGGCCTCGCAATCTACGCCGTCTACGGCCGGCGCCGGCCCGCCGTCGCGTGAGAGCTGTCGCCCCCGGGCTACAACGGCCGGCAATGCGGTGAGCAGGCTTGAGGAACAGTTAACCATCCGAGCCGTATCCCTTAACCGGAGTCATTCAAGACACTCCCGCCGGACCGATGCTCGCACTCGCTCGCCTTGCCCTGGTGCTCGTCTTCCTGATGGCGTTGGCCTCGCCGGTAGCGCTCGCACAGGGCCCTGCGGCCGTGGCTATCGCTGCCGAGATCGGCGGCGGACTCAACGGCACCACCAAGCTCACGCTGACCCTGTCGAAATCCGTCGAGGCCCGCGCCTTCGTTATGGAGCGGCCCGACCGCGTCGTGATCGATCTCGCCGAGGTCAATTTCCAGCTCGGACCCGAGACCGGCCGCAAGCGCGAGGGACTTGTCGCCTCGTTCCGCTACGGCTTGTTCGCACCGGGCCGTTCGCGGATCGTGGTCGACCTCGCCCATCCGGCGACGGTGGCCAAGATCGAGACGGTAACGCGGGCCAAAGACGGGGCGGTCCTGCTCTCCATCGAGTTCCAGCGCGCCGAACGCGACGCCTTCCGCCGAGCCGCGGTGGCAAGCGACCCCGCGCCCGCCGCCCGCAAGGACGCCTCCGTGCCGGAAGCCGCGGACAAGCGCCCGCTCATCATGATCGATGCCGGCCACGGCGGCACCGATCCGGGCGCCATCGCCAGCACAGGTATCTTCGAGAAGGACATCGTGTTCGGTTTCGCCCGGGCGCTGGCCAGCCGGCTCGAATCGTCCGGCCGCTATCGGGTGCGGATGACGCGGGACCGCGACGTGTTCGTTCCGCTCTCCGAGCGCGTCCGCCTCGCCCGTGAGGCCAATGCCGACCTGTTCGTCTCGATCCACGCCGACTCGATCTCGTCGGCACCGCAGGTGCGGGGAGCCACGATCTATACCGGCTCCGAACGCGCCACCGACAGCGAATCCGCCAAGCTCGCAGATCGCGAGAACAAGGCCGACGCCGCAGCCGGGACCGAAACCAAAGCCGCCCCGCCCGAGGTCGCGGACATCCTGCAGGAACTCACCCTGCGAGAGACCCGCGGCTTCTCCTCGGGCTTCGCCAAGGGGCTGATGGCGCATTTGAGCCCCGTCATCGAGATGAGCCCCAAGCCCCACCGCGAGGCCGGTTTCGTGGTTCTGCGCTCGCCGGACGTGCCCTCGGTGCTGGTCGAACTCGGCTATCTGTCGAGCAAGCGCGACCTCGACCTCCTTCAATCCGAGACCTGGCGCGCCGAGGTGACCGGCGGCATGGCCAAGGCGGTGGATGCCTTCTTCGGCAACCGTACCAGCCTGACCCGACCGGAGCCGCCTAAGCGTTCGGCGGCCGTCGCCCCAGTTTCACCATAGAGACCGTGTGAAACCGCGGCACCCCGGCACCCGATTCATCGGAAGGGGTGGCCGTCGACCGGAGATTGTCCCGATCGGCCCGTTTGCTGAAGGCATGAGGCGGCAAGCCTCTTGCTCGCGCTAAGCCTGCTTTGGCGGCAGATTATCGACGGACAGGAACCCGGATGCGCTTCGTCCTTCGTTTCTTCGGCTTCCTGTTCAGCATCGGCGCGATGCTGTTCGTGCTCTTTGCCGCGGCCGGCGCAGTCTTCTACTGGACGTACAGCCAGGACCTTCCGGACCACGCCGCGCTCGCCAATTACGAGCCGCCGGTCATGAGCCGTGTCCATGCGGCCGACGGGTCGCTGCTGGCCGAGTACGCCAACGAGCGCCGCCTCTACCTCCCGATCCAGGCGATGCCCAAGATCGTGGTCGCCGCCTTCCTCTCGGCCGAGGACAAGAACTTCTACAAGCACGGCGGCATCGATCCCGAGGGCGTGGTCCGCGCCGTCCTGACCAATGCCAAGAGCGGCAAGAAGCAGGGCGCATCGACGATCACCCAGCAGGTCGCCAAGAACTTCCTTCTCACCAACGAGCAGACCTTCGATCGTAAGATCAAGGAGGCGCTCATCGCGCTGCGGATCGAGGCGGCTTATTCCAAGGACAAGATCCTCGAACTCTACCTCAATGAGATCTTCCTCGGCACGATCGTGCCCGGGCGAAACCTGCACGGGGTCGCGGCTGCGGCGCTCGACTATTTCGGCAAGTCGGTCCACGAGCTGACGATCAACGAGGCGGCCTATCTCGCCGCCCTGCCAAAGGGGCCGAACAACTATCACCCCTACCGCAAGACGCAGGAAGCTTTGAGCCGCCGCAACGAGATCATCGGACTGATGGCCCAGAACGGCTACATCACCCGAGAAGAGGCCGACACCGCACGGAAGCTCTCCCTCGGCGTCAACCCGCGCGTCGCCTTCGCCAATGCCGCCAATGCCAACTACTTCACCGAGGAAGTGCGCCGCGAGATCACCGAGCGCTACGGGGAGAAGAAGCTCTACGAGGGCGGCCTTTCGGTGCGCGCGACCCTGGACCCCAAGATGCAGGCATGGGCGCGACGCGCGCTGCTCGACGGCCTCATCACCTACGATCAGCGCCAGGGCTGGCGCGGAGCGCAGGCCAAGGTCGACCTCGTCGGCCGCGACTGGGGCACGGCCGTCGCCGAGGTGCCAGCTCTCGGCGACGTCGCGCCCTGGCGCCTTGCCGTGGTGCTGAGCACCAGTGGCGGCACCGCCCAGATCGGTCTGCAGCCGCGGCGCGAGGCCTCCGGAGCCGTCTCCAAGGACCGGGACACCGGGACCATCGGCGCCGACGGGACTCGCTGGACCGGGCGTTCTCCCTCGGCCGTTCTCAGCGCAGGCGACGTCGTCTATGTCGAAGCGATCGACGGCGGCCGGGGATCGTACCGGCTTCGCCAGCGCCCGGAGGTCTCCGGCGCCATCGTGGCGATGGATCCCTATACCGGCCGTGTCCACGCCATGGTCGGCGGCTTCTCCTACGACGAGAGCCAGTTCAACCGCGCGACTCAGGCGCAGCGACAGCCCGGTTCGTCGTTCAAGCCGCTGGTCTACTCGGCGGCCCTCGACAATGGATACACGCCGTCGTCTATCGTCCAGGACTCGCCGATCACCATCGAAGCCGGACCCGGACAGGAGTCATGGACGCCGTCGAACTACGACGGCAAGGCGAGCGGGCCGCACACCCTGCGTTACGGCATCGAGCATTCCAAGAACCTGATGACGGTGAGGCTCGCCAAGGATGTCGGCATGCCGCTCATCGCCGAGTACTCCCGCCGTTTCGGCGTGTACGACGACATGCTTCCAGTTCTGCCGATGTCGCTCGGCGCCGGCGAGACGACGGTCATGCGCATGGTCACCGCCTATTCGATGCTCGCCAACGGCGGTCGCCGCATCCGCCCTACCTTGATCGACCGGATCCAGGACAGGGTCGGGGAGACCATCTACAAGCACGACGCGCGCAAGTGCCTCGGCTGCGACGCAGAGAAGTGGAACGGCCAGGACGAGCCCAAGCTCGTGGACGAATCCGAGCAGGTCCTCGATCCGCTCACCGCCTATCAGATGGTCTCGATCATGGAAGGCGTGGTCCAGCGCGGCACAGCGACGATCCTGAAGCAGATCGGGAAGCCGCTCGCCGGGAAAACGGGCACGACCAACGATGCCAAGGACGCATGGTTCGTCGGCTTCTCTCCCGATCTCGCCGTCGGCGTCTATGTCGGCTTCGACAAGCCGCGCTCGCTCGGCGACCGCGCCACGGGCGGCGGCCTCGCTGCGCCGATCGTGCTCAGCTTCCTGAAAGATGCCCTCAAGGACAAGCCGCCGACGCCGTTCCGCGTCCCGCCGGGAATCAAGCTGATCCGGGTCAGCGCCTCATCCGGCATGCGCGCCGGCTCCGGCGAAGGCGCCGGAACGATCCTAGAAGCCTTCAAGCCCGGTACCGCGCCGCCCGACGCCTACATCGCTGCGCCGACAGCACCGGCGACGGTGCCGCCGGATGCGGATCGAGCCGCACAGGCGGGCGGCCTGTACTAGATCCTACGGTCACGTCGATCGATGGGCGTGCTTCCGGCGGTGGCATGAACCGCCCTCACAGCCGGCGATGGACGAGGTCGTGGATGAAGCCGAGCTTGGCGATCACCGGCGGGGCGAGGACGAAGGGATAAAGGTCGGCCTGGCCCATGGCGCGGTTGACGCTGTTGATGGCGAAGACGAAGGGCAACCAGGCATCGACCACCTGCTGGATGCTGTCGGCCTCGTAGGGATCGAAACCGACCCGCGCGGCAAGCGCCCCGCTCGAATCAAGGAGGGGGCGGACCTGCATGCCGAAGGCGCTCGCCATCTCAAGCGTGTCGACGATATGGAGGTAATGCGCCCAGGTTTCGGCGAAATCCTCCCACGGATGTGTCGTCGCGTAGGCGCTGACGTAGTGATCCTGCCAGTCGGGTGGCGTGCCCCCGGCGTAGTGGCGCTTCAGCGCATCTTCGTAATCCTGCGAATCGTCGCCGAACATCGCCCGGCAGGCGTCGAGGACGCCGCCGTCGCGCACCAGCAAATCCCAGTAATGATGCCCGATCTCATGGCGGAAATGGCCCATTAACGTCCGGTAGGGCTCGCCCATGGCGCGGCGGCGCTTCTCCCGCTCGGCATCGTCCGCCTCGACGAGGGCGATGGTGATGACACCGTCATCGTGCCCGGTCATGACCTTCGGCCCTGCCGCGGGCGGATCGGACAGGAAATGGAAGACGAGACCATGGGTAGGATCCTCGCTGCGCGTGCGCAGGGGGAGGTTCCATCGCAGCAGGGTGTAGAACAGCCTGTGCTTGGCATTCTCGATCTGACGCCATCCCTGAAGTTGGGACGGATCAGAGACGTTTGGGATCGTGCCGTTATGGCGGCAGGCGAGGCAGAATTCCTCGCTCGAGCCCGGTGGCACCAGCCAGTTGCAGGCGTCGTATGCTGCATTGACGCAGAAGCGGCTCGGCCGCTCCGGCAGGGTTAAAGGCCGCCAATCATGACCGCCGAGAGGTTCGAGCGCCGAGAGGGTGCCGGTTTCTGGCAGGTATGCAAGGCGATGGCCGCAGCGCTGGCAGGTGCGGTTCTCGAAATACAGGATGTTGCCGCAGGCCTGGCACTGGAACAGCTTCATCGCGTCGTCATCCCCGCCTCAGACGTGCGTCGCTTCTGCGATGCATCAACCGTGCAGTCGAGGCTGGAGTTTCGCCCTCATGAACTCACGCTGACGGTATTTGCCGCCTGCCTCGATGCCAGGCACGCAGGTAGCTTGGGCGCGGAAAAAGTCTAAGCGGACATGGAGATGGTAGCAGCCGTCGTGGTCGAAACCACGACGATGAGCTTACGCCATGTGAGGCGTCGACGAGCCGAGATCGAGGAGGACAATCTCCGGCGGGACGCCGATGCGGATCGGCACGCGGCTGAGGCCGAGGCCGCCGGATATGATGAGATGGCGGTCCTTTTCGACAATATGGCCGTAGGCGTAGCGCCTGCCATATCGCGAGGGAATGACCGGCGAATAGCCGAGCACCCGGATCTGCCCGCCATGTGTGTGGCCGGCCAGGGTCACCGCGACCCGTGCCGGGACCTTCGGGAAGGCGTCGGGCTCATGGACCATCAGGATCACCGGCGCGTCGTCCGTGACCTTGGCGAGCGTTCCGGGCACGTCGCCGGGATTGCTCCAGTCGCCGACGAGGTGGAAGGGCTGCTGGTCGGCGATCCCAGTGACCCAGAACGGCCGCCCGTCCTTGACGAGGCGAATCGCATCGTTCTCCAAGACTGGGATACCGCGGGCTTCGAGGGCACGGCGCGCCTCCACGGGCCCGCGCCGGTTAGCCTGTGCCACCGGGTCTTCCCACCAATCGTGATTGCCGAGAATGCTGTAGGTTCCGAGCGGCGCCTTGAGGCCTTCGACCACCTTCGCGAAGTCAGGCAGCGGCACCTCGCGCCAGGCGATTCCTGGGCCGGCTGGGTAGTCACCGAGCATCAGGACGAGGTCGGGCTTGAGCGCGTTCGTCACCTCGACGATCTCTGAGACCCGCTCAAGCGGCATGTACGGTTCGCCGACATGGAAGTCGGCCAGCACCGCGACTCGCAGGGCAAGTCCCGGCGTCCAGTTCGGCAGGACAGGCGAGTAGGGGGTGACGACGAGCCGGAATCGAGGCTCCACGCCGAAGGCATAAGCCCCGGTCCCGGCGCCGAGCGCCATGGCTCCGCCTAGGCCGCCGAGGAACTGGCGCCGGCTGGGCATGATCAGCATCGGCTCACGAATCCTTAGCGAAATGCAGGCCTTCTTCGCCGCCGATCTTGACCGAACGACGGCGATGAAGGCCGAAGCTAGCGGTCAAACCGTTAAGCGGTCGTCAACGATTTACGGACTTGTGCTGGCCAAAGCCATGACATCGGGTTCAGACCAGCGGCGCATCCTCGTGCAGGAACCGCTCGGAAATCGCGGGTGAGGCCGGCTTAAGCGCGATCGGCTTCACCAGAGCCGCCGCCTGTACGGCTGCTGCCAACGCAGGCAGGGCAACGGGTCGGAAGCCGTCGCGGTCGAGGTCCGCAGCGGTCGATCGGCGCTCCGGAAGGGCGGCATCGCTCTGGTTCTGGCGAGAGGGGACCATGGAGGGGATGTCCTGTCGATCTGATCTGGACCGCCGCCGGAACCTCGCAGCCGCCGGACGGTCATTGGGTCGTGTCGGCCGACGGACTCATTCCCACCGGCCACGGCTTCATTAGCCACCTTGCAAGCTGAACACCGGATTAAGGCTACGTTTTTTCGACAGAACAGGACTGGTTCGATCGGAAGTGGACGCCGCGATACGATTGACGTGCGGCGGCGCTGCACTGCGAATACCAGGCGCTGCACTGCATCATCACGCAGTTTGGCAGGCGATGTATAGCGGCGCGGTAAAGATAACCTGTCGCTGCGTTCCACTGAGTCCTTTGAGGCCCAGGACCGTCTCAATGCGTTGGAAGCAGGTGTAGGTCGGTGGCGGGCAAGCCGCCGCGTCGGACCTTGATTCAGTCAGGAGATCACCATGGACAAGACGGCGCTGATCGCCGGTGTGAGCGGTATCGTCGGAAACAATCTCGCGCGGCATCTGACGGCCGAGGGATGGACGGTCCTGGGACTCGCCAGGCGCCCGCCCGGCGACAACGCCGATGTCCGGCCGGTCGCCGCCGATCTCCTCGAACCTGAGGGCTTGCGCACCGCCCTCGGCGGCCTTCGCCCTACCCACGTCTTCATCACCACGTGGCTGCGGCAGCCGACCGAGGCCGAGAATATTCGCGTCAATGGCGCGATGGTGCGAAACCTCCTCGACGCCCTGAGGCCTTCGGCAAGCGTCAGTCACGTGGCCTTGGTGACGGGCCTGAAGCATTATCTCGGCCCGTTCGAGGCCTACGGGAAGGGCGAGCTTCCGGCCACGCCGTTCCGTGAGGAGCAGCCACGCCTTGCCGTCGAGAACTTCTACTACGCGCAGGAGGACGAGGTCTTCGCCGCCGCCGAGCGGGACGGGTTCGGCTGGAGTGTCCACCGGCCCCACACCATCATCGGCTACGCGCTCGGCAATGCCATGAACATGGGCGTGACACTCGCCGCCTATGCCACGATCTGCCGGGAGACCAACCGGCCGTTCCGCTTCCCAGGCTCGGTGGCACAATGGAACGGCCTCACCGACATGACGGATGCCCGGCTCCTCGCCCGGCATCTCGCCTGGGCCGCCACCAACGCAGCCGCGCGCAACGAGGCCTTCAACGTCGTGAATGGCGACGTCTTCCGCTGGAGCTGGATGTGGGGGCGCCTCGCAAACTGGTTCGGCCTGGAGCCTGCGCCCTTCGACGGCACGCTCAGGCCGCTCGAGGAGCAGATGGCGAATGACGGACCTGTCTGGGCCGAGATCGCCGCCCGTTACGGCCTCGTCGAGCCGGGTCTCTCACGCCTCACCTCGGCCTGGCACACCGATGCCGACCTCGGACGGCCGATCGAAGTGGTGACCGACATGAGCAAGAGCCGCCGCCTCGGCTTCTTCGATTACCAACCTACGGACGACGCCTTCTTCGACCTGTTCGCGCGTCTGCGCTCGGCCCGCGTCATCCCCTGAGAGACGGGGTCAGACGGGGGCCGCCTGCAGCCCCTCCGCGGCGATCCAGGCCGCGGTGCGATCGAGCGCCCGTGTCAGGCGGTCGAACAGGGTGTCGATCTCCTCGCGCCCGATGACGAGGGGAGGGCAGACGGCGACGCGGTCGCCGGCGAGGAAGCGTACGATCAGCCCCTCTGCTTGAGCGAAGGCGACGCAGCGGGCAGCAACGCCGGCCTTGGGCTCGTATTGGCGCTTGGAGCGCTTGTCGGCGACGATCTCGATGCCGCCGATGAGCCCGAGGCCGCGCGCCTCGCCGACGATCGGATGATCGGCAAGGCCTGAGAGCCGGGCCTGGAAATGCGGCGCCTTCTGCGCCACGCCCTCGATGATGCGGTCGCGCTTGTAGATCTCGATCGTCTTGAGCGCGACGGCACAGGCGACCGGATGCCCGGAATAGGTGGTGCCGTGGCCGAAAGTGCCGAGCTTTGCGCTCTGCGACACCATCAGCTTGTAGAGCGGCTCGTCGATGCTGATCCCTCCGAGCGGCATGTAGCCCGAGGTCACAGCCTTGGCGAAGGATAGGGTGTCGGGCCGCATGCCGAGCGCCTCCGAGCCGAACCATGTGCCGAGCCGCCCGAAGCCGCAGATGACCTCGTCGGCGATGAAGCGGACATCGTAGCGGTCGAGCACCGACTGGATCGCCGCGAAATAGCCCTCCGGCGGCGTGATGGCGCCTCCAGCCCCCATCACCGGCTCGGCGACGAAGGCCGCCACCGTTTCCGGGTCCTCAGCGAGGATCAGGGCTTCGAGCTCGTCGGCGAGCCGCTGCGAGAACGCCAATTCGGTCTCGCCGACTTGCGAAAAGCGGTAATGGTGCGGGCAGCCGGTATGGAGGAAGCCCGGCAGCGGCAGGTCCCAATCGGCATGGTTCGCCGGCAGGCCCGTCATCGAGGCGGTGGCGACGGTGACGCCGTGATAGCCCCGGATGCGAGAGATGATCTTCTTCTTACGCGGCCGGCCGAGCGCGTTGTTCATGTACCAGGTCAGCTTCACCTGCGTGTCGTTGGCCTCCGACCCCGAGGAGGTGAAGAACACCTTCGAGGTCGGGATCGGCATCAGCTCCTTCAGGGTCTCGGCAAGCTCGATAGCCGGATCGTGGCTGCGGCCGGAAAACAGGTGCGTGAAGGGGAGGCGCGACATCTGCTCACTGGCGGCCTCGACCAATTCCTCGTTCGAGTAGCCGAGCGCCGTGCACCACAGGCCCGCCATCCCTTCGAGATAGGGCCGGCCGTCGCCATCATAGACCCAGACGCCATGACCTCGCTCCAGCACCAGCGGGCCGGTCTCGCGGAAGGTGGCGAGGTTGGTGTAGGGGTGGATCAGGGTTTCGACGTCGCGGGCCGCCAGGTTCGAGAGCATTTTCTTGACCCGTGCTGGGTGAGGCGGACCGGCTCGGTCCCGTCGTCGCCACACTAACGACCCCGTGCCCTGGCACCAACCTGTCCGTTCATCGCAGCGATCGATCCAAAACAGCCATGCTCGACCCAGCGACCATCGTCGCCCACCCCGCGCCGGGCCGCGCCTGCGGCAGCTGCACCCTGTGCTGCAAGGTCTACGACGTTCCCGCCGTCGAGAGCCTGGCCGGGCAATGGTGCCGGCACACCAAGCAGGGGAGGGGCTGCGCCATCCACGAGACCCGGCCCGACCATTGCCGCGCCTTCCACTGTCTCTGGATGACGGAGGCCTGGCTCGGGCCGGAATGGAAGCCCGACAAGGCCAAGATGGTGCTCAGCCTCGATCCCGTGACCCGCAACATGAATGTCCAGGTCGATCCGGGGCAGCCCGCTGCATGGAAGCGCGAGCCCTATCACGGCCAGCTCCGGCGCTGGGCCGCGGCCTCCCTGCCGATGAAGCGCCACGTCCTCGTCCATCTCGACAGGACCACCACGGTGGTTCTGCCCGACCGGGATGTGGCGCTCGGCGTCATGGCGCCCGGTGACCGCGTGGTGACGCGCGAGCGGATGACCGCAGGCGGGCCGCTGGTGGAGGTCGAGAAGGTGGCGGCGGGCGCCGCCGCGTGAGCGTCTTGCGCGGCCTGCTCTTCGACAAGGACGGCACTCTCATCGATTTCGACCGGACATGGGGACCGGCAGCCTATGCGGTGATGCAGGTCCTCGCCGAAGGTGACCGTCCGAAACTCGAACGACTGATGGCGGTGAGCCATTACATCGAGGAAGAGCGGCGCTTCCTGCCAAGCTCACCCCTGATCGCCGGTTCGTCGGCAGCCTACGGCCCGCTTTGGGCGGCGGCGCTCGGTCGCCTGCCAGGGAGAGCTTTCTTTTCCGAGATGGACACCCTTTTTCGCCTGGAGGGCCTGCGCGCGCTTCGCCCGATCGGTGATCCTGCCCGAATTGCGGAAGAACTCGCCGGCATGGGCTATGACCTCGGCATCGCCACGAACGACGCGGAAGCCTCTGCGAAGGCTCAGGCCGAAGCGCTCGGGATCGGGCGGTTCTTTCGCTTCGTCGCGGGTTATGATTCCGGCTTCGGCGCGAAGCCGAATCCCGGCATGATCACGGCCTTCGCCCGAAGCCTCGGCGTCGAGGCCGCACGCGTCGCGATGATCGGCGATTCCGCCTACGACCTTATCGCGGCTCGCAGCGCCGGAGCGGTTGCCATTGCGGTCCTGAGCGGGCCGCTCGGAGATGCCGCAAGGTCCGAGCTGGCGCCGCTGGCCGACCACGTGGCGGACTCGATCGCCGAGCTGCCCTCACTGCTCCGAACGATTGCCGCCGGCAAACGAGCGTGAAGTCAGCGGACTTCGCCAGGTTCTGCGTCCCGCGCCAGATCCCGCCACCGCATGACCAGGCGCTCGAACTCGGCGATGTCCTCGGGAGCGAGACGCCCGAGAGTTCGCGCCACATAGGCCTCCTGCGCAGCAATCCCGCGCGCAGCGAGATCGATGCCCGCGGCCGTGAGATGGAGTGCGTACGAACGCCGGTCCCCCGGGATCGCGCGCCGCTCGACGAGCCCCGCCTCGACGAGGCGGTCCACGAGACCGGATACGTTACCCTTCGTGACGTATAGGCGTGCGGCCAGATCCTGCTGCGTCAGACCCTCTCGCTCGGTGAGGGTTGAGAGAACGTCGAATTGCGGGATCGAGAGGCCGATCACACGCAGTTCGGCTGCCACCGCTGCCGTAATTCGCCGGCTGAGCCGGACGAATCGGAAGTAGACCCGGAGCGGATCGACCGCAGCGGTTCCAGACGTCGTCGGCGAGCTTGTGACGAGCGGTGCATTCATGATGAGGGCCGCTATAGCAGAATGGATGCAGGTCGATAGCGTGACAGAGCCGGTCCCTGCCGAATGATCCTTTCCCCACAGGAAACTGGCGTCAGCGCGTTGCGCCGGGTAGACCTTGCGATGGCGAGGCGGAGAGGCCGCCACTGTCTCCAAGAGCGATCGTCACGGATCAATGCGTCGCCTCCATATCGAAGTTCCCGTCACCCGCGCCGGCCCGCTTGCCCGGCAGATTGCCTGGCTCGCGCTGCTCGTAAGCCTGATCGCGCTCGTCGTCGTGCGCGATCCGCGTGCGGCACCGGGGCCGGCACTGGTCGCTCTGGCGACGGGCCCGATGCTGGCCCTCGTGGCGCTGCTGATGGCGGCCTTCGCCTTGGTGCGGGTTTGGCGCGAGGGCGCGCGCGGACTGCGCGGCGCGATCGGCGGCCTCGTCGTGGCAAGCCTCGTTCTCGCCTACCCGGCCTTCGCGGCCATCCGGGGCCTGCGCTTGCCGGCGCTCACCGACGTGAGCACCGATGTGGAGAACCCCCCTGCTTTCTCTCGCTCCAGCGCCGCCTTCGCCGCTCGCGACGGCCGCTACCCAATGGAGCCGGGCCCCGTGGTGCGGGCTGCGCAGCGCAAGGCCTACCCCCAGGTGGCTCCCCTCACGCTCGATATCGGCGCCGACGAGGCCTTCGAACTGGCCCGCAAGGCAGCCGTGAATCGCAAGTGGCAGATCGTCGAGGCGATCCGTCCCGGCGGCAAGATCGGCAACGGCCGCATCGAGGCGGTGGCGCGCGGGCAGATTCTGAACCTCGCCGACGACGTGACCGTAAGGGTGCGGCCACGGGCGGATGGTGCCCGCATCGACGTACGCTCGGCCTCGCGAATTGGTGCGCGCGATCTCGGCGCCAATGCCGACCGCATCCGGGCCTATCTCGACGAGGTCACCGCCCTCGCCATCGCGCTGAAGTGAGCGCACTTCAGGTCAGCGGCTCGTAGGTCCCGTCGAGGCGCGGCGCGCCATCGGTGGCGACGAGGCCGCGTTCGACGAGATCCTCGAGATGGGCGAAGACCGACAGGGCCGCTGCCCCGATGAGGGTTGGGCTCAGACCTTGATAGATCGTTCCGACGATCGCCAGGATGTTGCGGTCGCCGGCCTCGAGGCGCGCGCGGATGGAGGTTTCACGCTGGCGGCGATGGGCGGCGAGCCCGCGCACGAATCGTTTCGGATCGCGCACCGGGCCTCCATGGCCGGGCCAGTATACGGTCTCGTCTCGCTCGCGCAGCTTGTCGAGGGAGGCCATGTAGGCCCGCATCGAACCGTCCGGGGGCGCCACGATGGTTGTCGACCACCCCATCACGTGATCGCCCGAGAAGAGGGCCGCCTCCTCGAAAAGCGCGAAGGCGAGGTGGTTCATGGTGTGACCTGGCGTCTCGACCGCTACCAGGGTCCAGCCCGGCCCGGTGAGGCTCTCCCCATCGCTCAGGATACGATCAGGACGATGGTCGCGGTCGGCACCGGCATCGAGACGGGCCTCGCCCTCGCCGAGCGCGCGGGCGGCGACATGGGGGCCGCAACCGACCACCGGCGCGCCGGTGCGCGCCTGAAGCAGGCGGGCGCCTGGGGAATGGTCGCGATGGGTATGAGTGACGACGATGGCACAGAGGCGCTCGCCCGCAATCGCGTCGACGAGGGCCGCGACATGGCTCTCGTCGGCAGGACCCGGATCGATGATCGCCACCTCGCCGCGTCCGACGACATAGCTACAGGTACCGCTCGCAGTGTAGGGGCTGCCGTTCGGACAGATCCGCCGGCGGATCAAAGGCGAGACCTGTTCGGTCCTCCCGTTCTCCGGGAGCGCGGCCTCGAAGCTTGGCGCCTCCGACGTCCCGCCGCGGTCATTCGTATCGCTGATCTCGTCCATTCGCTGACCCCGTTCCCGGCGCCGCTTTGCCGTCGGACGTCGTACGAGACAAGGGCTGAATGCCGTTCGTCCGCCGATCAGGGCTTGAAGGGTGAGGGCACCACCACGCGCACGACGCTGAAGGACGGCTCGACCTCGATCGGAGTCGCCAGCGGCTGGAAACCGCCGATCTGTGCGAGATGAACACGTTGTGCCCGTTCAGCTGTGCGCAAATTCCTGCGGAATGCCTTCGCATCGGCTTCGCGACGGATCACGTCGACCTTGGCGTCGATGTCTCGGCGCGCCCGGCGCGACAAACCCTTCACGTGGCGGAAATCCACCATTTGGAAGCCATCCTTGCGGGCCGGGACCACGACCCGGGCCGTAGCGTTCGTCGCCACGACGTCGCCGGCTCTGAGCGTCAGGTCGCGGTCGAGTGGGAGAGGAGCAGCCGCCACGCCTTCCGGTTGGCAGGAGCAATGCTCGACTCGCTTCGTCCTGAACAGGTTGGCGGAAGCGAGTTTCGCATAAGGCTGACCGGACAGGCTTACCGCGCGATCGAATTCCGTCTCGCCGCGGGCCAGGGTGTAGAGCGCGGTCGGCGTGTTGGGGCACGCGGCAGCGCAGGCAGCCTGATGCACCGGCAGGTCGCGCTTGGAAGCGAGATTTCCCACCGGGAAAATGTAGCCGTCGCACGCCCGCACGCAGACGGTACGCGCTCCGAGAGCCGAGGCCGTGATCTGCGCCGAGGCGCGCTGCTTGCGCGACCGCACACGCACGGGCTGCTCAGCAGCCTGTGGACGTGGCGTCCAGCGGGATGCGGCCGCCGCGGTGACGCGGCGCGGATCGGGCAGGGAAGAGTAGCGGGTCGTGCGAGGCAGAGGACGCGCGACGGGTGGCGGGGGTGGAGCGCCGAACAGCTCCTCGAAAAAGGCACCGATGCCGCCGCGCTCCGAGGCCTGCACGAAGCCCGTCGCCACCGTCATGCCGCCAAGGCCGAGGATGAGCCCCGCGCCGGCGGTTCCGAGCATCTGCCGACGCGTTCCAGACGGCGCGAAACGCTGCCAATCCATGCCCTACCTCTCGAGACCGACGGGCCACCTGACATCACGCCAGGCGCGCCCTCCAATGTCGGGGGCACACGCGGCGCTGCATCTGCGGCATGTCATCTTCGATTACGTCGGCAAAGGGCAGTCGTGCAATGCGGCAGACAACCTAGGCAAACCATAGGGAACACCGTTGCGGCCACGTTACGGGGATCGTTTTCGTCTGCTCGTTTCTCTAATCTTTGACTTGCACACAATGTTTTCGCTGCAGAACCAAGTCTGGACGGTTACATCCACCGCTGCTTCGACGAAATCGGTGACTTGTGTTTTTTCTTGAGTGGCTAACTGATGGACAAAAGCAGAGTTTCTTTAACTTAACAGCACCATTTCTTTCAATATATTATATATTATTCATTAAATGGCACATGATGTAATAATTTTAAAACGATCCCTACCTGATGGCAGTTGAATTAATCAATTTAGATTTTCACGGAAACACGATTGAGCTTCTTAAGTTGAATTTTCGATGCCGGTCTTCGGGACGAGCGATAGAGCCTCCTAGATCGCCGCGCTCGACAGAAGGAACGCACGGGCCCTGCCGATCAGGCATTCTGAGATGCGCTGCGGGCGAGTAGCTACCGATCGGCAGAATTTCGTCGCATCGCCAAGAACCGCCGCGACGTCCGGATCGAGGTCACCTACAACCCGATCTTCGATGCGACGGGGGAGATCAGCCGTTTCATATCGATCCAAGCCAATGTCAGCGTCATGAAGCAAGACTCGGTCAGGCGCGGCATCCAATTTGACGCCATCGAGACTTCTAACGCGATCTGCGAATGGGATCTCGACGGCAAGCTCGTGAGCGCCAACGACCACCTGCGCGGCCTTGGGGTCCTGCTCGAGCCGAGCAGCTCCCTTGGAGCTTCCTTGTTCGGCGCAGCGGAATTACGAGCGCTGGCCTCCGGGACGCAGGCGCGCATCAGCAAGGAGATCCGTTGGCCGTCACAGGACGGCCATCGAGTCTGGCTCGATGCCATCCTCTCGGTGATGCCGGACCTTGAGGGCCGTAAGCAGAGGATCCTGATGTATGCGGTCGACGCGACGCAGCGGAAGCGCCACCCCCGATCAGACCAACAAGGCCCTCGACGACGTCCTGGCCTCGTCGAGAAAGATCAGCGAGATCGCCGGGTCCATCGACGCCATCGCGCGGCAGACCAACCTCCTCGCCCTCAACGCGACCATCGAATCGGCACGCGCCGGGGATGCCGGCAAGGGCTTCGCGGTGGCGGCCTCGGAGGTAAGGGCGCTGGCTGGCCGTTCCACGTCCTCGTCCTCGTCAGCCGACATCGCCTCCCTCGCCGGCGAGAGCCGGTGGACAATTGCCGTCCTTGCCCAAACGCCCGAAGCTTTTACCAACGGTGACATGGCCGCCTGAACCACCCGACGGCGGAGGCTCGTCCGGTCGCCGCGCTGTGCACCGAAGCCGAACATAGCCGCTTGCCTCGATTATAGCTCGTGCTATGAAACGGCGCGGCTCGCTCGTTGTGCGCTGCCGAAGCTCGCACGGATAGACCACCCATGGCAGATTCGGTTCAGGCGAAGTCGGCGTGGCGCTTCAGCCGCGACACGGAGGCGTCTCCGAGTCTCGGATCGCTGAATGGCAGCGTGCCGGTGATGGCGACCGGCACCTGGCTAAGGCGGCTCTTCGGCTTCCTCGGGCCGGGCTACATGATCTCGGTCGGCTACATGGACCCCGGC
This sequence comes from Methylobacterium sp., assembly GCF_019745455.1. Taxonomy (GTDB): domain Bacteria; phylum Pseudomonadota; class Alphaproteobacteria; order Rhizobiales; family Beijerinckiaceae; genus Methylobacterium. The sequence goes on from NZ_JAIETD010000068.1 coordinate 36,975, forward strand.
AACTGGGCCACCGACATCGCCGGAGGCTCGCAGTTCGGCTACACCCTGCTCTTCGTCATCCTGCTCTCGAACTTGATGGCGATCGTATTGCAGGCGCTCGCGGCCCGCCTCGGGATCGCCACCGGCCGAGATCTGGCCCAGGCCTGCCGCGATCATTATCCGCGCCCTGTCGGCTTTGCGCTCTGGCTGATCTGCGAGGCCGCGATCATCGCCTGCGACCTCGCCGAGGTGATCGGCACCGCCATCGCACTCAAATTGTTGTTCGGGATTCCTCTGCTTCTGGGCGCCTGCATCACGGCTCTGGACGTCTTTCTGATCCTGCTCCTGATGCGCAGGGGCTTCCGGGCACTCGAAGCCTTCGTGATCGCGCTCCTCCTCATCATCTTCGTCTGCTTCGGCATCCAGATCGCCCTGGCCGCGCCGGTGATGAAGGACGTTCTTGGCGGCTTCCTGCCCTCATCGGAGATCGTCACCAACCCGGCCGCCCTCTACATCGCCATCGGAATCGTCGGCGCGACGGTGATGCCCCACAACCTCTATCTCCACTCCTCGATCGTACAGACCCGCGCCTATCCGCGGACCGAAGAGGGACGGCGCGGTGCCCTGCGCTTTGCAGTGACTGATTCCACCATCGCCCTGATGCTGGCGCTCTTCGTGAATGCCTCGATCCTGATCATGGCGGCTTCTGTCTTCCATGCCGGCGGGCGCACCGACGTTGCCGAGATCGAACAGGCTTACGAGCTGCTGTCGCCGCTCCTCGGCGTCGGCATCGCATCGACCCTGTTCGCGGTGGCGCTCCTTGCGTCGGGCCTCAACTCGACCGTCACGGCGACCCTGGCCGGCCAGATCGTGATGGAGGGCTTCCTTCGCCTGCGCATCCCGGATTGGGCGAGGCGCCTCATCACACGCGGCGTCGCGATCGTACCGGTCGTCGTCGTGACGGCCATCTATGGCGAGCAGGGAACGGCGCGCCTCTTGGTACTCAGCCAGGTCATTCTCTCGATGCAGCTGCCTTTCGCCGTCGTCCCCCTCATCCGCTTCGTCTCGGATCGAGGAATGATGGGGAACCTTGTCATACCGGCATGGCTCAAGCTGACGTCCTGGGGGATCGCAGGCATCATCATCGCGCTCAACGTAAAGCTGCTCTTCGATACCTTCACCGGCGCCTGAGATCCGCGTCGCCACGCGAATAGACGGGCACCAGAGGACCCAGTTTCGATAAGCGTGCGCCGGCCAAGGTGGAATCTCGGCCCATAAGTATAGCAAAAGCTATGACGATGACATGAGGATGAGATGGGGTACCTCGCAGCAATCAGGCGACCGCCCGCCTTGATGCCGATATTGGGCATCGTCCTGATGGCAGCCGCGAGCGTGGGTTCGTTCCCGTCCTCCGCACAGCCAGGCGCCACGTCGCCCCTGATCGAGCGTCCAGCGGAATCGGCAGCCCTTGAACCTGAACCCGGCGAGAAAGCACCGGCATCGATCCAATCCTCGCTCGGTACCTTCGGCGATCCTGGTGGCTATCGCGAGCTGCTCAAGGGGCGCGGCATCTCCTACAATGCCCTCTATACCAACGAGGTGCTGGGCAATGTGTCGGGCGGGATCAGGCGTGGGCCGATCTACGCCGGGAAGCTCGAAATGGCTCTGACGGCCGACCTTGGCGTCCTAGCTGGCTGGACCGGGTGGAGCCTCTTCGCCAACGCCTTCCAGCTCCACGACACCGGCGGTTTGCGCGACCGCAGCTTTCAGCGGCTGATCACGGTGAGCAACATCGAGGCGTATCCCGCGACACGCCTCTCCGAATTGTGGCTGGAGAAGAGGTGGGGCGACAACCGCTTCGGCCTACGCGTCGGCCAATTGGCCGCGGACGGCGAGTTCTTCTCATCCGACACCGGCAAGCTGTTCTTGAGCAACGATTGGCCGACCATCGCCGGCGCGAACCTGCCAGGCGGTGGCCCCGCTTATCCGCTGGCAACCCCGGGAATCCGGTTCCGCTACGACCCGGACGCCTCGTTTGCCGCCCTGGTCGCGGTCTTCAATGGCGACCCTGGCGAACAGCGTTTCGCCAATCGCACCGGAACGAACTTTCGTCTGAACGATCCGCCCCTCGTCATGGGCGAAGTCCAGTTTCGCCATCATCAATCTACGGATACCAGCCGACTCAGCGGCAGCGTCAAGCTCGGCTTCTTCCGTCATTTCGGCCGATTCGATGATTTTCGCTTCGACATCGCTGGCACGCCACTCGCAAGTCGCGAGAGTTCGGGCATATCCCGGCGCCTCCGGGGTAGCGGTGGAATTTACGGTGTCGTCGACCAGCAGATCTATCGCCCTGAAGGTGGGTCACACGAACGAGGTGTTTCCCTGTACGCGCGTGTCTCCGGGAGTCCTTCAGATCGTTCTGCCATCGAAGCGTGGGCCGATGGCGGCGTGGTCGCTTCAGGGATGGTGCCGGGTCGCCCAGAAGACGCCTTCGGTCTGAGTTTCATCTACGCCCGCATCGGAGCCGGTGCTCGCGGTTTCGATCGCGATACGGCTTTGAATAGTCCCGGATTTCAACCTGTGCGCAGTTCGGAAGCGAGCATAGAATTATCGTATCAGGCCCAGATCCTACCGGGGTGGCTGATACAGCCAGACTTCCAGTATGTGTTCAATCCGTCGGGTGGCATCGCAAACCCCTTTGCCCCGGACAGGCCGATCCGCGGGGGGGCAGTCTTCGGGCTGCGATCACTGATCACCTACTGATCGCCGTCACGTCTTAGCAATTAGTTGCGGCTGCGGCGCCCACGTGTGATGCGAACCGGCACTGGCTGCGGTGCGGGCAAGGCACCTTCGATGACATCGCTCAAACCCTTGACTACGGCGCGCGAGGCCGCGTCGAGCACCTTGAGAAGGCGGCGTCCAAGGTTTGTATCGGATCGGCGGGGTGATGTGTCTGTCATGGCATCATCCAAAGTATGGTGCTTGGTGACGAACGCAATGCCGTTGTGGCGGTTCCGGTCTAGAACATGGAGCGCAACGTAGTCGCGCCTCTCGGGTCGGGCCCGGGCTGGGGCAGCTTGAGGAAGAGTGTGGAGGCGATTTGACGATGCGGCAATCCCTTCGCCTCGAAAGCGTGACGATTGCGTGTCTGGTTTTCGGAACCGCGTTAGAGACTTGGCGTTATTGACGTCATGAGGTCGCAGCCGATGCTCGACCAGTCTCTACGATGTGAAGGATTACTCCGATGCTGGGTTGGGCCGTAACGTTCCTCGTCGTCGCTCTCGTGGCCGCGCTGCTCGGCTTCGGCGGCATCGCTGGCACCGCAATGGAAGCTGCAAAGCTCGTCTTCTTCGTCGCGATCGTGCTGTTTGCCATCTCGGCCGTCATGGGCCTGCTGCGCGGCCGTTCGTCGAGTTTGTAAGAATAGCATCGACGGCATGAGGCCGCTGTACCCCGAGTGCAGCGGCCTCCTTCGACAACAAACGATATCAAGGGCTGCGGAACAGCATCAGGGGCACGCTCGGAGGCTATAGACGGGCAGCCCAATCAGTCCGACGGCTCTGGATCGGCCGTATCGAGCCGCGCGATGAGGTCGCGAAATCGATCAGGGATAGGCTGCTGGACCACGGCATCGTACATTGTGCGAAGATGCAGCCCGATGCGCTTCTGCGTGAGGTCGTTCAGCACCGCGTCGTCACCACTAGGCCGTGCCCCGCTCTTGCGGCGAAGACCGCCAGCCGTCCCGTCCTGATCCATCCAGTCAACCCCTTGAGAGCCGAGGACACGAGCCCGCGCGATTTGTATGCGACGTGGCTCGAGAGACGAGAGGCCGAAGCCTCATGTCACGGCTGCAGTCGCAACGCCGTCGCGAACGATCGGTTCCGGAGATTAGGAACAAAACCGTACGCACAACGTTAAGGCCTTGGCGCTGATGCGAAGCTTTGCGACTTGCGGACCTGCAGGCGGACTTGCGGTCCCGCGCGTCGCGGGGCATCTGTCGACGGGCGTCAAAACCTTACCGCTCCGCACGAAAAGATGCGGTATTGAAACGGACGATCCGGTATGAGGCTGCGTTTAAAGCGCAGGCCCAACCGGAAAAACGAATCATCCAAGGGGACCGTATGTCGACAGCCCAACTCGTGGTGCAGCATCTGCCTTACCTGCGCCGCTATGCCAGGGCGCTCACGGGTAGTCAGGTCGCCGGCGACGCCTACGTGGCGGCGACGCTGGAGACGCTGGTCAACGAACCCGAAACGCTGGGCCGCAGTTCCAACGTTAAGGCCGACCTGTTTCGCGTCTTCACGCGGATCTGGAACTCCCTGTCCGTAAATGGACAGAGCGATCAGGTGCAGCACGATCTGCCGGCCGAGGTCCGCCTCGGGCAGATCACGCCTTTGCCGCGCCAAGCCTTTTTGCTTTCATGTCTCGAAGGCTTCTCCGAGGAGGATGCGGCGATCATCCTCGATGTCGACGTAGCACAGGTCCGTGACCTCGTTGACGAGGCGGGTCGGGAGCTCGCGGCGGACATGGCCACCGACATATTGATCATCGAAGATGAGCCTCTCATTGCGATGGATCTCGAAGCCCTGGTCGAAGGTCTGGGTCACAACGTCATTGGCGTTGCCCGAACTCGCACCGAAGCGATCAAGATTGCTTCCGAAGGCACCCGTCCGGGCCTGATCCTTGCCGACATCCAGCTCGCCGATGGCAGTTCGGGTCTCGATGCCGTCAACGACCTGCTCAAGACTTTCGAAGTCCCAGTGATCTTCATCACCGCCTATCCCGAGCGGTTCTTGACCGGCGAGCGGCCGGAGCCCGCCTTCCTCATCGCGAAGCCGTTCCAGCCCGCCAACGTCTCGGCGGTGATCAGCCAGGCCCTGTTCTTCCAGCAGAGCGCGCGGCGGCGGGAAGCGAAATCCGCCTGACGGATCTCTGGCCGAGGACGATGCACGGTAATCCCGCCACCGTCTCTTGAGACAGCGATAACGGCTTTGGCCTCGGCATCATCAGCCGGGGCCTTTTTTTGTTTGTAATGGGCAGAAAAAAACGGGCCGGATCGGATCCGGCCCGTCGAAAAGTGTCCGGCCATTGCACAAGGGGAATGCGGTTGAGGACCAGGTGGCCGGGTGTTCGAACAACCGCGCTCGATGCGAGCGGGTTCCATGCCGTCGTATTTTCGAGCGAAGATACATTTTCGCAACAGTCAGCCCGCCTGACGCCGGCGCTTCCTAACGGAAAGTCACTAAGCTGATCGGCTTGATTTACTGGTTTCGCATCATCCTGGCACAATGAAGGAACCAATGGCTCTCGCTTGAGTTCACACGAAACCCTGTCAAGCTCCCAATCGGAGGCCGAGGCGATGAGACGGTTTGGTTCGATCCTCGGCTTGACTGGACCGGCCCTTCTCCTGGCGATACTGGCTCAGCCGATCGTGCGAACAGGTGCCGATGCGGCTGGCGCTTCGACAGCTTCCAGGATGCCTATCGAGCGCCTACAGGTCACGTCCGTGGAACGGCCGTCCAAGGTCAGGGAGATCCCGTCCGCAGAATCGTCAACGCCGACATCTCCCCGCGCATCCACGAAGCCCCGGCGGCTGATGAAGGAAGGCTGCGAGGGAGCTATCAGTTCGCTTGCCGGCCCCGAGGCGCGGCGCATGGTTCCCGGGCGCTGCATCGCCTGAGATACGTCTTCCTACCTAGGATCCGAAACCATAAGAAAAGCCTCCATCCCGCTAGGAATGGAGGCTTTTCTCTGAATGCGGTGGCCCCGCCAGATCGGCGGGGCTCTTTACGCGATCAGTCTTCGCCGGGACGACCAGTGCCGGTGGATTGCCCGCCTTTACGACCGGCAGCCGACGCAAGTTCGCGATCTTGGGAGAAGGAACGTTTCTCTGCAGGGACACTACGACCGCCCTTGCTTGCGATCTCGCGCTGCCGTTCCAGATCCATCGACGCGAAACCCCGCTTCGAGGTCGAATTGCCTGATGCCATCAATGCCTCCTCAGCATGTCGCTCACAGTCTGATCAACCTTCGCAGCTATCGATAGTTCCTCTCGTCGGCACCCCGACGTCTTATGAGAAGCGATCAAAAAGCGTCCTGCGGCAGCGGAACCTCGCTCGATCACTTCGCCGAGATCGCCCGGTAATGATGAGCAGCAATCCACCAAGCACTGGACAAGGCCGCAGCGACTCGCATGGATAACGCGTGATCATGAGGGCCTACGTGATAGGCCCATTCCGGCCGGAGCGTCGCGTCAATGACCCTCGACACAGAGGTTCTGTCCCTTAGGCAGGTTCCGCTCTTCCGGGAGGTCGAGCCATCGCGCCTCAAGCTCCTCGCCTTTACAAGCGAGCGCGTTCATTTCGATGCTGGTCAGCAGCTCTTCGCGCAGGGCGACCAGGCCGACGCCGCTTACCTCGTTCTCGACGGTACGGCAGCGGTGACGATCGAGGGGCCACTGGGGCCGTTTCGCCTCGCCCTCCTCGGCGCCAACGCCCTCGTCGGCGAGATGGGAATTCTCGCCGACCAGCCGCGGTCAGCAACTGTGACGGCGGAGACGACGACCATGGCCCTGCGCATCAGCCGCACAGTGTTCCTCGAACTGCTCGCGCAGTTTCCCGCGATCAGCATTGCGGTCATGCGCGAACTCGCTTTGCGCCTCGAACAGACGAACCAGCAGCTCGCCCAAGCGAGGGCATGACCCGCGTAGGCGAGGGCTATACAGGGGTTGGATAAGTGATGAACTCCATCAAGGAGCCGTCCGGATCGCGAAAGTAGACGCTGATCCCGAGTCCGGCAGCACCCTGCCGCTCCACCGGACCAAGCTCGACCGGCACCCCGTGATGCGTGAGATGTGCAATCGCCCCTTCGATCGAGCCAGACCAACGGAAGCACAAATCGCTGTTGCCGGGCATGACCGGCTTCGAGGCCAACAACGTTCCGATCTGTCCGGGACCATGAACGTTGAGCTGCACGCCGCCGAAGCGAAAGGCCACGGCCTTCCTGGCTGGGACAACCTCGGCTCCGAGAACGTCCCTATAGAAAGCGGTGGCTCGCTCCCAATCCGAGACGTGAATGACGCAGTGATCGAGGTGGATTGCCGGGCCGAGTTCGGTGATAGCCTCGCCGGCCTCGGGCACCGTCAGCGTCTGCGTATCGGCCATCGCATCTCCTCCAGGGCGGTTCATCGCATGCCCTGGAATGCACGATACGCCCGTGACAATCCTGCCGCGAGCCCATCCCGCTTGTCCTCCAGATGCGAATGCCGAACCGCCTGAGGCGCAAAAGTCACATCTGTCAGCCGGGGGAGGGGATAGTCAGTGGCATGATGCAGTCCTTTCCGATGCCGGGCAAGCCAATGACCACCCGCATGAATACCCGACGGACTCTCCTCGCGATCGCTGCCGCGGTGGTGATCGCACCTCTTGCCGCCTGCAATACGCGAGGCCCTGTCGCCACCACGGCGCAGGACGACGAGTCGGCCTGGTACATCGGGACAATGGCGGACAAGCCGCACGACGTTCCCCTGGTGGACACCAACAGGCTCGATCCGAAATATCGACGCCAGATCGTGCGCTATACCGGACCGGAGCGGCCGGGTACCATCGTGGTCGACATCGACAACCGCCAGCTTGCGCTGGTTCAGGAGGACGGCAGCGCAATCCAGTATGGCATCGGAGTAGGAAAGCTCGGCTTCTCCTGGAAGGGGCAGGCGACGGTCGGACGAAAAGGCACCTGGCCTGATTGGAGACCGACCACGACGATGGTGTCCCTCAACCCGGATCTGCCGCGCACCCTCAAAGGCGGTGTCGACAACCCGCTTGGAGCTCGTGCCCTCTATCTTCACCAGGGTGGCCGCGACATCCTATTCCGCATTCACGGAACCAACGAGCCTTGGAGCATCGGCGAACAGATGTCGTCCGGCTGCGTCCGCATGCTCAACGAGGACGTCGTCGATCTCTACGAGCGCGTCCCGGTAGGTACGACAGTGCTGGTAAAGCGCAACGGCCGCTATCGAGTCTGACGCCACGTGATGACGGCGAACAGAAGGGCGAGCCACCCACCGGTGGCTCGCCCACATCTTCCCTAAAGCGCTAGCGGATCAGGCTGCCTTACCGGCCGCCCCACCCTGGACGTTGATGCTGAGGGCGATCTTCGTGAGGAGCTCGTCGGTTCGCTTCTCCTCCTGAAGCGTCTCATCGAGGAGCTTGGCAGCATCCTTGTGGCCCAGTTGGGTAGCCCAGGTCTTGAGGGTGCCGTATCGGGCGATTTCGTAATGCTCGACCGCCTGCGCGCAGCCGACGAGGACTGCATCGGCAGCGGGACTTCCCTGGAAATCCTCCAAGTCCTCCTCCATCTCGGCAGAGAGGCCCTGCATCGCCTCGCAGGTCTTGCCTCGGGCGGTTTTTCCGATGATCTCGAAGACCTGCTGAAGGCGCTCGACCTGATGCGCGCTCTCCTCGGCATGCGTCTCGAAGGCTTGGCGAAGCTGGTCGGATTCCGCCGCTTTAGCCGACTTCTTGAGAGCCTTCACCGACTGGCGCTCAGCGTAATAGACGTCCTTCAGGGTCTCGTAGAAGGCGTCGCTCAGGGTCTTGTCCTTGGCGGCCATTGTCGTCTCCTCCAGGTGGAACGGGTCAGGCGGGTAATCTGCCGATGCCGAAGCGATCCAATCGCCACGCATCCCCTCGACCCGAGAACCGGACCCGGCGACGGGTGTTCCCCGGGGTTTACGAAGGCAGACCGGAATCTGTGGATAGCCGCGTTCGACGGTCGTTGCCTTTCGCCGAAGACCCGCCGACAGACGATCCACGACAACCAGGAGATACGTTTCATGACCATCACGATCGCCAATCTGCAGCCGATCATCGCCCTCGCCGCCGGCATCCTGATCCTGATCGTGCCGCGTCTCCTGAATTTCATCGTCGCGATCTACCTGATCCTCGTCGGCCTGATCGGCCTCGGGGTGTTTCGCGCGCTGTCATGACCACAGCCGCACGGGGCGCACAGTACGATGACAGAAAACCTGGATCGTCACGGCTCTAGACGGCGTGACGGCCGTTCATCTTGCGTTGCAGCGGGACATGGTCGAACACGACTCTGGATCTTCTCCGGTGCTCGACTGAAACGCGTATCGCGCGAGCCCCGGATTTCCTGCAACGGACCTCGTACGAGCGGATGGGCGAACGATGGCGAAGTGGGTCTACTCCTTCGGCGACGGCAAGGCCGAGGGCCAGTCGTCGATGCGCAACCTATTGGGCGGCAAGGGAGCGAACCTCGCCGAGATGTCGAATCTGGGCCTTCCGGTGCCCCCCGGCTTCACCATCACGACCGAGGTCTGCACCTGGTACTACGACCATGGCCGCGAGTATCCGCCGGAGCTGAAGGCCGAGGTCGAGGCAGCCCTCGAAGCCATCGGCAAGCTGACCGGGCGCGGCTTCGGCGACCCTGAGAATCCTCTCCTGGTCTCCGTTCGCTCCGGTGCTCGTGCCTCTATGCCGGGCATGATGGACACTGTACTCAACCTTGGGCTGAACGACGTCACCGTCGAGGCGTTGGCCAAGGGTGCCGGAGACCCGCGCTTCGCCTACGATTCCTACCGCCGCTTCATCACGATGTACTCGAACGTCGTGCTCGGCGTGGAGCACCACGCCTTCGAGGAGGCGCTGGAGCACTATAAGGAAGGAAAGGGCGTCAGCCTCGACACCGAACTCGGAGCCGAGGACTGGAAGCATCTCGTCGGGGTCTACAAGAAGATCGTCCGAGACGAGCACGGCTCGGACTTCCCGCAGGGCGCCCAGGATCAGCTCTGGGGCGCCATCGGCGCCGTGTTCAACTCCTGGATGATCCCGCGGGCCAAGAAGTACCGCGAGCTCAATGCCATCCCCGAGAGCTGGGGCACGGCGGTGAACGTTCAGGCCATGGTGTTCGGCAATATGGGCGACACCTCGGCAACCGGCGTCGCCTTCACGCGCAATCCCTCCACCGGCGAGAAGGCGCTCTACGGCGAGTTCCTGATCAACGCGCAGGGCGAGGACGTCGTCGCCGGCATCCGCACGCCGCAGGACATCACCGAGAAGGCCAGGATCGAGGCCAAATCCGATAAGCCCTCGATGGAGCGGGCGATGCCCGACTCCTATGCCGAGCTCGTGCGGATCTATGGGCTCCTCGAGACCCATTACCGCGACATGCAGGACATGGAGTTCACCATCGAGAGCGGAAAGCTCTGGATGCTCCAGACCCGCAACGGCAAGCGCACGGCAAAGGCAGCCCTGCGCATCGCAGTGGACCTCGCCGCCGAAGGCTTGATCACCCAGGAAGAGGCGATCGGCCGGATCGAGCCCGCGGCCCTCGACCAGCTTCTGCACCCGACCATCGACCCCAAAGCCGAGCGCAAGATCATCGCTTCCGGGCTTCCGGCCTCCCCGGGAGCAGCGACTGGCGAGATCGTCTTCAACTCCGAGGACGCGGAGGCTGCGCGGAAGGCCGAGCGCAAGTGCATCCTGGTGCGGGTCGAGACGAGCCCAGAGGACATCCACGGGATGCACGCCTCGGAGGGAATCCTCACCACCCGCGGCGGCATGACGAGCCACGCGGCGGTCGTCGCCCGCGGCATGGGCAAACCCTGCGTCTCGGGCGTGGGCTCGATCCGCGTCGACTACAAGGCGGGAACGCTCTCGGTTGGCGGGACCACCCTGAAGGCCGGCGACAAGATCACCATCGATGGCTCGACCGGCCAGGTCCTGCTCGGCGAGGTGGCGATGCTGGAGCCCTCGCTGTCAGGCGAGTTCGCGACGCTGATGGGCTGGGCCGACAAGGTCCGCACCATGAAGATCCGCGCCAACGCGGACACCCCCACCGATGCCCGCGCCGCACGCAACTTCGGTGCGGAGGGGATCGGTTTGTGTCGTACCGAGCACATGTTCTTCGAGGGGGATCGCATCGTTGCAGTGCGCGAGATGATCCTCGCTGACGATGCGGAAGGCCGTCGGGCAGCGCTCGCGAAGATCCTGCCCTACCAGCGCCAGGACTTCGTCGAGCTCTTCACGATCATGTCGGGCCTTCCCGTGACGATCCGGCTGCTCGACCCGCCGCTGCACGAGTTCCTGCCGCATACCGACGAGGAGGTTCGGGACGTCTCCGCGAGCACCGGCGTCTCGGAGGACAAGCTGCGCCGGCGCATGACCGAGCTGCACGAGTTCAACCCGATGCTCGGCTTCCGAGGCTGCCGCCTCGCCATCGCATTTCCCGAGATCGCCGAGATGCAGGCGCGCGCGATCTTCGAGGCTGCCGTACAGGCTGCCAAGGAGACCGGGCAGCCGGTGACTCCGGAGGTGATGGTGCCGCTCGTCTTCACCCAGATGGAGTTCGATCTCGTCAAGGCGAGTATCGACGCCATGGCAAAGGCGGTCACAGCCGAGACGGGCAGTACCCTCGATTACCAGGTCGGCACGATGATCGAGTTGCCGCGTGCGGCTCTGCGAGCCGGTGACATCGCCAAGACCGCCGAGTTCTTCTCGTTCGGAACCAACGACTTGACCCAGACGGCCCTCGGCATCTCGCGTGACGACGCCTCGACTTTCCTGGGCGCCTACACGCAGCGCGGCATCCTCTCGGCAGACCCCTTCATCTCCATAGACCGTGAGGGCGTCGGCGAACTCGTCCGGATCGGCGTCGAGCGCGGCCGAGCGGTGCGGCCGGACATCAAGCTCGGCATCTGCGGTGAGCACGGCGGCGATCCGTCATCGATCGCGTTCTGCCAGTCGGTTGGGCTCGATTACGTGTCGTGCTCGCCCTATCGGGTGCCGATCGCGAGGCTTGCCGCTGCTCAGGCAGCTCTCGCCGGCGAAAACTGAGGCGCTCGCAGGGTCATTCAGGTGGTCCCGATGTCCGCGCGGGTTTCGTGGGGCCGAACGCTTGTCTCAAAAGACGACGTCCTGGCATCAGCCGCTCGGATCCAGGCATCGAGATCGGGCTGCGGCATCGGGCGGGCGAAGTAGTAACCCTGCACCACGCGGCAACCGCAGCGCGCGAGGAGGAGTGCCTCCTCGGCGCCTTCGACGCCCTCTGTCACCAACTCGATGCCCAGCGGGCCGATCCCCAGGATGGCCTGGACCAGGCTGCGGTCGCCCTCGCGTCGTTCACTATCGGTGACGAAGCCCCGGTCGATCTTGATCCGTTCGACCCGCAACGTTCTTAGGGAGGCAAGGGAGGAATAGCTGGCGGCGGGATCATCAATCACGATGCGGAATCCGAGGGCAAAGAGAGCTGGACCTCGCCGATAGCGGCGTTGCCCGCGATGGCGGGATCCTCGGTGATCTCGATCTCCAGACACGCGGGCGACACATCGAAGGCGGCCAAAGTCTCAGCGACGCAGCCCGCGAGGGGATGGAGCCCCAATTCCTGAGGCGAGACGTTGACGGCGACGATCACGTCCCCGTTACCGCGGTTGCGGAGATCGCGGATCAGGCGGCAGGCTTCGGCGGCGATGTGAAGGGTGAAGGCTTCGGATTGGTGGGTCGAGCGCGCGGCCGCGACGATGTCCGGCGGGCTGATCCAACCATGACGCTCATGCTTCCAGCGGATCAGGAGTTCGTCGCCCACGATCGAACGGTCGGCAAGGATGACCCGGGGTTGGCACCAGACCAGGATTGCAAAGCCGGCAAGGGCTTTGGACAGGTCGAGCTAGACGTCCCGGCGCACGGCGACGACATCCTGAAGTGACGAGTCGAAGCAGCACAGGCGCTGGCGGCCCGCACTCTTTCCTGCATATGAAGGACGTTTTCAGATCGATGCTCGTACGCAACCGTCCTGTTGGCGTGACGAACAGGAGATAGCGCCCTGCGGTCACGAGCAAGATGATGCCTAGGCAAGAGAAAAGGACGGCTGCGGGGATCTTCGACCACAAGATCAGAATGACCCAGCACGCGACGACGCCGTTCGACCACAGAGCCGAGACCATGAATCGAATGGTCGATTTGGCCTGATCGCAGCGGATCTGCCGGTCGACGTCTATACCAGGCAAAGAAATCTGAAATTAGCTCGTCATGCCTGCGCGTCTGCGAGATTGATCTATGCTCATCCGAAAGGACGTAAGGATCGATGAGTCGCGGCAAGACGAACAAGGCGCTTGGGGAAAAAGCGATGATAAAAATCGCGACCGACAGAGAACCGATGTCGGTCCGGCACGTTGAGTGCTAGTGCCGATCCAACGCAGCAAGGTCGCCGGCGACCGGTGCGAGGCGGCAGCAACGCGCGGGAACGATGGCCATGAACGATCCCAGCCAGCCACCGCTCTTCCTCGACGACGCCATCTCCGTTCCCCTTGCGCGATCTTTCCAAAAGGTCTCTCTGTGGCTCGTCGGCGGGGTGGGCGCAGCGACAGCCGGCATGTTGCTCGTCTTCGCGGTTGCAACCCAAAGCGGGGCGGATGCCGAGCGCATCGCCGGAAGTCAGGGCGATGGGCTCAAGGGGTTGATTTCGGCAATCGCTGCCACCCATGGACGCCCAGGAGCGCTGTAGAGCTTTCCGCCGTCGCCGAACCAGCTGTCCCGAGGTATGCGCCTGCACCGAAACGGCACGGTCGTGCTTGTTCGATCTGAAGCGCGCTTAACTGCCCCGCAACCATAACCGGCAACCATCATGGTCTGGGCGCCTCACGTAGGGGCGGACAGGCAATCCAATGGTCAGGGCGGGTCGGTTCAGCGTGGGTGATCGGCGGTCAAAACGGTACGGTCCGGGCGGTTGGTTGGCTGCCTCCGTCACGCCATGGGCGGCGGGGCTCGGCCTGCTCGTCTCAATCACCGCGACGGCCGGAACCGACACCTCCCTCGGCGCGAGCGCGGTGCCGCAGCTTTCAACACGGATTGCGCCATCGCTTCCCCCGGGCGCCGCCCTCATCGGTGCCAGCGACATGCCATGGGACCGTACGGGCCATACCTCCCCACGCGGCGACCTCAAGTCGAGATTCACGGTCGCGACGGTCTTTCCCGAGCCGAATCGGAGTGGAAAAGGAGATGCGGCGGTGCCACCGGGCCCGAGTTTCGCACGAGCGGCGCGCGTCTTGAGCGACGGAGGCGCATCGCTCTTTGGAGACGCAGCATCGGGCCGGGTCACCGGCATCATGGCTCCGGGCTCGGCGATGTGGAACCAGGACGACTCGCGGGAACTCGGCTTCGTCCCGACGGCTGAACTCGGGCTCGGTTCATCGGCGGGCACAGTTGAGGCCGACATGGCGCATGATGGTTCGACACCAACGATTCCTCGCGCGGTCGCCCTCTCGTCGACGACTCCCGCTCCTGCAGACGCGACACCGGTGGAGGTCGCCGACGCGAACCTGCCCGCTCCGCAAGCGACCGTTTCTCCGGAGCCCGAAAGGACGGTGCCGGACAATGCGCGCCATCGCTATGCCGACCTGATCGAACCCGAGGCGCTCGACAAGGAGCAGCGTTGCCTCGCTGAGGCGGTCTATTTCGAGGCGCGCAGCGAGCCCGAGGAGGGCCAAGCCGCCGTGGCGCAGGTCGTGCTCAACCGGGTGAAGAGCGGCCTCTATCCCACCAATGTCTGCGGCGTCGTCTACCAGAACCGGCACCGCTACATGGGCTGCCAATTCTCCTTCGCCTGCGAAGGCAAGTCGCTGAGAATCAGCGATGGACCGTCCTGGCAAAGCGCCAGCCGAATCGCCAAGGCGGTGATCGAAGGACGGACATATCTGAGCGAGGTCGGCGGCGCGACCCACTACCACGCGGATTATGTTCGTCCCGGCTGGTCGCGGCGCCTCAAGAAGATGGACGTCATCGGCCGGCACATCTTCTACTCGCTCAAGCGCGGTCAAACCTGATCCTCGTCGAATGCCCCGAGGCGAAGGATGGCCTGACGTTCCGTCAACGTCAGGCCATGTCGGAGCCCGACGCGTTCGTCGTCACGTTGCTTGCGTGCCGACTCGACCTTCACAAACCGGGGATCAGTGAACGTCACGAACGGTCGACCCTCAAACAGGGTCTCGACCCGTTCCAAGGCTCACCAGCTGGCGGCAGGGCGTTCGTCGCCCAGGACAACCGAGCGCGAACGCTCGCAGCCATCAGAAAGGGCAATCACGTTCGCGCGCGCTTCCGAGCAAAAGAGACCCGTACCGCGCTAAAGCATAACCATTTACCTAAGTAATTTCGAACATACGTAGTTTTCATACCTGGTTAATTTTACCTTAGTTTTCGATTAAACTTGCGCCCGGCGCAACTTGGCTGCTTTTGATCGATTGAGATGTTCGCTGATCAGCGACGCAATCTTGTCGTCAAGAAATTCAAGTTCGGGGAATCCATGATGGCCGCGCCGGTCGCTCAAATCTCTTCAGCACTTGCCGCCGCATTCGTCGCGATGATGCTCACGACAGCGGCTCAGGCCGGCTGCGCGGGAGCCGAATGCTACCGCCACGTCTCGACGCCGCCGGTCTACGGTTCGGTTTCCGAACGAGTCCTCGTGCGACCGGCCGAGACGGTCTACCGCACGACGCCCCCGATCTACGACACGGTGGCCGAGCAAGTTCTGGTCGAGCCGGGACGCCGTGTCTGGCAGACCCGCCATGATCCCCACGGCGGCCTCGTCGGCTGCTGGGTCGATATCCCACCGCGTTACGCCACCCGCCATCGCAGGGTTCTGGTCCAGCCCGGCGCATCGATCCCGGAGACGATTCCGGCCGAATATGCCAGCGTTCACCGCCGCGTCCTCGTCGAGCCGGCCAGGTCCGGCTGGGTGCCGGCCCCCGAAGCCGGCGGCGTCGGCCTCCATGGCTTCGATGGACCGGGCAATGGCGGCGTGGGTCTTCACGGGAGGCCCAGCTATCGCCGGGCGGGCTATGGCCATCCTCACCGCGGATACGGCAGCGGCTATCGCAGCGCAGGTTACGGCGGCTATGGCCACAGGAACTACGGTCATGGGCACCGAGCCGGTCTCGGCATCGGTTCGATCCCTGACGCCGTCGGCATGACGGGCGCGAGCTCCGCCGATGTCGGCGTCGCCCTCGGCTTCTCGACCGGAAGCATCTACGACGGCTACTGACATCGAACGATCGATGATGGGCGCCCCCGCGACTTCGGTCCGGGGCCGTCTTGATTCCGGACGACGCCGCCACACCTCCCCTCGACCGGGAGGAGGACCGCATGGCTCAGTTCAAGGCATGGATCGTCGACAAGGGCGAGGCCGGTCAAAACCTGAGCTACGGCGAGTTCGACGAGGCCGACCTCATGGACGGCGATGTCACGGTCCGGGTCACGCACTCGACCGTGAATTACAAGGACGGGCTCGCGATGACGGGCAAGTCCCCGGTGGTGCGGCGCTTTCCGATGATCCCCGGCATCGACTTCTCCGGCATCGTCGAAGCATCGGACCACCCCGAATACAAGCCGGGTGACATGGTCGTGCTGACCGGCTGGGGTGTCGGCGAGACCCATCTCGGCGCCTATGCCGAGAAGGCGCGGGTGAAGGGCGACTGGCTCGTGCCGCTGCCCGAGGGCTTGAGCGCAGCGCAGGCGATGGCGATCGGGACCGCCGGCTACACCGCGATGCTCTGCCTGATGGCGCTCGAGAAGCACGGCGTGAATTCGGCGCAGGGGCCTGCCTTGGTCACCGGCGCATCCGGCGGTGTCGGCTCGGTGGCGGTGGCATTGCTGGCCGGCGCCGGCTGGAACGTCGTTGCCTCCACCGGACGGGCCGGCGAGGAGGCAGAGTACCTGCGCGACCTCGGCGCCTCCGAGATCATCGACCGGGCCGAACTCGGCCAGCCGGGCAAGCCCCTCGTCAAGGAGCGCTGGGCGGCCGCCATCGACGCGGTCGGCTCGACGACGCTGGCCAATGTCCTCGCCTCGACCAAAGCTGACGGAGCCGTGGCGGCCTGCGGCCTGGCCCAGGGAATGGACCTGCCGACCTCGGTGGCGCCCTTCATCCTGCGCGGCGTCTCGCTCCTCGGCATCAACAGCGTGACCACACCGCAGCCCAAGCGCCGCGAAGCCTGGGCGCGACTGGCACGGGAGCTCGATCTTCGGAAACTGAGCAGCATGACCACCGAGGTGCCGCTGTCGGAGGTGAAGCGAACGGCCGAGGAGATCCTGGCCGGCCGCGTCCGGGGCCGCACCGTGGTGACGGTGGCCTGAGGCGTCAGGAACCTCAGCCGGCGCCGCGACTTGACGCGACATGAGCCAGGCTTTTGTTCGCGAGAAGGAGGGGGGAGAAGCCTTCGAGGATCTCCCCGACCGCCCGATCTCTCCCCACACCAATTTCGTCACGCCGGAGAGCCTCGCTCAGATCGAGGCCGAGGTCGCGCGGCTGCAACGGGAGTTCGCTTCCCTGACGCCCGACGCGAAGGCCGACACGGCCCGCGTTACCCGCGACCTCCACTACTGGACCGCACGGCTCGGCTCGGCGGAACTCGTCGAACCGGTAGGCAGCGACGACATCCGCTTTGGCTCGACCGTCGAGATCGAGCGCGAGGACGGAGCGCGGCAGACCTATCGCATCGTCGGCGAGGACGAGGCCGATCCCGCTACAGGGTCGATCGCCTATGTCTCGCCGATGGCACGCGCCCTCACCGGCAAGGTAGCCGGCGATTCCGTGACGGTGAACGGGCACGAGATCGCCATCATCGCTATCCGTTGAGCGCCTCCAGAGCGGGACGCATGGCGACGAACGCCTCCGCCACGTGATCCATGAAGGCACGCACCCGCGCCGCCTGGCGCAGGTCGGGATGGGTCAGGAGCCATAGGCTGGCGGTCAGTTCCGGTATCGGCTCGGACAGCTGGACGAGGAGCGGCCGACCGGATGCATCCCAGCACGGAAGCGGCCCGACACCGAAACCGGCTTCGATCGCTTCGCGCAAGCCCGTGAGAGTGTTGAGGCGCAACACCACGCGGTCAGGCGCCGTCTGAGACTTCACGAAACGTGCAAAACGCCCGTCCCCGACGCTGTCCGTCGGGCAGATCCATGAGCAGTCGGGGAGCGGCACGCCGACATGCTCGGCGAGTCCGTAGACGGCCCATGGAATCGCGGCGAGCCGCCGCCCGACCAAGGTTGCGGGAGGATGATCGGTCGCTCGGATCGCCACGTCGGCGTCCCGGCGGGACAGGTTGAGCGCCTCGTCGGACGCGACGACATCGAGGCGGATCCGCGGATGAGCGGCGGAGAAATCGGCCAGGATCGGCATCAGCAGCCCGGCGACGAGCCCTGCCGGAGCGGTGATGCGCAGATCGCCCGCCGGCTCGACGGAGCGCCCCGCCGATTCACGGGTGAATTGAGCGACGTCGCTCTCCATCCTCCCGGCCGCCTCGATCATCGCGAGACCGGCTGTCGTCGGCGCATAGGCGCCGCGGAGGCGCTCGAACAGCTTGGTCTCCACCGCGACCTCGATGGCGGCGAGGCGCCGGAACGCCGTCGAATGGTTGATTCCGAGGCTCTCGGCCGCCCGCGTCAGGCCACCCCGATCGGCGATCGCCTTGACGAGACGGAAGTCGTCCCAGGCCAAGCTCATCGGCGGTGTGACGATCGAGGCCGCATGGCTCAGCTCCTTGCACCAACGCAAACACCATCTTGCAAGCTAGGGCATTTCCGCAAGGGTTAGCGCGAGCGATATCGACGCTCGCGGAGGGCCGCATCGTGATGCGGCCTCATCGGTTCACCGACGGAGATCGAACGATGGCGAAGGTTCTGGTGCTGTACTACTCGTCCTGGGGTCACGTGGAGCAGATGGCCCATGCGGCGGCCGAGGGTGCTCGCGAGGCGGGAGCGGAGGTTGCGGTGAAGCGGGTGCCGGAACTGGTGCCCGAGGAGGTCGCCCGCCAGTCTCACTACAAGCTCGATCAGCAGGCGCCGATCGCCACGGTCGACGAACTCGCCGAGTACGACGCGATCATCTTCGGAACCCCGACCCGCTACGGCAACATGGCCGCGCAGATGAAGCAGTTCATCGACCAGACCGGCGGTCTCTGGATGAAGGGCGCCCTCGTCGGCAAGGTCGGCTCGGTGTTCACCTCGACCGGCAGCCAGCATGGCGGCCAGGAGACCACCCTGACGAGCTTCCACACGGTGCTTCTGCACCACGGGATGGTCATCGTGGGTCTGCCCTACTCGTTCCAGGGCCAGGGGGGAGTCGACGAGGTCAAGGGCGGCACGCCCTACGGCGCCTCGACGATCGCCGGGGGCGACGGCAGCCGCCAGCCCAGCGCGGTGGAGCTCGACGGCGCCCGCTTCCAGGGCCGCCATGTCGCGACGATCGCCGGGAAGCTCGCCGCCTGACGCGGCCAAGAAAAAAGGCTCGGATTACTCCGAGCCTAAAGGGGAAAAGGCCATTGGGGGCTGAACTGGCCTTCGTGAATGGAAAACGAGCCCGAACCGGATAGGTTGCATCCTCGCGACGAAAAATTTCAACGCGGCGCGGCGGCCCGCTCGAGCCGATCGTTGATCGCCTCGCCGAGGCCGCTGCGAGGGATCGGGACCACCGCGATGGTGGCGGCTCCAGAGGCGTCGAGCCGGCGCAGGGCCGCGAACAGCCCCGCCGCCGCCTCGGCGAGATCGCCCGAGGGACTGAGGTCGATGTCGGCCACCGCCTCCTCGACGCCCGATGGCCGGTTCTTGCCGAACAGAAGGGCTGCCTCGCCGGGCGCGATCGAGACGGCGTCGAGGCGGACGCTGGCGCGCGGGGCGTAGTGCGAGGCCAGCATTCCCGGTGAGAGCGGTCCTGCAGTTGGAACGCCCTTCGGTCCGGCAAGATGAGATCCGAGCACTTGTTCGATCGCCTCGCGGGTGACGCCCCCGGGCCGCAGTAGCCTCGGGCGCCCGCCGAGGCACGCCACCACCGTCGACTCGACCCCCACGGGGGCCGGCCCGCCATCGATGATCGCGGCGATGCGGCCGTCGAGGTCGGCCAGGACATGGGCGGCGGAGGTCGGGCTGACCCGGCCGGAGCGGTTGGCGGACGGCGCCGCCACGGGGCGCCCGAAATCGGCAAGTAGCCTGCGGGCGATCTCCGATCCCGGGATCCTGAGGGCAACGCTCGGCAGACCGGCGCGGGCAAGCTCGCAGACCGTTCCGTGCTCGCTCGCCGGCACCACGAGGGTGAGCGGCCCGGGCCAGAAAGCCTCTGCCAGGGCCAGGGCCGCCCGGTCGAACAGGCCCTCGCGCTTGGCCGCGTCGAGGTTCGCCACGTGAGCGATGAGAGGATTGAAGCGCGGCCGCTCTTTTGCGGAAAAGACCGCCGCCACCGCCCGCGCATCCGTGGCGTCGGCGCCGAGCCCGTAGACCGTCTCGGTGGGGAGGGCGACGAGCAGTCCGGCCGCGAGCAGGCGCGCACCTTCGGCGATCCCATCCCCGTCGGCAGCGAGACGGAGGGTCGCCATCCCGCCGGGGATTGACCCGAGATGGTTCATATATAAACTATCTCTCATCGTGACGGCTGGGGCCTGCAGTCGTATGGATGTGCGTCGCACGAAGGCGCGCGTCAAACATCCGCAAGGTTCCGGGCTTTAGCGGAAGCGTCGCATCGAGACGACGTGGGAGGAGATCCGATGTCCTATCGCACGCCGGTGGCCGAGATGGCCTTCACTCTGCGTCACGTGGCGGGGCTCGATGCTGGTATCGCCTCAGGCCTCTATGGCGACCTGACGGCGGAGGATGCCGAGGCGATCCTGCATGAGGCCGGCCGCGTCGCCGATTCGGTGATCGCGCCGCTCAACACGATCGGCGACAGGCACGGTACGCCGCTGAAGGACGGCGCCATCACCACGCCGCCGGGCTGGCGCGAGGCCTACCGGACCTGGACCGAGGGCGGTTGGAACGGCCTCTCTGCCGATCCCGACCATGGCGGCCAGGGCCTGCCGCTCCTTCTCAATGCCGCTTGCAACGAGATGTGGAACGCCGGCAGCCTCAGCTTCGGCCTGTGCCCGCTTCTCACCGCCGGCGGAATCGAGGCGCTCGCGCAGCACGGTTCGGCCGAGCTGAAGGACCGCTACCTCGGCAAGCTCGTCTCGGGCGAGTGGACCGCGACCATGAATCTCACCGAGCCGCAGGCCGGCTCCGACCTTTCGCTCCTGCGAAGCCGGGCCGAGCCCGCAGGGGACGGCAGCTACCGGATCACGGGCTCGAAGATCTACATCACCTACGGCGAGCATGATCTGACCGATAACATCATCCACCTCGTACTTGCCCGCCTCAAGGATGCGCCGGCCGGCACCCGTGGCATCTCGCTGTTCCTGGTGCCGAAGGTGCTGCCGGACGGGACGCGCAACGACCTTCGCTGCTCAGGCATCGAACACAAGCTC
This sequence comes from Methylobacterium sp., assembly GCF_019745455.1. Lineage (GTDB taxonomy): Bacteria > Pseudomonadota > Alphaproteobacteria > Rhizobiales > Beijerinckiaceae > Methylobacterium. The sequence continues at coordinate 58,253 of NZ_JAIETD010000068.1, forward strand.
GGCATCCACGGCTCGCCGACCTGCTCGATGGCCTTCGGCGACAATGGCGGCGCCGTCGGCTGGCTGATCGGCGAGGAGAACCGCGGCCTTGCCTGCATGTTCACGATGATGAACTCGGCCCGGCTCAATGTCGGGCTGCAGGGCGTCGGAATCTCCGAGCGGGCCTACCAACAGGCGCTGGCCTATGCCCGCGACCGCCGGCAGGGCAGGGGCCCCGGCGCCACCGAGGCGAGCCCGATCGTCGCCCATGCCGACGTCCAGCGCATGCTGCTGACCATGAAGGCCTATACCGCGGCCTCCCGGGCGATCTGCTACCTCACGGCGCAGGGGCTCGACGCCGCCCATGGTCCCGAGGGCAAGGCTGGGCACGACCGGGCTTCGCTGCTGACGCCGGTGGCGAAGGCCTTCGCCACCGACATCGCCAACGAAGTCACGTCGCTCGGCGTGCAGATCCACGGCGGCATGGGCTTCGTCGAGGAGACAGGCGCCGCCCAGCACATGCGCGATGCCCGCATCCTGGCGATCTACGAAGGCACCAACGGAATCCAGGCCATCGACCTCGTCACCCGCAAGCTGCCGCTCAATGGCGGCGCCACGGTACAGGCCCAGATCGCCGGCATGCGCCGGGTCGCCGAAGCGCTGGTCAAGGAGGCCGCGCCGGCCTTCGGCACCATGGCCGCTCGCCTGCGCGCCGGGATCGAGAGCCTCGACCGGGCGACCAGCTTCCAGATGAAGGCCCTCGCCTCGAACCGGCCCGACGACGCGCTGGCCGGCGCGACGCCGTATCTGCGCCTGTTCGGCCTGGCACAGGGCGGCGCCTGCCTCGCGCAAGCCGCACTCGCCTCGAACGCCGCCCTCAAGGCCGGGGAGACAGACCCGACGCTTAACGCCCGCATCGCCTTGGCACGGTTCTTCGCCGAGAACCTGCTCACCGCCGCGAGCGGGCTTGAGGAGAGCATCATCGACGGCGGCGCCTTCACGCAGGATGCGGCTCTGGCTCTGGCGAGCTGAGGCTAGTGCAGTTCCCTCTCCCCTCTGCGGGGAGGGAACTGCGCCAGAACGACCGACCGAGAGGCATTCATGTCCGACCACGTCACCATCGAAGACCAACCCGGCGGCGTGCGGCTGATCCGGCTCACCCGGCCGGAGAAGAAGAATGCCCTGACCGGCGCGATGTACGACGCCATGAAGGCGAGCCTGGAACAGGCGGACGAATCGGGTGAGGTCGGCGCAATCGTCTTCGCCGGGGTGCCGGGCATGTTCACGGCCGGCAACGACATCGGCGACTTCGTCGCCGGAGCCCAAAAACCCTTCACCGAAGCGCCGGCCCTCCATTTCATCCGCCAGCTCGCCCGCACCACGACGCCCATGGTGGCGGCGGTGGACGGGATCGCTGTCGGCATCGGCACGACCCTGACGCTCCATTGCGACCTCGTCTATGCGAGCCCGGCAGCGCGCTTCCGGATGCCCTTCGTCGAGCTCGGCCTCGTGCCGGAGGCGGCCTCGTCCTACCTGCTGCCGCGCCGCGTCGGCCTGCTGAAGGCGACCGAGCTGCTGCTACTGTCTGAGCCCTTCGACGCCGACGAGGCGTTGCGGCTCGGGCTCCTGAATGCCGTGATCCCGAGCGAGATGCTGGTGGAGCACGCGCTGGCCAAGGCCGCTGCGCTCGCCGCACTGCCGCGCGGGTCGCTGAAGGCGTCGCGCGCGCTGATCCGGGGCGACCAGGCCGATGTCGCGGCAGCCCTCGAGGCGGAAGCGGTCGCCTTCGAGGCGCGCTTGAGGGCACCGGAGGCTCAGGCCGCCTTCATGAATTTCCTGTTGAAATCCAAGCCGTCGAGGTCATGACCGCGCCGCCGGACCTGTCCCGGAAGATCTGCCTAGTGGCGGGCGCCTCGCGCGGCGTCGGGCGCGGCATCGCCAGGGCCCTCGGAGAGGCCGGTGCCACGGTCGTCGTCACCGCCCGCTCCAGCGAGACCGGGCAGCGCACGGAAGGCCGCTCTGAATTCATCGAGGATACGGCCCGCGAGGTCGATGCCGCCGGTGGCCGCGGCCACCATTATCTCTGCGACCATACCAGCGAACGCGCCGTCGACGGGCTCGTCCACTGGATGCTGCGCCGGTTCGGTCGCATCGACGTCGCCGTGTCGAGCGTCTGGGGCGGCAACGAGGGCTATGACGGCGAACGCTATCCCGACGGCGCCGAGTGGGGCACGCCGTTCTGGCGCCGGTCCGCCGAGCCCCTGTCGGCCTATTTCGGAAGCGGCCCTTACCCCGCCTTGCTACTGGCGAGGGCCGTGGCTCCCGCGATGGTCTCGGCGAAAGCCGGGCTCCTCGCCTTCGTCTCGTTCGATACCGCAGGCGGCTATCTCGGCGACATCCACTACGATCTTGCCAAGGCCACCACCAACCGCCTTGCCTTCGACTGCGCCCAGGAACTCCGCCCCTACGGCGTCACGGCTCTCGGCCTCTCGCCCGGCTTCGTGCGCACCGAGCGCGCCCTCGCCATCGGCCATGCCGATCGCGCCACCGAGAGCCCCCTCTATGCCGGACGCGCCCTGACGGCCCTTGCCGCCGACCCGGACGTGACGGCGCAGGCCGGCCTCATCCTTCACGCGGGCGACCTTGCCGCCCGCTACGGCTTCACCGACGCGGACGGCACAACGCCGCCGCCCTTCAAGATCGATCGAGAGGACACGCCATGACCGGCAGCTTGCGCGGAAAGACCCTGTTCATCACCGGCGCCTCCCGTGGCATCGGGCTCGCCATCGGCTTGCGCGCCGCCCGCGACGGAGCCAACGTGGCGATCGCGGCGAAGACCGGCACGCCGCATCCGAAGCTTGAAGGCACCATCCATACCGCCGCCGCCGAGATCGAGGCGGCCGGCGGGCGCGCCCTGCCGCTCCTCGTCGACGTGCGCGACGAGGACAGCGTCGCCAAGGCCATCGAGACGACGGCCGCCACCTTCGGCGGCATCGACATCGTCGTGAACAATGCCAGCGCGATCTCCCTGTCGCCGACGCCTCATACCGAGATGAAGCGCTTCGACCTGATGCACCAGATCAATACGCGCGGCACCTACATGGTGTCGAAATACGCGATTCCGCATCTCGCCAAGGCCGAGAACCCGCATATCCTGATGCTGTCGCCGCCCCTCGACATGCAGGAGAAGTGGTTCGCGCCCCACCTCGCCTACACGATGGCGAAGTTCGGCATGTCGCTCTGCGTGCTCGGCCTTGCCGGCGAGTTGCGCAAGCAGGGCATCGCCGTGAATGCGCTCTGGCCGCGCACCACCATCGCCACGGCCGCCGTGAAGAACCTGCTGGGCGGAGACATGCTCATCAATGCGAGCCGCACGCCGCAGATCATCGCCGACGCCGCCTACGCACTCTTCCTGAAGCCGTCGCTTGAGATCACCGGGCAATTCCTCATCGACGACACCTTCCTCAGCGAGCAGGGTGTCACGGACTTCTCACAATACCGCGTCACACCCGGCGTCCCTCTTGCACCGGACTTCTTCGTGCCGGATGCGAGCGTACCGCCCGAAGGGGCCTTCGCCTGAGACTTAGAGCCAAGTGATCTTCATCCATCAGCCCATGGCCGGCGCCGGGCACATGCTGCTCGAGCGCCGCCCCCTCGAATTGCAGGATCCGATTCCCGACGACACCGTCTGGCTCGACATGGTCCGGCCGACCCGCGAGGAGGACCTCAAGGTCGAGGGGTTCATGAGCATCTCGGTGCCCACCCGCGAGGAGATGAAGGACATCGAGCCGTCCGAGCTCCTCTATGTCGAGGACGGCGCCCGCTACATGACGGGGCGCGTGCTCAGCAAGGTCGACGGCTCCGAGGAGCCGGGTCTCGCCGGCATCACCTTCATCCTGAAGGGCGCCCGCCTCGTCACCGTGCGCTACGAGGAGCCTCAGGCCTTCCGGATGTACACGCAGCGCGCCGGGCGGGCGACGGGCAACGGCCCTTCGGTTTCGACCTCGGGCGAGACCATCCTGGCCGGGCTCATCGAGACGGTGATCGACCGCGCCGCCGACGTACTCCAGCTCCAGGGCGAACGCATCGACCGGCTTTCGGGCAAGATCTTCGAGGAGAAGGCGGACCCGAGCGCCCGCAACACGGCCCTGCAGGACACCCTCCGGGCATTGGGGCGCCACGGCGATCTCATCTCGAAGCAGCGCGAGAGCCTGGTCTCGATGGAGCGCATACTTCTCTCGCTCTCGGCGACCTATCGCACCGCCAAGGCGCCGCGGGAGCTGCGCGAGGACGTACGCTCGACCCTGCGCGATCTTCAGTCGCTCGAGGAGCACGCGACATTCCTGTCCTCGAAGATCCAGTTCCTGCTCGACGCGACCCTCGGCCTCGTGAACCTCGAGCAGAACAACATCATCAAGCTGTTCTCGGTCATGGCGGTGGTGTTCATGCCACCGACCCTCATCGCCTCGGTCTACGGCATGAACTTCAAGGCGATGCCTGAGCTCGACTGGCGCTTCGGGTACCCGATGGCGGTGGTGATGATGGTGGTGGCCGCGGTGCTGCCCTACGTGTTCTTTCGATGGAAGAAGTGGCTTTGAGCAGGGCGACCGAAGGTTTGGGCCGCAGACATTGCGGCGACCTGACATCACCGGATTAGGCCCATGTGCGGTCGCTTCTTCATGCGCCAGGCGCCCGAGATTTTCCGCCAGTTCTACGGCTACTCGGAGCAGCCGAACTTCCCGCCGCGCTACAATGTGGCCCCGACGCAGCCCGTGGCGGTGGTCGTCTCCGAGGGCGGGGAGCCGCATTTCCGGCTCATGCGCTGGGGTTTCTGGCCCGGCTGGCTGAAGGATCCGCGTGACTTCCCCCTGATCATCAATGCCCGCAGCGAGACCATGGCGGAGAAGGCGTCGTTCCGCGGCGCGCTCCGCCACCGCCGCTGCATCCTTCTCGCCGACGACTTCTACGAATGGCGCCGCGAGGGCAGCGGCAAGGCCGCGACGCGCACGCCCTTCAAGATCGAGCGCGCCGATCGGGCGCCGATGGCGCTGGCGGGATTATGGGAGACCTGGGCGTCGCCCGACGGCTCGGAGGTCGATACCGCGGCCATCGTCACCACCGGCGCCAACGGCGTGCTTGCCGCCATCCACGACCGGATGCCGGCGGTTCTCGGGCGCGACGACGTCGCATCCTGGCTCGACACACGCAGCCTCGATTCCGGCCCGGCTGCGTCCCTGTGCCGACCCTGCCCCGAGGACTGGCTGACACTCGATCCGGTGAGTGCGCGGGTCAACGATGCCCGCCACGATGAGCCGGATCTGATCGAGCCGGTGCGGGCGCCGAACCGGAGCGCTTCCGGAATGGACGCTCCCGCGCCCGACCGGCAGCGATCGAGCGACGAGGACGCGCAGGGCGCGCTGTTCTGAGATCGAAGCGGCAACGCTGGGCTTTCGCCACGAAAAAGCCCGCCCCCGCTCTCGCGGGGACGGGCCGGTCGAGTTCGCCGGATCAGGCGTGGGCCAGCGCGGCAGCGGGAGCGGTCGAGCCGTTCTCCGCATGGTGGCGCTTGAGCATCGGCCTCAGCACCGCGATCGCAAGGAACGCCGCCAGGAGATCCATCGCCGCCACGGTGTAGAGCACCGTCGCCCAGGTGCCGGTCGCCTGCATCAGCAGGTTGCCGAGCGGCACGAACAGCGCGGCCACACCCTTGGCGCAGTAGAGCACGCCGTAGATCTTGCCGATATGAGCCGAACCGAAGGTGTCCGCCGCCGTGGCGCTGAAGAGGGAGTAGACCTCGCCCCAGGCCAGGAACACGATGCCGGACAGGATGATGAAGGCCCAAGGGTTCGAGCCGAAGTAGCCGAGCGCAACGATGCCGATGCCTTCCATCGTGAAGGCGATGAACATCGTCTTCTCGCGGCCGATCCGGTCAGAGATGAAGCCGAACAGGGGGCGCGAGACACCGTTGAGGATGCGGTCGAGCATCAGCGCGAAGGGCAGGGCCGCCATGGCGAAGAAGTACAGATTGACCTTGAACTCCTTCACGCCGAGGTCCTGTGCGATCACGCCAAGCTGCGCCACCGCCATGAGGCCGCCGGTGACCGTGCAGGTGAACATCAAGAGCATGACCCAGAAGACCGGGGTGCGCAGCGCCTCGCTCAAGGTGTAGTCGCGGCGGGACTGAAGCACCTTGCTCGAGAAGGTCACCTCGCCCTTGCCCGGACCACGCAGGCCGAGCGCGGCCAGGAAGATCACCGCACCCTGGATCAGGCCGAAGTAGAAGAAGGCCTGAGTGTAGCTGCCAGCCGCGATCATGTTGGCGATCGGGATGATGGTGAGGGCCGAGCCCGCACCATAGGCGCCTGCCGTGAGGCCGACGGCGAGGCCGCGCTTGTCCGGGAACCACTTGAGCGCGTTGTTGACGCAGGTGGCGTACACGCAGCCGACGCCGATGCCGCCCGCGACCGAGCCGAGATAGAAGCCGGACAGCGACGTCGCGTAGGAATTGATGACCCAGGCGAGCCCGGTCATGATACCGCCGAACATCACGACGCGGGTCGGGCCGTACTTATCGATGAAGTAGCCTTCGATTGGTGTCAGCCAGGTCTGGACGATGACGAAGATCGTGAAGGCGACCTGGATCGCGGCGCGATCCCAGCCGAAGGTCTTCTGGATTTCCGGGACGAAGAGGGTCCAGGAATATTGGATGTTGGCCGCAGCGACCATGCAGACCACGCCGAGGATCAGCTGCAGCCAGCGCCCCGAATTCGATCTCGCTGCTGTTTCCGTTGCTGGTATGGGCGTGGACAAAGCCATGGCGTTTCCCCTCTCGTTATGCACCGGCCCTCGGACGGTCTGGCGTGGGCGTCAATGTGCCCGCCGATGCGTTGTGATCACAGTCGCCGTGCATCCCGAACCGGGATCTGCCCGCCGATCTGGTATTCAGTATTTGGTATATCAGCCGCGGGATCAAGCAAGATAATGCGGCAACGCTCGGAAAAACGTGGAGACCCGTGCGTTACCTCATCCCCGTCACTCGAATCCGGGGCTGTGGCCGGCTGCTTGGACGCCCTAACTCGATGCTCCCACCGCTGCGTCGGGTCGTTTTCCCCCGCCCCTCCTCGTCGCTGGGAGACCGCGTGTATGCAAGCTGCCCGATACGGCCTGCGGTAGTCTTAAGCCGTTCTGGGTTCTTGCTAATCGCCCATATCGTCTTCCCGTGACTGGTTATAGCGCCTCGACTGGAAGGCAGGGCCTGAAGGACTTGACGGTCCATGGATGATGCAGTGCGGTCTGAACGTGCGGCGAGGAGCGCCGGAAAGGCACTCCAGCCATCCGGAAGAAACCGGAGACATGCACCATCGTGCATTATTTCCGGGTCGAGCCCTGCGATGAAGGAAGCTGCACTGCGCAAACTGAGGCTCAGCGTCGCAATGCATGCATGGCCTGCATGTGCGCAATGTGGAATTTGATATACCAGAACAGATGGTGCGATGCGATATTCCCTCCATAGCAATGGGTTTGAGGAACTTTCCATGATCGCCCTGTTCGTCATCGGTCTCGCTGCCGCCGCCGTCGGTCCCGCGCTCACGATCTTCCTCGATCGTAATGAAACCGTCGCAGCAGGATCCGGCATCGGTTCCGCGGGAATGCTCGTCGCCGTGAACGACAACGGCGCATCGGTTGCCAGCCGCGCTGCCTGATCCACGATCACAATCACGCGCTTCCGACCCGCCACGGCTGCCGTGGCGGGTTTTTTCATGGAGGCAGCTCTTCGGCCTTCGCGGGTCTGGTTCAACGGCCGATTCTGCTGACCGTTCTCAGGCCCGTGGGACCGCGCCGTGTGCGCTCGCGGCGAAAGATTCCGACGAGCTCGACATGGCTCGACCATGCGAACTGATCGACCGGAGTCACCCGCTCCAGGACATAGCCGCCAGCGATCAGGGTTGCGGCATCGCGGGAGAACGTGCCGGCATCACAGGCGACACCGACCACGAGGGGAACCTTCGATTCGGCGAGCCGAGACGCCTGTGCCTGCGCGCCGGCGCGAGGCGGATCGAACACGACGGCATCATAGGCGTCGAGTTCAATGGGCAAAAGCGGACGCCGGAACAGATCGCGGCGTTCGGTCGAGATCCGGCGTAGACCCGGTGTGGCCCTGTAGGCTCTGTCGAGGCTCGCCAGGGCGACAGCTTCGCCTTCGACCGCATGGACGTCGCAGGACCGCGCGATGGCAAGGCTGAATGGACCGCTGCCCGCAAACAGGTCGGCCACGCGCTTCGTCTTCTTGTCCATCGCTGCCGCGACGAGATCGGCGAGGATGGCCTCCCCGGCCGCGGTCGCCTGCAGGAACCCGCCTGCCGGCGGCACCCAGGCCTCGGCCCTTGCGGGCAGCCGCGGTGCCCGGCGCTCGACAACGACGTCACCGTGGAGCGAGAGACGAGCGAGGTCGAGTTCGCCAGCGAGGCGGACGAGAGCAGCGCGGACGCCCTCGCCGATGGGTCCATGCCCGCGCACGTCCACGTCGAGGCCTCCCCCGGTCTCCGTCACAGCGACGTCGAGAGGCTTTCGGCCGTGGCCGAGAGGGGCGCTGAGCGCAACCGCGACCGCAGGCGCCCGGTGAAGGGCCGGCACCGTGATCGGACAATGGTCGATCGCAACGAGATCGTGGCTGCGCGCTGCCATCAATCCGGCCCTTGCGGCGCCTTCGATCGTGCGGACATGCAGAGTGATGCGGCGGCGCCCCTCGCCATGAGCACCGATCATCGCTTTGGGAACGACGCCGATGCCGGCCTGCGACAGAGCGGTTTCGACGAGGCCGCGTTTCCAGGCGGCATAGGGTTCGGGGGCAAGATGCTGCACCGCGCAGCCGCCGCAGGTCCCGAAGTACTGGCAGAAAGGCTCGGCCCGATCGGGCGAGGGCCTTTCGACCGAGATGAGGTGGCCGCGATTGCCCTCGCGCCTGACGGTCACCGTCTCGCTGGGCAGCGCGAAGGCGACGGCGGTGCCATCCGACGCCAGTCCGTCGCCCCGGGCTCCGAGGCGTGCGATCTCCAGAGTCTCGGTCATCGGACTCCATCCAGGCGGGCACCGACGAGAAACTCGCGGTTGCCGTCGCCGCCCTCGATGGGGGAGGCGATGAGGCCGAGGATGGTGAAGCCGAGGCCGAGGAGCGTCGCCTCGACCGCTTCGCAAACCTCCACGTGAACCGCCGAATCGCGAACGATGCCGCCGCGCCCGACCCGCTCTCTCCCGGCCTCGAATTGCGGTTTGATCAAAACGACGAGTTCTGCTCCCGATTCCATCAGCGGCACCATGGTGGGAAGGATGAGCCTTAGGGCGATGAAGCTGACGTCGACAGACACCAAGGAACACCCAACCGGGATCATGCTGCGGTCGAGGCTGCGAATATCGGTGCCCTCCAGGCTCGTCACCCTAGCATGCCCGCGGAGAGAGGCATGAAGCTGATCCCGTCCGACATCGACGGCATGGACATGGGCGGCACCGCGCTCCAGCAGGGCGTCGGTGAACCCGCCGGTGGACGCGCCGACATCAAGGCAGATGCGGCCGGCTGGATCAAAGCCGAAGGCATCCAGCGCCGCCGCGAGCTTGACCCCGCCTCGGGAGACATACGGATGAGGCTGGGCCGCCTCGATGCGAACACGCGGGTCGAGACGATCGGAGGACCGGAGCACCGGCCGGTCGTCGGCGCGTACGAGCCCTGCGGCGATGGCCGCCTGCGCCCGCGCCCGGCTATCGAAAAGCCCTCTCTCCACCAGCAGGCGGTCGGCACGCGGCCGATCCTCACTCGTCACGTCTCGCGTCCCATGGTCTCGACTGTCGGCCAGCAGCTACGGGATTTAGCCGGTTTGTCCAAGGGGACCCGCCTCCATCCGTCCACGCCCAGAGGTCTGACGAGGCGAGGCTAGCTATGTTAGCCTTCGACGCTCAGAGCCCGGAACGGGCATCGATACTGTCGCCGCACGGGCACCGTTCGAATTGGGCCGGGTTGTGCGTTAGTGGCCGGAGGGTGACCTCCCATCTCGGCATCAGGAGACTGCAGACGCCATGACAGCCCCCCGCGAAATCGAGCTGAAGCTGGAAACCAGCCTGCACGAGATGGCCGACCTGACCAGTCATCCGCTTCTCGAAGGAGACGGGACCGGGAGCAAGACGGTCCTGAGCGCCACCTATTTCGACACGGCCGGGAGGGACCTCCTCGGACAAGGCCTGGTTCTGCGCGTACGCCGGGACGGTGATCGGCATTGCCAGACCCTCAAGGCCGTCGCCGCCGGCGCCGGCCTCTTCGATCGCTCGGAATGGGAGAGCCCCGTCGAGGGTCCGGAGCCGGACAGCGACGCACTCGCCGCTACGCCCGCCGCCGCAATCCTGAAGACGGCAAAGTCGCCAGATCTCACCGCGCTGTTCACGACCGTCGTCGAGCGTACGACGCGGCCGGTCCGCTACGGCAGTTCGCAGATCTCGGCGACCCTCGACCAGGGCCGGGTCGAGACGACGAGCGGAGACGCACCCCTTTGCGAACTCGAACTCGAACTCGTCGAGGGGGAAGCCGCCGACCTGTTCGGCCTTGCCCAGGCTTTAGGTGAGACGGCGCCGTTGCGACTCGGAGCCTTGTCCAAGAGCGCGCGTGGCTTGGCGCTGCTCGATGGTACCCTCCGCCGGTCCAGCAAGGCCGGAGCGGTGAAACTCGATGATGGCGCCGACGCAGGCAATGCCTTCAAGGCGATCGCGCAGGCGTGCCTTCGCCACCTGCGCCTCAACGAGGACGTCTTCCTTCACGGCCGCGATCCGGAGGCTCTCCATCAAATACGGGTCGCACTGCGCCGCCTTCGCTCGGCATTCACCCTGTTCAAGGGGATGCTTGCCGACGATCCGGCCGCCGCTCATCTTAGGGCCGAGATAAAGCGCGTCTCCGAGCCGTTCGGCCAAGCGCGCAACCTGGATGTCTTCTTGAGCGTCACCCTGCCCGCCGAGATCGAACGCAGGCCGGAGGAGCCCAGTCTCGTAGCTCTCCGCGATAGCCTCGAGGCGGAGCGCCTGCGCGCCTACGAAACAGTGCTGACGATCCTCGAATCACCCGCCTGGCGCAGCCTGCTCCTGGATCTCGCGGCTTGGATCGAGACCGGTCCTTGGCGCGGCGAAGGCACAGCAAGCCGCGAGTCGGCCAGGGACTTCGCCGCTGCCATTCTGGAAAAGGCGCGACGCCGCATTCGCAAGCGCGGACGCCACCTAGACCGACTCGATGCGGAGGCGCGCCATCGCGTCCGCATCGAGGCAAAGAAGCTTCGCTACGGCGCCGAGTTCTTCGCCTCCCTCTTCGCTGACAAGAAGCTGCACAAGCGCCACAAGGCCTTTGTCTCCGCACTGTCCGACCTGCAGGACCATCTCGGCGCGCTCAACGATCTCGCCACCGCCCACAGCGTCGTCTCGAACCTTGTCGGTTCTCAGGCCGGCGGAGAAGCTCTGTTCGGCGCAGGCCTGACTGCGGCTGACGGCGATGCCGGCGCCGCGAAACTTCTGAGGGCGGCGGCCGATGCGCATGAGGAGCTCCTCGAAGTCAAACCGTTCTGGCGGTGACCCGTCAGGCTCCTTGGCGAGGGCTTAGAGCGTAAAGGGTGATCGCCGCCGCGTTCGAGACGTTGAGGCTGCGGATCTCGCCGCTGAAGGGGATGCGGGCGAGGACGTCGCAGCACTCGCGCGTCCGCTGGCGCAAGCCCTTTCCCTCGGCTCCGAGCACGATCACCGCCGGCCGCCGGGGCCTAACCACATCAAGGGTCGTCTCGCCCTCGGAATCGAGTCCGATCCTCGTGAAACCGCGCTTGCCGAGGTCGATCAGCGATTCGGCGAGGTTGCGCACCACAACCAACGGCACGTGCTCAAGCCCACCGGAGGCCGATTTCGCCAGCACGCCGGTGGCGTTCGGGGAATGCCGGGCCGTGGTGATGATGCCGGCGACCCCGAAGGCGGCGGCCGTGCGCACGATCGCGCCAACATTGTGCGGGTCGGTGATCTGGTCGAGGGCCAGGAGCAGCGCGTCGTCGGGCAAATCGTCCAGGTCAGAGCCGGGGAGGGGGTCGGCCTCGAGATAGAGCCCCTGATGGACGGCATCGACCCCGAGCAGCGCGTTGATGGCACTCGGCCGGACCAGTTCCGGCACGATGCGCAAGGTGCCGATCTCGCTTGTGAGCCGCGCCAGCGCATTCTCGGTCACAAGAAGTCGGTGAAGCTTGCGCCCCCCATTCGCCAGCGCCTGTGAGACCGGGTGCCAGCCATAAAGGACGATAAGGTCCTCGCCAGGACCGCTCGGCCGGAACCTGTCACCGCCTCCCTTCTTGTGCCAAGCCCTTCCCGAGGTTGGCTTGCCAGACACCCCTTTGCCCACCCATGGCCGCGCGGATGACGTTTTCGAAGGCCGGGTCTTCTTGAAGGGCACTTTAGGCGCCGGAGGGTCGTCGCTCTGCATCGTCATGGGCATGGTCCGTTTCAAACCCGCGACAAACCGGCCCACGCATCGTTCGTCAAGCCACCCGACACCGAGCGCCGCCTGCCGGCCCGAGATGTCGCTTCGCCATGATGCGCACGACAGGGCGTTGCGCCACGACAGGAACCCCCCTATAGAACCATCGCCCGACCCAAGCGCCCTTCGTCTAGCGGTCCAGGACGTCGCCCTTTCACGGCGAAAACACGGGTTCGATTCCCGTAGGGCGCGCCAACGGTTTAAAGCACTTAGCTCTGATTTTGCTTGGGTCTCACAGAGTTGTGTTACACAGCGAACGTCCGCTCGCACTACCACACAGTGATGTAGGCTCCGCCGTCATGCGGCATGTCATCATCGTGCTGCTCACGATCTTCACCGTCGCAGGCGCAAGAGCCGAGCCGGCATCGACCCTTGATGGCATGTGGCAGCTCCTCGGCTCCTGCGCCCGCTCTGTCGGCGGGCCTGCAGCGTCGGCAGGTTCAGAAGTGACTGTCCTTTTCAGCATCAAGCGAGACGGCAGCCTTCAGGGACAGCCGAGGATCACTCACTCGAAACTGATGGGTGATGAAGCCGCTCAGAAAGAGTTTCTGTCCGCCGCGCTCGGCGGCATCGCCCGCTGCTTTCCGCTTTCGATCACAGATGGCCTTGGAGGTGCTGTTGCGGGCCGTCCACTACGCCTGCGAGTCATGAATCGGCCGCGACAGCGTGGGGCATGATCTGTTGCTGCCATCGATTGGGCCTATCCCGATCGCGCCCTTGGTAGCGGCGGCTCCTGTTGTGTCGGCCAAGTCATAACCGCTTAACCAGGATCCCCTACCCGATCCGGCCGACTTCAGCCGCCGGATCGCATGTCAGCTTCACTCGCCTTCTCAATCGAGCATCCCGACATCGCAGCCTGGCGACAGGGCTTCATGACCTTGAAGCCGAGCACATCGCCATGTCCCGGTCTTCCGGCCCGAAGTGGCAGGCCGTTCATGCCGCCGCAGGAGAGTTCCTGGATCACTATGCGACAGAGGCGGCCGGCTACGGCTGGACGACGCTGCAGCTCTTTGGTGTTCACCCCTTCCTCGGCGTCGTCCGCTCGGACTATTGCGGTGCTCTCGTGCTCAGCGGCGAGAAGCCGTCGGGCGTCGAGCCAGACCGCATCCTGTTCCAGCGGACCCACTACCGCCGCGGAGTACCGGGCGTGCCGACCGGCAGCGTGCCGCTCTGGTCGTTCAAGGACTGACGGAGCCACACAAAACAGTTTCCTACATAGCTCCATTGATCAAGGTAACGGATGTTTATGACACCGCGGTAAGCTTATCCGCCATGGTTTGGATTTTGTCTCGCCGCGATGAAAATACCATTGTAAAAAATACTCGCTGAATACCTAAATCGTTCAGCCTCGCTTCACATAACTCAATAAGCTGGCAAATATCGCTCAGCTCTCCTTCTATATTTGTGCCGTTGGCGTGCATCTCTGCATTGAGGTGGCTTGCATCAATGATCGTCTTGATTTCCTTCACGTAAGAGGAAACAGACGGGCCGACCCCCATAGGCACGATGCATAGATCCGCGACGACATTCATGAGTGTCACTTCCTTATGTAACAGGATGGTCCTAACACTGCCTACATTCGGTCGTAGAAGCGAACCGTTAAACTGTCCGTGCGAACCGGGGCGACAAATCTTGGATTCGGGCGCCGCGCTGTGAATGTTTATTCTTTTTCAACGACACCGATGACAGCGTTCGACCAGCGCTGAGGAGTGGTGATGGCAGCATACGCATTAGAAGGTCCGCGCTGGGGAAGCGGGCCGGCTGGAACCGGCGCAACCATCTCGTGGGCACTCGACGGCACTGTTCCATCCCCATTCCTGAGCCAGATCAAGGCAGCCTTCGCGACCTGGTCGTCCTATGCAAACCTTACTTTCCAGCAGGTGGTCTCGACGGCAAGCGCCAATATCGGGTTCAGCAACAGCTACATCGATGGCTTAAACAACGTCTTGGGACAGGCGGCGTACCGATATTCTGGGCAGAGTTTCACCTCCGCCAAGGTGACCTTCGATAGCGGCGAGGGGTGGCGCACGGTCGGTAGCGAGATCCGCAGCAATTCCGGAGTCAACCTCTATATCGTTGCCCTGCACGAAATCGGGCACGCAGTCGGCCTCGACCACTACAACGAGGCGCCCGCGCTGATGAATGCCTATTTAAGTTCGTCGCTGAACAAGCTCGAAGCTTCAGACATCGCAGGCATTCAAGCACTTTACGGAACGCCTACGCAGACCCTCGGCTTGCCCGCGCCGGTCGCAAAATCCGATGGCTATGCGGCGCTTGTCGGACAGACCTTGTCCAGCCTCGGTACCGGCGTGCTCGCAAACGACAGCGTGCCCAACGGGGCGGCGCTTTCAGTCACGGCTGTCAACAGCGCCGCCGGCAATGTCGGCAAGGCCGTCTTGGGAAGCTACGGAACTCTGACGCTCAACGCCACCGGTGCGTTCTCCTACACGCCCGGCTCGCTCGTCGGCGCATCGACAGGCAGCCACCTTGTCGATCATTTCACCTACACGACGACGGCGAACGGCCTGACAGCAACGGCCAGTCTCGACATCACCCTGGATCGACTGCCGGTGGTCGCTGCGTCATCGGCTATCCTGGTGAAAGGCCTTGGAGCAAACCTCACGGTTGACGCGAGTCGCGGCGTCCTTGCGGGGGCCGTCGACCCTGACGGAGACAAACTGGTCGTCAACTCATTTGGTCCGATCGGTACGCCTGCGGGTCAGAGCGTAGCCGGCCAATATGGAACGCTGACACTGAAGGCCGATGGTAGTTACAGCTATGCGCTAACCGGTCATGGACCGACCGCCGCGCAAGCCAATGACGTCTTCACATTCCGGGTCTGGGACGGCCATGGTGGCCTGACATCCGCCAATCTCGACATCACGATTGCAAGCGCTGCGGTCGCGAATGCGTCGCGGTTCGGCAGCTTCGTGCATGATGCAACGGGAGTCGGCGGCAAGATCTACGCCCTCTACGATGGCATCCTCGGACGTCCTGCCGATCCACTCGGCCTTGCAGCTTGGACGAATGCCGTCGATCACGGACTCTCGGTCAAGGACGTCGCGCGGCAATTTCTCGGTTCGCCCGAGGGACAGGCCAGGGCTGGCGCGCTCGACAACGCGGCCTTCGTTGAGCAGCTTTACTCCTCGACGCTGCATCGCCATTCCGAGCCGGCCGGTCTCGCGAGTTGGACAGCGGCCCTCGCACAGGGAGTGGAGCGTTCGGACGTGGCAGTCAGCTTCGCGCTATCACCGGAGCACCTTGCCAATCTCAAGGCAACCTTCAGCGCAGGCGTCTTCGTCCCCGACGCGAGTGCGGCTTCGGCAGCGCGCCTGTATCACGGCGTCCTCGGGCGTGCCCCAGACGCCGCAGGCCTTGTGGCTGCGACGAGTGCGATCGAGGCGGGCACGCCCGTGGCTGCTCTGGCGCAGCAATTCCTTGCCTCTCCCGAAGCGCAGGCGAAATTCGCTGGCATCGACGATGCTCGGTTCGTGGCGGGACTGTACGGAAACGCGCTCGGTCGGCCTGTCGACGCGGCGGGCCTCCAGCACTGGGTGGGGATGCTACAGCAGGGGACCTCACGCGCTGAGGTGGCCACCTTCGTGTCGGAGAGCTACGAGGCGCAGGTGCACCTCGTCGGCCGGATTGAAACGGGATGGGACCTCATCTGAGATCGAGTTTCTGTTCGCATCATCCCGTGACTTTTGCTCCGACCTCGCGATCTGATGTTGCCGTTTTGCGATTGATGTTCACGCTGCCGTGTCGGTCGGCCCGTTCGCCGTAGGCACGATGGCGAGCCCGATTTGAAGCCTGCCGCGGTGCGCTCTGCAATCCAACTGGCTAGACCCGGGAAGGCGTGACGATGATGCCAAGCCTAGATACGCAAGATTGGTGACCACCTCCTCACTGGCGAGACCGCCAAGCGGGGCGCCTCATGGGTAAACCACCACCAGGTAGCTGCGCCCTAGGTCAGGAGGGTATTAGAGCGGCCAGGTCTCCATCCAGCGCGTCATGTTTGCGGTCTGTTATGCCGTGCGGCGTCGCGCGATGTTCTGCATAGAGCACTATGGGGCTGTAGGTGGGCCTGACGGATGACCAATTCCGGTTGATCGCCCATTTTGGCAGCCGCCATTCCTCGCCTTCAAGCTGTCCGCCTGTTCGGTAGCCATTGGGCGGGCACAAATCGGCAGGGCAGTGATGTTGATCTTGCCGTCACGGTTTCTGACGAAGCATCAGAGCCAGGTCGGTATTCCTACTCTGACGAAAGTGATCAATGGCAAGATACCCTATCGGATCGTCCGGGCCTTGAAGTGCACCTGCATATTTATGAGCCTGGATCCGATCGAGTGCCGCTGCGCGCTAGCGAGGCGGGGCGTATTCCCGTCTGGCGCAGATAAGCAGATGCGAAATCTCGCGCTCGCCATGATTTAGGGCTGCCGGTCCGCAACAGTTTGGCCAGCACGGTTCAGCCTCATGCCTGTCAGGCTCGCTCTGTCGGCGGTTTAGTGATCTGCGTCATGCGGCGCCGCGTGAGCATCTCGAATTTCGCCGACCATGTTCGCTTGACCATGAGTCCGGCCCGAGCCGGCACCACACTGCCGCGGCCGAAACGAGTGTTACAGGTATCCATGGCCACCATCAGCGGCTTGGCTTTGGACCGATCGCTCGGCTGCAGCGCGCATGCTCGACTCAGCAGCTCGCTCCCTTTTCGTGTCGCACGAAACAAAGCCCTCGCTCTCGGGAGGGTACCCATTCGGCTGAATGGGCAACAGGGGCGATGCCTCCGCGTGACCTCAAGTACAAGCTCGGGTCACCCCATTGGAGATATCCCGCGGCCCTTGCAGGCTAATGTATTCGAGCAGAATATCTGGCGCAGTAATCCTCGCGAACGAGGCCTGGAACGACCGCGGAATCAGTTGGATCATGTCCAAGAGTTTGGGGCAGCGCTTGCGGGAGCAGGACGCCGAACGCAAGCGGATCGGTCTGGAGGGGTCGTGTCCGTCAATGAGGTGGAAATTCGGGGTGGAGTTGGAGCGGCCATCGGTCAGGCGGCCTGAGGTGGAAT
>NZ_JAIETD010000121.1 GCF_019745455.1 Methylobacterium sp.
CCGGGGACATCGGGGAAGACGCCGACCGGCGCAGATGATCCGGTTCGTGTGGCGCTTGGGACAGAACACGAGAGAACTTACGCGATCCCCGGGGCTCCGGTTTTGCCTGGACGACCATCGCTGGCTCAGCCATCCGCGAAACCCGGACCAGTCGCATCGAGTGCACCCGACCCGGGCCGGACGACGCCTCTATCCGCGGGACGGGTCGATGCCGAACGTCTGGCGGCCATCAGGGCGGAGACCATTGCGGTCAGTTCCGTTCTCTCCGATGTGTTCGATCTCGATGCAGACGGACCTCCATCCGACGGCGGGACGACCGAAGCCGTCACGGATCCGGAGGAGACGGAAGGGACGTTCTCCGGCCTGGATCCCCGCCACGCCCGGCTTCTCCGCGAACTCGTCGAACGCCCGGACTGGCCACGGACCGAGTTCGACCGCTTGGCGCGCGAGTTCGGCCTCATGCCCGGCGCTGCCATGGAGAACCTGAACGCTTGGGCGTTCGACCGTTTCGACGACCTCCTTGTCGAGGAAGGCGATCCCGTCCACGTCAACCTGCATCTGATCCCGGACCCGCTGTCGGAAGCCGCATGACCAACCCTGGAACCAAGTCCCCGCCTCCCATCAAGCCCCGCGACCGCGATACCGTCATCAACGCACTGCGGGCCGGCGTCGTACCGCGCCTCGGTCTCCAGCACATCCAGGTCGGCCGGCGTCGCGAGATCGAGGCCCTCATCGCCGATGTCGCCCGCGTCGCGGACGGCGGCGCCGCGATGCGTTTCGTCGTCGGGGAGTACGGGGCGGGCAAGACTTTTTTCCTGTTCCTGGTACGGCAGCTCGCCCTCGCGAAAAACCTCGTCGTCCTCCAGGCCGACCTCGCGCCGGACCGACGTATCCACGCCACGGGAGGACAGGCACGCCTCCTCTACGCGGAGCTGGCGAGGAACCTTGCAACCCGCACCGCGCCGGACGGCGGCGCGCTCCGCAACGTCCTGGAACGCTTCGTCGCCCAGGCCATCGAGGACGGGAAACGGGAGGGACGAGGAACCGAGGCCCAAATCCGGACTCGGCTCGTCGACCTGCAGGAGCAGGTGGGAGGCTACGACTTTGCCACCGTGGTGGCGGCCTACGCCACCGCGCACGAGGATGGCAACGAGACCAGGCAGGCGAACGCCTTGCGCTGGCTACGCGCCGAGTACACCACGAAGACGGAGGCGCGGCAGGACCTCGGGGTGCGCAGCATCATCGACGACGCCAACGTCTACGACTGCCTCAAGCTGCTCGCGCGGTTCGTGCGCCTCGCGGGCTACGGGGGGCTGCTCGTCTGCCTGGACGAGCTGGTGAACCTCTACAAGCTTCAGAGCGCGCAGGCCCGCAACCAGAACTACGAGCAGATCCTGCGCATCCTCAACGACGTCCTGCAGGGCACGGTCGAGGGGCTGGGGCTCGTTCTCGGCGGCACGCCCGAGTTCATGCTCGATACCCGACGCGGGCTCTACTCCTACGAGGCGCTCCAATCCCGTCTCGCTGGCAACAGCTTCGCCACCGACGGGCTCGTCGATCTCTCCGGTCCCGTGGTGCGGCTCCAGAACCTGACCCCCGAGGAGATGCTCGTTCTGCTGGAGCGCCTGAGGACCGTGTTCGCGGGTGGGAACCCGGAACGGCATCTCGTGCCGGACGAGGCGCTGCACGCCTTCCTGGATCATTGCCGGGCCCGCGTGGGCGATGCGTACTTCCGGACGCCCCGCAACACGGTGAAGGCCTTCGTCGATCTCCTCGCCGTCCTGGAGCAGAACCCCGGAACGGATTGGCGCGAGCGTCTGGGCGTCGTGGCCGTGGCCGAGGATCGCGGTGCCGTCGACGAGATGGCGGTTCTCGCTGGCAGTGATGCCGGCGGGGGCACCGGGAACGCCGACGACGAACTCACCCAGCTTCGACTATGAGCGGATCGGGCCTGGTCCCGCCTGCACCGCCATCCGACGACGGCGCCTCGCGCGCTTTCGAACTGCTCGCCGAACCGGTTCGCCGCTGGATCTGGCAGCAGGGCTGGTCGGAATTACGGGACGTGCAGGAGCGGGCCATTCCCGCCATCCTCGCCGGGGGCGACGTGATCCTCGCCGCCCGCACGGCCGCGGGCAAGACTGAGGCAGCGTTCCTGCCGCTCCTGTCGCGGATTCTACCGAAGCTCGACGGTGGGCGCCCAGGTTTTTCGGTCCTCTACGTCAGCCCGCTCAAGGCCCTTATCAACGACCAGTTCCGGCGCCTGGAAAGCCTTCTTGAAATCTGCGACCTGCCCCTCCACCGCTGGCATGGCGACGTCTCGGCGGACGCGAAGCGCAAGGCCCGGGATCGGCCGCAGGGCGTGGTGCTCATCACACCCGAATCGTTGGAGGCGACGCTCGTCCGCCGCGGATCCGAGGCGGGGCGCCTGTTCGGGGCTCTCGACGCCATCGTCATCGACGAACTCCATGCCTTCATCGGGATGGAGCGGGGACGCCAGCTCCAATCCGTCCTTTCACGCATCGAGGCGGGAACGGGACGGGCTCGCATCGACCGGATCGGGCTTTCCGCCACGCTCGGCGACATGTATCTGGCCCGCGAGGCGTTGCGCCCCGGTGATGCCGCCTCTGTCGATCTCGTGGAGAGCACCGAGGGCGGCGCCGACCTGCTGTTGCAGATCCGGGGGTATGAATGGCCCTTGCGACCGGAGCCGTTGCATGCCCTCCCTCTTCCGTCTCCTGAAAGCCCCATCGACACCGGATCGGATGCGACGGGTATCGTCACCATCCCCGGCGAACCCGAACCGGAGGTCGGCGACCCGGGAACTTCAACCGCCGTCGAGCCGATCGCGCTCCATCTCTTCGAGGTGCTGCGTGGTCGAAGGAACCTACTGTTCGGCGGTTCACGGCAGAACGTCGAGATCTACACCGACCGGCTGCGCTCGCTCTCCGAGGCGGCCCGGCTGCCTAACGAGTTCTTTGCCCATCACGGCAACCTGGCGAGGTCCGAGCGGGAGGCCGTCGAGACGCGACTGCGCGAGGACGGACGTCCGACGACCGCGGTGGCGACAACCACGCTCGAACTCGGCATCGACATCGGCGACGTCGAGAGCGTCGCGCAAATCGGACCCGGCTGGTCGGTCTCGTCGCTTCGCCAGCGCTTGGGCCGATCCGGCCGGCGGCGGGGAAAACCCTCGATCCTGCGCGTCTACGTCGTGGAGAAGGCGATTGGCCCGACGCTTCACCCGGCCGATCGCCTCAGGCTGGATCTCGTGCAGGCCGTGGCGATGGTCGAGTTGCTCCTCCGGCGGTGGTGCGAGCCACCGCGGGTGCAGGGTCTCCATCTTTCGACCCTGATTCATCAGGTGCTCGCGCTGATCGCCCAGACCGGCGGCCTTCGCCCGGACACGGCCTGGCAGGTGCTATGCCAACGCGGTCCCTTCAGGAATGTCGGCCGCGACCTGTTCGTCGAGGTGCTCCGTTCGATCGCTCGGCCGGAGGCGGCATTGATCGAGATGTCGCCGGATGGCCTGCTGATGCTGTGCCGGATCGGCGAGCGCCTCGTCGCCGGATACGACTTCTACGCCGTATTCCAGACCAGCGAAGAGTTCCGGGTCGTGACCACGGGTGGCAGGACCCTCGGCACGGTTCCGCTTGATGCGACGCTCGCCCCGGGCCAGACCATCATCTTCAACGGTCGACGGTGGCGGGTCGAGACCATCGATACACGCGCCAAGGTTCTGGTGGTGAACCCGACCGCCGCAGCGCTGCCTCCCCGGTTCGGTGGCGGATGGGCCGGCGTGCACGATAAGGTAGCGGCGGCGATGCGCTCATGTCTTTCCGGCATGGACGTCCCGACCTTTCTCGATACCGGGGCGCGTGCGCTCCTCGACCAGGCAAGGGCGGCATTCCGTGCGTATGAGCTCGACGGATCCTCCATCGTCTCGGTCGGTCGCAATTGCGTGATTTTGCCCTGGGTCGGCGGTCCCAAGCTTGAGACGCTCGCGCTCGCGCTCCTGATGCGGCACTTTCAGGCGTCGCCGGACGGGCACGCGATCGAGGTACGGGATTGTTCCGCTGAGAACCTAGTGGCGGTTCTGACCGAGATGGCGAGTTCGCCGCCTCCCGACGGCGAGGCACTTGCGCACCTCGCGGCGAAGCAGGTGCGTGAGAAGTACGACCCCTACCTGACCGAAACGCTGCTCGCGAAGGTCGTGGCCGTCGAGCGCCTGGAGCCGCTTGCAATTCCGGCCATCGCGCGATCGATCCTCGAACCCTCGGCCTGAAGGACGTGAGGCGTGCGCCCGCTGGATGATCTCACCTCGGAGGCAGGCTCCAGCAACTGGTAGCGGCAAGATTTCCCGCCGGCGGGCAATCCTCAGCTTGGTGGGGTGGGAACGAGCTCGGCCTTGGGCGGGCGAGCATCCGCTCGCCTGTGCTGAGCCACAGCTTTTATCACCGGCGACGAACTCGGCTCAGGGCGAGGCGACGTCGAAGCGATCGCTTACTGCGAGACCCAATGTCCTAAGACCATGCCGGGTTCGACCGAAACACTGACACCGAGATTGACGTCCATGCAGCTATTAATCAAGAACTCTCAGGGCTGACGGGATAGCCGTCGGTGATACCTGTTTTGCCATGACATTACCGATCCGAGTCCCGCATCGACCGGGAGAGCCGGGATACGAGACCCTCGAACGGCTGGCTCTTCGCCTAGGCGAAAAGGACGGCGATCCTTTGGCACTGTCGCTAGGTATCCGTCGATCCACGTTGAGACGCGGGGAGGGATTGGGCAAGCTCGCCCAGATATTGGGTATTCACGCGGAGATCCTGCAACTGTCGAGCTTCGTACGCGACGTGCGCGGCATGCGCTTGGGTAACCTAGTGGTGCCTCACACCGGATGGGCTCCCTCCAAGCGTATCTGCATAGGATGCCTTGAAGAAGATGCCGAATGCCAGGCCGATGACCCGGCGCTCTGGAAGTACCGTCGAACGTGGTGGGATTTACGTGCGGTGGGAAACTGCGAGCGTCACCGGTGTGCACTGGTAGACCACTGTCCAGAATGCGCAGTGCAGATCGCATGGCGGGATCGGTCGCCGAGGTTTTGTGCGGGGTGCGGCCGCGATCACCTGAGGGCTGCAAGCGACACGAGGGCAGATGCGGCTTGGGAAGCGTATCTAGTCGGCAGAATCGGCTTCGGAAACAGATCGTCGTCGATCGTTCTGGATGCGTTGTCGGTCACCGACGCGGTTTCGTGTGTGCTGGCTATCGGTGAGACTCTCGCGCCCGGTCCACGTGAGCTTCGCCGTCTCCGATCCGCTCACACATACGCTGAGGTAGGATTTGAGCTTCTCCAGGGAGGCGGGGCGGCGTTACGCTCCGCGCTGGGACGAATAGAACCGCAGTCGCCGTACCTCAACATGGCCGGGCTGCGTCGGTTGCTGAATCCCCTTCTAGAATGGTTGGAGACGCACGGGACCGATGCCACGAGGCCGATTGGCGAAGCAATCAAGTCCCACGTGCGCTCCTCCTGGATCGTCCCTCCTGACACGAAAATATTGGACGACATCGTCTCGTCTGCGTCACCTGATGAAAGGATTGAACTAGGCCGATGTCTTGGGCTCAATCTCACGATTCTAGATAGGCTTTTGCGGCACGCTGGCATCGCCGGAGGCGGGCATGGCCCGACCGAAGTCGCCACTTTGAAGGCCCTAGTTGCATCAACCGTCCCCTTGGCCAAGACGGTGCGAATGTTCGGTCTCGATACAACGACGATCAGGGCATTGGAACATCGGGGCGTACTTCAAGCCGTCGCTTGGACCGTCGGTGATCCGCTTGGCGTAAGGTACGACCGGATCGAACTGGAGCGCCTTGTATCGAACCTGCGTTTCGACGTCCCTGAGGTGAAATTCGTTACCGAGGGCCATGTCAGGTTCGATGAAGTCGCAATTCTGCTACGATCCGGTTCAGGCCGCGGGGATCGAGCCGCGGTCGTCATGAGCATCCTGAGTAACCGCCTCAGACCTTGCGCCAATTTAACTAGGGGGACGGGTCCAACCAGCTTCCTGTTCGACGAAAGGGCGGTTGAAAGACTCGCCCTGTCGGTTCGCGACACGCGAGGTGAGGCCTCGATCGAGGATATTTCCAACGAGCTTTAGACGTGCGCCGGGGCAGTCTTTTCGTGCAGCTCGGAACGGATTATTTGGATCAAATATGCTGGCAAGGTTCCGTGGCGGAGGAGTTCGCAGACCCTGGGGTATTCTTTTTCGGATTTTGGGGTACGCAACCAGGCTGTTGGAACAGTTATTTCCCACTCCCTACAATGATGGCAAATGTCTCGATCTGCCCGCAATTGCGAACATCTGACCAACGGCGATATGTTCGCGGATGCGGGCAATCTGCTGAATCTGCCCGCATCCGCGAACAATGGATGCCGTCATGACCAAGCCCGCCGAGCGGATCGCCGACATCGTCCGGGACGGAAACCTGCACCACGCCTCGGAGTTCGTGGAGGCCGGTGTCGCCCCCGTCTACCTGACGAGGGCGGTCGCCGCCGAAACGCTGGTGCAGTACGGCCACGGCATCTACTTCCGGAGCTGGGACGACGCGGTCGAGCACGTCGGCCTGGCGGCGGTGTCGATGGCCCATCCAGGCGGCGTCGTCTGCCTGGGCAGCGCCGCACAGGTGCACAACCTCTCCAACGAGGATCCGTCCGCCGTCTGGTACGCCGTGGATCGGAACAGGGTCAAACGCCAGCTCAAGGTCGGACCGTCCGTTCCCGTGACCACGGTCTTCTGGCCGGCGGACCTCCTGTCGCCCGGCGTCGAGGTCCGCAGCGTGATGGGCGTCGACATCCGGATCACGGGGCCGGCCCGGACGGTGGTCGACCTGCTGCGCTATCGGGGCAAGCTCGGCGACGAGCCGGGCACGAAGGCGCTGACCGACTACCTGCGGGACCGCCACGGTCCGGTCAACCAGCTCTGGGACGTCGCCGACGAGCTGGGCTGCAGGCGTTCGGTGGAGCCGTTCCTCAGGTTCGCCGAAGAGGTCCTCGAGGCCATTCCCCCCAGCCCGTCACCCGGAGCCTGACCCATGTCGAACCTGTCCGCGAGCCGCCGGTCCCTCCTCCAGAACCAGGCCAACAAGCTCGGCATCTCGAACGAGCTCGTCATGCGTCGCTACGTGTTCGAGCGTTTCCTCGACCGGCTCGCAAGTTCAGGCCATCGGGACGATCTCGTCCTGAAGGGAGCGATGGCCCTGATCGCCGTGACCGACACGTTTAACCGGCCGACGAAGGACATGGACATGCTCGGCATCAAGCCGCTGTCCATGGAGGAGGCGCTGTCCCTGATCCGTCACGTCGCTTCCATGAAGCCGGAGCAGGACGACGCCGTCGAGTTCGTTCCTTCGAGCTTCCAGGCTTCGGTGATCAACGAGGCTTCCGACGAGCCTGGGACGCGCATCCTGGGCGAAGCACGCATCGGCAACGCGCGCATCCCCCTCAAGATCGAGATCAGCCACGGGCAGGCGATGACCCCCGGCGCCGTCCTGATGGACTACCCGACGGTCCTCGGCGGCATGACCTCCCCCAAGATCCTCGTCTACAGCAAGGAGACGATGCTGGCGGAGAAGTTCGAGGCCATCGTGTCGCTCGGCACGCACATCTCCCGGTTCAAGGACTTCTTCGACGTCCGGCAGCTCGCCAGAAAGCTCGAGTTCGACGGCGGCGTGGCCGCGGCGGCGTTCCGCAACACGTTCGGCAACCGCGGCACCGCGATCCCCACCGGCGAGCCGGCGGCGTTCGACCCCGCCTTCGCCGTGACAGACGGCCAGAGGGGGTGGACGTCGTTCCTTCGCAAGCAGCAGATCAAGGACCCGGCGACCTTCGGCGAGGTGATCGACGAGATCCGACCCTTCGTCATGGAGATCGCCGCCATGGCGCGCGCAGACGCTCCGGAGCGTCGGTGGACGCCGGGGCAGGGGTGGTCGTCGCCCCAGGACGTCGCCGCGCACGCGCCGGCGCCGCGCCCCTGATCCGCGGTGTCGGTCGGAAAGGAGCGGCACGCGCCCGCGGAGCGGCTTCGTTAACCTCGAAGGTCGGTTCGGCTCCGCTCGAAGCTTTCACGCCGTCGACGTGCACCGATCGTTGACCAGTTCGAGCCGAGCGTGTTGCGATCGTTCCGAGCCGGATGAGGCCCGCATAGCCATGAACACGAGACTTTCCGCAGCCTTCGCCGTCGTCCTCGTCCTCACGACCGTCGCGGCCTCGGCCCGGGACTGCACGGGCACCTTCATCCGCCGCTCGTGCAAGATGGGAGCAGCCGAAGGCATGTGCGCCTACCCGCGCGAGAAGGGCGACGTCGAGGACTTCACTGGCTGGGAGGTAGACGAGGGCGTTCGGGGCTACGTCGTCTACAAAATGGGCGCCTATCCGGCGAAGGACATCAAGCTCAAGCCCGGCTGCACCCTGAAACCATACTGAGGGCGGCAGCGTGCGCATCCCACTCGTTCTCCTCGCCGCCCTGGCCGCGACCCCGGGCCCGGCATCGGCGGCGCCTCACGTGCTCCGGGCGGACCAAGGCGGCACCTACGCCGCCGGCGGCCGGTGCACGGCACCCGATGCCGTCAGGATCGTCCTCTCCGGTGATCGCGTCGAGATCCTCCAGGGGGCGGGCCGACGCGTCCTCTTCATCGAGAGTTTCTGCGCCGTGGACTGCGCGATCGCGCCGCCGACCGATCCCAGGACCGAGTTCTCCGCCTCGCTCGTCCGGCGGCCCGAGGATCGCGGCAAGGTCTCCGATCCGTTCGACGAGACGGCGCTCAACATCAACGCCGACGGGCGCCCCGGGATCGTGACCCTGACCAACGGCGCGCCGGGCACCTACCAGGGGCGGTCCCGTTCGCCGCTGCGGCACCTCTACGGCCGAACCTTCACACGCTGTCCCGGCTGATCGACGCCTACGGGCGAGGCGCCGACGAAGGCGCATCGTAGGCGACCCAACCGGGATTCTTCGCGAGCTTCCTCAGTTCGGGCAGCTGGATCGCCTGGACGTCCATCGCCAGGGCGTGCGCCATCCCTTCGATCTCCTCGGCCGCCGCACCGACGGGAGCCAGACCATGGGGATTGCCCGCCGCGTAGGTCTCCATGGCGCGGCGCCCTGCTTCGGCCGGCGTCTCGCCGACGGCGAGATAGGATTCGCCGGTATGCCACCGGCTTCCGCCGGCCGGCGTCAGAATGACAGCGACGCGATAGAGCTTCATGCACCTCTCCAGGTTCGGTTTCGCGGATCGACGGTCGGGACCGCAGGTTCGGCCGTAGCGGGCGATGAGCATCGAGCCGGCGTCGTCATGCCGACGTTGCCATGCCCGGGATCGGATTTGAAGGAACGGACCGGTGTTGCTTGCGCGATGGTGAACGAACCCTGCATCGCCGCCCGACACCGATCGAGCCTTCAGGGGCGCGGTCCTTCCAAGGCGCGGCATTCGATCTGGAGGGCCGTCAGCAGCCGCTCCGCGATCGAAGCCGCATCCGCCTCGAGGTCCGGACCGATCGGAGCGAAACGGCGATGGGCATGGCTTCCGCGGGTGAGCGCCAGGATCCGCGAGGCGTCGACGGGCTCCTCGACGGTCGCCTCCTCGTCCTCCGGGTCGATCCCGAGGTCGTCGAGGATCTCCGGCAGCCCCCTTACGCCGCCGACGTCCAGGTAGAGCTCGTCCTCTCCGGGGGCGATCGCGAGGGCGTGGGCGAGCTCGGTCCGACGTCCCCGGGCAACCCACACGACGGCGAGATCCCACCCCGTCCGCTCGTGGACGGCGAGCGCCAGGGCGTGGCACCCGCCGCCCAGATAGCGGTCCCTCGCGCCGTCGTAGTCGTCGTCCTCGAAGAAGTCCCCGCTCACGGATCGATCACCGGAAGGCAGGCATGGGCGCGAGACGGAGATCGTGATCCGCGATGGCCTCCATCGCCTCGAGCTCCCAACCGGCGGCGGGCGTCTTGGGAAGAGGCATCTCCGCGGCAGCCAGCGCCTGCTCGACGGCGGTGAGGGCATCGATCCGCGTCCGCAGGATCCCGCGTCCCATCAGGATGGGCGAATCCGGGTCCTCGGTCTCGAACACGGCCACGATCTGCTCGTCGCCGCCCTCGAAGGTGCAGACGCCGCTCGTCGTACCCGCGAGCCGAACCCGATCAGCCGCCATGGCGGGAACGTCGGTGTTGAGGTTGTCCGACGAGCGGGAGCACGGCACGGGCGCTCCATGCGCCAGGACGTCGGCGGCCCACCGGTCGCGCCAGAGAACGTAGGAATGCCCCAGGGTCTCCGAAGGATGGGCGAGCTGCAGCGTCACCGCGTCGAACCAACCGCGCCAAGTCCTGTCGTCCCCGGGGTGGCCGAAGGGATTGCGCACGTCGAGCGCGTTGCCGGGCAGGTCCAACGCCCGTTCGCAGGCGAGGGCCTGCGGTCCGGTCTCGTCGAATATCCAGTTCTCCGCGGCCACGACGAAGGCCAGCACGTCGCGGACGTCGGAGCACCCGAGACGCAGCCTGCCGCCGGCGCCGAGGGTGTCGGACGACTCCACGAGGTAGAAGGGGGCGCCGTCCGCGTTCTCGACGGTGGCGAGATCGAAGACGAGGGGGCGCAGCCGTGCGGCTTCCGTGGCACCGGGCCGGTCCTGGGCGGGATAGCTCGTCAGACGGAAGCCGTCGTCCTCCCGGACGAAGCCGGCGGCCCTGAGATAGGCTTCCGGCGAGGCCTGGAGCGGGGTGCCGACGCAGGCCCGGTACCACGCCTCCCGATGGGCTTCGTAGTGCGCGCCCCAGCGGGCCGCCGGGTTCCGGATCCGCTCGAAGCCGTCGGCGCCGACGCTCGCCACCCAGGAGCCGTCCCCGGAATGGAACGGCATCGACACGAGACCGCCCGGTATCGGCATCGAACGTGCGGGATCGCGCGCCACGACGTGGGGTGCCTCGAGCCAATTGCGGTAGGCCACCCCTAGCGCGGCGACGTCGCGGATGTCGACGGTGTCGAAGATCAAATTGCGGGTCTTCGTCGACACGGTCGCCCGGTAGGCGGTCCCGCCGCCGGCCGAGCCTACGACGTCGACGCGGAGATCGGTGCGACGCACCTCCGGGGACATGCCCGGGGGCTTGTAGACGTACTGGACCGTGTCGCGGTCGCGGCGCCCGGTCCGCCGGAAACCGCAGAGATGGAGGATTTCGTTCGGCGTCATCGGCGTGGCCCTCGGACTACCCGAAGGCTGTCGGAGGAGCACGAAAATCGCAAAGCGCCGTCGAGATCGGGTCGACTCGCGCTTCGTGCGCCGTGCAGGCGGACCGCCGGACGCGGCGCCCGCCCGCCGGTCAGGCCCGGGCGTGCCCGAACTCGGAGGTCATGCGGCCGGGGCCGGTCCTGGCGCCGCGACGCAACGCCGACTGGATCCGGTCGATGAGCTCGCTCCGCCTGTAGGGCTTGCCGAGCACGTCCATGCCATCCTTCTGCGGACCCTTGATGGACATTTCGTCGTTGTAGCCCGTCGTGAGCAGGATCGGCACTTCGGCATCGCGTTCGCGGATCCACTCCGCGAGGACGAGGCCGTTCGCGCCGCCGGGCATAAGCACGTCCGAGAAGACGAGCTTGAACGGATCCTCGGTCCGGGCCGCTTCTTCGAAGCGCTGGAGCGCCTCCTCCGCGCTGTTGGCGACCACCACCCGGTAGCCGACGTCCTTCAGGGCGTCGGCCGCGATCGCCGCGGCCACTTCCAGATCGTCCACCACCAGGATCATCGGCGGCGCCGTCGAATCCTCGATGGGGCGCGCCTGGTAGCCGGTCTCCCGGCCGGAAGCGTCCCCCGCTTCCTCCTGCATGCACGGAAACAGCATGCGGATCGTGGTCCCCCTGCCGGGCGCGGTGTCGATCTCGAGCCGTCCGCCGGACTGCTGAACGAACCCGTGCGCCATGGCGAGGCCGAGCCCCGTTCCTTCGCCCCTGGGCTTGGTGGTGAAGAACGGCTCGGTCGCGCGGGCCGCGACGTGTGCCGGCATGCCCATGCCCGCGTCGGTGATGCACAGCACGACGTAGTCGCCGGGTTCGAGGTGACGCGCCGCGGCGTCGCCGTTGAGATGGATCTCCTTGGTGGCAACCGTGATCGAACCGCCGTTCGGCGACGCGTCCCGGGCGTTCACCACGATGTTGAGGAGCGCCATCTCAAGATGGGTCGGGTCGACCTTTACCCGGGACAGGCGCCGCTGCAGGTTGAGATGAAGCGTCGCCTTGGTGCCGACCGACGTCTCGAGCAGCTCCGCGACGGAGTACACGAGCTCGCTGAGATCCGTGCCCTTGGGCTCGAGACGACCGCGTCGGGCGAACGCCAGCAGCTGCTGCGTCAGCTTCGCCCCGCGATCGGCGGCCTTGGTGGCGGCGGTCATGTACCGTTCGAAGGTGCGGTCGTCGTGCCGTTTCGCAGCGATCCGTTCCAGACTGCCGTTGATCACGTGGAGCAGGTTGTTGAAGTCGTGGGCCATGCCGGCCGTGAGCTGCCCGATGGCCTCCATCTTCTGGGCCTGGCGGAACTGCTGCTCGCTCTCGCGACGCTGGCTGACGTCGAGCTGGCTCGCGAAGTAGTAGAGCAGCGTCCCTTCCGTATCGAACACCGGGCCCATGAACACCGCGTTCCAGAACGGCGCTCCGTTGCGACGGTAGTTCAGGATCTCGACCGCGATCGCCTCCCGCCTGTCGAGGGCGCCCCTAAGCTGGGCCACCGTCTCGGGGTCGGTGCCTGATCCCTGAAGGAACCGGCAGTTGCGGCCGAGCACCTCCTCCTCCTCGTAGCCGGTGAGGTCCAGGAAGGCGTTGTTCGCGAAGACGATCGGCACGTCGTGCTGCCGAGGATCGGCCAGGATCATCGGCATGCGCGTCATCTCGACGGCGGCGAAGAAGACGCCGCCCCGGTCGTCGAGGTCCGGGTCCGTGATGGTGCTGCGGCGCCAATGCCGAAGCCCTGGCGTGCCCAGCGGCTCCAATGCGCCCTGATCCATCGCGCCCTCGGAGGGCACGCCTGAACTCGCGTCCTCGCTGCCGGCATGCTCCGGCGAGCGGATGTCTACATCGTTCTGGGCCATGCGCTTCAACGCCTGGCCCCTCGGGCCGGTTCGCCGTTCGCCATCCGGATAGCGGTGGAAAACCGCGGCCGGAGGTCGCTAGGCGCGAGCACCCGGGCCGGGCGCGCCGGGCGAGGCCCTCGAGAGGACGGCGGCCGACCGCTCGTCACGCCAAGCGAAGTACTCGTGGCCCCAGACCGTCCACGGATCGGCGACGACGATCTGTCCCGCCGTCTTCTCGACGACGTTCCAGTCGCCGTAGCTGCCCTCGGCGAAGGGATTGTGGATGGCCATGCCCGACCAGACGTGGCCGAACGTGCGGCCCTCGGGCGCGAAATAGCCGTGTCCGGTGACGACCGCGTTGCCGGCTGCGTCGACGAAGGCGAGCACGTCGCGCACGTCCCCCGCCCTGTAGACGACGTCCAGGATGTCCCCGTCGGAATCCGTGGCGCGCACTTCGAAGCTCGACGTGGTCTGGTCGGGAACGCCGCCGCGGTCGCCGTCGACGACGGTGATCGAGAGGGGCGTGCGCCGCGTCTCCTCGGTCTCGGCCTCGAACTCCGCCATCGGGTGGAGCACGAGACGGAGCGCACCTCCCGATTCCGAGAAGCCGGCGGCGGCGAGGTATTCGGCGGGCGCCGCCTCGAGCGGACGGTCTTCGAAGCGCGCTGCGACCGTCCTCTTGTGGTCCGTGTACGCATCGCCCCAGCGCGAGGCCGGATCGTCGAGATGACGACGCCCGTCGGCGCGTGTCGCGAAGCTCCAGGAACCGTCCTCGAACGCGAACGGGTTGGCGACCGGGCCCGTCGGCCCGACCATGCGTAGCGCGGGGTCGGAAGGCATGTCCGGACCGCCGGAATCCCGCAGGGCCAGCGCGAGCACGGCAAGGTCCCGCGGATCCTCGGTTCCCAGAACGAAGGGGCCTCCGTCCACGCCGTCGATCGTCGCCTCGTAGAAGGCTCTTCCGAGACGGGGGGCGATCGCGAGTTCGACCGTCGCGGTCTCGTGTCCCCAGGACGGGCGGAACGTCATGATCTCCACCGGGTCGATCGACTTCGATCCGGCGGTCGAGAGGCCGTGGTTCTCGGCGCGGAGGAAGCCGCAGCGGTGGAGGAGGTCGGTCGGCGTCATTCTCTTCACCCGGGAGGATCGCGCTCACTGTCGCGCCCGGCGGCGAAAGGAGCAAGCCGACCTCAGAGACCGGCCCCGCGGAGGATGCGGAGACCCACCTTGTCCAAGGGTTCCCCGATCACCGTCCCATGCCGGGGAAGGTCGCGCGGCCGTCCGGTCAACGTCACGGCCTCCATGGGACCTTCGAAGGGGCCCTCCCTGGTCTCCATCAGTGCGAAGCCGGAGTGGAGACCGGTCTCGAACCTGACCGCCGCCGGCGGAAACCGTTCGAGGAGGGCGGAGCCGGAATGACCCGGCGGCACGGCTTCGACGAACAGCGTGTTGCGGTCGTCGTCCTCCAGGAACGCGGCGAGCCACCCGTCGGCCTCCGATCCGATCAGCAGCGCCCGCGTCGTACGGTGGTCCGTCTCCTCGACCAGCCCCGCCCGAAGGTCGTGCCGGAACGTGCGCGCCTCCCGGCCCAGCACCGTCATGCGCGTCCTCAGCCGGCACGACGTTCCCCAAAGCGCGATCAGGACCGCGCAGCTGAGGACGATCTTGAAGACGTCCGCGCCCGCCGCGTTTCCGTCGTCTGCTGCCTGGACCACCGCGACGGCGGAGGGGGCGAGCACGTACGTGCAGGCGGCGGCGACGGCCGCCACCGCGGCGAGGTCCCGCAAGGCCGCGAAGCGCTGCCAGCGGCAGCGGCGGAGCCCCTTGAGGATCAGCCGGCGTTCGGCGCCGGCCATCGGCCTGATCTGCTGGGCGGGCACGACGAGGAGGCGGGGAGGGAGCTCAGACGCGGTCGCGGAACGAGGACCACAGCTTGTAGAGCACCAGGGACAGGATGACGTTGAGGATTACGGGAGGCCCGGCCTCGGCGAAGGTGGGCCACTCGGCGCCGTGGTAGACCGAGTAGAGCAGATTGAGACCGACGCCGTAGCAGAAGCCGAGGGCCGACGAGGGGAAGGCGGCCGCCGCCGCGAGGATCATCGGGATCCAGTAGGAGAGCTCGGCTGCCACTTTTCCGTTCGACTTCACCTCGTCGGCGTGGCCGGCGAGCCAGCAGGCCATGAAGAGGAAGCAGAGCAGGATTCCCAGAACGACGCCTGTCGAGACGGACGAGACCACCAGCAGGAGGATGTTGGCGGTCTGAAGGGAGCCGGACGCCGAGAAGGCCTGAAGCAGAAGGAACGCCGCGAAACCGCAGGTGAAACTCGTGAGGCAGAAGATGACGAGGAACCGGATGGCGAAGCTGCGGACCTGGAATACGGTCTGCGCCGTTCCCGCGTCTCCTTCGCTGAGGAGCACTCTCGAAGCGCGGTCGAACACCCGTTGCGTCACTGTGCGATCTTTCCTTTGAGATCACGAACCATTGATCGGATCCGGAGGGTTGTCGAGGGCGTCGTTCCTTCGTGCTGGGGAGCGGGCCGTGCGGTCAGCGGACGGATCTCGCGACGCCCGGAGGGTCTCAGGCACCAGGACGTGGCGCTCTCGATCCAATCGACCTTGGAAGCGTCGACGCGCCTGAGGTTGGCGATCCCCGCGGCGACGTCCTCCGGGGCGGCGACGTAGTAGCGGTCGCCGACGCGCTCGACCCAGATCTCCGGGGCTCCGAGCTCCTCGACGTCGAGGACCGCCGCCAGACGCGCCGCGACCTGCTCGGGGTCGGCCTTCTCGCCGAGGATGGCGCCGATGCGTCCTGCGAGATCGACCACCGCCGTCCGTCCGGCCGGCAGGCCCTGGCTTCGGAGGATCCAGCTGGCGTTGACCACGGCCTTGGCCGAGGCACCGCCGCTCGACAGCCTCTTCTCCGAGGCCTTCTCGAAGAAGCCTTCAAGGCGCGCCAGCACGTCGCCGCCGCCGGCACGGACCTCGGACACGACCATCGAGACCGCGGCCGTTCCGCCCTCGGTCCTCGTGACGATGCCGAACCGGCGGGCGAAAATCTCGATCCGGCGCTTGGCCTCGACTGCCGCGTCCCTGGCGAGCCCGTACCAGTGGACGAGCCAGTCCCGCAGCTTCAGGATCAGGGCGATCAGCGAGGCGTCGCCCTGTCCCATGCCGGAGTGCAGCCCGCCTCCGCCCGGTGTCCTGGCGCGGGCCGTACCGGCACGCCGCCCGGCCGCGGGACCGGAGGTCTCGTTCTCGTCCTCGCGCGCCCGCAACGCCGCCGCGAGGATCACGACCGCGAGGATCGTGAGAAGGGTGAGGATGATCTGGAGGAGAGAGATCCGCGCGATGCCTTCGGCCGCGACGCCGCCGACGGGCTTGTTGAGCGATCCCCAAAAGCCCACGTCGTCCAGGATGGTCGGTGCGGTCGGATCGACCGACGTCCCGATCGGAGAACTCGCCGTCGCCTCCGCCGGCCGCGCGGTGTCCGGAACGTCCGCGGTCGTACGGCTGAACATGCCCATGCCGGCGGATTCCGGGCCGCCTACCATCACCACGCCGATGAGCAGCAGCGCGATCATCTTCGACACGCGCCGCTCGGTCTCGGCGGAGGGCAGGGCGATGCGCCAGAGCGCCGTCGCGACGGTCAGGAAGCCCACGAGCTGGACCGCCGCGCCGACGGTCCGGAGGATGATCGCCGCGCTCTCGCCCGCGCTGGCGGCGGCCATGGCGGGGAGGGGGACCATCGCGAGGAGCAAGGCGGCGAGGTAATGCATCGGCTACTCCGGCGGAACGCACCGCTCCTTCGGACATAGACCGCATTCGGACCGCTAGGAAGGAGCGGATCGACGTTCAGAACCTCGGGGAAGGAGCAGTCGACGGGTCCGGTTCGGGCGGGTGCTGGAGGTCCGGGTTCCACGAGGAGGTGGGAACGTGCCCCCGAGCCCGGGAGACCTCCCGGAGGTGTCGTGCGAGCCGATCGTCCGCGTCCGGCCCGGGCGGCGCGATCCGGTCCAGGGCGACGACGACGGGATTCCCGTTCGCGGCGTCGAGCAGGAGCATGTGGAGATCGTCCTGCAGTTCCTCCGGCACGACCTGCATTAGACGGATCGACGAGAGATTGTACATGCAGTTGGAGACGTCCCGGCGCAGCTCGGCTTCGCCGGCCCTGCGCAGACCGGCGTCGGAGGACTCGTTCGGCAGCAGCGGCTCCCCGAGGCGTCGGGCGATCTCGGGGACCACGTCCCAGAGCACGTGCTTCGAATAGCCGTCGCCTTCGGACGCCGGCGAGGCGAACTCGGGCACCGAAGCCCGGATCCGTCGGGCGATGCCCGCGAGCTCGCGGCCGAGCCAGCGGTCGGGGAGGCCGTAGAGGCGGTCGACCCGCACCTTCGAGCGTTCGAGCCTCGCGGCGACCTCGGGTGGCAGGAGCCTCGAAAAATCCAACGTCATCTGCTACATATCCGAAGGAACGGCTCGCCGAACTGGACATCATGTCCCGACGCGACGCAAGCCGCCATACCAGGAGGGCGCCATGACAGATCGAAGCCCCGAAAAGCACAGCCCCGTGGTCGTCCGGTCCTTCCAGAACCGCGACGAGCTTTGGTCCCACACCGTCGGCATGATCGACCGGGGTCTGCCCGAACTGCTCGTCTCCGGTCTCGATCAAGCCCGTGGGCGCGCCATCCTGATGAACGCCGCGCACGACGTTCTCGACAGGGCCGGCGTCGTCGACGGAGA
This sequence comes from Methylobacterium sp., assembly GCF_019745455.1. Lineage (GTDB taxonomy): Bacteria > Pseudomonadota > Alphaproteobacteria > Rhizobiales > Beijerinckiaceae > Methylobacterium. The sequence continues at coordinate 17,834 of NZ_JAIETD010000121.1, forward strand.
TCTCTCCACCCGGATCGCGGACCGGAACGTCATGTTCCGCTCGCTGCCGGTCGAGCGGGCCGGCCTCTACGCCCTCGAGGCGGCCAACCGCGATCCGCAACAGTTCCACGCGCTCCAGGTCGTCTGGCCGGACGAGGAGGGGCTGTTCCCGTGGTCGTCCGGCTGCGATCCAGAGGTGGTCCGGTCCCAGTCGCTCTTTGTCGACCTCGAGCCTCCGTCCGAGGCGTACTCGCCCCGCATGTCCTGAGACCCGCCTAGCGGTCGCCCTCGCGCCTCTGGCGCAGAAGCATGTCCGAGCGCTGCACCGCGTCCACCAGGGCCGGGCGGGGCTGCTTCAGCCCCTGGAAGGCGAAGTCGAAGGCGGCGTCGAAGAAGCCGTCGATCTCGGCCTTGCCCTGCAGGCGGGGGCTCTTCGACGCCGCGGTCGGCAATTGGCCCGCGAGTTCCGAGGCCGCGACGGCGAGCCCCGGTTCGGCGTTGACGATCCCGTCCGCCTGGGTGCGCTTCCAGCCCTCGAAGGTGGACGGGATCGACCGGATCTCCCGGGCGAGCCATGCCTGCGCCTCCGGCGTGGCGAGGAAGGCCGCGAATTTGGCGGCACCCTTGATCTCCGCCGGCGGGCGGCCGCGCAGCGCCCATACCGCGAACCCACCGGGCAACGAGGGCTTCGGCGGGTTCGTCACGTCGTCCAGGAAGGGCAGGGGCAGGACGGCGACCTCGAACGGCGCCCGCGCCCTGACGTGCGCCAGAAGGCCCGACGTGCCGAGCAGCATGGGACAGGCTCGCCCGATGAAGGCGGCGACGGGCTCGACGCCGGCGGTGCGGGGTCTCAGGGCGCCTCCGCGCGCCATGTCGACCAGACGCGTGAGATGGCGGGACAGGAAGTCCACGTCGGCCGCGATGCGGGCATCGCCGCCACGGCCGTTGTCGAACGAGGCGAACGGGCGGTCGTGCATCGCCAGCAGGTTCTCAACGGCGATCCACGAGGGAGCCTGCATCGCCGCCGCGCACGAGCCGCCGCCGGCGGCCGACAGCTTCGCCGCCACGGCCTCGAAGCCGCTCCAGGTCTTCAGGTCCTTCACGGGATCGAACCCGGCCGCCTGGACGGATTTGGCGTCGACGTACAGCACCGGCGTCGTCAGGAGGAACGGGATCGCCAGGAGCGCGCCGTTCCGATCGGAGTAGCTCGCCCGCACGGCCGGCATGAAGGCGTCGGGATCGTAGGGCTCGGCCATGTCAGTCAGCAGGCTCGACACCGGATAGGCGAGGCCACCCGGGGCGCCGATGTCGCCGGAGGCGGACTCCGAGACGATGACCAGAGGTGGGTACTCGGGCTTGGCGCGCCTCGTCTCCTCGTCGATACGCGACATCACCGTCGAGGACTGCGTCATCGCCACCGGCTTGATCGCGTAGTCTGGATTCGCGGTGTTGAATGCCGTCGCCATCGTCTCCAGCGCGGTTCGGGACGGACCCGAGAGCACGTGCCAGACGCGCACCGGCGTCTGCGCCGAGGCGGGGGCGGCGGCGACGAGAGCTGCCAGAAGGAATAGAAGACGCAAAGCTGAATTCCCCGGGTGCCTACCGGAGGTAGCCGAAGGAATGAAAGCTGTCGAGGCGCAGTCCGGCACCTGCGCCTCCGGCCCATTGCGATTTTCGTCGCCCGGTACGAGCCTTCGAAGGTACGCAGGAGGCTCCCGTGAAAGATTCCGTCTTCGCCGCGCGCTATGCACGCACCCCGATCACGACGTACATGCCCTCGAGCACCGCCCCGGAAACCTCCAAGATCCTTCGCGTCGCCGCGGCGCTGGCGATCGCGACGGGCATCGGCGTGACTTTGGTCTCCGGCCAAGGCCCGGACGTCGCCTCCGCGTTCGGACGCTCGGGGGTCGCCCACATCGACCACGATCAGGCGCTCGACGTGATGCGCATCCAGGCCTACGGCACCCAGTCGACCTGGTCGGGCCCGTCCTACCGCTGATCGACGGCCGTCAGTACCCGCCCCGGCCGCGCGGCGGGAGGGGCGGAAGCGGCAGAGGCGCCGAGACGGGCGGAAGATTCCGCACGGTCCTTTCGTAGTGCGCCTCGCGCGCCCTCGCCACGCCGGGAGGCAGGGCGGGACCCGGGAAGCCGCCGATCGCGACGATGCCGCCGCCCAGTCCTTCTCCGGCCGGCTCCGGCGGGAGGCCCGGCTTCCAGACCCACTTGTCGCCGCGATCCTTCAGCCAGCGGCCGCCCCTGGACGTCTCGCTCCAGAACGGATCCTTCGAGACCCAGAACCACTCGCCCGAATCCGCCTGACGGTAGGTCCCGTTGCTGGTCGGCGACCAGCCGATGCCGACCTTCGGGACCCAGACCTCGCCGTAGCGCTTCGAGTCGACCCAGCGGCCGAACTTCTCCAGATCGCCGCCCGGACCTCCGACCTCGCGCGCGGTCGCCGGCGCGAACGCGGCGAGAAGGGACGCAACGACCATGACCGCCTTTAACCGCATCGCAGAGCCTCCGGATTTCCGGAACAACGCTCGGCGAGCGTGGCCGTTCAACCCGCCAGGACGGGGCGCGGCATCAGCCGCGCCAGAGGCGTGCGCAGCTCCGACGGAACCACCAGGACCAGGGATTCCCAATCGTCCTCCACCAGGGCGATCTTCACCGAGGACCATCCGCCTCCGCCGAGAAGCGCGGCCAGCGTGCCGGCCATCTCCTTCTCGTGAGGGCGCAGCTTCACGCCTCCCTCCTCGGCAGCCGCCTCCATGCAGAGGGACACGGAGGACAGCATCCGCCGAACGGCCTCCGCGGCCGCCGGCACCTGGAGGATGACCTTCGTCTCCGGCATCAGCACCAGGGATCGGATCCTCACACCGTCGGCGAGACCGGTCCGGTCCACGTCGGCCTGGCGGAACAGGGCCCTCAGGGTCTCGACGAGGGCGTAGATCCCGTCGAACGACGCCAGATAGTCGAGGTCGCGGGCCGCTCGGCCCTCGATCACGATCGTCGCGAAGGATCCGTCTTGCGCCATTGGGGTCTCCGGGCGCCGCCGCGCATCGCGACCGGTCACCCCTTCACTGGAACGGCCCATCGCAGATTTGCCTCCCGCCCGCAACGCGGAAGGAGATCCGATGCCGCCGCGGACCTCCGGGAAGCAATCAAGGCTGGGGATGGATACCGGACGGCGTCGCGCCTAGGCGTCCGAGGCGTCGGACGCCGATCAGTGCAAAGGAACGTCCTCAGGTCTTCCGAGAAGGTAGTATCTCGACAGGGTCCGCCCCCACGTGCCGCCGCCCTCGTCCAGGAGCGCGACGTGGGTGGTCGTGATCCGGGTGCCGTCGGCGATGGAGGGATGCCCGTAGACGCACCCCGACATCACGGGCCCGCCGACCTGGGGGTGCGGGCGGATGGACCAGTCCTGAAGCAGCGGAGCCTCGGCGAGCTCGCCCGCGGTCGGCCCCGAGGCGCACTCCTCGGCGATCTCGAGCCGTGCGGCTTCGATCGCGGCCTCGGAGGGTGTCCTGACTGGCATCTCGACGTGTTTCAGGATCGGCCTCCCGCTGTTGTGGACACAATCTAGGCTCCGAGACCGCCCTGTGCATCCCCCCCACGCCCGACGGCGACCGCGCCTCCGTTGCAATTTGCGGATTGCCGCGGTCTGCTGGGCGGACCCAGACCACGGAATCCGACCATGCCGCGCGCCAGCATCCTGTTCACCGTTCCCGACGACGCGTCTCGGATCGCCGAGATCCTCGCCGACGGCGCCAGCGAGATCGACGGGCGCGAAGGGCTCGAGTTCGAGGACATCGTCGCGCACCTCGCGTCGTCCGCAGGCCGGATCGTCGAGGCCCTCGTCGACGACGACGATCCTCTGACGCCCGTATGGGACGTCGCCGGCGCCCTGGACGGAACGGGATGCGCCTACTGGGCCGTGGCCGACGCCTTCGTGGAGCGCAGCCGCGGCGTGCGCAGCATCGGGCGCGTCCTGCTCAACCTCGACGGCGGCCCCGGGCGTAAGGAGATGAAGGTGCCGTGGGAGCACGGCGAGCCGCAGCTCGACGTCGCGACGCTGGAGGCGGCCGGCATGCCCCGGGACAAGGCGGACGAGGTGGTGAAGCGCTTCCGCGTCGAGGCTCCCGCGGAGGTCGCGGGCGCCCCGCGGGGTTGAGAGGGGCGGGCTAGGACTGCGGCGGCGGTCTCCGCCAGGCGACCATCCTGGCGCGTTTCGCGTAGGCCTCGTCCAGCACGGATCCGGCATCCTCGAAGAGGCTCGCGGACTTGCCGGCCAGCGTCAGGATCCTGGCTTCGGTCTCGACCTGCTCCTCGCGCCGGCCGTCGAAGAGGATGTGCGCGGTCCGCACACCCTCGGCCCCGATCTGCCGCGCCACCAGCAGGCAGCGGTGGCATTCGGTGGGGCAGCGCTCCGAGCAGGTGAGCGCGATCCGGTAGCCCTTCCCCAGGCCCTGCATGACGCGGGCGATGCCGTCGGCGAACTCCGCCGTCCGCGCCATGCCGACGTAGTCCGCGACGCCGTTCGCATCCACGAGCCTGGGATCGGAGGGGCGGCCGCCGAGCTCGCGTCCCAGGAAGACGTAGGCCAGCCCGCGCTCCCTGGCCGATGCGGCGAGGGCCTCCCTGTTGAACTGGGGAGCGAACCGGGAGAACGGCGACGTCCGCACGTCGACGAGCGCGTTCACGCCGTGGCCTGCGACGAGATCGAAGAACCGATCGATCGGGTGGTTGGAGTGCCCGACGGTCAGAACTTCGGGCGCTGCCGGTGCGTCCGACATCATCAAGGTCGCGGCGCGGGCGGAGCGTCCGTCGGCGGCGGAAAGGCTTCGGCGAGCCCCGCGACCGTCTCCCGCCAGCGGGCCGCCTGTTCGCCGGCGCCGGCCACGGCCCAGGCCGCGCGGTCGCCCTTCACGGCGACGGCGATGCCGTTCCGGTGGATGGCCGCAAGGGCGGCCACGACGTCGCCGCCGAAGGCCTCCGCCCTCTCGAAGGCGTGCTTGCAGTCCATGATGCCGAAGCCGGTGAGGTCGCGCAGCGTCCTGATCCGTTCCGCCGTGGATCCGGTCGTCATCGCCCGCTCCGCGTCACGAGGCGCAGTTCCGACGCAGGAGCCGCACATGCCGCTCGAGACCCTCGACGGGGAGGTCGTCGTTGAAGATGTCCATGTTGGAATGCGGCTCGTTGGGGCCCGCCGACAACCCGCCGGTCTTCATCCGGTAGGCCTGCATCGTGTCGAGATCGGCCTTCGAGAGGGGGATGCGCAGGGCGAGCCCGTCCGCCGTCTTCGTGAACTTCGTGGCCGCCCGGGGCACGACGCGGTCGAACAGCGAGAAGCTCTCCATCGTGGCGTAGGATCGGGCCACGTCGTCGACGTACTTGGCGGCGAGGCCCTTACGGGTCAGCAGCAGTTCCGCACCCGAGCGTCCGCAGGTCAGGCTCAGCTGGCTGCGTCCGTTCTGCGTCCGGCTGAAGATCACGACCCCGTCCTTGAAGGGTTCGACCTGCCACTTGCCGTAGACGTCCGGGTCGTAGGCCACCTTCCAGTCCCGCAGCTGCGCGTCGGAGGGCTTGTAGATCTCGTCCGGCCGCATGCGGTTGGCCGCCACGACGACCTGCGGATCGGCACCCATCTCGACGACGTAGGCGAGGATCACGCCGGTGAGAGCCTGCTGCGCGGAGAGATCGTTGGCCGTGAACGCCTTCTGCGCCGGAGCGTCGAAGTAGGCGTCGGAATAGAACTGGTGGACGCCGTACGTCCCGGTCGTCGCCGTCCGCTGCACCCCGCCCAGAAAGGCGTATGCGCAGGCCGAGTAGCACCCGCCGGGGCCCTGGGTCTGGTTCGTGGGTACGTCGGCATCCGGGGAGGTCCTGCCGATCTCCGTCTTGAGGCCCAGGCGCCGGATGGCCTGGCCAAGCCTGATCCCACCGAGGAGGTTGCCTCCGCCCGAGTTCATGACGACGGTCAGGGCGATGCCGCCGTAGTCGTTCTTCTTGATCCAGGCTTCGAGCAGCTTGTCCGCGTCCAGGGGGATCTTGCCGTCGACCACGAGCCATTCGCAGCCGGTGCAGTTGCCCCCGTTCGAGGCGACGTCGATCGCGAACCCGTCGCGCTCCATGCGGGTGGAAGGTCCGTACGCCGAGGCGCTCTGGACGGAGAGTGCGAGAAGACCTGCCGAAACAAAGTGCCTGATCACGGACCCTGCCATCGTCGGATGAAGCGTCGTGGCGGACAGACAGAGCTTCGAACTCTGGAGACCGTTTCCGGTCCACACGCTTTCCAAGCGTGCGCCTTCAGCCACTCGGCCACCTGTCCGGACGCGGACGAAGGAATGGACGCCCCCGGTGCCGTCGTCAACCGCACGCCCCCTGCATGGTGAACGATCGGTTCGGCAACGGTTCGTTCGCCTTTCGGGGCGATGGCGGACGTCGCGGCATGAATCGCTCGGATTGTAGGAATTCCGGAAAGGTGGATGCGACCTACGTCGTCCTAGGATGCCTCCATTGGCGCCGTGGCGCAGAGGGATTTCCATGTTCGGCAAGGTCGTGAAGGCGGCGGTGGTCGTAGGTTTCGTCATGGTCGCCGGCTCGACCGGTGCGTCGGCAGCCGCCGGCGAATGCAAGGGCGTGGATTCGTCCCTGGTGCCGTCCGCCGAATGGGTGGGAAGACAGGCATGGCTGTACGAGCCGCGCCACAGAGCGTTCGAGAGCGACCCACGGCAGTGGTCCACGATCGACACCTTCGAACAGACCGGACCCGCCAAGTACACGATCGTGCCAAAGCGGCTGGATTACGGCCAGCCCGTGAAGATCGTCTTCTACAAGCCCGAGCAGCAGGGCCCGGGCGTAGCCGAGGTCGAACTCCCCGACGGCTCAAAGCACTTCGTGTCCGGCAGGGCCATCCGGTTCTTCGAGTTCTGGAAGTGCGGGGTCGACGCCTTGCTTGAGAAGCGGGCGAACGATCCGGTCCCGACCCGTCGGAACCAATACCTCAACGAGGTCTGGGTGAGGATCTCGAACCCCGATGCGAAACTGATCAACTCGCTGAGGGATTGGATTCCCGCCGATCAGGCCAGGAGCATCGCGTTCGCGATCTGCTACGGCGACAACACCGCCTACGTGAATCAGGTCAAGAACGGCGAGAAGCCGATGATGTGCACCGCGTACGGAGCCAAGATCAACGGCGGCTCGAACTTCTCGGCCGACGCCGTCGATTTGGAGACGGTCTCCCCCACGTCGATGAAGATCCTGTTCGGCTCGTAGCCGGCCATCGGGGCCGTCGCCATCGACACCGCGGACGCGATCAAGTAGAGCAATGCGGTCGCATCGAGTTTACGGAGCGACCGTAAGTTCATCGAGTTTGTTTCACAGCTAAAAGTGATTCATTCTCGATTTTAGTTGGCTGGGGGACCAGGATTCGAACCTGAACCAGAGGAGTCAGAGTCCACCGTTCTACCGTTAAACTATCCCCCAACTACTAAAGGCATGTCGAATACTGGCGGAGAGGGTGGGATTCGAACCCACGGTGCCCTTTAAGAGGCACTTTGCATTTCGAGTGCAACGCGATCGACCAACTCTGCCACCTCTCCGAACCTGTATTCGACGACCACTCGCCTCCTTCGACCAAAGAAAAACCCCGCCTGGATCTCTCCTGCGGGGCTCGCCTTGCTTGACCGACGACTACCGTCAGACCGCGCGCGCACTCCCGCCTGGGATCGAGGATCCCGACGATTGACGTTGCGATCGTGAGCGGATGGCGATCATGGCTGCCTCGACGAAGGCGTCGTGCCTTCGACCAGTCCGAGCTAACCCGCGAAGGAATGGGCGTCAACCCCGCCCCTTCGTCGGTCCGCGACGGGGTTCGAACCGCGACCGCGTCGTCAGACGCGCGGGGCCGGAAGGACCTCCTCGGGCTCCGCGACCGCGTCCTGACCGGGCATGGTGCGGAAGGCGCGACGCCTGTCGGCTCTATCCTCCTGCCCGGCGTCGTAGGCATCGGCCAGGGGAAGCATGCGCCAGTCGACGTCGATGCGCATCGTCGGATAGTAGCCGCCCTCCGCGCCGAGAAGCGCGTCGAAGCCCGCATAGGGCGACACCTCGGCGACGATCCAGTCGAGGATCTCGGGGCGGTACCGACGCGCGTAGCCGCTCCATCCGTGCGCGACGACCCGTCCTTCGGCCACGATGCGCCCGGTCTCAGTCGGGATGTGACCATGCGCCGACGCGAACGCCTTCGCGAGCTCCTGAAACCGCTGCTGCTTGGGCAGGACCAGCAGTCCGGCGACCAGCACCGCGTTCTGTCTTCCCGATTCTTGATCGTCCATGAGCGACGTTTCCTTCCGTTGCCACGGATGATCGCTCCGGCGGCCGAAAGGTTCAACGACGATCCCGCGCTTGATCCGGCGGGCTTTTCGTTCCTTACTCGCCACATCTGGTTCCTTCGAACCGACGCACGTCTCTCTGGAGTCACCGCATGCTGCGCCGCCTCGCCGGCCTATTCCGGTTCGGATCCGGTACCAAGCTGCCCTTCGCCGACCGCATCGCCGACGTCGCGAAGTACGAGGCCGATCTCGTCGGCGCGAACGCCGTCGCCACGGCGATGGCTGCCGTCCGCGCCCGCATCGCCGCCGGCTCGAAGGCCGCGGACGAGGCCGACATCGTGCTCGCCGCCTGCCGCGAGGCGGCTCGGATCGCCATCGGCCTTCGCGCGCACGACGTCCAGATCGCCGCCGCCTTCGCCCTGGCGCACGGCAACGTCGTCGAGATGGCGACCGGCGAAGGCAAGACGCTCTCGGCCTGCTTCGCGGCGGTGCTGGCCTCCCTGGACGGGATGCCGGTGCACGTCCTCACGGCGAACGACTATCTCGCCCGCCGCGACTGCGAGTGGATGGAGCCGGTCTTCGAACTGCTGGGCGTCACGGTCGGCTGCTCGGCCGGGCTCGGCGCCGACGAGGACGTCCTGCGGCGGGAGATGTATGCCCGCGAGGTCTGCTACACGACCGTCCCCTCGGTCGGCTTCGACTACCTGCGCGACAACATGCGACTTCGCCGCGAGGACCAGGTGCTTCGGGGCTTCGGCTTCGCGCTCATCGACGAGGCGGACTCGATCCTGGTCGACGACGCACGCGTTCCGCTCGTCCTGTCGGGTCCGTCCGAGGTGCCGCTCGACCTCTACGCCAAGGTCGACGCGGCCGTCGCGGAGCTCGGGGACGAGGACGTGACCGTCGACCACCTGACGCGCACGGCCGTCCTGACGGACGTGGGCGACGACCGCCTGGAGGAGATCCTGCGCGCGCAGGGGCTGCTGCAGGGCGAGGGTCTCTACGACGCCGCCAACGTCCGCGTCGTCCACCACGCCCTGATGTCGCTCAAGGCGCACCGGCTGCTCCAGGCCGACCGGGACTACGTCGTCTCGGGGGAGGACATCGTCGTCGTCGACGAGACCACCGGCCGCTTCGTCACCGGCCGGCGCTGGTCCGACGGCCTGCATCAGGCGGTCGAGGCCAAGGAGCGCGTCCGGATCCGGCCCGAAAGCCAGAGCTACGCCGGGATCAGCTTCCAGAACCTCGTCCTCCTCTACCGCGCGCGCGCCGGCATGACCGGAACCGCGTCGGCCGAGGCCGGCGAGTTCGGCCGGACCTACGGCATGCCGGTGGCGGTTGTTCCGCCGAACCGCCCCTGCATCCGCATCGACGAGCCCGACGAGGTCTACCGTCGCCGCAAGGCGAAGCTGTCGGCGGTGATCGCCGAGATCCTGTCCGCCAAGGAGCGTCGGCAGCCCATCCTCGTCGGCACCACGAGCATCGCCAAGTCCGAGGAGCTCGCCGCGCTGCTGACCGAGAGCGGCTTCGTCCAGATCGATCTCGCCGATCCGGAGGCCTTCGAACCCCTGCGGGCGGATCCCGACGCGCGGCTCGTCGCGGTCCTGAACGCGCGGCATCACGAGCACGAGGCGCGCATCCTCGCCGACGCCGGCCTGCCCGGGGCCGTCACGATCGCGACCAACATGGCCGGCCGAGGCGTCGACATCCGTCTGGGTGGATCGGACGAGAACCCGACCCGGGCCGCCGCGGCGGCAGAGGCGGGCGGTCTCTACGTGCTCGGGACGGAACGGCACGAATCCCGACGGGTGGACGACCAGCTCCGCGGCCGCGCCGGCCGGCAGGGCAATCCCGGCATGAGCCGGTTCATGCTCTCGCTCGAGGACGATCTCCTCCGCCAGTTCGGCTCGAAGAAGCTCGACCGCTTTCTTGCCCGTGCCGGCATCTCCGAGGAGGACGCAATCTCCCACCGCTTCGTCGCGACCATGATCGCGAAGGCGCAGCTCAAGGTGGATTCCCGAAACGGCGAGCAGCGCCGCGAGGTGAAGAAGTACGACGACGTGCTGAACAGCCAGCGCGCGGTCTTCTACGCCATGCGGATGCGTGCCATCGACGGCGAGGCCGGAGCGATCGCTCGGGACATGGTCGACATGGCCGTCGACGCGGTCGTGGCCCGCCACGCCCCGTCCGACGTGCTGCCGGACGATCGCGACGTCGCCGCGATGTCGGGCGATCTGCGCCAGCGCCTGGGCGTGGCGCTCGACGCTTCGATCCTGCGCGAGACGCCGGAGCTGGTCGGCGACGCCATCGTGGCCGCCATCGCGTCGAAGCGGGCCGACAAGATCGCGCGCGCCGGCGAGGACGCCTATGCGGAGGCGGAGCGCTACGTCGTGGTCAGCTCCCTCGACCTGGCATGGCGCAACCACGTGGCCGCCCTCGACCACCTGCGCAGCGTGGTGTCCCTACGGGCCTACGGCGGCCGCGATCCGTTGGTCGAGTTCCGGGCCGAAGCCGTGGACATGTACGAGGCGCTGCTCGAAGCCGCCGCCTTCTCGATCGCGACGGGTCTCGCCTACACGTCGATCAAGCCCCGGGCCGAGGCCGCCTGACCTCAAACCACCCGCAAGCCAAGCTTCGCCGCCAGGGCGCGGGCCTGCTTGTCCGTGACCCACGACGGCGGGATGTAGATTCCCGGCGTCGACCGGCACTGCGAGACCATCCGCTTCATGTCGGCGAGATACCAGTCCTCCCGGGTCAACTTCGGGTGGGCGATGCTCCTTGAGAACCAAACCTCCGAGCTCAGCATCAGGTCGACAGGCTGCTCGGAGACGTACCAGTCCCTCGGATCGTCTCCAGCCTCCCGTGCGGTCTCGTTCAGTTCGCTGCCTTCGCCGGTGAGGTAGCCGGGATGGTCGCACCATCTGGCCAAGTCGAGGTCGGCCAGGCGGAAGCCGATCGCGAACCGGTTCAAGGCAAACGCGTTCGACAGATCGAGATCCGAATCCATCGCATGCAACGATCCGTCCGGCATCCCAAACCGGATCTGGGTCGCCTGCAGGCAGCGGGGAACCTCAATCCTGCGGGTGAACCATGCGAGTGCCGGGAAATCCTTCATCGGGCGCCGGATGCTCGCATCCGTGTGGATGCGGCCGAGCTGCGGATGGAATACCGGGGGCATGGTCCCTTCCGGGAGAATGGAGCCGCTCATCCAAAGCTGGTTCGTCCGGAGCGTGGACGTGTGATGGTAGACGGTCGGGGACGCCTCATCGAGAAGCTTCCTGATCCTGGCCTGACCCACTCGAATCCTCCTTCTCCGTCGATCCTCAAGGGTCGCACGCGTTCTTCTTCGCAGCGGGGACGTCGTCCCAATCTGCGGGGTCGACGTCGTTGCGGTTCGCACCGCCTCGCAGGACCACGGGTATGCGGGCATGGGAGGTGCACCGGACCGTGAGGCCGCAGGTGACGGCTTCGGTGAAGTAGGCACGCCATCCCGCGCATTCCGGATCCACGGCGTAGACGTGGTACGTGCCGGCCGGCAGGGCGAGCGCGTAGCGCCAGCCCCTTCCCGCCTTGAGATGCTTCGTCGTGCAGAAGGTCCGCCGATCGCCGACCACCTGGGCGCAGACCGTGAGCGACGGCGGGAGGGCGTCCGACGGATAGACCAGCTTGCCGGACAGCCTGGCGGTCGAAGGTTCCGCGACCGCCGTCGAAGCTATGGGTTGGACCAGCGCCAGCGTGACCGCCGAGAATCCGAGCAGACGTTTCATACTGCAACGCGACCCTTCGTTCATTCCGAGGGACGAGTTCTGTCGATGTCTTCCGCCGCGTCAACCGGGACCTGGAATGGTCGACTGGGGATGCGGAGATATGCACCGGCAACGTTCGCCGGGTCAGGCACCGCCCTTTCGAGGCCGGCCCGTCGCGAGACGGGCCGGCACCTATGCCTGGAGAGGCGATTTCCAGTAGATATAGTCGAGCCACGAAGTCGGAATGTCGTCGCGAAGACCGATCTCCATGCCCCTGGCGTAGAGTCCCGCCTGGGTCGGCTCGTACGCCGGCTGCAGCAAAGGCATCTTGGCCTCCTGCGGCGTCCGGTTGGCCTTCCGGAAGTTGCAGGGCATGCAGGCGGAGGCGAGATTGTCCCAGGTGCTGGCGCCGCCGCGCGATCGCGGAACGACGTGGTCGAAGGTCAGCTCGGACGTCGACTTGGTCTCCAGGCAGTAGGAGCACCGGTTCCCGTCGCGCGTAAAGATCCCGTAGCGGGTGACGGCGACCCGACGCACCGGAGAGATGTACCTTCTCAGCAGGACGACCGACGGCAGAGGGATCGCGCGCCCGCCGGCGGTCCGCGCCGATCGGTCGTACGAAGCCAGCACCGTCACGCGGTCGAAGAAGACCGCGGTCATCGCGTCCTTCCATCCCCAGGTCGACAGCGGATGCGAGCTCAGAGGCCGGAAGTCGGCGTTGAGCTGGACATTCCATGAGATACTGAGAAAGGTCTAGGAGTTCATGATAAATTTCTAAACGCACCTTTTTGTGATTTCTCAAAATAAATTACCCCTGCAGTCGGGTAGTTTGTCCCGGTTAACTTAGAAGGATGTCTCTCGCAGCCTCATGGCTCGCGCCTGATAGCTGGGAGAGCTCTGCTTTTAGCCATAATTGCTCCTGGTGAACCCAAATGGTCTTCGCCAGGACGAATGTTGCACCCATAAATGTGTCGGAGCTTCATCAATTCCACCCATAAAGATCTTTGGATGGGAGTGCGACTACGCCTCCACCTTCATCGCCGACCGCGCCTACGATCATGAGTCGCATAGGAACGAGAACGTGGTGGTCTACGTCCGAGCCTTCGCCCTGCCCAACAACACCCGCGGCGGCCTTGAGTGCGATACCGGTGGTGATGAGGCCTCTGGCTAGCCGGACGAAATTCGAAGGAAGTCGCCTGGCTCCGACAGCGTGGACTCTGCAGTTCCTTGATGGTCTGCTTCATGAAGCGGCATTACAAGAAGCGGACCGGCGACATACCACCCAACTCAGTCGCGGGCCACAGTCAGCTGAGTTGCCAGGAGGCAGACATTCAGAAGGTCTGCGAAGGGTCGATAGCGGAAACCGTCCGATCGTTCTCCGATGCAGTGTTAGGCACAATGTCGTGTCCGCGAGGGCATGCCCCTACGGACGATTGTTTCTTGCCTAAAAAAAGAGTGGTCGGGCTATGATCGCCAAATAATATTTCTATCTGATAAGCCGAAATATGGCTGCTATGCTATGCCAAACTGTTGCACGTACAGCAGTCTCAGTAGCTACTTGAACCAGTCGGTCATTAGAAGAGCTTTGTGCGGGCATCCCAAGTTTTAGTCGTAGAGAGTTCCTATCTTTCTTCGCGATTTCCATATAATCGGAATTTCGTTTTATAAGACCAGTCAGAATGCTATCTTGCTCAGTCTGCGTAAGGTGCCCAATCTGCGTTTGTACCTTTTCCATAAACTCAGTGTACTTACGCTCAATGCCTTTGCTGTCTTTAGGATCATGGTCAAGCGCTTCCCGCCAAAAATTATCCTGCGTTTCGTGCACGTTCACGGCGATCCCTTCCACTTTGATGCAAGCTTTTAAGATGTCGCCCTTGCTGTCAAATAGAAGGTGTACTTCGGGAGGAGCTAACTGGCGATGCGCCAAAGGGGCTTGAGAGCGCCAGTCCTAGAGCTGCCTCAAAACTACATCTAGTAGGCCGCGAAATTGGTCGTTTGATCGACGCCGGAACCACTTTCCAGACAAAGCACAGAGAGCCGAAGTTATGCCCCTATATGTGCTTGAGGCGGCGACGGTTCACATTGACGACGTTGAGATTGCGGCGCGCGACGTGTCGATCGGCTGGCCCGACCTCGACTTATGGCTGGGGCCGAGACTGCAATTCCGGCTCGACGGCATAGAGAGCCCCGGCCGGATCGCTCGCCTGTTTGCCGGCGAGAAGCTGCAATTCCACCCCGGCCCGGCCGGACGTGTGTCGGCAGCGCCGGCGAGCAGTTTCCGTGCAACCGGCAACAAGCGAACACGGCGCCGACAAGCCGCCAGGGATCGGGCGGCAACCTAGACGAGCCAGAAGAATAACCGTCGTTTCCTTACAGACTTAGACTCAAGCGGCTTGCCGTATGTAGAGTCGTCCATCGCATTGATCTCTGATCGTTATGAGAAATCGTGTGATTTCCATATCAGCCGCATCATATATATTGCCTAATTCATTTATTGAGAATCGTCCACCGACAACACTTGCTGCTTCCCGCCCATGCGCTACCGCATTGCGTCTTTCGCGTAAGTTCCCAAGGCGGCCCCTATTTGCGGGCGTGCAGGCATGATCTGACACTCCAAATAATGATGCCAGCCACTCAAGCGTACCGCCGTCTACATTTTGCATTTTTTCAGCAAGAGGATTTTCCAAGAACGCTGCAGAGCTATTTTCAAATGCAGCGTCAAATAAAGCCGTCGATCTATCAATAATGTGGTCAAAACCACAGGAGCGAAGAGATTTTACTTTTGCATAATGTATGATGCTGTGAAGTGAAGTAATGTAAGATGTTGCAGGTGTTTCGTGACTTGTTAGCTCTATCAACGCAGACTCAACTATTGCGTTTGCAGATCGTTCAAAGGCAGCATAGATAGACACCAAACACAACCCGCGGAGAGTCCTTTGGAGATCGTCTATTGGTTGGAGATCACCGGGAGCGATCGCTCGGAGGTGATTTATCACCATCGAAGCTTCCGAAAATCGTTCTCTAACCTCATCAGCGGCTGCTTCTAAGCTCATGCGAGAACGTGCTCTGCGACGTATTGAATTCGGCCTCTGAGCTTAGGCAAGCTGTTGGTTGCGCCTGTCGTCAATCGCTTTAGTTCTTGATCATCCAATATGTCCACAAGCTTATCAGGATCGACCGATTCACCTACAGACAATATGTCTGCGACTCCGACCGCTACTGCTTCAAAAAGAATTAGAGGAGTCGAATTTGGTCGATTAGCGCGGACAATCCCATCCGGCAAATTGGCGGATAAGATTTGGAGAGTATCATTAAATAGATCTCTCAAGTGGCGCCTATTGTTGAATAATTCAGTTTTGCGGGCCATGTAGTCATTTAGGAAATCTTTGACGGAATGCTGAAACTTATCTCTGTCTTCGTAGTATGCAAAAAATTTGAGGATGAGTTCTTCAATATTTCCGCGAGCATGCCGATCAGTACGCTTTATAATTTGCTCAAGCCTAGCATCGTCAGAGCAAGACTTTATAAAATCATTAAATGGTCCTCTATAGACACAGTTTCTGATTTCTTGTTCATGTAAGGTGATCCCGCCTGTATTCAATCGTTCAAACAAATCAAATCGTACTTGATGATCACTACGATCGTTCAGTACGGTAATCCGTATAGGTCTTGTCAAAAGACTCAGCTTCATACTTGATGGGAAGTCTGAGAATAACGCACCATTCAACGAACGCACTTTGTCAAGTCCACTCAAAACCAGAGGTTCAAACACTTGCTCGTTTGAAGTCTTAGGCCGTAAAGTTGGATTGATGAAATTTAGTAGAGACGTGAGCCGCTGCAGGCCATCTATGACCTCCCATGTCGAGTCTTCATTCGTTGCAAGAAAAAGACTTGGG
The DNA here is from genome assembly GCF_019745455.1 of Methylobacterium sp. GTDB lineage: Bacteria > Pseudomonadota > Alphaproteobacteria > Rhizobiales > Beijerinckiaceae > Methylobacterium. The sequence goes on from NZ_JAIETD010000121.1 coordinate 33,788, forward strand.
ATCGGGATTCCTAGAAGTAAGGACTCTATGAGTTGCGATTGCCGAACGTCGTCCCAGATAAACCGACGCTGATATTCTGGAGCGATTAGGATTTGATTTTCGCCCACCATGTCAATCAAATGCTTGGCTGTGATATCATAGCTGTCGAAGCCGACACTTCGGCGTTCCTCACGGATTTCTGCGGCGGCCTTGGCGGGATTCATAGGGCTTCATCTCATAACGAATTTTGTGCATCATATTTACTAATGATGACAAATCAAGGTCTTCTTTTAGTTACTCTATGGAATGGATTTTGCAGTCACGATTTCTCGTTTTAGTATTAAAAGCACTTTATATTTTACAGACTTAAGATTTTTGGAAAAGGTTTGTTTTCTGCGACCAGATTACTCGTATAATAATTGGAATAAAAACCTTTCCCTTATTGCGTCAGAAATCCGATCGTATTCCTGACATTTAGCGCCTTCCGCTTTCGACCCAAGCCGGTCATACAAGTAATTAACAGCTGTCCTCGAAAGCTGCCATTCGTTGGCCGCCCGGCTATTGCGGTGCAGGGTTCGTAAGGACTATGCAAATATATAATATATAATGGCGTTCGACGAACGAACTAAGAACTTGACAAGCGCCCGACAGGCTTTCGCTGCCCGCTCGAAACTCGCACGGTCCCCGGTGTCAGCCCGTCCTCACGACGCATCACCGACGTCAGATGGCTTTGACTAGAAAACCCACATGTCAATGCGATCTCAGACAGGGGCATGATACCATCAACGATGAGCGTGCGAGCATGGTCCAAACGCATGCGGGTAAGATACCGGTGCGGACTCGTGCCAGTACGTCGCCGGAAGGTGCGGAGCAATTGGCTTGAGGAGAGTCCGACCACAATCGCGATGTCATCGAGCCTAACCGTATCGGCAAGATGCGCCGCCATGTAATCCCGCAATCGATTGAACTGCCTGTCGGAGAGAGTACCAAGCTCATGCTTGAGCTTTCCGACGCCGTACTGCTTCAGCAGGTGGAAACCCAGAAGGTTCAACAACGAATTTAGCTGCAAGTCGGGCATTGCCGCGTTGTCGTCGCTTTGAAGCTCGTCACGGAGCATGCTGCCCAAAACCGCCACACGGCGATCCAACATCGGCAACGCATCCGCCATGACCGTGGCGGCAGGCAAATCAAAGTTGTCTCGCGCAACCGTATCAAGCCAGCTTGCGGATAGGGCGAAAGCGGCGACCTCCTTGGGTTCATGCCAGCGTGCCCAGTAATCTGCCCCAGCGGGCACGATCTCGCACATGCCGCTGGTGGCGTTTGCAGTACGTATCCGCGCTCCACCCAGTCTAGTCTCGCGGTTCATGAATGGCAGGAACGAGAGCAACACCAGGTGATGGGGAATGGTCTGGCTGATCTCCCCAGCCTCCCGCTTGTTCCATGCCGCCGTTCCGACATCCGTCCGGACTAGGCGGCCCCAGTTGGGAACGGGCTCATCGGCGGTGGCGACATCGGGAAAGCCGGGATGGTCGGATCGAGCCATGTATCACTTTCCGTTCGGATTGCGCGGCTTCTACTACGAACGCGGATTTCCTGAAAGCCAAGCTCGGACACGTAGGCTAGTTTTTCTCCTATCAGGGGAGAGAAAACTATGCCGGCGACTGATATCCGTAAAGATCTCGAAGGAAAAGTAGCATTGGTGACAGGCGCTACGCGCAACCAAGGGCGAGCCTATGCTGTAATGCTGGCACGAAACGGCTGCCGTGGCGTAGCGATCCATCATCACGGCGAGCATTCGCACAGCGAGGCCGAGGAGACCGCTGCCGAGATCCGGCGCCTCGGTGGTGACGCTCTCCTCGTTAGCGCTGACCTCGCGCGTGTGAGCGATGTCACCAAGCTGTTCGATGCCGTCGACAGTCGGTTCGGCCAACTGGACATCGTCGTGAACACCGTCGGCAAAGTGGTGAAAAAGCCTTTTGTCGAGATCACAGAGGACGATTTCGACCAGAGTTTCATGGTCAACACGAAGGCCGCCTTCTTCTGTATGCAGGAAGCCGCAAAGCGAATCTCCGATAATGGCCGGATCATCTCCATTGGTACGACGCTGCAGGCCGCGACGACCGGAATGTACGCGGTCTACGCAGGCTCGAAGGCGCCCCTCGAACATTTCACCCGGGCGCTAGCGAAGGAGATCGGTGGTCGGGGTGTCACAGTGAACACCGTCGCACCGGGACCCTTGAATACGTCGTTCTTCTACCCGGCAGAGACGGAGCATTCCACGGCGTTCCTGAAGGGTATGAGCGTACAGAACCGCCTTGGCGAAATCGACGAGATCACGCCGATCATCGAATTCCTGGCAGGGCCAGGCAGCGGTTGGGTGACGGCGCAGACCCTGTTCGTCAACGGCGGTTTCATCGCGCGTTAGGACGCGGACGCCATGGGGCGTCGGTCTTCAAACCTGCGGGGTATTAATGACGCGTAGGTGTCGCCCCCTTGAACGGGAGCGACACCCACAGCTTCGTGCCTTGCGGGCAAGACTGGTTTCCAAATCAAAAGAGGCCGATAGTGCGCAGGTCTGGCAAACTGAGGCAGAGGCCGAATCTCGCGAAGAGGGCGCAGATGGCTTCGGGGGATTGGCAAAAATAATCGGATCCGCCTACTTCACTTACAATTGGATTTGAGACGGGGTGGCTCGCGGTGAGGTGTGGTCTAACGTCGTCGCCCATAGCATTCGTTGAAATCCAGGTAAGGATTGCAAGCCTCTTGCAAAACCGAAAGCCTTTGGGCTACGTGGCACTTTCGGCGACATCAATCTTCTTGTTGGATACGTGGAGTCCGCTGCATTTCGCCGTTGCGGTCCTCTACATCGTCGTCATTGTCCTTGCGGCCCTATGGTTCAAACACGTTGGCATCCTTAGGACCGCGGCGCTCTGCGCGGCGCTGACATGCTTGAGCTTCATTATAACCCATGGCTCGGATCCGGACAGCGGCGCTGCAGCCCGCACATTAATCAGCCTCGCCGCAATCACGATCACCACGAAGCTCGCTTTGTTCAACATCGCAACTCGTGAACGGCTGATTGCGATTGGTAAGGAAAAGGACAATCTGGCCCGCTTTTTCCCGCAGGCTATCGTCGAACAAATCGCGACGAACGACATCGCGCTATCGACGACCAGATATGAGCCTGCTGCGGTCCTGTTCGTCGATATGATTGGATTCACGAAGTTCTGCAGCGCTCTGCAGCCGCAGGATGTGATCGCCATGCTTCGGGAATTGCTGTGCACCCTGAGTTCCAGTGTGTTCGAGCACCACGGTACCGTCGACAAGTTCACGGGCGACGGTTTGATCGCTGTATTCGGCCTGCCCGTCTCGAACGACCTGAGTGCCACGAACGCCGTACGGTGTGCGCTGACCATGCAGGCGAGGCTCCAGGTATGGAACGATGAACGTGCGGCGTCGGGACTGGAAGCGGTCGCCGTTGCCATCGGGATCCATTACGGCGATGTCGTGCTCGGCGATGTCGGATGCGAGAGCCGGCTGGAATTGACGGTCCTGGGCGATACAGTGAACGTTGCGAGCCGCGTCGAGCATCACTGCCGTGAGGCTAGGGCCTCGATCCTGATCACGGACGCTGTCGTCAAGCGCATGCAAAGCGAGGGAAGCGAGGGAACGGTAAAAAGGTTCACGGACCGAGGGTTTCACACGATCCGGGGACATTCGGATGCCCTACGACTGTTCGCAATTCCGAGAGATGCAGAGCTAGTCGTCGATCAGCTTCAAGTAGGGTGACGATCTCTGATCTCTTTGGATGGCTCGCCGCTAATACGACGCATCCATCCGTGTCCGGATTCTGGTTCTTCGCGCACAAAAGCAGACCGACCGCTTACCACCCCAAACGGCCATTCTGCAGCCGACCCGACCTCGCCGTTCGAAGATCTCTGGCCAGTTCTCAGAAGCGGACGTTCGACGGGAGGGTTGCAGGGGTACTAGAGCATTTTCCACGATCCCTGAGTCGTTGCGGCCAGGTGAGCGTTGATCCCTGAAGGTTCGTCAGGGAGATCGCCATGGCCCGTGCCTACAGTCACGATCTGCGTGTTCGCGTCTTGGACGCGGTGGAAGCAGGTCTGTCCCGCCGGGCCGCGGCCCTGCGCTATCGGGTCGGCGTCGCTACGGTGATCCGCTGGGCCGCGCATGCGACGATGACAGGAGAGACGCGGGCTGAGCGTCAGGGCCGTCCACCCGGCTCCAAGCTCGACGTGCATGAAGCCTTTCTGCTCGCCCTCACCGAAGAGAAGGACGAACCGAAGGACCGCGCAGCGACATCACGCTTGCCGAGATGCAGGAACTCCTGCGTACCGAGCGCAGCGTCTCGGTCGGATTGGGCACGCTGTGGCGTTTCTTCGCCTGCCGCGCTGTGACGTGGAAAAAAAGTCAGCGCACGCAACCGAGCAGGATCGCCCCGACGTGGCCGCATCCCGTGAGGTGTGTTCAGCATTGAGGATCTCTTCGGCGGCCGCAGTCACGGTCTGAACAGGCGCGCATACCGTTTCCACCGCGTGCCGGAGGGGCGCCGCGACTTCACGGAGTGACCCGGCCTACACACCATGGACGACGATTTCTCGAAGGTCGCCAACATCCCCGCGGCCCGGGCTTTGGTCGGGGCCCGCCGAGGCCGGGGCGCGCGCCGCCGGGGCGGCGGTGAGGCACGGGCGCGCCGGAAACTTTAAGGGCTGGGCCAGTACCCTACGCAGCGTGACGAAGCTCTGGGACGTTTCTGTCGCTCCCATCCACGACGCGGATGGCAGGCCGAAGCGCCTGTTCTCGGTGTCGCGCGACGGGGCGGAGGAGCGTTGGGCATCCGTATTTCCGGCGGTATCGGTGAGCTTCGGTAAACGCCTCCGGAAGCTCTGCGACGGCTACGCAGGTACCGTTATCGTCGCCGGATCGGCGGGGTAGAAACTCGGAGGCTTCCGTACCGCCTGCGGCGCCGTCGACCGCTCCCCTAGCGGGACCGACTCCCACACGCTTTGCGTTCTGACACAGCGTATTTGTGTTCACACAATCGTGAACCGGGAAATCCCTTCTGCTTAAAACGAGATTCGTTTTTTAGAATAGATTAAATCTGCAAGGTGGTTTTGCCCCGGAGTCGGAGTTGAGCAATCTGACCGATGAAGAGCGAGACGAGGCTCGCGCGGCGGGGTTTCGTTCCGCTGAGCTTTACGGCAATCGCGCTGCGGTCTCTCTACAGGGGCGAGATGTGGGCGAGGCCGAAATTCAAAGGCACCTCAACAACATTCATGCAAGCCTCCAGCTGGAAACTCAGCGCCTGCGGGAAAACGGTGGGTGTGAAAAAATGATAGCGGAATATGTAGAAGCTGTGATCGAAGGCGTTACATGGCATTTGTGTAGGCTCCGCGCGGCTTCACCTTCGAGCGATACGCGGAACTAGAATGGTCCAGTTCCTATCTAACCATGCATAAGGCGTCGAAACTTCGACAAGATAGTCAGCCACTATCGGCGCGTGGTTCATAGTTCTTCCGAAAACGACGCAACCGTGCCGTGCGGAGGACTCCCAGCTTCCGCTGAGAGTAGTCCTTAGCGATCTGTGAGGTAAGTAGCAGCGCAACACCCGAGGCCTGGAAAGGCACTAAGCGACCCACTATACTGTCAGTAATATCGCAATTCAACATGATCTACTTCGCCGTCCTGGCTACCCAGCCCAAAACGGGTCAATGTCAGTGAAGTTGGTGATCCAATTATGATTCGCGGGTCAATGACTTTTCGAGCCCTCGAGCCGTTCCACCCATTCGGGCGGCGCGGTCGGCATTGCGCGCCTGGCCATCCAAGTGCCGACCAAGGTCAATTTGGCCAAATAGATCGTTAAGCCATTGTCATTTCGTACCAAGACAACGAGAGTATCGCGAATGCAGAGGTCGTTCTCGGTCTCGTGGGCCACGATTGCCGGTAGAGCCTCAATGGCGTGCATGGCCGCGTCCCGGACGTCGGCGAACTCCATGCCTTCTTCATCGGGCGTGAGCGCGGAGTCCTGAATGTCGAAGTCATAGTGAGGCACATTGCCCTCCGCACGTCGTCGGAGGGAGCCTTCTGCCCCCTGTGAACCAATGGCCAGCATCCGAGTGGCACGAGAGGTACTAGTGTAGGGAATCTGACGCGGATACAAGCTCGCTCGTGCTGAAATCCAGATAAATCGCTGTGTTTCGGTATTACATACTAATTAGACACGAGGCGAATTATTAAATTTTCCGAAGATTGCGTGTCGCCGGGCGAATGCAGGGTTGAGGTTACGGATCGCAGTCGATACGCGGATGCTGTTCCAGCACCCCGATTACCGTCGTCCAAGACTTGGCGTCACGCACTGCGCGGACCTCCTATCCCAATGGAGCCGCAGCGGTTCATCGACGATCCTCAGCGAATGGGGATTGAGCCCTGGAGCCATCCCTGCATGATCGCGAACTGGACGATTTGTGCGCGGCTGTTGATGCCCAGCCGGCCGCATGCCCGGGACTTCTGGGTTTCGACGGTCTTTGGCGTTGAACCAAGATGGCTGGCGATCTCCTTGCTGGTAAAGCCGAATGCCACGAAGCGGAGAATTTCCCTCTCGCGGTCAGCGAGCTGGGACTGCATGTCATCGTGGCTCTGACAGGCCATCGGCGCCTTTTGGCCGGCAGTGCGCGCCGGCAGTGCAGAATCTATGTAGATGCCGCCTGCAACCACCGCTCGTGCGGCCTGGACAATATTAAGGAAGGCCGAGCGCTTCAGGACGTAGCCTCCTGCGCCGGCCTCGAACGCTTGGTCGACATAAACCCGGCTCTCGTAGGCGCTGAGGATGATCGACCGGGTCGGGCATTGCCGTTCGGCGAGCTTACGGATCACTGCGACCCCGTTCATGTCCGGCATCGCAAAGTCCAAGATAGCGATGTCCGGCGTCAGGCTCGATATCGCCTGCACAGCGTCGAGTCCGGTATCCACGGAAGCGACGATCTCGATCCCGCCGGTGTTCGCCAGAAGGTCGGCGACTCCGTGCCGGAACACGGGATGGTCGTCCGCGAGCGCGATTCGGATGGGGCGTTGGTCATTCATCGTCCGAAGCATCCTTTCCGAGACGTACCCGCGCGACGACCGACGCCCCCTGTCCCGGGGAGGACTCGATCTCCAGGCCGCCCCCGATGAGGGCCATGCGTTCGCGCATCCCGATCAATCCGAGCTTGCCCTGGGACACCAGGAAATTGACCGAGGCGGCGTCGGCCTCGAAGCCTACGCCGTCGTCGTCGACCGTTAGGGTCAGACGTCCTGGACTGAACAGGAGGACGACGGAGACGTAGCTCGGCAGGCCGGCGTGCTTGGCTACGTTGGTCAGCGCCTCCTGCGTGATGCGATACAGCGTGATGGCGTGCTCGGCAGGCAGGTGGAATTCCACGCCGCTGACCTGCACCTCCGTCGGGATCGACGTGGTGCGGCTCCACTCCTCGACGAGGTATCGCAGGGCCGTGACGAAACCGAACTCGTCGAGGGCCGCAGGACGCAGTTCGAGGGTGACGCGGCGCAGCGCCTGACCCACTTCCTGCGCCTGATCGAGGAGGCGGTCGAGCTCGGCGCGTCCATCCTCACCCGAGAGGTAGGGAAGGAGGCGTCGCAGCCCGAAATTCAGGGCGACCAGATGCTGGCCGGCATGGTCATGGAGGTCGCGGGCGAGCCGGCGCCGTTCGTCCTGTCCGGCGCGGTACAGCCGGGTCAGCACATCGTCGCGTTCCCGTTCGGCTGCCAGGCGAGCGGCGGCATCGGCCTCCAGGCGGACAAGCAGATCTTCGCGTTCCCGAAGGAGCGTCTGCATCTCGCGCGCGCGCCGCCGGCGCTCAAGCATGACACGGCGGGCGTCGTGAAGCTTCGATGTGAGGATCCCGAACCGACGGCCCAATCCCAGCCCGTCGAGGTGAAGGATAACGAGCGGACGACCGGCGAAGCCGCCTAGCCGAGCACGCGTCCCGTGGCAGGCATGCCGCTCGAGGTTTCCCTCGTCGTCCTGGAGGAACAGGGTGCCCGGCAACGAAGCAGCGCAGGAGGCGCAGCGAGTGAGGTAGCGGCGCAAATCCGGCTCGGCAGCTTTCTGGACCGGTAGGACGTCACCGATCCGTAGGCCGTCCAACACTTCACGCGCCGAGGCGTTGGCGCCTTCGAGTTCCCCGCTCGGCCGCACGATGAGCATGGGAGCGGGGACGAACTCGAACAGGGCTTCGAAATCCGACCTAGGCGACATCCTTTCCGAAGTAGTCCTGTCCGCCCTCGTCGGGGGCATCGGGGTCGAGGTCGATGACGATCCGGCAGCCGAGGCCGCCGCGGGCGATGGTGTCACCGAGCGTAATTCGACCATAGCCTTGGCTCTCCGCAACCATGTGACCGAAGACGTTCGAGGTCACCATGCACATCGAGGGAGACTTCTTCACCAACTCGCCGAACGGGCAGCGTCGGTTGCCGAGCACGATGCGCCGGGACGTCGCCTCAATGACGTAGAAGTCCCCCCCCAAGCGCCGCTTGAGATCGATCATGGCATCAACGGTGGCGGCGAGGTCCAACCGGGGCGTTCCGGACACACGGAGATATCGGGTCTTGATCTCTTCCGAGACGGCCATGCCGACTAGGGCGATGAAGCCACTCGCCTCCGCCCGTCCGACGGCATCCTCCAAGGCGTCCGTGAAGGCGCCGAAGACCATCCCGAGAAAATCCTCCCGGTCGATACCTATCGATGCGGGCGAGACGTCCGCAACGCCAACGGCTTCCGGACACATTTACCGCGCTCCCCTTTATAACTTCTTGTCATGAGAGTAGCACAACGATGAAGCGAAATCACTAATCCGGAATGAGTAGAAATACCGATTTTTGATATAATTTCTTCCACGACGATTATAGACTTCATATCAAATGACAGAATGGAATATTTTGCGCCATTTGACAGTCATCGCTCCCGAAAGCTGCGCTTGAATTGATCCTGGATCGGCTTCATGAGATATGAAAGGGCCGTGCGTTCCTCGGTCGCGACATGCACTTCCACCGGCATGCCGGGTACCAAGTGCGCGCTTTCCCCGAGACGGCTGAGCTCTCCTTCGTTGAGCTCGACGTACCCGACGTAGAACGCCTCGTCTTTGCCTCCCTTCGTCGTCGACGGCGAGACGTAGGTTAGCTTCCCCTTCAGTTCCGGTGTCGTCCTTTGGTTAAAGGCGGTGAACCGCAGCTTGGCGGGTCGCCCGACGCCGATCTGGTCGATGCTCTGGGGAGAGATGCGAACCTCGATCCGGCGCATGGCGTCCGCGGGCACGACGGTCGCGAGCACGTCGGCCGGCGTGACGACACCGCCGACGGTGAAGGCCTTCAGCTCGTGCAGGACGCCCGTGGCGGGCGAGCGGATCTCGGTCCGCGTCAGCCGATCCTCCAGGGCTATGCGTCGGTTGCCCAGCTCGGCGAGCTTGGCGTCGACGACGCTGAGTTCCTTCTGGGCCTCGGTGCGCGCGGTGTCCGTGATGGCAAGAAGCTGGACCCGGATTTCGCTCGTGCGCACCTTGGCCCTGGCGATGGACGCTTCCAGCGAACCCTGCTCGCCGGTCAGGCGATGCCGGTCGCGGCTGATGGGCAGGAATTTCGAACTTTCGAAGAGGTGTTTGTCGACGAGGCCCTGCAGCTTGCCGTGCTCGCTCGTAAGGATCGCGAGCTCGTCCTGCTTGGCGTCCTTCTGTTTGAGCAAGCCGGCGATCTCCTCCGCCACCTGACCGATCTGCAGTTCAAGCTGCTGGCGTTGGCTATCGCGGCTGGCGAGGTTGCCGCGGAAGAGGCGGCTCTCGCCATCGAGGATGGCGAGCATCTCTCCATCGCCGCCCGACAGAATGGCTGGGAAGACGATGTCGCGAAGCCCGTCGCGCTCTGCCAACAGGCGGGCTTTCTTAGCCGACAGCTCCACGAGTTGGCCTTTGACGATCGCCAGTTCGGCGCGGGTCTGGGCATCGTCGATGCGGATGAGGACTTGGCCGGCCGTCACGGCCTGCCCATCCCGCACGAGAATGGCGCCGACGATGCCCCCGTCCCGGTGCTGGACCGCCTTGGCGTTCTGATCGACGGTGACCGAGCCCGATGCCATGATGGCGCCGTTGAGATCGGTCGTCGCCGCCCATCCGCCCACTCCGACCAGAAGGCTCACACCCAGCGCGAAGCCGAGGGCGATGCGTGGGATGACGGAGAACGAAGGCTCCGTCCCGAGGTCGATGGCGTCCAGGGGCTTGGGACGATGGACACCGATGGTTCGCGTACTCATGGTCCGCTCCTTCGAAGGCTGGATCAGTGAATCGGCGTGCTGGGCTGGGTCGCCGCGGCCGTCTTCTCGACGAAGAGCAGGGTATGGTGCCCGTCGAGAACAAGGGTTGTCTCGAAGGCGTCGTTGCCGTCGAGGTCGGCTGAGATGACGGTCACGTCGCCATCGTCGAAGTGCGCGGCCCGGTAGCGGATGCCCGAGACGGTGCCATCGTCGCGGTCCATCGCCTCCGACAGCGACGTGCCGGCGGCACCCGCCCCGTCCTCGAAGAGGGACCATTTCAACAGGTCGACGTAATCCCCGACCGAGAAGTCGGTGATCTGCACGGAGCGGGTCGGCTCCTGTGGTCCGCTGCGTGGGAGCAACACGTAGCCGTCGTTCCCGCCCCCGCCCGTGAGCACGACGTCGTGGTCCCCGACGACGAAGCGGTCGTCACCGGCGCCTGAAACGATCCGCTCGACAGATTTCACCTTGTCGTGCCCGAGCTCGATGCCCGACACGACATGGTTGACGAGGTCGACGAGCAGGTCTCCGGTCGCACTGCTCAGGTCGAGCGTATCCGAGCCCTCGCCGCCGTCCACGAGATCGTCGTCGCCATCCATCGCAAGGATGATACGGTCGTCGCCGGCCCCTGCGCACAGGAGATCGCACCCGGCTCCGTCGAGGAGCGTATCGTGCCCTGAACCTCCATCGAGGGCATCGTCTCCCCCTCGACCGGCGATGAGGTCTGCACCATCCCCACCGGTTAGGCTGTCGCTCCCGGCGCTGCCGGATAAGGTATCGTCGCCCGATCCACCGATCAGCGCCTCGAAACCGTCGAGGAGGTCCCGTCCGGTCTCGGCCCCCGTGGCGATGCCGGCGAGCAGATCGGCGGAGATGCCCGCCCGCGTCCCGGACAGGTCGAGCGTATCCTGACCGGTGCCGCCGTCGAAGATGTCGGCCTCGCTGTCGAGGGCGACCGTGACGAGGTCGTCGCCGGAGCCTCCGAAGACGGTGTCCGATCCGCTCCCATCCGCAAGGATGTCGCTGCCCGCTTCGCCGTCAACGTGGTCGTCGCCGGCACCGCCCGACACCGTGTCCCGTCCGGCGCCACCGGCGAGCGTCTCGCCCACCGAACTTCCGGTCAGGACGTCGTCACCCGATCCTGCCCGGACCCCCTCGATGGACGTGACCGTGTCGCGCCCGATCTCCTGGCCGACGGCCGTCCCGACGACCAGGTCGACCGCGACATCGCTGGCAGCTCCGGACAAGTCGAGCGTATCCGTCTCGGCGCCCCCATCGAACAGGTCGGCCTCTCCGTCCAAGGCGGCCGTGATGACGTCGGCCCCGTCCTGCCCCAGGACCACGTCCCGACCCTGCCCGTCCGAGAGGACGTCATCGCCGTCGCCGCCTTCCAGACTGTCGTCCCCGAGTCCGCCCACGATCACGTCGCGCCCGGCGCCGCCGAACGCGAGGTCGGCACCTTCCGACCCGTCGAGGCGATCATCGCCCATATCCCCGAAGAGCATGTCGTTTCCCGTACCTCCGGCGAGGATATCGCTGCCGTCCCCGCCGTCGAGCAGGTCGTCGCCGGCGTCGCCGAACAGGATGTCGTCGCCCTCCTCGCCGAAGATGCGGTCGTTGCCGTTTCCGCCCGAGACCCGATCCGCGCCCGTCCCCGCAAACACCACGTCGTTCCCGTCGCCGCCCAGGATCACGTCGTCCCCGGCACCGCCGACGATGTGGTCGTCGCCGGCTCCGCCATCGATGATGTCGGCCGAGGCACGGGCATCGATGTTGTCGTTGCCCCCCCTGCCATCGATCTCGTCCGCGCAGAGCGTTCCGAGCAGGAGATCGTCGCCGTCCGTGCCGATCATCGGCTCGTGCTCGACGACGTTGAATACCGCCGTCTGGATGACGGATAGCTCGCCGTCCGTGACCTCGTACGTGATGGTGACCGGACCAAGCGCATCGGCATCGAACACCCAGCCGTCGCCGTCTCGGGCCAGCGCGCCGGAGGAGACCGTGACATTGCGCACCGAGAGGCTGTCGCCGTCCGGGTCCTCGACGTTCCTGAGAAGGTCCGCCAGCGCGATGGGCAGCAGCGCACAGGCGGCCACGTCGGCGAGGTGGACCGTGCCGCTGGTGGTCGGTGCGCGGTTGCGACGGCCTGCGGCGCCGTCCCCGTCATCGTTCGAGGCCGGACGGGGCGTAACGGCGCCGGGACCGTTTCCCGCATCATTGCCCGCCCCGGAAGAATCACCGGCACCGTCTCCCCGATCTCCGTCGGCTCCGGTCTGCTTGCCGGGGCCAGCGGTATCCTGTCCCGAGGGACGGTCCGTATCCGACGGCCTCACCTTGCCGCCTCCGAGAGGATCATCGCTGCCGGTCAGCCCGCCGGGCGGCCGGGTTGCGTGATCCCCGACGTCTTCGGATTCCGTTCCATCGTCTCCTTTGTGCTTATCCCTGCCACCGCCCCCGCCACCGCCCCGGGCCCCCGCGGGCCTTTCACCGTTGTCGTTGATCGGTCGGGGAACGACGGGCGAGGCCTTGAAGTCGTTGAGGTTCGGCTGAGGATCGTGCTTGGCGAAGTGGAGCGTATGCGCTTGGAGGTGGGAAGCATCGTATTCCGGGGAGGGCATCTCCGTTTGGGGCACAACCCCTGAAGACCCCAGCAGGCGATGCTCGTCGGGGGTCTCACCCGGATCCACGTCCGACGAGGCTATGACGATGAGCTTGGGCGCAACCTTCGTCTCGTGGCCGGCGGCGCTGGGCTCGGGCTCGGCATGCACCGGGTTATGAAAGAGCGACCTCAGGTAGCCGGCCACGGCTGCGACGGCCAAGGCCAAGTAGTAGGGCGCGGTCGAAGACTTGGCTGCTTCTTTCAGCGCGTACTTCTGCGCTCCGGTCTGGGAGGCGTCGCCGGTCTTGGTTCCCTTCGTCTCAATGATCATGCCGGCACCCGCTCCCCGGAGGAGCGCTCCCTTGCGATCTTGGCTGAATCGGCTGCGGCCGATGCATCGCGCACGGCTTTGCCGAGGATGGCCTCCTTGGGCCCGAAAGCGGTCAACTTGCCGTCTTGGACGACCGCAATCGTATCGACGGCCGCCAGGACGCTTGGCCGGTGCGCGATAACCACCGCGATACCTCCACGGGCGCGTACGCCCTGGATGGCGGTAGCCAGTGCCGCTTCGCCCTCGCCATCGAGGTTGGAGTTCGGCTCGTCGAGCACCAGCAGGAACGGATTGCCGTACAGTGCCCGTGCGAGCGCGATGCGCTGGCGCTGGCCGCCGGACAGGGCAGTCCCGAACGGGCCGAGCTCGGTGCGGTAGCCGTCGGGCAGCCGTAGGATCATCTCGTGGACGCCGGCGGCGCGGGCGGCAGCGACCACCAGGGCCGGATCCGCGTTCTGCGCTAGGCGGGAGATGTTCTCCTCGACCGTAGCATCCATCAGGCAGACCTCCTGAGGCAGGTACCCGATGATGCGGCCGAGGCTGTCCTCGTCCCATTGCGATAGGTCGGCCCCGTCGAGGCGGATGCCGCCGCGCAGGATGGGCCAGATGCCCGTCAGCGCGCGGCTCAAGGTCGTCTTGCCTCCGCCGCTGGGGCCGATGACGCCCAGCGCCTGGCCCGCCTCAAGCTCGAAATTGACATCCGACAGCAGCACCCGGCCCGAACCGGGCGCCGCCACCGTGATCGACCCGATCCGAAGGGACGACTCCGGCATCGGCAGCGGCATCGGCCGGTCGACGCCCGAGAGGGCGACGAGGGTCTCAGCCAGTCGCGCGAAGGCCTTTCGGGCCACGGCGATGCCTTTCCAGTTGCCCACGGTCTGGTCGATGGGGGCCAGAGCACGGGCCGAGGTGATGGAGGCCGCGATGATGGAGCCCGCCGAGAGTTCGCCGCCGATGACGAGGTAGGCCCCGAGACCCAGCACCGCCGATTGCAGGATCATGCGCAGGACGCGGGAGATGGCCGCGAAGGTACCGGTTATGTCCGTCGTCCGGGTCTGGAGTTCCAGGTGCTCGTTGTTGGCGAGGCGGTAGCGGTCTACGGCCCGCGCCGCGAACCCCATCGCCTTCAGGACATCGGCGTTGCGGGCATTCGAGTCGGCGATGGCGTTGCGGGCCACCACCGCCTGCTGGGTCGCCCCGGTCCAGCGCCGGGTCAGCAGTTCAGTGAGGATGGTGATGAGGGTTAGGAGGACGGCGCCCGCGATGGTCAGGCCCCCCAGGTAGGGATGGAGCATGTAGACGAAGACGAGGAAGACCGGCGTCCAAGGCAGGTCGAAGAGTGCCACGAGCCCCGGGCTCCCCAGGAAGCCGCGGACCGTGTCGACGTCGCGGCTTCGTTCCATGGCTTCCGCGGTGGAGAAGCCGAAACGCGGCATGTCGATGGACACGCGCTGCGCCAGGGGAGCGATCCGGCGGTCGAGCTGCGCCCCGATCCGAACGAGGATCTGCTGGCGCAGCACGTCGAACATGCCCTGGAAGACATAGAGGCCGATGGCGAGCGTCGAGAGGCCGACGAGGGTCGGCAGGCTGCCGCTTGGCAGCGCCCGGTCGTAGACCTGGAGCATGTAGAACGATCCGGTCAGGGCGAGGATGTTGATGATGCCCGACATGGCGACGAGGAACACGAACGGCATCCCGAAATGCCGGGTCAGCGCCTCGGTGCTTCTCTTCTTGGCGAGCTGCTTTTGATCCCTGGAGCGCATGTCTCGATCCCCCTTGAGCGCGGCGGAACCGAAGGGGGGCTAAACGCCCCCCTTCGGCGTCAGAGGGCGAAGTCCGCGGCCGTCGCGGCCGGGGCTCCCTTGATGCTGAACTTGAACTCGGGGGCCGCGTCGCCGCCGGTGTTGCCCTCCACGACGGTGTAGTCCCCGTCCGCCCGGTGCTCCTGGGTGACCAGCAACTCTCCGACGCCGGTGAAGGCCGCCCCGGTCGCGAGCGTGAACGCCTGGTTCCCCGCCACGCCCTGGTTCGCATCGATGCCGCTGAGGTCGACCTTGTCGCCGGGCTGGAAGCTCGCGATGGTGTCGCCGTTCGCCGCCGCCGCCGAGAGGAAGCGGTAGACGTCGGCACCGAGCCCGCCATCCATCACGTTCACGGCATCGCTGGCCGTGATGGTATCGTCACCCGAACCGGTCACGATGTTCTCGACGCTCCAGAGAGTATCAGCCCCGGATTGGCTGCTGCTGACGCTGCCTCGTCCGGCGAGCCCGGTGCCGAGGTCAGCCGTGATGCCGGCGGTGATGGCCGACATGTCCAGCGTGTCGATACCGGTCCCACCCCCAACCTCGTCGCCCCAGTAGCTGTCGCTGCCATCCCCGACCTCGGTCACGAACAGGTCGTTGCCATCGCCGCCGATCACCGCGTCGTTGCCGGCCCCGGCCGTGACGAGGTCGTTGCCGGCCCCTGCGAGGATTCGGTCCCCGCCAGCGTCGCCGTACACCATGTCGTCGCCGCCGCCGGCGAGGATGTCGTCGTCGCCGGCCCCGCCGAAGACCACGTCGCGGCCGCCGCCGGCATCGACGAAGTCGTTCCCATCACCGCCGCGGACCACGTCGGCCCCGTCGCCGGCGAGGATGTTGTCGTCGCCGGACAGGCCGAGGATCGTGTCGGCGCCGGGCGTCCCGGACAGGACGTCATCGCCGGTGGTCCCCGCCACCAGGCTTGCCGGAAGCTCGGTCGGTGGCGTGGTCGTTCCGCCGCCGGTGGTTTCCCCTCCCGTGGTGCCGCCCGCATGGCCACCGGATCCGGGCGTGCCGGTGCCGTTCTGGTGATCGTCGTCCCCGTTCTCGGCCACGTCGGTGTCGTCGTCGTCGGACGAATGGTCCCCGGCCCCATGACCGCTTCCGGAGCCGTTTCCTGAACCGCCTCCGGTCGTGCCACCGGCACCCGTTTCGGATCCCGCGCCGCTTCCGGTCGTTCCACCGGACCCCGATCCGGAGTCGCCTTGCGTGCCGGTTCCGTCACCCGCACCTGTGCCCCCGCCGGTCGTACCACCCGTTCCGACGTCATCGCCGGTGCCGGTTCCCGTGCCGCCCCCGCCGGCTCCGGTGCCATCGTCGGTGCCGGTGCCTGTTCCGGTCCCCCCGCCGATTCCAGTGCCCACACCGGTTCCGCCGCCGGGCTGCGTATCCTCGTTGCTGACCGTGAAGATGTCCTCCTGCAGTCCGGTCAAGCCGGTGTTGCGGGCGACGATGTCGGCGAAGCTCTGGCTGTCGACCTGGTTCTGGTAAAAGTCGAAGTTGTCGAACCGGTCGAGGTAGTAGAACCGGTCACCCTCCTGAAGGCGGTCGAGCTGCTCGTGGAGGACGACCCAGAAGGTCTGCCCGACGACGCCGTCGTTAATGTGCTTTTCCGCCAGCCCGCCCACCCAGAGGTCGACGCGGTCGATGCCGGATACGACCTTGGCGCCGTTGGCTCCGTCATGCAGCACGATGTCCGGATTGGCAGCCACGAAGGCCGCGCGCTCCTCGGCCGTCGTCAAGACCAAGTCAGGATAGGCCGCCTTGAACTGCGCGATGACGGCGTCGCTCAGCCCGTTCCGAGCCTGGAAGTCCGTCCAGGACGTGTAGGGGCTGAGGTCGCCGGCGAAGCCGACCGCCTCGTGGACGTAGGGATCGGACGACGCCTGCAGGTCGGCGCGAACCTGGTTGAGCGTACCGAGCCCGACATCGCGGCCACGGGCCACGTTGAAGGCGAAGAGGTCCGCGTTGATCCGTACGAGGTCGTTGCGGACCGCATCGACGATGTTGAAGTCGACCTCCTCGGCCGGTTGCGTGGCGACCCCCGCAAGGATGGCGTTCGCCCCGAGTTGGGCGTAGCCGGGCTGAGGCACGTAGCCGGGAGGCAGGGGAGCCGTGAATGCGCCCGCGTCGTTCGTCGGGTTCAGGAAGGCATCGACGAGTTGCACTTGTCGGGGCTGGCCATCCGGTCCGAGGACCGTCAGGGTCTCGCCGATCAGCGAATGCCCGACGCGATAGACGGCGGAAGCGAACTCCTCGGAGATGCGCGCATCCACGCTCGCATCGTAGCCGCCGAAGCCATGCGATCCGCTGCCCTTCATGCCGCCGATGAGGTGGTCGGCGAATTCGGTGAAGATGACGCGCTGGTACTCGGCCTCGTTGATCATCTTGGCCGCCTGGAACACCTCTTCCGGTGTGCCCTGGAAGCCGGACTCGACGAGATTGTCGACGTGAAAGTTATGGTTGCGCGCCCAGATCGTATGCATCGCCGTCAGGGAGACGTTCTCGTTCGCCCGACCGTCGCCGGCCACGAAATGATCGAGCAGGTTCACGAAGGGGTTCGCATCGAGGAGCAGGGCGTTCCCGCTTCCCATGAAGTTCGCCGCCATGGCGCTGACGATGCCGGGATCGAAGGCGCCTGTCGCTGGGTCAACGAGGGTTCCCGGGGCATGGCCGGGCGTGGCGAAGTTCGAATAGTAGTCGCGGAAGCTGATGGAGCTGCCCGGCAGGGACGGATCATGGAAGATCGTGTCGGCCTCCCAGTGGTGCTGGATCAAGGCACGCAGGGTCGGCAGTAGGTTGAAGGCGGGATTGGACGGGTCCGGCAGCCCGGCCAGCAGGTGCGCCCCGACGCCCCGGTGGCCGTCGCTCTCCCGCAGGAACTGACCGACGAGCTCGTGCGAGCCGTACGCTTGGTTCTGGTCGACGAAGGGCGAGGTCTTGTTAAGATGCTGCGGGACGCCGTCCGGCCCAATGCCCGACACCTCGCCGCGCGTAAGGTCGGTCGGGTTGTCGCTCGTCGGACTGCGGACGGCGCCGGGGCCGCCGATCTCGACGACGCCGTTGGTCGAGCTCTTCGGCAGGAAGTCGAGGCCGTGGTCGAAATACTGGCCGAACGCCATGAAGAAGATGTTGGCGCCGTTGGCCTGATGCGGCAAGTCGGCCTCCTGAGTGCCCAGCACGTTGCTGATGGTACGCGGATCGAGGCCGGCGAAGAGCGGGTTGACGGCGTTGTTGCCCGTGGCCGGGTCGAAGGCGCCGTAATGAGCGTCGGTGAGTCGAATGAAGGGCTGGTCGGCCGATCCGAACTCAGGGTGGGTCAAGTTGTTGCCGGCACCCGAGAGATGGCGCACGCCTGCGGCCCCGTTCGCGTCATCGTCGCCTCCGGCGACGGGCTGCCCGGTGACGAGCGCCTTGATCCCTGCAAGGTCCGCCGTGGTGAGCGCGAAGCCGCCGCCCGCGCCGACACCCCCACCGTTCCCGACGCCTCCGTCCATCGGATTCCCGCCTGTGGCGGGGACGGTCCCGAAAGTTGGAGTGCCCGAGCTCGCGAAGGTGATGCTGTGCGCGCCGTTCGTCAGGGTGGTGACCCCGTTCGCCTGCGTCTCGGTGTAATCCGCCCGAGTCGTGCCCGGCGCCAACTCGATGACGTCCTGAGGCCGCAGCGTTCCGACAATGGTGTCGGTCCCGCCGCTCGACCGGAAGACGATCCGGTGGGCTGAGGTCAGGCCCGAGATGTCGACGGTGTCGTTGCCCTCGGTGCCGTCGATGGTGACGGTGTTGAGGTTCAGGCTCGTCGTCGTGAAGTTGCCGATCAGGAAGACGCTGTCGCCTGCCCCCACGTTGGTCGGCGGGTTCGGCACCGAGACCGCGGCGGTCCCGATCCGGATCTCCTCGATCTCCTGCAACTCGGCGACGACGGTAGTGACGGCGCCGATGCCGGTCCCCGTAGTACGGGTGATGACGATCTCGGTGCCGGGGCTCAGCGTGGCGACGTTGTTTCCGGCGACCTGTCCCCAGGCCGCGACCGTGTAGACCCGGAAGGTCTCGGCGAGACCGAGGGTCCCGTTGACCACGAGGGTGTCTCCCACGGGCCCCTCGATACCGCCCCTCACCACGTCGCGTCCATCGGTGGGAACAAGGGTGATCGGCCCAAGTGCGGCGCCACCGTTCCAGGTCACCACGTCATCGCCGGCTCCGGCATCGATGGTGTCGCTGCCGGTCCCGCCCTGGATGGTGTCGTTGCCGGCCGCGCCGTTGATGATGTCGTTGCCGGCCCCACCATCGACAATGTCGTCACCGGCCCCGGCGTTCACTGTGTCGTTGCCGCCGTTGGCGAGGATCCGGTCGGCGCCTGCCGTGCCGTTGATGATGTTGCCCACGCCGTTGTCGACGATGTTGTCACCGACCACCTCGGTCGGCGCCGAGACGACGCGTTCGGCATAGCCCCCCTGGTCGGTGAAGCTCACCGCGACGCGGACCTGGAGCCCGACCTGAGCCTGCTGCGGCGTGAAGCTCTGGCCGGTCGCCCCGGCGATGTCGGCCCAGGTTCCGGTGGCTGACAGGGCTTGCCATTGGAAGGCGAAGGTCGTCGGCAGGCCGTTCAGGTCGGCGATGCCAGCCACGTTGGCTCGGATCGCCGCTAGTTCGGTCGGCGTGATGTCGTCGATGGTCGGCGCGCCGGTCGCCGGCACGTTGGTGAGGAAGATGGCCCCGTCCGTGAACTGGGCACGCTCGATGTTATGCAGGGTGTCGATGCCGTCCGAGAACCTCAGGGTCGGGCTGACGGCGAAACCGGTGTGATCGACCCGGAAGCTGCCGTCACCGAGATTGGTGACGGTGTAGTTGGCCCGTACGTCCGAGAAGACCGCCGTATCGACGTCGGATCCGGCCCCGGCATCGACGATCTCGCGGACGATGTTGAGTTGGCCTGGATTGACGGCCCGCGACATCAAGGCTGTCTGCAGTGTCATCCCGCCGAGGTAGAGCGGACCGCTGCCGCTCGCGAGCCCGGCCGGCGTCGTGAACATCTGGCCCGCGAGGCTGTCGGCGGTCGCCACCTCGTTGCCGCCGGCGTCGCGGATGCTGATCCTGACGTTGAGCCAGCGGTCGCCGTCGATGATATCGTTGCCGGCTTTGCCAGTGATGGTGTCGCTGCCGGCACCCCCGAGCAGGATGTCGCCCCCGTTCTGGGGATCGAACACCGTGGTGTCGGGTGCGAGGTCCGCGAAGGGCGTGGCATCACCTCCCACCGTCTGACCGCGGATCGCTCCCGGGGTCAGCTTGAGCAAGGCCTCTAGGCCGTTGATCAGGGCGACGTTCTGGGACAGCAGCATGCTGTCCGTCGCAGGCCCCCCGACGATGCCACCGGCGGGATCACCGACCGCACCGGTCGGCCGGTCGGTCCCGATCAGCGTGTCGTCATGCTTCCAGCCAGAGGCCGCCTCGACCGAGTCGTTTCGGTCGCGAAGGGTCAGGGCCTGCTGGTTGACGAAGCGGGAAATGCCGAGGTCGATGACGCCGTCGTTGGGGTCCCCCTTCTGGATCGACCAGTCGAACCCCAGCATGCCATTGTTGCGCTGGATGCCGGGGCCCTGGACCATGATGTCGTCGCCGGACTCGCCGTCGTAGTCGGTGTCGTTGCCCTGTCCGTTGAGGACGTCATGGCCGATGATGATGCTGTTAAAAAACAGTTGCGAGTTCTCGCCCGAGAGGCTGTCGAAGCCCTCACCACCCTCGATCCAATCGTTGCCCTCGTTGCCCATCAGCCCGTCGCCGGCGCTGCCGCCCAGGACGAAGTCATCGCCGCGACCGGCGAAGACCTCGACCGGATCGGTCGAGTGCGTGATGAAGTCCTTGCCCCCTCCGCCGAACAGGATGTCGAGGCCGGGTCCGCCCGAGATGGCGTCGTTGCCCTCGCCGCCCCGGATAAACTCGTCGCCGAAGGGGTCCTCGATGACGTCGTCGCCGTCGCCGCCGAAGATCTGGTCGGATTCCATCCCGCCGTTCAGGTAGTCGTCGCCGCCGTCGCCCCAGAGGGTGTCGATGCCCTTGTCGCCGATCAGACGGTCGTTGCCCTCGGTTCCGCCGAGGACGACGTGCTCGCCGCCGCTGAACTTCAGCATGCCGCCGTCGGCGCGACCGTCGCCGTCGACATCGGCGCCCGGTGCGACGCGAACCACCTTCGGGTCCAGGATCTGCAGGAGCAGGTCGTCCTGCACCGGATCGTCCCCGACCTGCTTACCCTGGTTGAGTTCGAGGATGTGGTCGGCACGCCCGAACAGCGATCCGTTGAGGTGCGAGGAGCCCTCGTCGCCGAGGTCGGTGTTGCGCTGGACCAGGGCCGAGAACGTGTTGGCTTCCAGCTCGTTGAGCAGGTTCATGCCCTGCGTGCGGCTGAGATAGTAGAAGCGGTCGCCGTTCTGCAGGTTCTCCATCTGCGTCTCGAAGACGAAGTTGAAGGTGTTGCCCAGCATCCCGCCGAACTCCATCTTCTCCTCGGCCAAGCCGCCGATCCAGAAATCGACGTCGTTCAAGCCGGAATTGGCCGCGTTCCAGGCGCCCGTCCCGGTGAGGAAGTCGAGCCGATCCGCGGGCGGCGCGATGGTGTGCGCGTCGTCCACTGGGGTCGACGGATCGTCCGGCACGTCGACGGAGATATTGAAGACTAGGGCGGTCGCCGCGGCGCGTTTGCCGACGAGGGTGCTCTCCTGCGCAATGAGGTCGTGGTCGCCGTAGGCCGCGATGAAGTTGATCACCGAGGCCGGGTTCTTGATGTTCTGAGCGAAGTCGACCCAGCTCGTGTAAGGCTTGAGCTTGGCGTCGGAGGTCATCGCGTAGAATTCAGCGCGGGCCTCGTTCAGGGTCGGCACGCCTTGCTCGCGCGACCGCGCGATGTTGAGCGTCGCGAGGTCGAGCGGCAGCCCAAGGAGGTTGTTGCGCAGGGCATCGACCACGAACTCGTCGATCTCGTTGCCGATCTGCCGCGTCATGCCACGAATGATGGCACCGGCCGCCGCTTCCGTGTCGACGCCGCTTGCGGTGAAGGCCAACGGGTTAAGGAACGCCTCGATGAGGCCGAGTTCCTGGTCTCCGGGGCGCAGGGGATCCGCGTCGCCGACGGGTTTCATGTCGAAGCCAAGACGGTCGATGGTGTCCGCCAGCATCGAGTGCCCGAACCGATAGACGACGTGCGCGAACTCGGCTGTGATGGCCGGATTGAGGTCGGCGCTGTTCGTGAACACGAATGGGTCGACGTTCGGCTGGACCGTTCGCGCGAACTCCTCGAACACGAGGTGTTGGTACTGCATCTCGGTGACGAACTTGGCGGCCTGGAACAGGCGCTCGCCGTCCCATTGCAACGCGGCGACCTGGGCCGGGGTGCTCGGCAGGGCCGTCAGGTCGACCCGCAGCCATTCGTTGATGAAGGCGAGGTCGCCCGAGGCCAAGATGGTCGCCTTGTTGGCCTCGACGAGACGGTTGTGCTCCGAGTGGAAGATGGTGTGGACGGCGGTGAGGCCGATGTTCTCGTTGCCGCGACCGTCGCCGGTGATGAAGTGCCGGTCCAAGAGTTCGTTGTCGTAGGCGAGGTTCGCGCCGGTCAGCGGATTGACGGCGACCGCGTTGCCCGTGAGCGTATCCGTGTCCGCCGCCACGGCCCGCCCCTGCACGCCGGGATCGGCCGTGTGGGCGATGTCGTCGAGAAAGGCGTGACCGGTCATCACGGCGCCGACCGTGCGGATGCCCTCGGCCGTTCCTTCCTTGAACCATGTGGCGCCATGAGTGCCGTCGGGCTGCATCAGCATCTGTGCGTAGCCGTTCGGTCCCGGGATGAACTTGCCATACGGGTCGGTCATCAGGACGGGCACGTTGTGGATGTCCGTGTCCACCAGCTCGATGCCCAGCATCGCCTTGGCCTGGGCCTTGACCTCGGCCCAGTTGGCGATGGCCTTGCCGTCGGCGCCGCCGTTGAGGAGGTTTCCGGTCGCGAGGGTGACGGGATTGGGGACGCCGTCGGTCGGGGTCACGTCGACCCGGACGTACTCGCGAAGGAAGACCTGGTGTGAGGGATGGGAGGTGTAGGTCTGGTTCTGATCGATCCACGGCGTTGTGGTGTTAACCGCGGTGCGGATATCGTCCGCCGTGCCGAGGACGCCATCGGCGCCCGGTCCCGTGACGGGCGTGGCGCGGGTCAGGACCATGAAGCGCTGAGCCTCCGGCAGGTCATCGGCGTTCCCCAGGATCCCGTCGCCCCCGGCGATCAGCGGATCGTCGGGCATCAGGGGGACGATGACCGAGCCGTTGCCCCCCTTGGTCACGAGGTCGAGCCCATGATCGAAGAACTGTCCGAACAGGGTCATCCAGCCGTTGAAGGGCGGTGACAGGCCGATGTCGGGCGATTGGTTCGGGATGAAGGCGATCTCGGTCGCGGTCGGGACGTAGTCCGCGGGGGGCGCCTCGCCATTGTGAGCCGCCGCATAGGCGGCCTGGGCGATGGGATTGGCGAACCAAGCCGCGATGGCCGCCGGATTGTGCGGGCTCATGTCGACGATGAGGTTGCTGGCCGTCCGGATGCTGGTGTCGATGACCGTCCCACCGACGCTGTAGTCGTTGTTGGTGACAAGGCCGTCGGGGGCCGGCCCGTTGACGTCGAACTGGCCCGTCCCAGTCGTGTATTGCGCTGGGAGAAGGCGCGGGAACGGCTGGTCGGCCGCCCCGACCAGGGTTTGGCCAGGCAGGAGGTGATTGTTGCTCCCGTCGACGGCCCGTAGGCCATTGGGAAGCAGCGCCGCGTCCGGTCCGATAATTTCCTGGAGGGTCCTCGTATTGCCGGGTGCTGCAAACTCTTCTGCGATGCGGATCTGCGCCAAGATATGACGGAGGTCGTTGGTGTCGACCGTGAACGTGACAGACATGGCGGTCTCCTCGGCACATGGGTCATCGGTGGGACGAGCGTCGGCCGCTGCCCCGGATTGCGAATGGGAAGGATGCGCGTCAGCACGCGCCCGCACGGCGGCGGTCGACCCGGATGGGGCGGGTTAGTTTGTGAATGGCTCGTCGACGTCAGTCGCGATCGTGTCCGTCAGGGGTGCGTGACACACGACCATGACGGTAGACGCGTTCGATGATCCTGCTGAGTGATCTTCAGCCCTGGTTTGGCACACATGGAACGTTCCCTACGAAGTCGATGAGGGTAACGGTTGCCGTCGTTCGGGCCTTCGATTGCCCTTCCGCCGAACCTCGCACAGATTCGAAAAAGATCGAGGGTAAAAAAATCCTTAATCAAAAGGAAAAACCCATCGGCGAAGGATTTTTCCTCATGCGGGTGCGAGCATGAATATATCAAACGGCGTAATTCAATTGGTGGCCGAGCCAAGAAAGATACGCTGGCACGCCGTACTTCCCGCAAACGGCGGCTCGCGCTTCTGAGTAGGGTATCAGCGGACCTTCGGTCGAGTTTGATCATCTCGATCAGCCTTGCCCAAAGCGAGCCGATCCGGTCGATACGATGTCGAAGCGATTCATGCCCATCGGAGCGAAGCCAGAAGATCCAAGTTATTTGGCCGGCTGGCTCTGTGAACCCCATCCGGTCAACGTCCGGTCCAACAACATCCCAATCCAAAAGCAGTCAGGCGGCATTCCACCCTCAGCGGTCCTCCCGCTTGCGACCCAATTATGTCGTAGCCGACACTTAGAGTGGCTCTTGAAAGCGGACGGTCCGCTGGAGGGCGAAAAAACCTGACATCCGCTGCATCCGATCCTCCGGCTCATGGCTAGCGCTCTTGATGCCGCCTTCGCGGCAGATGGAGAACGCCATGCGACTGAGCCTCATCGCCGTTACACTGCTGGCTGGCACCTGTCTTGGAACCGCCGCGCGTGCCGAGACCGTTGCGGCACTCGTCGGCGATGCCACGCTGGCGCATGTCGACACGGCTGCGAAGAAGGTCACGAAGACGGTGACGATCACCGGGATCGGCGGCAGCGTCCTCGGCATCGACGTGCGGCCGGCCGACGGCATGCTCTACGCCGTGATCTCAGATGGCAGCGTCGTCACTATCGATCCGATGTCCGGCAAGGCCACGGCCAAGTCGAAGCTCGACACGATGCTGGCCGCCGGCACCGCGGCAACGGTCGACTTCAATCCCGTCGCCGACCGCCTGCGCATCATCGGTTCGGACGGCACCAACCTCCGCGCCAATGTCGATGACGGCAAGGTCACGAAGGACGGCCAGCTCAAGTTTGCCGAGACCGACACCATGAAGGGCAAGACCCCGAAGGTGACGGCTGGCGCCTACACCAATGCCTTCAAAGGCACGAAGGAGACGGCCCTGTTCGACATCGACGCTGCTGGCGCGCTGCTGAAGCAGGCTCCGCCGAATGACGGCATCCTGAACACCGTCGGCATGCTCGGCATGTCGGGCGAGGCCGTGGCCTTCGACATCCTGTCCGATGGCCAGGGCGGGAACCAGGCCTGGGCAATGGCCGGCGACACACTCTACAAGGTGGATCTCGCGACCGGGAAGGGCGAGATGGCCGCCAAGATCACGGGCGTGTCCGGCAAGGTCCGTGACATCGCCATTCTCCCCAAGATGTAGCATCGCTCCGCCACTGCAGGACCGGCCCGACGGCCGGTCCTTCCAATCGCCGGGAGGATCATGGAGCCGTTCGATCACGCCGCCGCGTTGGAAGGCTGCGCTCGGGGGGATCCGGCGTCGCTGCGGCGCCTCTACGACCAGGAGGCCGGGTTCCTGCTCGCCGTCGCGCTCAGGATCGTGCGGCGGCGTGATGTTGCGGCCGACGTCTTGCACGATGCCATCATGGACATGTGGGAGCGCGCCGGCACCTTCGACCGCAGTCGCGGCGCGGGCCGTGCCTGGATCACCAGCATCGTGCGACACCGCGCGCTCAAACACATCCGGGTCGTCGGTCGGGAGACGCATCTCGACGCGGCCGCGGCGACAGAGGTCGCGGACGACGCACCCGATCCATTCGCCATCCTGGCGACGTCGCAGGACGGTACACGCCTCCATAATTGCCTTGCGCAGCTTGGTGCAGAAAGGCGGGCGGTGATCCTGCTCGCCTATGTCGATGGACTGTCGCAGTCCGAGATCGCCGAGCGACTGGAGGCACCGCTCGGGACCGTGAAGGCATGGGTCCGCCGCAGCCTCATCGCCTTGAAGGAGTGCCTGTCATGATCCCGAGCCAGCCGGAAGACCGTGACGTCTTGGCGGGCGAATACGTCCTCGGCCTGCTCGATTCCGCCGCCATGGCGGAGGTCGAGCGGGCCCTCGGTTCGGATGCGGATCTGGCCCGCCGCATCGCCTTCTGGGAAGAGCGGCTGCTGCCGGCCTCCGCGGCCGTCGGGAAGGCCGATGTCGATCCGGCGCAATGGGCGCGGATCGAGCAGGCCCTCGCGACGCGCCGGCAGGCGCTCGGCCCGACCGCGGCGCCCGCCCTCACACGGCCCCGAGGCGGGATGTTGCGGGCGGCGTGGCGGAGCCCTGCGCTGTGGCGGGCCACCACGGGGCTCGCCACGGCCGCCGCGATCGTTCTGGCGATCCTGCCGAGCCGCGTCCCGGCGCCGGCCGAGAGCCCGACGCGGTACTACGCGATCCTGCAGAGTCGCGACGCCTCCGGGCAGGAGAGCGGACCGGGATGGCTCATCCAGGTTGCCCAGAACGGCACCGTGCGGTCCCTGCCGCTGGCTGACGTGCGGCCGGGAAGCGGGCGCGCGTTGCAGCTCTGGACCCTGTGGGATCAGGCGCGCGGCCCCGTTTCCCTCGGCGTGCTGCCCCCGGGCGGAGCGATCCGTCTGCCGCCCGAGCGGCTGGAAGCCATCGGCGACGGGCAGCTTTTCGAGATCACGCTGGAGCCCGAGGCGGGCTCGCCCATCGGTCGCCCGACGGGCCGGATCCTGTTCATCGGCCGCGCGAAAGGGGCGGCGACGCAGGCCCTGTAACGGGGCGATCGCAGTGCTCGAAGGACTTCAGTCGCGTTCGAGACGCGCTGCAACAGCTCTGGGCCGTCGTTTCCGTCACATTCCGATCCGAAGCGAACCATCGCAAAGTCACCCGATCCGATCCTATGGCGGAAGGCCCCGTCCCGACCCGAACCAGTCGTTGTCGGTTCTTCTAAAATGGCTCCAGAGTAGACAGTTTCAGGCGTTGGGAGACCGAGAATAAAAACTCGCTTCGACTGCTCTGTATGAAGCGAGCCGCGGAGCTTCAAGCGTGCCGGCTAACGTGGCGGAGGTGCGTTAAAATTAGCCGAGCAGGTACCCACCCCGAAGTTCCGACGATTGATCGCTGTCTGTCACCCCGCGTCAGGCTTACGACAGATAAAAGCCGTTGGACCTGACTTTGTGATTTGGCTTCCTGCACCGGATGCCGTCTGTTTTCGCCCGGCACGCAGCGTACCAGATCTAACGCGCTCGAATGACGTCGGTGCGGAGATGGGTGGGAGTCAAGGACGCATGAGCGCAGCGCTTGGGATCATGTGCAAGGCCCCGCATCCTGGCCGAACCAAGACACGGCTCGCCGCCTTTCTCGGTGCGGAGCGCGCGGCCCGCCTCTCCGGATGCTTCCTCAAGGATGTCGCCCAGGCTGTACTCGCAGTCCCGGACGCCTTGGGAAGCCAGGGCTATGGGGTCTACGCGCCGGCCGGAAGCGAGGCGGAGCTTGAGGAGATCCTACCGCCTTCCTTTCGGCTCCTCCTCCAGGACGGCAATGATTTTGGACTCGTCCTCGGCTCGGCAGTGCAGCGGCTGCTGGGCGAGGCAGGCCATGACTGCGTCGTGCTGATCAATTCCGATTCCCCGACCTTGCCAGTGGCGCTCCTCACGACCGCGATCACGGCTCTGCGGCGACCGGGTGACAGGGTCGTGCTCGGGCCCGCAATCGATGGAGGCTACACCTTGATCGGGCTGAAGCGCGATCACCCCGAACTCTTCGCCGAAATCCCTTGGAGCACGGGCGAGGTACTGCGCCTGACTCTGGAACGGGCTGCCGGGATCGCCCTCGCGGTCGAGATGCTGCCGCTCTGGTACGACATCGACGACCTGGAGACGTTCCGGGTACTGCAGGCGGAGGTTGCCGGAACGCCGCCGGCCTTTGCACCGCCTGGCCTCATCGGTGGACCGGCCAAGGAGACCCGCGCGATGCTGGCGGAATGGCCGGAGCCATGATCGCAACCCCAGGGCTCGCCCGGCGCCTCGTCCTGCTCGGCCTCGCCGGGACCGTGCTGGTCGGCCTCGGGATGCCCGTGCTCCAGAGCCTCGGCGACAACGCTTTCCTACTGCTCGTCGTCGCTGGCGGGGTGATCGCGGCCCTGGGCGCACGTCTGGATGGCATCGAGGGGCGCCGGGCGCTCATCGTCATTATCGGCATTGGCCTCGCCATGCGGATGCTCGCGCTGCCCGCGCCTCCGATCCTGTCCACGGACGTCTTCCGCTACGTCTGGGACGGGCTCGTGCAGGGCGCGGGCATCAACCCCTATCGCTACGTTCCGGCCGATCCGGCGCTCGCAGCCCTACGCCCGGCGGCGGTCTATCAGTTCATCAACCGCGCCGATTACGCGGTGACCATCTATCCTCCAGTGGCGCAGGCGTTCTTTTTTCTGGTCACCCGCCTGTCGGAGAGCCCCCTCGCGATCAAGCTCGCGCTCGTGGCCTGCGAGGGGGCGACCTTGCTGGCGCTCATCGGCCTGCTGCGCCTCACCGGACAGCCGCCGACGCGGGTGGCGGCCTATGCTTGGCACCCGCTGCCGGTCTGGGAGATCGCCGGCCAGGGCCATGTCGACGGGCTGATGATCGCCCTGATGATGCTCGGCCTGTGGCTCGCCCTCATCGTCGGACGGCGCTACGGGGGCGCGGGCGCCGTCGTGCTGGCGGCCCTTGTCAAGCCCTTCGCCCTCATCGCCCTGCCGGGCCTGTGGCGGCCGTGGGACTGGCGCATGATTGCGCTCGTGCCCGTCGTCGTCGCGGTGGCCTATTTGCCCTACCTGTCCGTCGGACGCGGCGTGCTCGGCTTCCTCGCCACAGGCTACGTTCAGGAGGAAGGTCTGGCCTCTGGCTGGGGCTTCACTCTGCTGCGGCTCTGGCGTTTTTCCGCGGGTGAATGGCCGCACGACACCGGGATCTATCTCGGCCTCTGCCTTGCAATCCTGGCGGCCCTGGCCCTGAGAACCGGTTTCCGAAGGGACCGCACACCAGAGCGGAGCCTGCGCGACATCAATCTTTCGATCGTGATGTTACTATTCCTGCTCTCGCCCGAATTCCCCTGGTATCTGTTGATGGCGGTGCCGTTCTTGAGCATCGCCGCGACGCTTCCAGGCTGGGCTCTGACGGTGGGAGGCTTTGTGCTCTACGATGTCGTTCCCGGCGATCCGCAGCTCTCTTACGACGACCGCTCGGCGATCCTCGCCGCCCTGGTCTTGGCCGCCGCTCTGGCGCAGGCGGCCTTCACGCGACGATCGGGAACCTACCGATGACAAGCGTCACTGCCACATCCCACCCGGCTGTCGACCCGCGCCGCTACCACGAGGCGGCGCCGAAGTCGGTAGAAGCCTTCGTCGAACGACCGCCAGTCTGCCTCTACCTGGAGGTGACGAACCGCTGCAACCTGCTCTGCACCACATGCCCGCGCACCTATGTCGAGCTTGAACCGCCGGCCGACATGAGCTGGGAGCTGTTCACGCGCATCGTGGACCAGGTGCCGGATCTCAGCCGGGCCGTGCTGCACGGGGTCGGCGAGCCAATGCTGGTCAAAGACCTGCCCCGGATGGTCCGCTACCTCAAGGATCGCGGCACCTACGTCCTGTTCAACACCAACGGCACGGTGCTGTCGGAGAAGAACGGCCGCGCCCTGATCGAGGCAGGGCTCGACGAGCTCCGCGTCTCGCTCGATGCGTCAACGCGGGCGTCCTACATCACGGTGCGCGGTAAGGACTACTTCGAGCGGATCCTGAAGAACGTCCGGGCCTTTCGGGCCATGCAGGAGCGCGAGGGTCACGCCAAGCCTCGGGTCTCGGCTTGGCTCACCGGCCTCAAGGAGACCCTGCCCGAGCTTCCCGCCTTCGTGCGTGTGGCGGCCGAGACCGGCGTGAAGGAGGTTTACCTGCAGCGCCTCGTCTATTTCGAGGAGGATGCCATCGGCATGGCGCGGCCCGACCAGGCACTCTACGAGCGCATGGAGGCGGATGAGGCTCACTACCTCGCGGAGGCCGAGGCGGTGGCCGCCGAGCTTGGGCTCACCTTCTCGGCCTCGGGCGCGGCGAGCGAGCCCGGCATGAGCCTTAAGCGCGACGACGACGGGTCGCCCTGGTCGCTCTGCCGACGACCCTGGAACGTGATGTACTTCACCGCGAATGGCCGGGCGCTTCCGTGCTGCATCGCTCCGTTCTCGCAGCGCGGCTACGAGAACTACACGCTGGGCGACGCCACGCAGGACAGCCTGCGGGCGATCTGGAACGGCGTCGCCTACACTGATTTCCGCACGGCGCTGCTCTCCGACACGCCGCCGCAGGCCTGCGGCAATTGCGGACTGCGCTGGAGCCTATGAGCGCTACCTCCTTCGTCACTGCGATCGTGCCCTGCCTCGACGAGGAGACGGCGATCGTGGGCGTCGTCGCCGGGCTGCTGGCGTATGGGGCCGACGCGGTCATCGTCGTCGATGGCGGCTCGCGGGACACGACCGCCGCGCGTGCCGCGAGCGCCGGCGCGCGGGTCCTCGTGGAGCCGCGCCGCGGCTACGGCCGGGCGATCCAGGCGGGCATCGCCGCGATGGCGCCGGAGACCCGCATCGTCCTGTTCGTCGACGGAGACGGCAGCGACCGACTCGACCGCGTCCCGGACCTGCTCGAGCCGATCCACACGGGCCGCGCCGATTTCGTGCACGGCTCCCGAGTCCGCGGTGCGCGCGAGCCGGGCGCCATGAGCCCGCAGCAGATCGTGGCCGGACACCTCGCCGGGTGGCTGCTGCGCCTGACCTACGGCGCCCGCTTCACCGACATGTCCCCGTTCCGCGCCATCCGTCGCGACGCCCTGGCGCGCCTCGGCATGCGCGACGAGACCTACGGTTGGAACCTCGAGATGCTGATGCGGGTCGCCGCGGCGCGCCTGCGCTGCGAGGAGATCGCGGTCGGGCAGCGGCCTCGGCAGGGCGGCGCCTCCAAGGTCTCCGGCGACTGGCGCGTCGGACTGCGCGCCGCCTGGATCATCGGCACGACCTTTCTGCGCCTCTCACGCGGACTCGCCGGCGAAAGACGTCCCCGCGAATAACTTGTGCAAGGGACGCCCCGCCGGGTGAGCGCTCTCAGGTAGCGAAGCGCACGAAGCGCGCCGTCCAGCCCGTGGTCAGGCCCGGCGGAAAGCGGCGGCGCAGATCCGCATCGAGGCCGAGGCTGCGACCGGCGCCGAAGACGCTGAACAGGCCCATGAGACCGGCCAGGAAGACGTAGGTCCATGGCCATTCCTGCGGGTGCAGGTACAGGCCAAGCCAGAGCTGCGCCACGAACATCACGCCGATGGCGCCGGTGATCCGCACGCCGAGACCGAGGAGCAGGGAGGCCGCGAAGGTGAGTTCGGTGAGGAAGACGAAGATGTCGAGGATGTAGAAGTTCGGTGTTGGAAGAAGGACGTTCCTGACCAGATCGCGATGGATCTGGAAGGCGGCGTTCGTCACCTCCTCGCCGGTCCAGAAATACAAGCCGTTCTCGGTGGAGAAGAACGGCAGCTTCCAGAGCATGCCCTGGAACCACATGGCTCCGACCAGGGCACGCAGCACCCACATCGTGAGATCGCGTCCAGAGCGCTGCGTCGGGTCCTCGATCCATTCGCGCAGCGCGATGAGGACGCTGGCCATGACCAGCAGCGCGAAGCAGGCGACCACGAGCCAGCGCCCGAGGCCGAGGCCGAGCTGGTCGCTCTGCTGTCCGAGGAAGAAGGCCCACGTGTCGGTGAAGGGGTCGGTTCGCATGAGCCTGATCCTGGATTGAGGGGCGTGTCCGTCAGGAGCAGACCGGACGGAGCGGTCCGGCCGAAACACCATTCACGGGCTCCGAGAGGCGGGTCGGCAGTTCGGCGAGGCGCAAGGACCGGCGCAGCGCCCGGGACAGGGCATCCACCACGGCCGTCAGCAGGGCGGTGGCGACGATCAGCATCACGGCGACGTCGAGGCGCAACTCAGAGATCGCGGCGTCGACATAGAAGCCGAGCGTCGCCACCCCGAGGATGCCGAAGATCGCGCTCTCGCGCAGGATCAGCTCCCACCGGTAGAGCAGGTAGGCCAGGAACTGCCCGTAGAGCCGGGGCACCGTCTCGTAGGCGTAGAGATCAAGGCCGGACGGCGCGTCCACCCGGTAGGGCAGGCCGTCGGCGTGACGGCCCATCAGGTAGCCGACGATGCCGGCATTGTGGATCGTCAGCGCCAGGATCGCCGGCAGCATCGACGGGCCGAGCAGCTGCAGCAGCACGTAGGCCAGCATGTATTCCGGCGTCGAGCGAACGACTACCAAGAGGACGCGCCCGAAGGGCTGGCCGATCGACCCGGCGAACCGGCGCGAGACCAGGGGGAACAGGAGCAGCGCACCGATGGCAGTGGCCACCAGCGCCACCTGCGCGAGGACCAGGGTCTGGAACGCGCCGGGCAGGATCTGCTGCGTGAGGATGGGCCGAAACCAGGCTCCCATCCGTGCCCAGGTCTCGGGATCGAGGAGGGCGCCGGAGCGAAGCGGGCTCGGGACGATGTCGTGGCTCACGAACCGTCTGAGGCTGGCGAGCCAGTTCGTCGTGCCGATGGTCTTCGGAAGCGCAAGGACGCTGGCGACAAGAAGGACGGGCAGAGTCGAGAGCCGCATCCAGAGGCGGCGCGAGCCGATCAGGGCATAGAAAACGAGGAGCAGGGCCCCGGCCTCGGCGTAGCGGCCCTGGCGAAAGGCGGATTCGAGGTAGAAGCCCATGGTCGGAAGGCCGATGAAGCCGAGCACCAGGGTCGAGCGCATGGCGCATTCGAAGCGGTAGAGCGTGTAGTGCCGGAAGGCCACCGCAACGTCCGGCAGGCGGCCATAGGCGAAGGCGGAGAGCGCCCCGGTTCCCTCGGGCAGCACCCGCAGGGCCGAGAGGTCCGCCTCCTCGATGATCTCGGAATAGACCTTGGCGCAGATGCCCGCATAGGGCAGCGCGATGGCGAGGATGCCGGTGGTGGCCGAGAGGCCGAACACCTGCATGAGCAGCAGGGCCCAGAACAGTTCGTGCACCGAGCGCAAACCCGCGCAGAGCAGGCGCACGCTGCGGGATTGCGCGAAGGGAATCGCCAGGACGAAGCCGGCACCAGCCCCCAGCGTCACCCCCAGGATGGCGAATGCGATGGTGTAGACGACGCTCCAAACTTCGACAGAGCGGAGGTCGGGATGAATTAGGCCGCCAAGCAGGCGCTGGAGATCGGCCCAGGGGTGGAGGCTGGTAACGGCGAGATCGGCGGCGAGCAGCGCCGCCACCGCGCCTCCGACGAACCAGCGGGTCACCGCCGCGTAGCCCCAGCCGGGGATCAACCGAAGGGCGTTCACGCGGCCTGCCCGTAGAACGGCACGAGGGCCGATTCGTCGAGGTGGCGGGCGGGTGCATCGAGCACGATCCGCCCGGCATCGAGCACCACGATCCGGTCCGTATGCGCGAGCGCCAGAGCGATGTCGTGAAGCGCCAGCACCAGGGTGCGGTGGCGCGCGGCGAGCCGCTCGAGGACGAGGCCGCCCTGAAGACGGTCGAGGGCCGAGACGGGTTCGTCGCCGATCAGGATCGGGCGCCCGTTATAGAGCGCGCGCGCTACCGAGACGCGCTGCTGCTGGCCGCCCGACAAAGCGCCGGCCTTGGCCCGAAGCTCGTCCGCGAGCCCGACCTCGCCCAGCACCGCGCGGATTTCAGCAAGGTCGGCGCGGCCCGGGAAGGCCAGGGTGCGCAGGTTGTGCAGGGTCGAGCGCCGATCGAGCCGGCCCATGTAGACGTTGTGGAAGACCGACAGCGTTCGGACCAGCGCCGCCGCCTGCGGGATCAGGGCGACGCGGGCGCGCGCCTGGGCGTGGATCAGGCCGAGGAGGGTGGACTTGCCGGCGCCGGAGCGCCCCATCAGTGCGACCCGCTCGCCTGAGCGGATGGTCAGGTCCACGCCGTGCAGCACCGGCCTGCCATCATAGGCCGCCCGGGCACCCGAGAGCACGATCTCCGCTTCGGGCTCGGTGAGGGACACGGCGGCGCGCTCTCGGCTCAGTCCAGCAGGCCCGTGGATTTCGCCACGCGCTCCACCGGCTCGTAGGCGGCATTGGTCACGGGGATGAACTTGGATCGCGCGAAGGGGGCGAGGATGGCCGGATCGGTGATGCCGATCAGGGCCGCCTTAAGCTTGTCTGTGAAGCCGGCGCCGTAGATCGCATCGACGTCGCCGCGCACGGTCCACTGGTAGTCGGGAAAAGGCGGGCTCTCCCAGATTATGCTGACGTCCTTCGGGTCGACCCTGCCGGCCTTCGTGTCGAGGTCCCAGACCGAGTAATCGACTGCGCCGACCTCGAAGGCGCCAGACTGGACGAGTTGGATCGTGCGGCTGTGGTCGCCGGAGAAACCCACACGGGGGAACACCTCCTCGGGCGTCTTGCCGGGGAACGCCTCGCGGATGAAGTATTCCGGCATCAGCCGGCCCGAGGTCGAGGCCCGAGAACCGAAGGTGAAGGTCTTGCCCGCGATCTCCTTCGGGAAATCCGCCGACTTCGTCAGGCCGGTCTTGGTGTTGGCGATGAGGTAGGTCTTGAAGGCGGCGTCCTCGGCGCCCTGCGCGATGGCTTGCGCCCCGGGCGAGGCCTTGCGGGCCTGCACCCCGGTGAAGCCGCCGAACCAGGCGAGCTGAACCTGGCCGTTGGTGAAGGCCGTCACCGCCGCCGGATAGTTCTTCACGGGGATGTAGGTCACGGGCACGCCGAGCTTGCCCTCGAGATAGGTCGCGACCTTGCCGAAGCGCTCGACGAGGCGGCTCTCGTCCTGGTCGGGAATGCCGGTGAAGACGAAGGCCGGCTTGGCGCGCTCCTGCGCTCCTGCCGTGCCGGACACGAGCAGGCATCCCAGGCCCAGTAGCAGCGACCCGCTCAACGTCCGTCTCAGCATCGACCGTCCCCCGACTCTCATGCGGCATTGTACGATGCCACGCGGGCACCGATGTCCAATCAATTGACGGCTATTGCGGGCGCGACGGTACGAAGCCCGACGAACCCTGTTGATGAATCTCTTCGCGCCGAGCGGTCGCCGGGTTACAGGCCCGGTGTCCGGTTCTGATCCGGCGCTCGGCCGAGGGCTAGGAAGGCCACGGCCCGAAGGGCGACCGGCCCGTCGCCCTGGTCCCGCCGCAGATCCTCCGCGAAGCGAGCTAGCACCACTTCCCGGTCGCGGCCCTGCGCATCGAGCATCGCGGCGAGGCCGGGGGCGAAGGCGAGGTGCTCTGCGAGCCACGCTGCGGACCTGGCACGCAGATCCGCCTCGATGCGAACGATGCGATCGAGGGGCACCTCCGCCGCACCGAAGAGGGCTCGAAGGGTTGCCTCTTCGCGGAAGCGCAACTGGGCCGGGCCCTCCGCGGGCGGCGCCTGGGTGCCGCGAACCGCCGTCACCGCCGCGATCAGCCGGCTCACCAGTTCGTAGTTCTGCGGCTCGGTCCAGGTCACCACCGCGAGCGGGCCACCCGGGCGCACTACGCGGCCCATTTCGCGGAGGGCGCGAACCGGATCGGGGCAGAGGATGATCCCGAAGACTGACAGGGCCGCGTCACAGGCGCCATCGGCCAGCGCGAGGGCTTGCGCGTCCATCGCGGCCGCCCGCACCGGCTTTGCGCCGTCCCGGGCCCGCGCCCGGATGCGCGCGACCATGCCCTCGGCCGCGTCGATGGCGATGACGCGCGCGCCGCGGGACGCCGCCATCAGGGCGGCGCCGCCGGTTCCGGCGCCGACATCGAGGCAGAGTCCGCCGGGCGCGAGATCGAGGGCCTTTAGGGCGGCGTCGGCGAAGGCGTTGGTGAGGGGCTCAAACGCGGCCTCGTAGGCCTCGGCGAACGGGCTCCAGCGCGCGGGCTGCTGATCTTGCTGAAGATGTGATGTCACCGGGACGCTCCTCCGTGCGAAGGGTACCGTAACGTCCCGCGGCACGACACCGGTCATCCCGGATCGCCGGTCAGGATTAGACAGGAGAATATTCATGGCTCCGATGTCCTCGACGCCCGCCTTCCCGCCGGCGCTCCAAGTCGGCCCGGCCCCATCCTTCTCCCTCGGGATCGGACTGACCAACGAATGTAACCTCGCCTGCAGCTTCTGTTATCGCGATCCGGACCGGCTAGACCGGCTCGGTCCCGATCAGGTCCGCGCCGTGCTCGACAGCCTGCCGGTTCGGTCGGTCAATCTCGGCACCGGCGAGAACGGGATGCATCCCCAGTTCAGGCTGCTCCTCGACTTGCTGCGGGCCGAGCCGATCAAGCTCACGATCACCTCGAACGGGCATTCGATCGCGGTGATCGACGACGACGCGGTGCGGGCCTTCGCCGATGTCGAGTTCTCCATCGATTATCCCACCCGCGAGGAGCAGGACGCGCAGCGCGGCGCGGGCAACTGGGACCTCGTGATGACGCAGGCCGCGCGCTGCCGGGCGCTCGGCGTCGGCGTCACCTTCATCGCGGTGATGATGCGCACCAACTTCGATCGCCTCCACGAGATCGCCGCGATCGCCCGGGGCTTCGATGCGCCCCTGCGCATCAACGTCTACCAAGCGGTGCGCACCGACGCCTTCGCACTCACCTACGAGGAATACTGGAGCGGGTTCGCGCGGCTGTTCTCCGAGACCGACGTTATCGCCATTGGCGAACCCCTGGTCCGGGCGATGGCCGGCCTGCCGGCGCGCAAGGGCGGCTGTGGCGTCGGCACCGTCCGGGTGACTCCGCGGGCCACGGTGCAGCCCTGCGTGTACTGGGGCGGCACCGGCCAGAGCCTCGACACACTGCGCGAGACGGGCAGCGGCATCGTCGAGACGGCCCCCTTCGCGGCCGCCCGCGCCTTACCCGAGCCTTGCCGGGGCTGCGCACACGAAGATTCTTGCCACGGCGGCTGCGCCGGGCGCCGCCGCCTTATGGAGCGCCTCGATCAGGTCGACCCCTATTGCCCGATCGTGCGCGGCGAATCCCGGCCGCTCGCGATCAGCATGGCGCCTGCCCGCGAACTCCCGAAACTCGAGAGCGCCTGCACCACGATCGTTCAAGCGCGTGGCTGACGCGGTCGAAACCATCGTGGGCCTGGGCAGGATCGAGGGTCTCTACGCGGTCGTGCTGTGTGACGTGTTCGGCGTGCTTCACGATGCAACCGAGATCCGTCCCGCCGCCGTCGCCGCGCTCCGGACTTTCCGTGCGGGCGGCGGGACCGTGGTGCTCGTCTCTAATTCCTCCGAACCGCGCCCCCGGCTCGCCGAGACGCTCCGGGCCCGCGGCATTGCTCCCGAATACGACGCGCTCGTCACCTCGGCCGACATCGCCCGCATCCTCCTGGAGGAGCAGGTGCCGAAGCGAGTCCACCATATCGGGCCGGCGCGCGACCGTATCTTGTTCGACGGCCTTTCCGTGACTCTGACGGGGGTCGAATCGGCCGATCTGAGCGTCTGCACTGGCTATCCGGACCCGGACGACGACCTCGACGCGACCCTCGTCGTGGCACTCCAACGCGGCCATCTCTTGGTCTGCACCAACCCGGACACAAGTCTGATGGTGGACAGCACGCGCCTACGCTTTGCCGGCCTCGTGGCCGAGCGCTACCGCACCATCGGCGGTATCGTGATCGAGACGGGCAAGCCCGGCGGGCTGATCTACCGCGAGGCCCTTCGGCGTGCGGGCCAGGCACGCGAGCGCCCCATTACCCCTGGGGCAGTCCTCGGCATCGGCGATACCTGGGCCCTCGATGTGGTCGGTGCGCTCAAATGCGGCTTCGGGGCCATTCACATCGGCGCAGCGGAACCGCAAGAGCGTCCGCCGGACTGCCCGGGCCGCTTGTACCGGATGCCCGTTCTTGTCTGGTAGGCATGCCCTTGTCTGATAGGACGGCTCCGGATCATCATTTGTCAAAGCCCCCCGCCACAGGATTTTCCCATGGACATCCCTCCGGTTCGCCTGACCAGCCTCGCTCATGGTGGAGGGTGCGGTTGCAAGCTCGACCCCGAGGTGCTTCGCACGCTCCTCGCCGACCAGCCGGTGGCCGGCCCGTTCGAGCGCCTGCTCGTGGGCAACGAGACCGCCGACGATGCAGCCGTCTGGGCTCTCGATGACGGGACCTGCCTTATCGCCACCACGGACTTCTTCACGCCAATGGTGGACGATCCACACGATTTCGGCCGGATCGCCGCCACCAACGCGATCTCCGACGTCTACGCCATGGGCGGCAAGCCGATTCTGGCGCTCGCCATCCTGGGCATGCCGGTGGGCAAGATCGCGCCCGAGATTGTCGCCAAGATCCTGAAGGGCGGCGCCGCGACCTGCGCCGAGGCGGGCATTCCTATCGCGGGTGGCCATTCGATCGACACGCCGGAGCCGATCTACGGCTTGGCGGTGATCGGCCTCGCCGACCGCGCTCGGATCCGGCGCAACGCGGATGCGAAGGCCGGCGATGTGGCCATCCTCACGAAGCCCCTCGGCGTCGGCATCTATTCCGCTGCGATTAAGCGCGAGGCCCTGGACGATTCCGGCTACGCCGACTTCGTCGCCACCACGACACGGCTGAACAAGGTCGGGGCGGATCTGGCGGGTGACGCGGACGTGCACGCAATCACCGACATCACCGGCTTTGGCCTCCTCGGCCACGGGCTCGAACTCGCGCGCGGTGCCGGCCTGACCTTCGTCATCGAGGGCGGCGCGATCCCGCTCCTGCCCCGGGCCGAAGCGCTGGCGCGGGACGGGTTCGTCACCGGCGCCTCGCATCGCAACTGGGCGAGCTTCGGCGACCACGTCGCCCTGCCCGAGGATCTGCCGGACTGGCGCCGTCACATCCTGACCGACCCGCAGACGTCCGGCGGCCTGCTCGTGACCTGCACGCCCGAGCGCGCCGATGCGATCCTCGCACAGGTCCGAACTGCGGGCTTCGCGCAGGCCGCGATCGTCGGACGGTTCGAAGCCGGGCCCCCAGGGATCCGAGTTGAGGCCTGAGGCGTGGCGGTACCCCCGAGCGACGTGAAATCCGTCCCGATCCTGCGCGACAAGGCGCACGAGGCGGCCTCGGAGTTTACGCCCGAGAGCCTGCTGCGCGAGGCCAGGCGTCAGCGTGGTCTCAGGGAAGGCCGTGTGCCCGCCCTCTGCGTGCTCGACCCGGACGGTGACATCGTCCGCCACCTACAGGCCACGGGAGGTGCGCAGCGCGACCCGGACTGGGCCTGCTATCACAGCGAGTTGCACCGCTTCGTGGCTGGTGGGCGCGAATTCGGCATCATCGGCTGTGCGGTCGGTGCACCCTACGCGGTGCTGG
This sequence comes from Methylobacterium sp., assembly GCF_019745455.1. GTDB lineage: Bacteria > Pseudomonadota > Alphaproteobacteria > Rhizobiales > Beijerinckiaceae > Methylobacterium. The sequence continues at coordinate 73,330 of NZ_JAIETD010000121.1, forward strand.
TGGCCGAGCAGATGTTCGCCGCAGGATGCGAGCTCCTGATCAGCATCACCTCATCCGGCCAGATCACGCCGTTGCGGTCACCACCCTACTTCATTCTCATTGAAGCGGCCCTGCGTGACGAGGGCACGAGCTACCATTACCTCCCGGCCTCGGAGTTCGCACAGGCACCCGCTGAACTCGTCGCGGCGCTGGCCCCGGCCCTGACGGACGTCGGCGAGCCGGTGGAACGCGGCACGACCTGGACGACTGATGCACCTTACCGGGAGACGCAGGCAGCCATCGCAGCGGCCCGCGAGCGGGGCATTCTTGCCGTCGAGATGGAGGCCGCGGCGCTCTACGCCTTCGCGCAGGCTCGTGGACGACCGGTGCTGTGCTTCGCCCACGTTACCAATCAGATGGGTCAAGCCGGCGATTTCGAGAAAGGCGAGGCCAACGGTGCGACGGCGGCGCTCCGCCTCGTCGCGGCCGTGGCGAACGCGTGGTTCGCCGCACGCTAGAGTGCCACCGTTCGAAAGCCCGCGATCACGTCGCGACGCTCAGGGCCGAAAAAGTTGCGATAGGCGGTGTCGACCATGCGCGAGCGCGTGACCCAGGCGCCGCCGCGCAGGACCTTGCGGGTGCCGAAGGCGGGCTCGGAATACTCTTTGTAGGCGTCCGGCGCGAAGCCAGGGAAGGGCAGGAACGGGCTCGCCGTCCATTCCCAGACGTTGCCGAGCATCTGCCGGCAGCCCCAGGCGCTGTCGCCCGCGGGATATGCGGCGACATCGACGCAGCCGAGATGACCGCCGTCGAGATTGGCGAGGTCCGGTGCCGGTGCCGCCTCGCCCCAGGGATAGGCACGCTTTCCCGCTCCGAGCGTCCCGTCGCTGGCCGGTGCTCCGGCGGCGGCGGCTTCCCACTCCGCCTCCGTTGGCAGGCGTCGCCCCGCCCAACGGCAATAGGCGTTGGCCTCGTGCCAGTTGACGTGAACGACCGGCTCGTCGGGGGCGAGGGGCTCCTCGCGGTCGAAGCGTCGGATCATCCAATCCCTCGCGCCGTCCCGCGTCCAGTAGACCGGATGCGCGGCTCCGTAGTCGTCGCGCCAGCGCACGCCCTCCACGTCCCAATGGGCGTCCTCATGGTAGCCGCCATCCGCCACGAAGGATGAGAATTCTGCGTTCGTCACCGGAGCGCGGGCGATGCGAAACGGCGCCACGGCGACCGGATGCGCCCATTTCTCGTTATCGAAAACGAAGCCGCCCCCGGGCTCGGATCCGAGCCGCCAGGTGCCTCCACCGACGGTGACGTCGCCGGGCCAGGAGCCGGAGCCAGTGTGCTCCACCGAGGCTGACGCGGCGAAGATCGGCGCCGGGTAACCGAGGGTCTGGCGTGTGTAGGTGAAGGCCTCGTCGTGCATGTCCTCGTGGAAGGTCACGAGTTGATAGAGTTCGGCCTCCTCGGGCGTGGGCGCGCGTCCGTCGAGCCGGCGCACCAGCGCTTCCTGGACCTGCATCATGTAGCCCAGCGTCTCGGGCAGCGGCATTAGCGGGATTGACCAGCGCGTCCCATGGGGCACCCGGGCGGAATCGTAGAGCGCATCGGCTTCCGCGTTCAGCGGTGGATGTCCGTCGAGGCCGCGCAGGATGAACTGTTCGTGAA